>NZ_JAXMOY010000001.1:0-459625 GCF_034669625.1 Marinobacter sp.
GACTGATCCACTGCGGTTTCAAGCTCAACCTTGCGCTCCAGCTTTCTGGACAATGCGTCAATCAGTTTCTGTTGCTCGTCGCCAGACAGCTCGAATGCGGTATCGATTGTCAGCTTAACGGATCGCTCAAGATCTGCTCGATACAGAGCGAACAAAACAGAAACTTCTGGCAACAGGGCCAGACGCTTGTTTTCAGCAAGAATCAACAGGAAGTTTCTGAGTGCTTCAGGCAGCGGCTCTTCAAAACAGTCTGCGAAGAGTTCCGCCTTGCGTTGCTCAGACAGGCCAGGATTGGCCAGGATGTTCACTACCTCTTGGTCAGCCGCAACCTGAGCTGCGAAAGCCAGAGCCTGATCCCACTGATCAACGGCGTTCTGGTCCTGCGCGGCTTTAAAAACGGCTTTCGCGTAGGGTCGGGCTAACGTAGTTAGTTCTGCCATGATGACCCTCTATTAGAGTTCTGCGGCCAGCTTTTCCAGCATCTCGCTGTGAGCTTTGCCGTCGACAGAGGTTTCCAGAATCTTCTCGGCACCGGCAACAGCCAAAGCTGCTACTTCATTTCTCAGTGCGTCGCGAGCCTGAACACGCTCCTGTTGAATTTCTGCCCTGGCCTGTTCAATAAGCTTTTCGCCTTCTTTACGAGCGTCGTCCTTGGAGGCTTCGACGATCTGGGCGGCACGCTTGTTGGCCTGGTCAATCAGGGCTGCAGCTTCTTCTTTCGCTGTGCGCAGTTCCTTGGCCGCTTTCTCTTGAGCAAGCTCAAGATCGAGGGATGCACGGTCTGCGGCGGAAAGGCCGTCTGCAATTTTCTTCTGGCGCGCTTCCATGGCTGCCGTGATCGGCGGCCATACATACTTGACGCAGAACCAGACGAAAATAGCGAAGGCAATTGATTGCCCTATCAACGTAAGGTTTATATTCACGGCAATATACCTCTTGCTATTCGTTGCGTCCTGGTTTCCGGAAATAGGGCGCGGTGACTCACACCAACGCCCTCAATTCGCGGTCTTATTAACCAGCAACAACGAAGATCAGGTACATCGCGATACCAACACCGATCATGGGAACGGCGTCAAGCAGACCGGCCATGATGAAGGCTTTAGTTTGCAGCTGGTTAGCCATTTCTGGCTGACGAGCAGTAGACTCGAGCAGTTTGCCGCCCAGCAGACCGAAACCGATACCGGCGCCCAAAGCACCCAGACCGATGATCAACGCAGCTGCGATAAATACCATTTCCATTGAGAACTCCTCAGTTTTTTCAGATAGTTAAGGGTTTGTTTATTTAAGGGTAAATCAGTGATCTTCGTGCGCTGCACTGAGGTAAACCACAGTAAGCACAGTAAAAATAAAGGCCTGAAGCGGGATAACCAGAATGTGGAAAATAGCCCAAGGTACGTTCAGTGTCCACTGGGCCCACAACGGCAACAAAGCGATCAGGATAAATACAACTTCACCGGCGTACATGTTACCGAACAGACGCAGTGCCAGACTGATTGGCTTGATGATCAGAGCCAAAATTTCAAGCATCAGGTTGACCGGAACCATAGACCAATGGTTGAACGGATTAAAGGCCAGTTCCTTGGTGAAGCCACTCACGCCTTTGACCTTGAAGCTGTAGAACAAGATGAGCAGGAACACGCCCAGCGACAAACCAAATGTCGCGTTCGGATCGGTGGTCGGCACGATCTTGAAGAATTCCAAGCCCATGGCGTGGGCCACGTACGGAATGAAATCCACAGGAATCAGCTTCAGGACGTTCATCAGGAAGATCCAGACGAAAATCGTCAGCGCCAGCGGCGCAATCAGAGGGTTTTTGCCGTGGAAGACGTCACGCACAAGACCCTGGATAAACTCGAAGCACACCTCTACCAGGTTTTGCAGACCGCTCGGCACACCTTCGGTTACCCGAGAAGCGGCAAAACGGAACAAACCCAAAAATAGAAGGCCCATTGCGAGGGACCAACCCATGGTATCCACGTGAATCGCCATGAAACCCATGTCGGCGGCTTCCTGCGCGGTGCTTGCAAATGACCAACTGGTCTCTTGCACGACACTGCCGTCAGCCCGCTCATAGCCAGCCGGAAGCTTGCCATAGGTAAGGTTGGTTAGGTGGTGTTTTATATACTCTACTGGGGTATCAGCTGCCATACTGCTCTCGTCCAGTCATCGCTGTGGTTGCGGCCGGATGAGCCAGCGTAAAGCCGTACCCAACACAACCATCACAGCAAAAGTGAATAACAGAGCCGGTACATGTACTGGCTCCATTAAAGTGAAAACGGCCGCAAAAAAAATTGCGGTTAGGGCGAGCTTGATGCTCTCAGCCCTGAACATATTACCTACCGCCACATCAATTTGGCGGGCGCCCTGGTACCGAAAGGTCCGATGAGCAAAGTACGCGTTTGGTATGACAAAAATAAGACCGCCAGTAAACGCGGAATAACCGGCCAAACGACTTTCTGTTAACCATAACAGGCTAAGAATGATGAGTATCGCCACCTCTATGGTGAGCCACTTTGCCAGCGGCACGTACGTGATGGCTTTCCTAAAACGGGTCATATCACCTACTGTCATTCCAAGCGCGCGGAATTATATGTGTTAACCGATAGGTGTTCAACTGAGTCGAACGGAAAATCAGGGTGTTTTTTGATCAAATCGAGCCGTTCAACGTTTCAGCATCACACAAGTTGTGGTCTGCAACCTAATGTGCAACCACATCTGGTGTTTATTATCGAAACTAGGCCTTTAGGATGATTTTGCTAAATTTATTCGAGTTAGCGAATATGGCCTAAAATCCCGTCGAGCTCATCCAGCGATGTGTACTCAATCACAAGCTTGCCCTTGCCGCGCTTGCCATGAGCAATAGAGACCCGGGCACCCAACCGATCGGACAGATCGTCTTGCAAGGCTCGAATGTTCGGATCCAGTGCTTTTTTATCAGCGTCTTTCGCGGCAGGGGTTTCCTGCTGTAGCCGGCGAACCAGTGCTTCCGTTTGACGAACTGAAAGGGATTTGGCGACGACTTGCCGGGCCACCTGCATTTGCTGCTCGGGCGGAAGGGTCAGCATGGCTCGGCCATGGCCCATTTCCAGATCGCCGTGTTCCAACATGGTACGTACGTCTTCGGTTAGCCCGATTAAACGCAAAAGGTTGGTTATGGTGGTGCGGGACTTACCCACAGCTTCGGCGACTTGTGCCTGGGTAAGGCCAAACTCGTCTTGCAACCGCTGAAGGGCAAAGGCTTCTTCAATAGGGTTCAGGTTTTCACGCTGGATGTTTTCAATCAGCGCCATGGCAATGGCGGCTTCATCCGGCACTTCGCGAATTATGGCGGGGATGCTGTCCAGCTCGGCCAGCTGGGTGGCACGCCAACGGCGTTCGCCGGCAATCAGCTCATAGCGACCATCGTCAATGGCGCGCACAACAACCGGCTGCATAACACCCTGCTGGCGAATAGAGTCAGACAGCTCTTGCAACGCGGCAGGATCCATATCGCGGCGGGGTTGATACCGCCCACGCTGAATGAGATCAACAGGAATGTCCTGCATCTCGCCGTCGCGCGTTGTGCTTTCGCTGCTCTGATTGAGGTTCACTTTGGAACCCTGCAACAGGGCCCCTAAACCACGTTCGCCCAAGCCTCGCTTCTTCGCCGCCATGGTAGTTGTCATTCTTCCTAGTGAAATAATGGATGCATGGTTGCCTGACGGCAAACTATGTTACACCGCAACGGCGCTGGATGTCTTTTTTGTTCCGTGACGACGGACCATCTCACCGGCCATAGCCAGATAAGCAATGGCGCCCTTGGAAGCCTTATCGTAATTCAGCGCCGGCATGCCGTAGCTGGGCGCTTCGGCCAGGCGTACGTTACGGGGAATCACCGCTCGATACACTTTGTCGCCGAAATACTCGCGCAACTGACCGGAAACATCGAGCGTCAGACTGTTACGCGGATCGTACATGGTACGCAGGATGCCTTCCATTTCCAGCTGGGGATTCACGGTTTCCTTGATTTGCTCCACGGTGTTCATCAAGGCCGCCAAACCTTCCAAGGCATAGTACTCACACTGCATGGGGATCAATACGGAATCGGCCGCAGACAGCGAGTTCACCGTTAACAAGTTTAATGAAGGTGGGCAGTCGATCAGGATGTAATCGTAATTATCGCGAACATCGCTCAAGGCCAACCGTAACCGGTGCTCACGACCAATTTCGTTCATCAGCTCAACCTCGGCGGCCGTCAGGTCACCATTACCCGGCAACAAGTCGAAACCGGCCGGGTCGGTTTTTACCATGACTTCTTCAGCTGTCGCACGTTTGGTCAGCAAATCGTAGCCAGACAGCTCAAGTGTGTTTTTATCCACACCACTGCCCATGGTGGCATTGCCCTGCGGGTCCATATCGACCAGCAAAACCCGGCGTTTGATCGCAACCAGCGATGCAGCAAGGTTGACGCAGGTGGTGGTTTTGCCCACACCGCCTTTTTGATTGGTCACTGCAATCACGCGCGTCATGATTCGCCTCCTGCTATTGCGGGTTACCGGGATGATGGGTGTCTGGTCACGACCAACAAGTGCCGCTCACCATCGGCACCGGGGACCTTCAGAGAATGGTTGGATTCTACCTGCCAACTGCTTGGAAGGGCAGCTACTTCATCATCCGGATACTGACCTTTCATGGCAAGGAACTCGCCGTCTTCTGCCAAAAGTTGTTCACACCAGCTCACCAGATTCTCCAGCGCGGTAAACGCCCGGCTACTGATCTGACGAAATAGCTGCTCAGGCTGGCAATCTTCAGCACGTCCGTGGATAACTTCTACGTTCTGCAAGCCCAATTCCAATACGCACTGGTTAAGGAACCGGGTTTTCTTGCCGTTGCTGTCCAGAAGCGTAAAACGTTTATCTGGGAACACAATGGCCAGGGGGATGCCGGGCATGCCGCCACCGGCGCCTACGTCGAGCAGGTGATCAGTCGTTACCCAAGACATGATGCTCAGGCTGTCCAGTAACTGGCGCGACACCATGACCCGTTCATCGCGGACTGCGGTGAGGTTGTAGGCCTTGTTCCATTTGTTCAGTAGAGCGAGAAAAGCCAGCAACTGCTGTTGCTGGCCATCACTCAAGGAAACCTTCATCTCAGCCAGCCCATCTTGGAGCTGGCTCTGCCATTGTGGATAAGTCATAGGTTTGGATCAGGCGCTTTGCTTGCGGAGAAGGTCCCGCTTTTTCAGGTGAACCAGAATCTGGCTAATGGCGGCGGGGGTAACCCCTTGGATACGGGATGCCTGAGCGACCGTTTCCGGGCGCACTTCCTGCAGCTTTTGCTTAATTTCATTGGATAAACCGCCGATCACCTCATAATCCAGATCCACCGGCAGCCGGGTGTTCTCGTTTTTACGCAAGCGCTCGATCTCGTCCGCCTGACGGGAAATGTAGCCTTCGTATTTAACTTCGATTTCCACCTGCTCGGCCACGACCGGATCTTCCGCACAATCATCGCCAATGTCGGCAATGTGCTGGTAAACAATTTCCGGGCGACGCAGCAATTCTGCGAGAGACTGGTCTCGGGTCATCGGCTGCTTGAGGAAACCGTTGGCGCGTTCACCGGCCTCGGTGTTGGGGTGAATGCGGGTTTCTTCCAGACGGCGGCGCTCATTAACGATGGCTTCGCTCTTTACACAAAACTTCTGCCAGCGCTCATCATCAACCAGACCCAGCTTGCGGCCGGTTTCGGTCAAACGCAGATCGGCGTTGTCTTCACGCAGGATCAAGCGATATTCAGCACGGCTGGTGAACATCCGGTAGGGCTCACTGGTACCCATGGTGATCAAGTCATCAACCAGAACACCCAGATACGCCTCATCCCGGCGCGGATACCACTCGTCTTTGTCCTGAGCGCGCAACGCGGCATTGATACCCGCCAGCAAGCCTTGCGCACCGGCTTCTTCGTAACCGGTAGTGCCGTTGATCTGACCGGCAAAGTACAGGCCCTGGATAAACTTGGTCTCCAGCGTGTGGCGCAAATCCTGCGGGTTCAGGTAATCGTACTCGATGGCATAGCCCGGGCGCAGGATATGGGCGTTTTCAAAACCGGGAATGGATTGCACGGCTTTGAGCTGAATATCGAATGGCAGACTGGTGGAAATGCCGTTCGGGTAGAGCTCATTCGTGGTCAGGCCTTCCGGCTCAACGAAGATCTGGTGTGAATCTTTGTCCGCGAAACGATTCACCTTGTCTTCGATAGACGGACAATAGCGCGGTCCGACACCTTCGATGCTTCCGGCAAACATGGGCGAGCGGTCGAAGCCGCTGCGAATAATGTCGTGGGTTTCTTCAGTGGTCCGGGTCACGTAGCAGCAGATCTGCTCCGGGTGCTCATCGCGACTGCCAATGAACGACATCACCGGTGTCGGGGTGTCACCCCACTGCTTCTGCATCACCGAGAAATCTACGGTGCGGGCATCAATACGTGGCGGTGTACCGGTTTTCAGTCGGCCCACGTTAAAAGGCAGCTCTCGTAAACGCTTCGCCAGCGCATTGGCGGGCGCATCGCCCGCACGACCACCGGCATGGTTCTGCATGCCGATGTGGATAACTCCGCCCAGGAAGGTGCCCGTGGTGAGTACCACGGTTTTCGCATTGAAACGGATACCGGTCTGGGTGACCACGCCTACCACCTGATCGTTTTCCACAATCAAATCATCGGCGGCTTGCTGGAACAGCGTGAGGTTGGGCTGATTTTCCAAGGTGTGGCGAATCGCCGCTTTGTAAAGAATCCGGTCAGCCTGGGCGCGTGTTGCACGAACCGCTGGGCCTTTGCGGGCATTCAAAACCCGGAACTGGATACCGGATTGATCGGTGGCTCTCGCCATGGCGCCGCCCAACGCATCGATTTCCTTAACCAGATGGCTTTTACCAATACCACCAATGGCCGGGTTGCACGACATCTGCCCCAGCGTCTCAATGTTGTGGGTCAGCAGCAGAGTTGCCGAGCCCATGCGCGCAGCCGCCAAAGCGGCTTCAGTACCGGCATGGCCACCACCAATGACAATGACATCGAAACGGGTTGGAAAATCCACACTACACCTCGGGAATCGGGGGATAAAATCAGGGCGGCGAGTATACCGCTTCGTCGCAGAAATTGCAGTCAGAATGTGCAAATTTTGATCAGATTACGTGTAATCCCAAACCACCCGATCTTCACCCACCCTTAAACACAACACAAAGTCAGGTTTCTGAGCATTACGGAAAATTTGAAAACCGCTACTTTTCATAAGCTTGCGGACAGCTTCTTAAAAGTTCTTAAAGTTTTTATCCACAGAAAAACGCCTCCCAAAGACACCCCGATAATCAACTTAAACAACTGATAAACAACAACTTATTCATTTTTATCCCAAACTCTTCCCAAACTTATCAAATAAGTTATCCACAAATTCGGGTGGGCCACTGTTTATCCACTTTGGTGAGTTTCCTCAGATCGGCTTCTGACCGTCAACGGAGCCGCCCGCAAGGCGCTCCAACTCTTTTTCCACAGCATTAGAGGACTTTGCGAATCGGGCCAACAAGTTATACAGCACAGGAATGATGAACAGCGTCAGCGTGGTCGCAAAAATCAGACCTCCGAGAATCACCACACCAATCGCCGCGCGGCTTTCGGCCCCGGCCCCGGTAGCGATCACCAGAGGTACGGCACCAAATACAGTGGAGATGGTGGTCATCAGAACGGGTCTGAAGCGCAGAATCGCGCCTTCCAGAATGGCATCCCGCACTTCATACCCCTGGTCCCGAAGCTGGTTGGCGAACTCAACGATGAGAATCCCGTTCTTGGCCATCAACCCTAACAGCATGATGATGCCGATCTGACTGTAGATGTTCAGGCTGATGCCCGACCAAGCCAAGGCAACCAATGCCCCGGTAACCGCCAATGGCACAGACAACATAATAATCAGGGGGTGAATCCAGCTTTCAAACTGAGCGGCCAGCACCAAAAAGACAATGACGAAAGCCAGCGCAAAGGTGACAAAAATGGCCGATGACGATTCCTGAAATTCCCGGGACAGCCCTTTGAATGACAACCGGGCTTCCGGTGGCAAGTTATCCACAGCCAGATTGTTCAGGTCATTGAGCGCGGTGCCCAGGTCATAGCCGTCGGCCAGCGAGGCACTGATCACCACCGCCGGTAACCGGTCAATGCGCTTAAGATCCGGGTTGGCACCAATTTCATCCACAGACACCAGGGCTTTCAAGGGAATCAGCTCGCCCCCTGCCCTCGGCCGTAGAAAAATCTGCTCCAAATCGTCTGGGGTCGCACGATCGGCATCTTCGGCTTGAACAATGACATCATACTCCTGACCACGATCCATATAGGTGGTCACTTGTCGCGAAGCCAGCATGGTTTGCAGGGTCAGGCCGATGTCTTCAACGGTGATATCGAGATCGGCCGCGCGCTCCCGGTCGATCTCGACCTGTAATTCAGGTCGGGTCAGCTCAAAATCGCTATCCACGTTCAGTAGATTCGGATTTTCCTTGGCGCGCTCGACAATTTCATCGCTCCAGGCCTGAACGGATTCGTAATCCGGGCCCGCCACTACAAACTCGACAGGCTGGCTGAAACCACGCTGACCTAGCCCGGGAGGGTTAATCACTGCAATTCGGACGCCGGAGATATCCTCAATCTTTTTGCGTATTTCGCTGGTCACCTGCTGCTGCTTGACCGTGCGCTGCTCCCAGGGCACCAACCCCATGATCATAAAGGCGTTGTCTTCTTCGCCGCGAAAACCGACGATCGACAAGAATCGCTCGGCGGTGCCTTCATCCAGGTATTCAAGCAGCTCCTGCTCGGCCTGTTGTACAAAGTGATTGGTGAACTCTACGGTGGACCCTCGCGGCGCCCCGACCGGCATGATGATCACACCGCGATCTTCGGTAGGCGCCAGCTCTTGCGGCAAATTCGGGTATATCACGCCAGCGATCACTATTCCGGCCACACCAATACCCAGCAGCAAACCGGATTGATTCAAGGCAAAGCGCAGAGCTTTCTCATAACCATGGCTCAGGCCATTGAGCACTTTTTCACTGAATGCCCACAGCCGGTGGCCTTCCACTGTTTCCGGACTGTGTCTGAGCCATTTCGAACACAGCATCGGCGCTAACGTAAGTGCCACCAGGCTGGAGACAATCACGGCCGCTGCAAGGGTGAATCCAAACTCCGCAAACAGACGCCCGATGTTACCGCCCATAAACGAAATCGGCACAAACACCGCCACCAAGGTCAAAGTGGTGGCAATTACGGCAAAAGCGACCTGCTTGGCGCCCCGATAGGCTGCCAGCAAAGGGGGTTCACCTTCATCAATGCGGCGCTGAATGTTTTCCAGCATCACGATGGCATCGTCCACCACCAGCCCGATTGCCAGAATTACCGCCAACAGCGTCAGTACGTTGATGGAGAAGCCGAGCAAACCCAAGCCAATAAATGCCCCGATTACCGCCACAGGGATCGTCACTGCGGGTATCAAAGTGGCCCGCCAGGAACGCAGGAACAGGAAGATTACCAGAATAACCAGCGACACAGAGATCGCCAAAGTGATCAGAACTTCCTTGATGGAGGCCCGGATAAAGATGGATTCGTCATAGCTTTCGGCAATCGAGACCTCCGGCGGCAGGGTTTCCCGAATCACATCCAGTTCCGCTTTCACGGCATTGGAAACCGCGACGGTGTTGGCTTTCGACTGTCGAATAATGCCCATGCCAATGGCCGTGCGACCACTGGCTCTAAGCCGGCTAACATCAGATTCCACGCCCAATTGCACGTTGGCGACTTCTCCCAGGCGCAATAAGTCATTGCCATCCCGGCGGACCACCAGATTTCGGAATTCTTCGACGGAGGATAAGCGCCCTTGTGCGCGCACTGTGAAGTTCCGGGTAGACGATTCCACCGAACCGGCCGGTAACTCCACATTATTGGCGCGCAGGGCTTGCTCGACTTCTGCCACCGAGATATTCCGAGCCGCCAGTTTATCCCGATCCAGCCAGACCCGAATGGCGTAACGGCGCTCGCCTCCGATGCTCACATCAGCGACCCCATCGAGCACAGACAAGCGGTCGCTCAAGACCCGATCGGCAAAATCACTGAGTTCAGCGCTGTCCCAAACCTCACTGGTGAGGGTGACCCACATCATCGGCCGTGCGTCGGAATCGGCCTTACGGACCACGGGCGGATCGGCTTCGTCCGGCAACCGGTTCAGCACCCGGGACACTGCGTCGCGCACATCATTCGCGGCCACTTCGATATCACGGGAGGTGTTGAATTCAATGGTGGTTCTGGACTCGCCTTGCTCGGTGGAAGACTCAATCGACCGAATACCCTCAACACCACTGATACTTCCTTCGATCACCTGCGTGATCTGGCTGTCGACGACTTCTGCCGCTGCACCGGTATAGTCGGTGGAAATCGAGACCACCGGCGGATCAATGTCCGGGTATTCGCGCACCGGCAATTCAAACAAAGCCGTCAGGCCAAACACGACAATCAACAGGCTCAGAACGGTGGCAAACACCGGGCGTTTGATGGAAATATCAGAAAGCACCATAAATCAGGACTCCCGAGCAGGTTCGAACCTGTTTTCGGGAATAGAGCGGTCGGATTCAACCACGCGGATGCGTTGTCCAGAACTCAACCGGGCCTGGCCAGTGACCACCACGGAATCCTCCATGCTCACACCTTGCGTCACTTCCACCCACCCCGGCATACGATGTCCAATCTGAACCGATACCCGGCGAGCGAGACCATCTTCGGCAACGAACACATATTTCTCATCACCACGCACCATCACCGCCTGTTCTGGCAATACCAGACCTTCCCGTTCCTGCAAGGTCAGCGAGGCCGACATGAATTGCCCCGGGCGCAAAAGACCCTCGGAATTATCAATCAACGCTCGCACCGCTAGGGTACGGCTCAGTTCGCTGATTCGGGAGGCAAGCTCCACCAACTCACCCTCAAACTGCTGATCCGGAAACGCCGGTGACACGGCTGCCACAGGCTGGCCAATCTTTACCTGACCAACAAACCGTTCCGGTACGGCAAAATTCAGCTCTAACTGACCAGTGGAATCCAGTGTGGTAATACTGGTTCCGGCCTGCAGAAAGGCACCGGTACTGATGTCGGAGAGCCCAACCACTCCGGCGAACGGTGCCTCTATGTGATGGTTTTCCAGGCGGACTTTAGCCGCTTCTCGCTCGGCCACGGCAACCGCTACAGATGTTTGCAGTTCATCAACCTGGGACTGGGATACGCTGTTGTTGGCTCGCAAACTCCTGGCTCTGTCATACTGCCGTCGGGCATCAGAAAGCCGCGCCTCTAACACGGCCAAATCGGCACGAGCCTGTCGATCATCCAGGCGAAGCAGAACATCCCCTTGTTGAACCGGCTTGCCGGGTTCCAGATTTAACGCAACCACCCGACCACTGACTTCCGTCATCAACTCAACGGAGTCAACGGCTCGCAGGTTGGCGACCGAAGAGAGCTGGTCTCTGATCTCGCGCATTTCGGGTGTGGCGATGTTGACTGACGTCACCCTAGCCTGCCTGTTCTGCCCATCGGCGACCGGTTGCTGGTTCAGGTAAACCCCCGCACCCACCAATACCACTACGATTACCACCAACCCTACCAGCCACTGCTTCCACATGAATTTCGACAACCTGTCCGTTATTGGCTTTGCGGGTCAGATCCCGCCCCTTTTTTCTGGATGACCAAAACCACTTCACCCACCTCAACACCCCACTTCGTCATGCGAGTTTGGTTGATCAGGGTATCGGGTGTAATCAGGTACATCCAATCGTCCATCCGCACATCCATCGTGCCGTCACCGTAATCGACTCTGAGCAGATAGTTCATATGTATGGCGTTTCCCTGCCAGCGCATGGTGCCGGGCTCTACTACGTCGCCCGCTTCGGCATGATAGCTGTTGCTGGCCGGTGTCAGTGTCCAGACCCGAGTCTGGATCTCGCCATCGTTAAATCGAAACACTTCATCCAGAGTACCGGTGCCATCGGCCTCCCAGGTAGCCACTATATCGGCATCAAACGTACGAATCACCGCACCGGAGAAGTTCTTGACCACACCTCGGGCTGAAAGTTCGCCGTTAAAAAACTCATGAGGGATCAGCGCGGGTTCAGCGCCCTGGTAATCCTCCAGAGACGGCCCGGCACATCCCCAAAGCGCCAGCACCATGAACAGTATAAGGCCCTGCGGCCCCAATCTACGGGCCTTTCGAGAAACAAAGCGATTTTGCATAACTTTTACACTCCCATCACCAGATAACGAATTAATAACCCACAGATTTACGTGCGTAATTGTCTGTCCGATCAGATTGAACGCCTGAGCGTCATTTCAGCCAATTGTCCAAACTGACAGTAGTCACGGGGGTTTTCGTCAATGGCAGCCTCCGGTGAATGCCGTAAAACTAAAAGCATCAGGGTGTCGAGCCCTCAAATGCACACGAGAAGGATTGGTTATGCCTCAGTACAAAGCACCCCTGCGGGATATGAAGTTTTTAATGAACGACGTGTTCGACTATCCACGTCATTACGCTGGCCTGAATTCTGGCGAGAATGCCACTCCGGACATCGTTGAAGCTATCCTGAATGAGTGCGGCCGATTCTGCGAAGAAGAACTCAGCCCCTTGTATCAGGTGGGTGACGAAGAAGGTTGTAAGCTGGAAAACGGTGAAGTTTCCACACCCAAAGGTTTCAAAGAAGCCTATAACCAGTACGTCATGGGCGGCTGGCAGGGACTGTCTGCCCCCGAAGAATTCGGTGGTCAGGGGCTGCCCGCCTCCATGGGCTTGTTCAAACAGGAAATGATGGGTACCGCCAACTGGTCATTCGCCATGTACCCGGGCTTGTCTCTGGGTGCGATGAATACCATTTTCCTGCACGGCAGCGATGATCAGAAGCAAACCTATCTGGTCCCGCTCACCGAAGGTCGTTGGGGCGGCACCATGTGTTTGACCGAGCCGCAGTGCGGCACGGACCTTGGCCAGGTGAAAACCAAAGCTGAGCCTCAGAAAGACGGCACCTACAAACTAACCGGCACCAAGATCTTCATTTCTTCCGGTGACCACGACCTGACCGAAAACATAGTTCACATCGTTCTGGCTCGCTTGCCAGGCGCCCCGAAAGGCACCCGCGGCATCAGCCTGTTCATCGTTCCCAAGTTCCTGCCCTCAGATGACGGCGGCGTGGGTGAGCGTAACGGCGTGACCTGCGGCAGCCTTGAAAAGAAAATGGGCATCAAAGCATCCGCCACCTGCGTGATGAACTTTGACGATGCCACCGGTTACCTGATTGGCCCCGAAAACGAAGGCCTCGAGTGCATGTTCACCTTTATGAACACGGCCCGTATCGGTACCGCCATCCAGGGCGTTGGCCCCGCAGAACTGTCCTATCAGTGGGCGCTTGAGTACGCCAAAGACCGTCGTTCCATGCGGGCTCTGTCTGGTAAAAAAGAACCTGACCAAGTGGCCGACAGCCTGATCCACCATGCCGACGTTCGCCGCATGTTGCTGACTCAGAAGGCCATCGCTGAAGGCGGTCGTGCCATGCTGTACTACGCAGCCAAGACCGCCGACCACATGGTGGAGGCACACGTCGCCAAAGACGAGCAAGCAACCAAGAAACACGACGACAAACTCGGCTTCCTGACGCCAATTCTAAAAGGCTTCCTGACTGAGCTGGGTAACGAAGCGGCGAACCTGGGCATGCAGGTATTTGGTGGCCACGGCTACATCCGCGAACACGGTATGGAACAGATTGCCCGGGATACCCGGATCGCCACTCTGTATGAGGGCACCACCGGAATTCAGGCGCTGGATCTGCTGGGCCGTAAAGTGTTGTTGATGACCCAAGGTGGCGCGGTACGTGAATTTACCCTGAAGGTCGCGAACTTCGCTCGCAAGAACCTGACCAACAGTAAGCTACGCCCGATGGCTGTTGAGCTTCTGAAACTGACGGCTCAGTGGAACCTGCTGACGGTTCGCGTGATGCTTGCTGCTCGCAAAGACCGCGATGTAGTCAGCGCAGCGGCTTACGACTTCCTGATGTACAGCGGATACGTTTCCATGGCGTATATGTGGCTGCGCCAGGCCGCGGTCGCGTCCGAAAAACTGGAGAAGGGTGGCGAAGAGTCAGAAGCCTTCTATCAGACCAAAATCAGCACTGCCGAGTTCTACTATGAGCGCCTGCTGCCCCGTGCTCAAAGTCATGCCACCAGCATGCTGAGCCCGACGCGTAATCTGATGCAGATCGACGCCGACGATTTGGCCTTTACCGGGTAACACCCCGGTAGTTTCTATCCCGGGTAGCAGCTCTACCCGGGATTTTTTTGGGCCAAGGTTTATAGACCGTATTTGGTCTCAATGGCCTGAAACATGCCGTTGTCCTTGATGGTCTGCAGGCTTTGTTGCAGCTTCTGAATGATGTCGTCAGACGTGCCCGGGTTCATCGCGAGATACAGTTCGGTCTCGTTAAACGAATATACCGGCTCCAACCCCTCCACATCCTGCTGAGACGCAAAGTATGGCCCGGCCAGTCGGTCGGCTATCCACAAATCGACCTGCCCCAGTTCCAGACGCTTGGGATTGATGTCATCACTTTCCATCGCCGAGACTTCGTAACCGCGATCCAACAGATAGTTGGTCATCACGTCGTTGCGGTAACCCCCGTACAACATGCCTCTAGTATCTTCCAACTTGTCGATTTTCAGGTTGGTTCCACCGGCTGCAAAAATTGTCCACAGGTTTTGCGTCAACGGTCCTACCCATTTGAAGTTCGGCGCGCGCTCGTCCGTGTATGTTGTGCAAAAGATGCCGTGATTTGGTTTTTGTAAGGCTCGCTTGTAACCGTAGTCCCAGTTTCGCAACTTGATGACATAGTCCAGGCCGGAGTTCTCCAGAATCGCTTTAACCATTTCGGAACAAATGCCGTCTATTTCGTTACCGTTATGCTCAAAAGCGCGACCGGTAGCACTCATATTGTACGGAGGGAAGTTCTCGGTATAGATGTAGAGCTTGTCGGAAGCAGACACGGAGGCGGCTCCTGCGCCCAATGCCAGAACGCCCGCCAACGCTATAAATCGACCCAATTTACGCACGAATACTCTCCTTTATCATTGATAACCGTCTACCGATCTCAGAAAAATTGAACGAATATAGAAAGTTAGATTAATGAAGAGTACCGAATTGAGACCAAATTTTTAGTAATAAACTGTTAGTTTTCGTAAGGAAGCTGTTTTAAGAAAAAATGCGACCGGTACAGCGACCGGTCGTACCTTAAAGCGACAGATCCATTAACACAGTCGCGTTAGAACGTTAAGTTTGCAGATATCCACAGGCGCCGCCCTTCTTCAGAGTTTGCGTAACGGTTTCCATAACTGGCGCCGTTTTCGTATGCCTGATACTCAATGAAATCTTCATCCAGCAGGTTGTAGATAGTGGCGCTCAACCCAAGGTTCTCTGTTGCCTGAAGTTTGCCGCCCATGTGCACCAAAGTGACCGCCTTGAAGTCCCCAAGATCCGCGTAGGAAGGCGCTCCGCGAACCCGTTCTCTGGCACGATAGCGCTCACTCTCATACTGGGCTTTCAGGTAAGCAGACCAGCGCGCAGAGGGTGCCCAACGCAACTCGACATTGGCCATATGCTCCGGAGTATCGGTAAGCGGCTCGCCCTTACTCTCTCCGGATTTCTGTTCGCTGTCGGTATACGTGTAGTTAGCAGCCAAACGCCAATCCTGCGCAAAGGGCACAGAGCCGTGCAGTTCCACCCCCCGAGTAATGGCTTCATCAATATTCTTATCTTGGCCAAATACGTCCGCCAATGGCCAGTTGCCTTTATCCACACAGCCAGGCCGATTCGGGTCCTGTGCATAACTGCAATTCAACAGATCCGGACCCTCCGCAATTTTGTCCGTAAACTCGTTGTAAAAAACCGTTGCACCGAAACGGTACCCAGCTGGCTTTTCGTACATCACAGCGACTTCTGTAGAGGTCGATGTTTCAGGCTGGAGGTCAGGGCTACCAAACAACGGAATGGTTCCCTGACCGGTAAAACCAACCACACCGGGATCCAGCTGTTCCAGGCCGGGTGTTTTATACCCGCGGCTGACACCACCCTTGATGGTCAGTTCAGGCGTGGAGCTCCAAACCAGATAAGCCCGCGGGCTGAATTGGCCGCCAAATGAGTCATGGTGGTCGTAGCGCCCTCCAAGCGTCAGCGCCAGGTCATCAGCGAGGAACCACTCGTCTTCAACAAACAGCGCCTTGGTTTTTTGTTTGAACTCTTGCTCAGCCACCCCATCAGTCATGCGAGCATCAAACCATTGGCCGCCTACGGTGAGTACATGATTATCCACTGGCATCACCAGCTTGCTGTCGATCACCCGGTTCTCAGCTTTCAATTCCCGATGGGAACCCGGCGCTTTACCTGGTACCCCGTCGGGGATAACGCGCCCACCGGTTTCGGTGACGGTTCTCATGATGCTGGTTTCCAGCGTGCCGAGCGCGAACCTACCGGTATGACCAACGGCAAACTGATCGCGATCAAACTCCAACTCCGGGCCATAACCCGCAGGCCCAAGCGTGCCCAACTGGCCTTCGGAGTTGTCGTAGTCCTGCTTGCTGGTTTCGATATCCAGCCAGAACTCATTGGTCTCGCCCGGCGTTACCGTGAATCGGCCGCCCACGGTGTATTGGTCAGACTCGACAGGGCTGGGGCCACGAGTGCTGACTTCAATCGGATCGCCATTGAGATCCAAAAATTCCAGTTCAGACTCATCCCGCTCAAACCAGCGACCACGAAGTTGCAGACCAAGCAAGTTATCCACAAGGGGACCTGTGGTATACGCACTGTAGACTCGGCTATCACCAAAATCTTGGTCTTGGTTCAGCGTGGTTTCCGCGGTCAGAGATGTGCTCCACTCCGGACTGACCTTACGGGTTATGATGTTGATTACCCCACCCATCGCATCCGAGCCATAAAGCGTAGACATGGGACCTCGCACAACCTCAATGCGCTCGATGGCGGCTGGAGGGGGCAGGAAACTGGTGGCGGTTTGTCCGAAGCCGTTCGGGGTCACGTCGCCCGCGGTATTCTGCCGACGACCATCAATCAAGATCAGTGTGTATTCGGCAGGCATTCCGCGCATGCGGATGTCAAAACCACCCGTTTTACCTGCCGATCCGCTGACATCCACGCCTTCAACATCGTCGAGAATATCGGTCAGACTGAACGCTTGTTTATTGCGAATCTCTTCATGGTTAATCACGGTGATGCTGGCTGGCGCCGCCGACTGGCTCTGTTCAAAACCTGAGGCTGATACCACAATTTCATCCAGCTCGACTGGCTGCGCTGAAACCTGTAATGCGAGACCGGAAGACAACACAGCAACCGCTGTCGAGAGAATGGAAGTCCTGAACTGCATGAGCCACTCCTTGCAAAGTTGATAACAAATAACGAGCGCAAATGATAATTCTTTGCATTTGATGATTGCAATGATTTAATGCCTGGAAGTGGATTTCTGGAAGGAGATGTTTAGAAAAAAAGCCCCGCAAGCATGGCCTGCGGGGCGAAAAGTATTACCGGTTAAGGTGCTTCGCGTGGAAGCGAAGGTGCTCTTCAATATAGCTGGCGATGAAGTAATAGCTGTGGTCGTAGCCTTCATGCCGATTCAGTTCCAACGGGTAACCACTTTGCTTGGCAGCAACTTCCAGCATTTCCGGTTTCAGTTGCTCAGCCAAGAAATTATCGGCTTCGCCTTGATCCACCCTAGCCGGCACGAACTTGCTGGCCTTTTGCATCAGCAGGCTGGCGTCGTACTCGGCCCAGCTGGCGGTATCTTTGCCAAGATAAGCCGCAAATGCTTTTTTGCCCCATGGGCAGTTGACCGGATTGCTGATCGGACTAAACGCCGAGACCGACTGAAACCGCTCCGGGTTACGCATTGCTAACACCAGCGCGCCATGACCACCCATTGAGTGGCCCGATATGGAACGCTGATCACTGACCGGGAACATGCTTTCAATCAACGCCGGGAGTTCGTCCAGCACGTAATCGTACATGCGGTAATGCCGGCTCCAGGGCTCCTGGGTCGCATTCACATAGAACCCGGCGCCCTTACCCAGATCGTAGCCATCATCATCGGCGACATCGTCACCACGGGGGCTGGTATCCGGGGCAATGATGGCCACGCCCAGTTCCGCGGCCAGACGATGAGCACCGGCTTTCTGCATGAAATTTTCATCGGTGCAGGTCAGACCGGACAACCAGTACACAGCGGGTACCTTTTGGCCCTTGGAAGCCTGCGGCGGCAGGTAAATTGCAAAACGCATTGAACAGTTCAGTGTCTCGGAGTAATGACTGTACTGCTTGTGCCAACCACCAAAACTTTTATTACTGCTCAGGTTTTCAATAGACATGGGAACCTCTCAACTAAAAGGCTGCCTGCACCGGGCACAAGCAGCCTTTTCGATTACTTGTCGAAGTGAATAACGCTGCGGATGCTCTTGCCTTCGTGCATCAGATCAAACGCTTCGTTAATGGCTTCCAGGCCCATGGTGTGAGTGATGAAATCATTCAGTTTGAACTCACCCTGCATGTAACGATCAACAATGCCCGGCAGCTCGGAACGGCCCTTCACACCGCCAAACGCAGTACCTTTCCAGACCCGACCCGTCACCAGCTGGAATGGGCGGGTGGAGATTTCCTGGCCGGCACCGGCCACACCGATGATGACCGACTCGCCCCAACCTTTGTGACAACATTCCAGAGCCGAACGCATCACATCCACGTTTCCAATGCACTCGAAGGAGTAGTCGACACCGCCGTCGGTCAGTTCAACGATCACTTCCTGAATCGGTTTGTCGTAATCTTTCGGGTTGATGCAATCGGTCGCGCCCAACTGACGCGCCAGGTCAAACTTGCTCTCGTTGATGTCGATGGCAATGATTCGGCTTGCTTTTGCCATGGTGGCACCAATCACCGCTGACAAGCCGATGCCGCCCATACCGAAGATAGCTACAGTGGCGCCCTCTTCTACCTTGGCGGTGTTCATCACGGCACCCATGCCGGTGGTCACGCCGCAGCCCAGCAGACAGACTTCTTCCAGTGGCGCTTCTTTGTTGACCTTCGCCAAGGCAATCTCAGGCAAGACGGTGTACTCAGAAAACGTCGAGCAACCCATGTAATGGTAAATAGGCTCGCCGTTCAGGGAGAAACGCGTTGTGCCGTCTGGCATCAGGCCTTTGCCCTGGGTTTCACGGATTTTCTGACACAAGTTTGTTTTACCCGAGGTGCAGAATTTGCACTCGCCACACTCAGGGGTATACAGCGGAATCACGTGGTCACCCACCGCTACACTGGTTACGCCTTCGCCAATGGATTCAACAATACCGCCACCTTCATGGCCCAGGATCGTCGGAAAGATGCCTTCTGGGTCTTCACCCGACAGAGTAAACGCATCGGTGTGACAGACACCGCTGGCCATCACACGAATACGAACCTCGCCAGCCTGCGGCGGCATGACATCCACTTCCTCAATAGACAGAGGTTGCTTCGGGCCCCAGGCAATGGCTGCTTTGGATTTAATGGTTTGAGTCATGTGGCTCTCCAAGTTTAGTCGGGCTTCGGCAGAGATGTCTGCCACGTTGATGGGATCATTGTATTGTTATTCATAAAATTGATAATCCATCATTACGTCAATTCACTTTTACCACACAGTAACAATAGAGGTAACAAGGTGAACGCTGTACCTTGTATCTAAACCCACTCAAACCGTTACGCAAGGATCCATACATGTTTATCTGGGAGGGCGTAAGTGAATTTGTCGCGGTCGCCGAAGCCGAGAGCTTTACGGCGGCGGCGAAAAGGCTGGGCATATCCACCGCGCAAGTGAGTCGTCAGGTCAGCGCGTTGGAATCCCGACTTTCCACCAAGTTGCTCTACCGCACTACACGCAAGGTGTCGGTCACCGAAGCCGGGCAGACCTATTATCAATATTGCCGACAGGTACTCGATGGGTTGGAAGAGGCCGAACGCGCGATGACCAATCTGCAACTTATCCCTAAGGGCAAATTACGGCTAACCGCGCCGGTTACCTATGGTGAGAAAGTTATTGGGCCCTTGATAAACGACTTTGTGCTCCGTTATCCGGAACTGGATGTGCAACTGAATCTGACGAATCAGAAGCTGGACCTGGTGGGTGGCGGCTATGATCTCGCGATTCGTCTGGGGAAACTGGAAGACTCCACCATGATGGCCAAACGCTTGTCATCGCGGACCTTGTACGTGTGTGCCTCGCCCGATTACCTGTCCACCTACGGTGTACCGCACTCGTTATCGGAACTGGAGCGACACAACTGCCTGCAAGGGAACCTGGATTACTGGCGGTTTCAGGATCGAGGCAAATCTCACAGCGTCCGAATCAAAGGCAATATGAAGTGCGACAGCGGCTGGACATTGCTGGACGCCGCTCTGAAAGGCATAGGGATCGTGCAGCTGCCGGACTACTACGTTCAACCATCACTGGCCTGTGGAAAACTTATGAGTTTGCTGGAACATTATCAAGAAGCGGATGATGGTATCTGGGCCGTTTATCCACACAACCGACACTTATCCCCAAAAGTCCGGATGCTTCTGGATTTCCTGGACGAGTCGTTGAGTTAAAAGCAAGTGAGGCTTTCGCGCACTCACTTGCCAATACAGAACGAGCTGAAGATCTTGCCCAGCAACTCATCCGGGGTCAGATGCCCGGTAATTTCACCCAACGAATCCTGGGCGGCTTTCAGATCTTCGGCCAACAGCTCCCCTGCTCCGTAGCCTTGCAACTGGGACTGACCTTGAATCAACGAATCCCGGGCACGTTCCAGTGCATCCAGATGCCGGCGCCGAGCCAAAAATCCGCCTTCGGTGGTACTGGCAAAACCAATACAGGCTTTCAAATGGTCACGAAGAATATCCAGACCTTCGGCTTCTTTGGCAGCCAAACGCACGACGGGCGCAGCTTGCGCCGATTCGTCGCGGATACCGACTGGTTCACCGGACAAATCCACTTTGTTTCGGATCACGGTGACCGGTGCATTCTTCGGCAGTTGATCGATAAAATCCGGCCAGATTTCATGGGGCTCGGTTTTGTCCGTGGTGGTGGCATCGACCATCAGCAAGATGCGGTCGGCCTGTCGGATTTCATCCCAGGCACGGGCAATACCAATCTGCTCGACTTCGTCCGGGCTGTCGCGGAGTCCCGCGGTGTCGATGATGTGCAGCGGCATACCGTCAATGTGGATATGTTCCCTGAGAACATCCCGGGTGGTACCTTCAATTGCCGTCACAATAGCCGCTTCACGACCAGCCAAGGCATTGAGCAAACTGGATTTTCCGGCATTCGGCCTACCCGCAATTACCACCTTCATGCCATCCCGGAGAATGGTGCCTTGCTGGGCTTCCGACAAGATCTTTTCCACACGTTGTAACAGGCTGTTCAAATCGCTGGCGACTTTACCATCGGCAAGGAAATCGATTTCTTCTTCCGGGAAATCAATGGCCGCTTCAACGTAGATACGCAGGTGAGTAACGGCATCAACCAAATCATCGATCTGCCGGGAAAATACCCCCTGCATGGAACGCACGGCGCAGCGGGCGGCCTGCTCAGAGCTGCTTTCAATCAGGTCGGCAATGGCCTCGGCTTGAGTGAGATCCAGCTTGTCGTTCAAAAACGCCCGTTCGGAGAATTCGCCGGGGCGAGCCAACCGTGCGCCCAGGTTGCAGACTTCACGCAATAACAGGTCAAGAATAACCGTGCCGCCGTGGCCTTGCAGTTCAAACACATCTTCGCCGGTAAACGAATTCGGGTTCGGAAAGTACAGACCAATTCCCTCATCGATCAGCTCACCCTGAGTATCCAGAAAAGGGCCGAAATGCGCGTACCGTGGCTTGGGGTCGAAGCCTAGCATGGCCCGGGCAATGGCGGAGGCTTTCGGACCGGAGACCCGGACAATCCCTACCCCGGCTTGGCCTGGAGCGGTGGCAATAGCGGCGATAGTGTCGGTAGCTGGCTGCATAGTTTCTGTCCTGACTAGAACTAACAAAGGCTCCACAGGGGAGCCTTTGTCGGGTCAGAAATACTAAACGATCAGTATTTCTTGCCTGCGGTTTCCGCTTCAATCTTGCGGGTAATGTACCACTGCTGCGAGATCGAAAGAATGTTGTTCACCAGCCAGTACAGTACCAGACCGGCCGGGAACCATAGGAAGAACACGGTGAAGATCAGAGGCATCAGCTTCATGATCTTCGCCTGCATGGGATCAGGCGGTGTCGGGTTCAGACTCATCTGGATGAACATACTGGCGCCCATCAAGATCGGCAGGATGAAGTACGGGTCCATCTGGGACAAATCCTGAATCCACAGCATGAACGGCGCATGGCGCAACTGAACACTTTCGAACAGTACCCAGTACAGCGAGATAAACACCGGCATCTGTACCAGAATAGGCAAGCAGCCACCAAGCGGATTGATTTTCTCCCGCTTGTACAGCGCCATCATTTCCTGGGACATGCGCTGGCGATCGTCACCGTAAAGCTCTTTTAAACGAGTCAATTGCGGTCCGACAGCGCGCATTTTTGCCATTGAGCGATAACTGGTCGCGGACAAGTGGAAGAACACCGCTTTAACCAGAACCGTCAGCAGGATAATGGCTACACCCCAGTTACCCACTAGGCCATAGAACCATTCCAGAATGATAAACAGTGGCAGTGAGATAAAGAACAACCACCCGAAATCAACGGTACGGTCCAGATTCGGGGCCAGAGCTTCCAGTCGATCGATGATCTTCGGGCCAACGTAGGCGGTTGCGCCCACTTCCGTTGTTTCGCCAGCAGCAACCGTTGTTGCCGGGTAAACAAAGCCCATGACATGCAATTGACCACGTTGTGTTGTCTGGAATTGCGCTGGTGTTTCAGAATCGGGTACCCAAGCGGTAATGAAATAGTGCTGCAGGAATGCCAGCCAACCGTTGGTGACTGATTGGTTAATACGAGATTCTTTGAGATCGTCGAAGTCGTATTTTTCATACGGATCTTCTGGCGTGCTCATCACCATGCCCAAGTACGCTTTGATACCCATACTGGCTTGCGCGGTGGGGTCAGGAGCTTGGTCCCGAACAATTTTCCCCGTGAAATTACCCTGCCACGCACTGTCGGACTGGTTGTCGATCAGATAACGAACACCAATTTCGTAGCTATCGCGTTGGAACTGGTAGCGTTTGGTGATTTTAACGCCTGCATCGGTGGTGAATGCCAGGTCGAGATTCAGTTCATCACTACCTTCTGCAAGAACAAACTCGTTAGCTGAGGCCTCGAAGACTGGGGGCTGAGCGGCACTGCGGCCATCGGGTCCGTCTCGACCAATCAAACCACTTTCCAGGAAATAGGTGCGGTTATTGGTATTGGAAAGGAGCTTTAAGGGTTGCTCACTGTTTAACGATTCGTCGAATTCAAGCAGGGAGCTTTCGACGATGTTACCGCCAATGCGATCAACTTTCAGGTTATAAACATCGGTCTTCACTGAAATGTAACGGTTACCGATGTTTTTGTCGGTTGCGGTATTAACCGATGCAACACCACCCGTTTCGGGTGTGGAAAACTCTTCTTCGCCGTTACTGGAAGATCCACTCTCAGGTAACACCATACTGTCCGCAGACTGGGTGCCGTTGGAAATAGATTCTGTCTGAACCACCTGCTCGGTTTGTGGCTGGTGATAATCTTCGTTCCAGGCTAGCACCATCAGATAACTGACAATCGCGAGGCCGGCAAACAAAACGATGCGTTGAATATCCATAAACTTAGTGTCTGGTCTGAGTAGTGGATTGGAACGGTTCAGTTGGACTAGCTGTCACTTGAGGGTGTTTATCCTTGTTTGATTCAGTGCCTGGCACTGGATCATAACCGGCATCCCCCCACGGATGACATCTCAACAAACGTGCACCAGCCAAGTAACTGCCTTTGAATGCTCCGTGATGTTGAATAGCCTCGACGGCGTATTGTGAACAGGTAGGAGTGTGTCGGCAATGGTTAGCCATCATGGGACTGATAGCGTACTGGTAGAATCGTATAGGTAACAGCAGAAGTTGACGCATTACTCGTTGCCTTGAGCGCTAGCATCCGACTGGGCAATGGCAACCTGGCGATACTTTTTCTTCACCCTGCGCCAAATGTCGTTCAGTGATGAACGAACATCGGGGTTTTCAAGCTTATTTAGCCCTTGCCTGCCTAAAACAATAATATCGAGGCTGGGTAAATCTTGCTGCAGTCTGAATGTTTCTCTGACTTGGCGCTTTATTCGGTTTCTTTGAACCGCATGGCGCAAGTTTTTCTTTGAGAAAATCAGACCGACCCTGGCGTGACCGAGGTTATTCGGGGCAGCCAGGATCAGAAAATTCCTATGCGGAACCTTCAGCTGCACGTCATCAAAGACTTTGCCGTAATCAGCTGGCTTCAGAAGCCTAACGGATTTGGGAAACGTCAAAGCCTTCATGAGGCAGAAATCAGCTTACGCAGACAGACGTGCGCGGCCTTTGGCACGACGACGGGAGATCACCTTACGGCCGTTAGCAGTCGCCATACGGGCACGGAAGCCGTGAACACGCTTGCGTTTCAGGACGCTCGGTTGGAATGTTCTTTTCATGATGATGTTCTCACAAATCGTAAATTGAAATTTGTAACTGGCTGCAAAATAGACAGCTGAAACAGGAGCGGCATTCTAGTCAAATCTGAGGGGAAGATCAATCGAAGACTGTCGTGCTGATCAAGTTTTCTGTGTGGGTAGATACCGCAACGATGAATAATAAATGTATTAGGTTCTTTTAAATTTCTTTTAAAGATTAATTATTACTGTTATTACGCACCCTGTTTTCTGTGGAAAAGCCAAAAAAATCCTTTAATGACAGTTTGTTATCGCAATGATAAGGGTTGTGACATCTGTGCCTAAGCCCTGTGTGTAAGATCAAGACGGATTGTGAACAAGTGTCGTTTTGGATTTCGGACCGAGTTATGCCTCGATCGGTGCAGAGCTTTCACACAGGGCTCTACCCCGGCTGTGCACAAGGTTCTGTGCATAACTATTTTTTAAGTCAATTCTGTACACAAGCTTGTAGATATGTCTGTAAGAGCTTGAAAGCATAGTTTAATTGTTTCCACAGGGTGTTCATTACCTAGATGAGCGCTCTTTTACTGAAGGGCCGGGCGGGGTAGAATTCGTGGTCATCTTGAATAACGGGCGTAAGTTTTCCCCGTTGAGAGCATAGTCGGGTAGTTGGGAGCAGACGGTCTTGCCTAATAGTATGTGGCATCAATGTCTTGAAGTACTTCGGGATGAATTTCCCGCACAACAGTTTAATACCTGGTTACGACCTCTCCAGTCCGATCACCGTGACGGGTTGTTGATGCTGTTTGCTCCAAACCGTTTTGTGATGGATTGGGTCAACGAGAAATACCTCCGGCGTATAGAAGAAGTATTGAAAGATTTGAACGGGGGACAGGCGCCCCGGGTTCAGATGAAAGTGGGCTCGGCGCCCAAGCCGGACGATACGGTGGCTCGATCGGTTCCTGAAGTGGACGAAACGGGGCATGCCGTCACCGAAGAAGAAAAGAGTGTTGCGGCCACGGCGGTTCAACGCACCGCCGAACCCAGTGAACCTGTGAATGCTCCTGCGCCGGCGCCTGCTCCGTCGTCATCGGCTAACCAACGCCGATCGGTGCAGGTAGAAGGTGATATCAAACACCAGAGCTTCCTTAATGAAACGTTTACCTTCGATACCTTTGTTGAAGGTAAATCGAACCAGTTAGCCCGTGCCGCATCCATGCAGGTTGCCGAAAATCCGGGGGGCGCATACAACCCGCTGTTTCTTTACGGTGGCGTTGGTTTGGGTAAAACCCACCTTATGCATGCGATCGGCAATGAAATTGTGCGCCGTAATCCGAAAGCCAAGGTCGCCTATCTGCGTTCGGAACGGTTTGTGGCGGATATGGTCAAGGCGCTGCAGTTGAACGCCATTAACGAATTCAAGCGTTATTACCGTTCTGTGGATGCGTTGTTGATTGACGATATTCAGTTTTTCGCCCGCAAAGAGCGTTCGCAAGAAGAGTTTTTCCACACCTTTAACGCGTTGCTGGAAGGCGGGCAACAGGTGATCGTCACCTGTGACCGTTTCCCGAAAGAAATTGTGGATATGGAAGAGCGCCTGAAATCCCGATTCGGTTGGGGATTGACGGTCATGGTCGAGCCGCCCGAGTTGGAAACCCGGGTAGCGATTCTGATGAAAAAGGCCGATCAGGCGAACGTAAAACTGAGTAGCGAAGCCGCCTTTTTTATTGCGCAGAAAATACGTTCAAACGTCCGAGAGCTAGAAGGTGCGCTTCGTTTGGTGATAGCGAATGCTCACTTCACGGGTTCCGAGATCACTCCGCCGTTTATCAGGGAGAGTTTGAAAGATCTGCTTGCTCTGCACGAAAAGCAGGTCAGCATGGATAACATCCAAAGAACGGTTGCTGAGTATTACAAGATTAAAGTGTCTGATCTGTTGTCCAAGCGGCGTACCCGTACAGTCACCCGTCCGCGGCAAGTGGCGATGTTGCTCTCTAAAGAATTGACCAACCATAGCTTGCCCGAAATCGGGGATGCCTTCGGGGGGCGCGACCACACAACCGTTCTGCACGCGTGCAAGAAAATCCGAGAACTGCAGGAAACCGACCCGGGTATCCGGGAGGACTACCAAAACTTTATGAGATTACTGACCACCTGATGCGAAGGGTGGCAAGTTAATAACATTCACTTCCGATAACTGAAGCCGAGTGCCATGAAACTGACAATCAGCCGTGAATCCCTGCTTACTCCGCTGCAAAGCATTGCTGGCGTTGTGGAAAAGAAACAAACCATGCCGGTTCTGTCGAACGTGTTGTTGGAAGCCGAAGACAATACCTTGACGCTCACCGGTACCAACATGGAAGTCGAGCTGGTTGGCCGGGTAACGCCGGTGCACGTAGACCAGCCCGGCAGGATTACGGTTCCTGCGCGTAAGCTGTCTGACATCTGCCGTGCCTTGGGTGATGAAGCGCCGATTGAGCTGGCACAGGAAGGTGACCGGTTGCACGTTCGTGCCGGTAACTCTCATTTTACGTTGTCGACCTTGCCGGCCGAGCATTTTCCGAATGTCGAAGACGAGCCTGAAAGCTTCCGTCTGGAACTTCCTCAGAAAGAATTGGGTCGTATGCTGGACGCCACGGCGTTCGCGATGGCGCAGCAGGACGTACGTTACTACCTCAATGGTTTGTTGCTGGAAGTCGATGCCGGCCACGTACGCACCGTTGCGACCGACGGTCACCGACTGGCGCTGGCGCACTTTGATATGGACACCGGTTGTCCGGAACCGCGTCAGGTGATCGTGCCGCGTAAAGGTATTCTGGAATTGGCGCGTTTGCTGGATGACGATGAGTCTCCGGTGACCTTGGTGATTGGCGACAATCATCTGCGGGCTACCGTGGGGTCTTATACCTTCACCTCCAAATTGATCGAAGGTAAATTCCCGGACTATAACCGTGTTATCCCGCGCGGCGGCGATAAAATTGTACTGGCAGACCGGGCCACGCTGAAAAACACCTTACAGCGAGCCGGTATTCTTTCGCACGAAAACATCCGCGGTGTGCGCCTGAATCTCAAACCCGGCGAGCTGGAAGTCTTCGCCAACAACCCCGATCAGGAACAGGCCGAAGATGCACTGCCTGTTGAGTATCAGGGCGAATCCCTTCAGATCGGTTTTAATGTAGGCTACTTGATCGATGTGATGAATGCGCTCAGCGATGCTCAGGTAAAGGTGACCTTATCCAATCCAAACAGCAGCGCATTGATCGAAGCCGAAAATGATAACGGTTGCATGTACGTGGTCATGCCGATGCGTTTGTAATTGTTGCGGGAGGAGTTGATGGGACCTGTAGTGAATGGAATCAAGGGGGCGTTCAGAATTGGCCAAACCCTGAGTGTGCTTGGTCGTACTGGCCTGAATTGGGTGCGGGGGGATCGCCCCCCTACCCCGAAGCTGTTACGCCAGACCTTCGAAAATCTGGGTTCGACCTACATTAAACTCGGACAGTTCATTGCCAGTTCACCGACTTTCTTCCCAAAAGAGTATGTCGAGGAATTTCAGTTTTGCCTCGACAGCACGCCGAACCTGCCGTTCAGTGTGATCAAAAAGATTATCCGGGATGAGTTGGGGCGCCCGATCAATGAGGTTTACTCGGAAATTGATCCGGTTGCTCTGGCCTCCGCGTCCATTGCTCAGGTGCACGCCGCCAAGCTGGTCACTGGCGAAGACGTTGTGATCAAGGTTCAGAAGCCGGGTGTGGAAAACATTCTGCTAACCGACCTGAACTTCCTGTACCTCTCCGCGCGTATTCTGGAAACTTTGGCGCCCAAGTTATCTTGGACATCTTTATCTGGCATCGTTGATGAAATCCAGAAAACCATGATGGAAGAATGTGATTTCATCAAGGAAGCCGATAACTTGAAGGTGTTCCGGGAGTTTCTCGAAAGCACCGGCAATGAAGAGGCAACGGTGCCTCAGGTGTATCCACATTGCAGCAGCCGTCGTATCTTGACGATGGAGCGATTCTACGGCGTGCCGTTAACGGATCTCGACAGCATTCGAGCGTACGCAAAAGATCCGGAGCGCACGTTGATCACCGCTATGAACACCTGGTTCTCCAGTCTGACCCAGTGTGAATTTTTCCACGCGGATGTCCACGCGGGGAATCTGATGGTGTTGAAAGATGGCCGTGTCGGTTTTATCGACTTCGGAATCGTGGGGCGAATCAAACCCGATACCTGGCAGGCTGTAAGCGATTTCATCTCGGCGATTATGGTGGGTAATTTCGAGGGTATGGCTGACGCCATGATCCGTATCGGGATCACCCGTCGTGCGGTGAAAGTCCAGGATTTGGCCGCGGACCTCCAGCGTTTGTATAAACAAATGGACCGAATGGTGCCCGATGAAAGTGCGTACCAGATGGACCAGGCGGAAGACGACGTTAACCATATTTTGATGGATATGGTGAAAGTGGGTGAAAGTCACGGTCTGCACTTTCCTCGCGAGTTTGCGCTATTGCTCAAACAGTTCCTCTATTTCGACCGCTATGTGCACATCATGGCGCCTGAAATGGATGTGTTCATGGATGACCGGCTAACCATGCTGCATTAACGAGCGAAGTGGCAAAGCTTCTTGTACACTAAGGCAATGCTGATCATCAGCATTGCCTTTTGTTTTTAAGGCTCCAAGTTCTCCATCTGATATTGAGATTCCCTCCTCTATGGCGCTAGTGAAACTCCAGACTCAGTGGTTTCGTAACCTGGAGCCTGAACCGATTCGATTCTCACCTTCTTTCAATCTTTTGTACGGTGCTAATGGCAGCGGAAAATCCAGTGTGCTTGAAGCCATTGGTTACCTCGGGCTTGGCCGCTCGTTTCGTATCTCCCGTCATCAAGCTGTGGTTTCCCATGGCCAGAATAAGTTAACCGTTTTCGGCGCCTTGGATGCCGGGCTCGATGAACAGGCGGGTGGCAACGACAACACCGAATCGGTGGAGCATCGTGTCGGTATCTCTCGAGATATTACGGCGAAAGAAACCTCGTTGCGGGTGAACGGAGAGGCGGTTCGCAGCTTATCGTCGTTGGCGAAACGGTTACCAGTTTCCGTTATCGACCCTGGTGTATTTGATATTGTCGCGGGTGGCCCGGGCAAACGTCGGCAATTTCTGGATTGGTTAGTGTTCCACGTGGAACCTTCGTTTTCGTCTTTGTGGCAACAATGTCAGAGAGTGACATCACAGCGGAATCAAACGCTCAGAAATGGTAGAATCGATGAGTCGTTGATGAGGGTATGGGATAATCAGTTTGCAGCGCTTGCTGAAACTCTCAGCGACACCAGAGCCGCGGTTTTTCATCAGTTTAAACGTGCCTTCGATGAGGTGCTGAAAGAACTGGATGCCGGATGGACGGATGGCCTGAAGCTCGAGTTTTATCCGGGCTGGGACCGGACCCATTCTCTGGTTGAGGTATTGAAGAATCATAGAGAACAAGAGCGCCGAATGGGGCATACGCTTTATGGCCCCAACCGAGCTGATATACGTTTAAAGCTGGGCGGTCGTCCAGTAGCGGAGACGTTCTCGCGCGGACAGCAAAAGACCTTGGTGATCCTTATGAAGATTGCTCAAGGCAAGGTTTTAAGTGATTTGGGTAAGCAGGTCACTTTTTTACTGGATGATATTAATGCCGAGCTCGATGTCCGTCACCGGATTATGCTGGCCCGGAAACTCCAGGATTTACGTTGCCAGGTGTTTATAACGTCCATCGAACACCCGGAACCGGACGTGCTTTGGACGGATGGACAGGCACCAGAATACAGAATGTTCCACGTGGAACATGGAAAATTGACGGAAGAATAAACTGGGTAAGGTTGCAGCAGATCCTTTCAGTACTGTTGAATCTGTTACCGGGTATCACCTTCAGGAGTCTCGTTAATGAGTGAGTCGAATTACAATTCCTCCAGTATCAAAGTCCTAAAAGGACTGGATGCGGTGCGTAAACGCCCGGGCATGTACATCGGTGATACCGATGATGGCACCGGTCTGCACCACATGGTCTTTGAATTGGTGGATAACTCCATCGATGAGGCTTTGGCCGGTCACTGTTCTGAAATCGGCGTGTTGATTCATCCGGATGAGTCCATCACCGTTCAAGATAACGGTCGTGGTATACCGGTGGATATTCACCAAGAAGAAGGTGTTTCTGCCGCGGAAGTTATCATGACCGTCCTGCACGCAGGCGGTAAGTTCGATGACAACTCCTACAAGGTATCAGGCGGTCTGCACGGTGTAGGTGTTTCGGTTGTTAACGCCCTCTCCTCAAAGTTGACGCTGACCATCCGCCGTAATGGCACCGTGTATGAGCAGACTTATACACACGGTGTTCCGAACGCACCGCTTGGCGAAGTCGGTGAAACCGATGCTTCAGGCACCAAAGTACACTTTATTCCGTCACCGGAAACCTTTACCCATATTCAGTTCCACTACGACATCCTGGCGAAGCGCCTGCGGGAGCTGGCGTTCCTGAACAGTGGCGTGCGTATCCGTTTGACCGATGAGCGCAGTGGCCGTGAGGAAGTGTTCGAGTACGAAGGTGGTTTGCGTGCGTTCGTTGAACACTTGAACACCAACAAAACACCGATCAACCAGGTATTCCATTTCGACCGCGAACGCGAAGACGGCATTGCCGTGGAAGTGGCAATGCAGTGGAACGATGCGTTCCAGGAAAACCTCTACTGCTTTACCAACAACATCCCCCAGCGGGATGGTGGTACCCACTTGGCCGGCTTCCGTGCCGCCCTCACCCGCTCGTTGAACAACTACATCGAGCATGAAGGTCTGGGCAAGAAGTCCAAGGTAGCTACCTCCGGTGACGATGCTCGGGAAGGTTTGACGGCCATTGTCAGTGTGAAAGTGCCCGATCCGAAATTCTCCTCTCAGACCAAGGATAAGCTGGTCTCCTCAGAGGTGAAGACCGCTGTTGAGCAGGAGCTGTACCAAAGCTTTGCCGAATACCTGCAAGAGCATCCGAACGAAGCCAAGCTGATCGTTAACAAGATGATCGAAGCGGCTCGGGCTCGTGAAGCCGCCCGTAAAGCCCGTGATATGACTCGTCGGAAAGGTGCACTGGATATCGCTGGCCTGCCGGGCAAGTTGGCGGATTGTCAGGAAAAAGATCCCGCGCTCTCTGAACTGTTCATAGTGGAGGGTGATTCTGCGGGTGGCAGTGCCAAGCAGGGTCGTGACCGGAAGACGCAGGCCATCCTGCCTCTGAAAGGTAAAATTCTGAACGTTGAGAAGGCACGTTTCGACAAGATGCTGTCCTCTGCCGAGGTCGGTACCCTGATCACTGCGCTGGGCTGTGGCATCGGTCGGGAGGAGTTTGATCCCGACAAGCTGCGTTACCACTCCATCATTATCATGACCGACGCCGACGTGGATGGATCTCACATCCGCACACTGCTGCTCACCTTCCTGTTCCGTCAGATGCGTGAAATCATTGAGCGTGGCCATGTCTTCATTGCCATGCCACCGCTGTACAAGGTCAAACGTGGTAAGCAGGAACAGTATCTGAAGGATGAGAAAGCCAAGGTGGCTTACCTCACACAGACTGCGATAGATGGCGCTCAGCTGTTTGTGAACCCGGATGCCCCGGCGATCAAGGATTCTGCACTGGAAACCATGATCAAGGACTACCAGGCCGTCATGAACATGATCGATCGGTTGTCCCGCGCCTACCCAGCCAAAGTGCTGGAACAGATGGTTTACAACGACACTCTGGCGTTTGAACAGCTGAAAGACGAAGCAGCCGTTGCGGCTTGGGTAGGTCGATTGGGTGAAGGCCTGGAGCTGGATACTCGCACGGGTACCAAGTACACCTTCTCCGTGACACGGGACGAAGAGCGTAACCTGTTCTTGCCGAAAGTAACGGTGTTCATGCACGGTATTCCGTACGAGCACGTGTTCGGCCACGACTTCTTTGAGTCGACCTCTTACAAGGCGATTGCGGACCTGGGCGAGACCCTTGAAGGTCTGATCGAAGAAGGCGCGTATATCCAGCGTGGTGAGCGTAAACAACCGGTCTTGTCCTTCGCAGGCGCCCTGACGTGGTTGATGAAGGAAGCGCAGCGTGGTTTGAACATCCAGCGCTATAAGGGCTTGGGCGAGATGAACCCGGAGCAGCTGTGGGAGACCACTATGGATCCTGAAAGCCGCCGGATGATGAAGGTCACCATCGAGGATGCCTTTGCGGCAGACCAGATCTTCACGACCTTGATGGGGGACGATGTAGAGCCCCGCCGTGACTTTATCCAGACCAATGCACTGGAAGTCACCAACCTGGACATCTGATTTATCAGAATATCAGGCATAAAAAAACGGTGGTCTCCGAAAGGAGCCACCGTTTTTTTATGACAGGAAAAACGGAGCGAGTTACTTAGAAGATTGTGCCCTCTTCCGCTCTTTTTCCTTCTCTTTTTCAATCAGGTGCGGAGACATCACTTCTTCCAGCGTGTGGCCGGTGAGCCGGCGAATAGTCCGCCACAGGTACCAGAAGATCAGCATCATCATCACCATAGAGGGAATCGCGATCATCGGGTAACTGACTAATGTCATGCGCCCCAGTTCTTCGTTGAAGGCTTGTGTTCCGGCCGGGCTGACCACAATCCATTTGGCCAGCACGTAGTTCATGATGGATGAAAACAGGAAGGTACCGGCGAAAAAGTAGCTGGCTTTCAACAAGCGGTTTTCGAATTCATCGACACTGCCCCGCTCTTCGAGCGATTGGTGAATCTTATCCACATCCAGAACATTAGGGTTATACAGCAGCGTTCTTACCAATGGGTACTTGGTTCGGGTAGAAACCAATACTGCCAGACCAATCACTGTGGGAACGGCAGCTTCTTTGATGGCTAGCCAGCCAGCATCCAGTTCTAGCAGACCGATACCACCGGTTAACGCGACGCTGATCAGACCCAGCAGCGCGATAAAGTTCTTTTTGCGATAGCGGATCAGTTCGAACAACCCCCAGCTTAGAGGGAACGCTAAACCAATGATCAGTGCGTTCACGCTGCCCAGATGTTCATCGCCACTGAGCTTCATAAGAATAACTGAAGGGAAGACGATACTGACCAGAAGATCAACCCACGGGCGTGGCTGGTGCTCAGGAATGGTCGGGGAATTCGGGGAGGTCATGATTACCGCCTGATAAATAAGTCAACGAGAGGATAAAACACAGCTAAAGCCGTAAAGAGCTTCGGCAGTATACGATGAATTGAAAGGTCAGGGTAACCGCCTAGGGGGGAGGCCCTGTTTGGAATGTGGCAATTATAAAAACGCCGGGCATTGGCCCGGCAAGGAACGGGTTATACCGGCTCAGGCACCGGTTTCTTTCAGGCATTCCTCAACAATCGCCAGACCTTCTTCCAGTATGTCGTCCTCAATGGTGACAGGCATCAGAAAGCGCAGAGTATTGCCGAACATACCGCAGCTGAGCAGGATCAGCCCTTTCTCCTTAGCTTTTTTGGTAATCGAGGCGGCTAGATCCGGAAGCGGTTTGCGTGAGTCTTTACTTTCCACCAGTTCAAAGGCGGCCATGGGGCCGAGGTTGCGAACGTTATCCACATGAGTGAATTGCGTTTGCCATTGTTCAAAGCGCTTGCGCAAGGTTTCACCCAAGCGCTGGCTTTTACCCAGTATGTCTTCCTGCTCGATTACGTCAAACACAGCCAGAGTCGCCGCACAAGCCGTTGGACTGCCGGTGTAGGTGCCACCCAGCGAGTTAGGCCCGGAAGCATCCATCACCTTGTCGGTGCCGACTACGGCAGAGATAGGCATACCATCAGCCATGGATTTGGCCATGGTCATGATGTCCGGTTCTACGCCGCTGTGTTCGATAGCAAACAGTTTGCCGGTACGGCCAAAGCCACTCTGAACCTCATCCACGATTAACAGGATGTCGTTGTCATCGCAGAATTGCCTCAGCTTTTCGAGGAAGCTTGTCGGGGCCGCGTAGAAACCACCCTCACCCAGTACCGGTTCCAGAACAATGGCTGCGGTGTCCTGAGCGGGCGAATCAGTCTTCACGGTCATCATCAGTCCACGCCAAGCATCTTCCTCGGAGACGCCGTGGTAGGGCACTGGGTAAGGCGCTCGGTAAACCAGTCCGGGCATGGGGCCAAATGAAGTTTGATAAGGCGCAGCTTTACCGTTCATGGCCATCGTGAAGAACGTACGGCCGTGATAACCGCCGTCGAAACAAATCACGTTGGGTTTGCCGGTGGCGGCGCGGGCAATTTTCACGGCATTTTCCAGCGCCTCGGCCCCGGAGTTGGCGAGCATGACTTTTCCGTGGCCGCGAACCGGAGTCACATGGCTCAGTTTCTCGGCAACCTTTACGTAACCCTCGTAGGGCATCACGGTCTGACAGGTGTGCATCAGTTTATCGAGTTGTGCTTTTACGGCCTCCACCACTTTCGGATGGCGATGGCCGATGTTGAGGACGCCAATACCCCCGGCGAAATCAATCATTCGCCGGCCGTCGGCGTCCCACAATTCGGCGTTCAGGGCATGGTCGGCGAATTGTTCATTGGGGCTGGCGGCCCCTGCGGCCACATAACGCTCTTTGAGTGCTTGCAGTTCTTGGTTGCTCACTGGTCAATCTCCCTGAGTCAGAGTGAAGAATGTCTGCTTTCAGTGTAGGAAGTACGGCGGCAGGACACAAACCGACCACCGAGAGCGGCAGGCAGACTCCGGAGTTCTGAAGTACACTCAGGCCGGTAGCTGGATAACTTTATCCACAGCTTGATAACTGATTCCGCTCTGAACTTGAGGATTCCCTGTGCGCGCTTACGCCGACAACGATTACCCAGCCGACCACAAACCCGATTGGAAACTGGTTGCCGGGCTCTGGCCTTATCTGGCCGAATTTCGGGGACGGGTTGCGCTGGCGCTGTGTTTGTTGGTGCTGGCGAAGCTGGCCACGGTCGCCACACCGGTGGCATTGAAATACATTGTGGATTATCTGGATCAGACTCGGGCGGCGGATATGTTGCTCTGGATACCGGTGCTATTGGTGTTGTCGTACGGCGGTCTGCGCTTTGGCAGCACGCTGTTCAGCGAATTACGGGACGCGGTATTTGCCCGGGTCGCCGAGCGGGCCATGCGACGGGTGTCGCTGCGGGTATTCGAGCATCTTCACCAGCGCGAATTGGGTTTTCATCTCGACCGCAAGACCGGTGGACTGGCGCGGGACATTGAACGCGGTACCAACGGCATCAGTTTTTTGCTGCGCTTTACCTTGTTCAACATCGTACCCACGTTGCTGGAAATCCTGATGGTGGCAGGCATTCTGTTGGTGGTGTTTAACGTCAGTTACGTGCTGGCCATTATGGTGGCGGTGGTGGTGTACGTGGTGTATTCCATCCAAATTACCGAATGGCGTACACAATTCGTGCGGGAAGCCAACGCGCGGGACAACGAGTCCAATTCAAGGGCGGTCGACAGTCTGCTGAACTACGAGACCGTCAAATACTTCAACAACGAGCGTTACGAGGCCCAGCTCTACGATCAGGATCTGGATAACTGGGAGCAGGCGCGGCTCAAGAACCGATTGTCTCTGGCGGCTTTGAACATCGGACAGGCGCTGATCATCGGTGTCGCGCTGATTGTCATCATGACCATGGCCGTTCGTGAAGTAGCCAGCGGCGAGATTACATTGGGCGACTTCACCATGGTGAACGCCTATTTGTTGCAGCTGTTCATCCCGCTGAACGCGCTGGGATTCGTTTACCGGGAAATCCGTCAGGCCTTGGTGAATGTAGAGCGTTTGTTCAAACTGCTTGGGGATAAACCGGCAATTCAGGATGCGCCAGACGCTAGCGAGTTGGCTGTGGATAACTCGGAAGTCCGGTTTGAGGGGCTTCACTTTGCCTACCGGGCGGATCGCCCCATTCTTCAGGACGTTAATTTCGCCATTCCGGCGGGCCATACCGTGGCCGTGGTCGGCGCCAGTGGCGCGGGCAAGTCTACCCTCGCCCGTTTGTTGTTCCGCTTTTACGATGTGGATAAAGGCCGTATTTGCATCGATGGACAGGATATTCGGCAAGTGACTCAGGACAGCCTGCGTTCTGCCATTGGCGTGGTCCCTCAGGACACCGTGTTGTTCAACGACACGCTCTACCGAAATCTGGCGTATGGTCGCCCGGATGCGACCGAGGAAGAGGTGCATCAGGCCGCTCGCATGGCCCATCTGGAAAACTTTATCCACAGCCTGCCGGAAGGATACAACACCAAGGTGGGTGAACGGGGCTTGAAGCTTTCCGGCGGAGAAAAACAACGGGTTGCGATTGCCCGAGTGATCTTGAAAAACCCGCCCATACTGATTCTCGATGAAGCGACTTCATCACTGGATTCGTTGTCCGAACAAGCCATCTTGAGCGCGTTGAAGGAAGTGAGCCAGCAGCGCACCACGCTGGTGATTGCCCACCGGCTTTCCACCATTCGGGATGCCAATACCATTCTGGTGATGGAGGGTGGCGATATTGTTGAAAGCGGCAGCCACATCAACTTGCTGGCTCGGGGCGGACATTATGCGCATCTCTGGCAGCAGCAACATCAAGCGGCCGAGGGCTGACCCTCAGTCTGCGGCATTATGTCCCATTCCCTGCTGAGTGTTGTTCACTCAACATAACCTCCTGATAAGAATGCTAATTGGAGGAGGTTATAGTGAAAAATATAGGGATGGCAGGTGCGGTGTCCTGTGTTTTTTTTCTCTCTGCGTGCGGTGGCTCGTCTTCATCAACGGATGTCGGGCAAGATGATCCGTCTTCATTACCCGATGCTGAACAGGGCACGGATAACTCCATCGACCTGGTCATTCCTTTTGCAGCCGTTGTGGGTTCTGATCCATGGACATGCGGTACCACTTATTCCGGACTGGGTGCGGCAGGGTCTGATGTGGCGGTTAAAGATCTACGATTGTTTATTCACGATTTGGCGCTGGTGACGGAGCAAGGTGATGTTTTATCGGTGACACTTGATCCTGAAGCTTTAGCTCAAAACGACCGGGTCGCATTGCTCGATTTCCGGGACACGGCTGAGGTTAATGTCGCCGGCGATCTGGTTGAAGTGTGTGCCGATGGCAATAGCGGTGCAAATCCCACTTTCAAAGATCGTGTTCAGGGCACTGTTGAGCTTGAGACCGCTGTCAGTATCGCAGCGATCAGGTTCACTTTGGGTGTACCTTTTGATCTGAACCACGAGAGCCAAACAGACGCAGACGAGCCTTTACGGAATCCTGGTATGGCCGCCGGCATGTCCTGGAACTGGCAAAACGGCTACAAATTTCTTGCAGCGGATGTCTTGCCGAACGGTGGCGTTGTTCGGCCTGAAGACGCTCAATGGTCTAGCTCCTCCTGGAACATCCACCTTGGCAGTACCGGTTGTGAAGTCTCGGCCTCGGAACTTGGTCAGGGCGTTGCTCCGGAAGCCTGCCCGAATGAGAACCGCATAGAATTAACCTTGCCACTGAACGGTGTGAGCCTGAACGAAGCCGAGGTTCAGTTTGATTACGAGGCGTTGGTCTCAGGCTCTAACCTGGGTCGGGATGACGGTGGTGCACCGGGTTGTATGTCTGGTCAAACCGATCCTGAGTGCGCAGCGATTTTCGAGCGTTTGGCGCTACCTTGGGGTGAGTTCTCTAACTCAACCGGCAATCCCAATACGGTCGTCTTTTCTGTTGTTCAGCAGAAATAAGACCATGGGAAAACATCGCAGGTATATCGCAGGCCCCGTTGGGCCTGCGTTAATGTTGTCCGTTTCGCTTGGTTTGTCGGGTTGTCTGGAAACCAGCTCGACCACGCTAGATGATCAGGGCGCCAGCATGTCTTCCTTCGATTGGGGATTACCCGACTCTATTCCCCTGCCCCGGGTTCCTGTGGATAACCTGATGTCAGAAGAAAAGTTCGAGCTGGGCCGGCATCTGTTTTATGACCAACGGCTATCGGTTAATGGGGAGTTAAGTTGTGCTAGTTGTCATCATCAGGACAAAGCCTTCAGTGATGGATTGACGACCCCCTTCGGAGCAACGGGGGAGCGCCATCCCCGTAATAGTCAATCACTGGTCAATGTGGCCTGGGCAAGCACTTTAACCTGGGGTAACCCTAGTCTGGGCACCATTGAACAGCAGATTATGATTCCCCTGTTTGGTGATGATCCCATCGAACATGGCTTGAACGCCGCTAACTCCGAGCAGGTTGTGCGTAATATTCAGGCGGAGCCTGTTTACGCGCCCTTGTTCCAGCAAGCTTTTCCGGATCAGGATGCCCCGCTATATGGTGAGTTGGCATGGGACAACATCGTCAAAGCGCTGGCGTCGTTTGTTCGCGGCCTTGTGTCTTTTGAGAGTGCGTTGGATCGTGGTGAGTTGTCAGACGCGGCTCTTCGTGGCGAAAAACTGTTTAACAGCGAACGTCTGGAGTGTTTCCACTGCCACGCAGGGTATAACTTTTCCGATGCAACGGTTGACCGTCAAACCAGCTTCAATCAGTTGGTTTTCCATAACACCGGGCTATACAACATTGATGGCATGGGAGGCTATCCAGAACCTAACACCGGTCGTCATGAAGTAACCGGAAACCCGGATCATATGGGGCAATTTCGTGCACCCACGCTCCGGAACATCGCGCTTACGGCGCCGTACAACCATGATGGATCGGTAGGAACGTTGGAAGATGTTGTGCGCAACTATGCGGCTGGTGGCCGGCTTAGAACAACGGCACCCAACGCCGGTGACGGACGCATGAACCCCAACAAAGACGGGTTTATCACATCGTTCCAGATTACTGACGCCGAGATTAAGGATGTCGTCGCGTTCCTTGAATCCCTCACCGATGAATCCTTTGTTACCAACCCCCGCTTCGCTAACCCCTGGGCCAAGAACAGCATTCAGGAAACTCCATGATACGACCAGCATTTTTATTTGTTACCGGTTTGAGCCTGTCTCTACCAACCCAAGCCCACTACATTCCCGGCGAGGAGCCCATTGAGGTGAATGCTAGCTTGGTAACCACCTGGCGATCCGATGATTTGGTGGGCCAAAATGAATACTGGCAGATACCGGGTACATTGATGGGAGGTCATGCCTGGTCCATGGAAAAAGGCCTGGCGGTGGATGAGGCCTCATTGGCGTTGGGCGTGCGGATTAATGAACGCACCTTTGCGGTTCTAGAAGTGGGTTCACACGGCGGCGGTGACCATGAGGACGGTATTGAGTTACAGCATGCTTACCTTGGGTATGCCTGTTGTGACAGCCGTGGGCCGTGGGTTATCGAAGTTGGCCGGATGGGGCCTGCCTTTTCCCCGTCGTTAGCTGGCCACGCGGTAGACCGCCTCGCCAGTGAGTCTCCTTTGGTAGAGGATGTCTTTTATGGCCGGGATTTCCACGATGAGGGGGTGAGACTGTGGTGGCATGAGACCGCAGGTTGGTCTGCAGGCTTGGAAATCTGGCGCGGTTCAGCCTACCCGGCAAATTCAGAGGGTGATGGAGCGTGGGATGTTTTTGCCCGGCATAAATGGCAAAACGGAGGTTTTCAGGCATCCTTTGGTGGTTGGTACTATCAAGGGTCATCCAGCGCACGAGAGGATCATCGATATGGTGGCGGTCATTCTCATCCCCCGGTTGCTCCGCCGGGCCAATCCGCTGAAGCGTTTCCTGATACCCGCTACACCGGCGATGTCGATATTGTTGGGTTTCATGGGGATCTTGGCTATCGGCTTACCACGGATTGGTACTTGGGTTTGAAAGGTGAGTTCATGCAAATGGATATCGACGGCGTTGTCCATGATGAGGTTGGCAGACAAGCAGAACTCGAGGCTGATCAGGCCGGGGTTTGGGTGCAGCCGTATCTTACCTGGAGAAAACATACGCTGGGGGTACGGGCCGAAATTCTCTCAACGGATAATTCGCTGACGGGGCCTGCCGCTCCGGTACTTGCGACCAATACCGGACTGCAGAATGCTGACGAACATGACCCGAAGCGCTATACCGCCGTATGGCGCTATCAGTGGCGCGATGACATTGCCATTCGGGCAGAGCTTATTCAGGACGACACGTTGGCGGACCGCGACCTGCGCTGGGCCGTGGGCTTGGTCTGGGCCGGGCGTCTCTGGCCGTCATCTGGCCTGACTGCCCCCGCCCACAGGCACTGACGACTATCCGTTTGTTTTAAACAAGCCGCGTCTCAGCCCTGAGGCGCGGGTCACTTGCTGGCTGACACTGTCTTGCAGTACCTGAGTGTTTCCGGTGATCAAGCTGAACCAGTTCCTAGCCCGGGTAATCCCGGTGTACACCAGTTCCTTGGTGAGTACCGGGCTGATTCGGTCTGGCAAGACTAGGCAGGTGTGATTGAACTCTGAACCCTGGGATTTGTGCACCGTCATGGCATACACGGTTTCCAGTTGCTGCAGGCGGCTCGGGGAAATCCAGCGGATGCCCTGCGTGCCGTCACCGCTTGGGAAGGCCACGAGTCTGCTCTCGATGGGAGTACCGTTATCGTCTTTATCCCAGACCACTTTGAACGTGATCCCGATATCGCCGTTCATCAGGCCGAGATTGTAGTCGTTGCCGGTGATCAATACCGGCCGGCCGTGGTACCAGGGATGTTGTTCCTTGATCAGATGTTGCGCACGCAGATGCTCTTCCACTCGTTGGTTCAAACCTTCTACTCCCCAAGGCCCTCGGCGCAAGGCAGTGAGAATCTGGAAGTCGTTGAAGGCTGCCAGGACATCACTTGCCAGCGCATCCCAGGCTGCCCGGGGACTGCTTACCGTCAGCCCATGATCGTCCATCATTTGGAGGTAGTGGCGATAGCCGACCGGTGGCGGCAGTTCTTTATTCTTCACCACCCTGCCCTGACCGGCGTTACGAAAAGCCCCCGGTGTACCAGTAATGGCGTGTTGGCAGATTTGCTCCAGCGTGGTTTCAAGATCGGGCTTTCGGGTACGGCCATTGAGCCAGATGACGTCGTCGAATTCGGCCTCACGCATCTGCCGGCGCACGATGTTATCCACAGCGCTACCATTGACCGCTTCGGCTAAAGCTCGAATGCCGCTGTCTTCATCGAAACGGTAACTCTTGCGCAGCATGGCGACCGCCTGATCCAAAGCCTGGCCGCTGGCATCGATCAGGCTCTCCGGTATCCGAGTGCCGGTGATTGCGGCGAGCCACGCTGCGGTCTCCGGCGTGTAATGGCCTTCGTTGGCGCGCTGGCACAGCTCGCCCAGCACGGCACCGGCATCCACCGAGGCCAGCTGGTCTTTGTCCCCTAACAGGATGAGTTGAGCATGGTCTGGCAGGGCATCGAACACCGAGGCCATCAGATCGACATCCACCATGGATGCTTCATCGATCACCAGAATATCCACCATCAGAGGGTTATCCTGGTGATGGCGAAACTTGCGGGAATCCGGCCGGCTGCCGAGCAGGCGATGTAAGGTGGTGACTTTGGTGGGGATATCCTCTTGCTCAAGGTTGCCGGGTAACTCCGGCAGGGGCAACCGGCTGACCGCGCCGGCAATGGATTCGTTCAGGCGGGCCGCCGCTTTACCGGTCGGTGCCGCCAGCCGAATGCGGTATTTTCGTCCTGCCCGTTCTGCTGATTCGCCCGCGACCGCTTGCAGCGCCGCCAGCAGGTTCACCACGGTGGTGGTTTTGCCTGTGCCCGGGCCTCCGGTGATGACCGAGAAACGGCTGCGGGCGGCCAGGGCACAGGCCAGTTTCTGATAATCGATGACTTCGCCCGATGGGAACAGGGTGCTCAAAGCCTGCGACAGCGTACCCGCCGCGGGTGAATCGGGTTCAGCCACCAGCGAAGGTAACGCCAGACGTTGCAGAATGCCCTTGGCAATGCCCTGCTCGTAACGCCATAGGCGACGCAGGTAAAGCCGGCCTTCGGTCAGAATCAGAGGCGAGATGCGGGTGCCGTCGCTGACCGCGAAGGATTCTGACAGCGCCGACAAGCAGTCCGTCAGGGTCATTCGTGCCAGCAGGTCCGCCGGTTTCAGATGACTCAGATCCATCGGTTCGGCTTGGCTTGGGCTGCCCCGACGAGACGGCATATTGGCTGACGGTTCCTCCGGCGGCAGCGACAAGGTGGTGTCGGCGTCGGCCAGCAGCGTGGCCAGATCGATACACACGTGACCTCGGCCCACTTGGTGGGACATCAGCGCGGCCAACAGGAATACCAAGGGGTGCAGTGGTTCACCCTGCTCTTCGGACAAATCCCGAATCAGCCGGGCAAAGCCCAGGTCGAGCGGCCGAATCCACTCGGCCTGCTGCCATTGTTGCAGCAGCGCATCGGTGTTATCCACAGAGGCCAACAAGCGGGAGTTATCCACAGCCGGTTTGGTCGACTCGACCGCAGGCGCATCGCCTAAGTCCATGGTTATCTGCTGGTCGTTGTTCCGCGTACGGCTCATGCGGCCACCTCCGCTGAGACAGAGTCGCCATCAAACAAGGCGTCCAGTTGCTCGATCAACGTTTTTGGGGGTTTGTCGGTGAAGGCACCGCCGCCGGCGGAATTCACGCCCCGCAGGAACAGGTACACGGCACCGCCGATGTGTTGATCGTAGTCGTAGCCCTGTATCCGGTCTTTCAACAAGCGGTGCAGCGCCAAGAGATAGATTACGTATTGCAGGTCGTAGCGTTTATCCAGAATGGCTTCCCCCATGGCCTGATCGGTGTAGGCACTGTCTTCTTCACCCAAGGCATTGGATTTGTAGTCCAGCACGTAATACTGCCCGTTGTGTTCGAACACCAAATCAATAAAGCCCTTGATCATGCCATTGAACGTGTTTGCTTGGGCTTGAGGCCGGTCGGCGCCGTTGAGCGTGTGCGATTTCACCAACTGATCAAGTTTGCGCACATTGACGTTGCGGCTTTCGAACCAGAACTCCAGCTCCGGGCGCAAGCTGGTCAACTGGGCCAGGGTTACCTGTTCGTCGCCTGAGCGTTGCAGGGGGATAGGTCGGGTAATCAGTGCCGATACCCAGTGTTGCAAGGGTTCTACCCAATCGCTCCAGCCACGGGTGCTGCAGCGTCGGGTCAGTTGTTCCTGCAGTTGATCTGGGTTATCCACAACCCACTGGAAACCATGATGGGTACACCACTCCAGCAGTTCGTGCAGGAAAGTGCCGGGGCCGGCGCCTTTCGGGAAATGATGATGATTACGCTGATCGTTCATCTCGGGCGTTTCTTCGTCGGTATTCTGGGCGCTTTCTTCCAGCAGGTTTTGGGTCTCGGCGTCTTCGACCTCACCGGTGAACACAATGCCGGTGCCCGCCATGCCGGTATATTCAATCGACGAATAGCTGGCAATCCACCAATCTTCTTTGGCTTCCCGGCTGGAAATCAGAGCGGGGCCCAAGGCTTCCGGTGCCTGTTCGGTGTAGAGCGTGTCTTCCGGTTCCGGCAGCGGAGTGACCGTGATCTCCTGCCTGCCCTCACCCAGTATGTTCAGGCATTGGCTGATGTTGTCTGCGCCGCTGCCAGATATCAGGTAACCCAGGCCGCTTTGCTGCCAGTTGTCGAGGGCTGCGGCGCCCACCCAAGTGGCGAACCGGGCTCGGGTCAGCGCCACGTAGATTTTACGGATGTCTTCGCCCAGACGTTCCTGGTCGGCTTTGGCGACGTCGTCGGCACTCGGGTCGAACACGGTCACCAGCTTGTTGTCACTGTTGTGATAGCTGACAAAAGATTGTTTTTCACTCTGGGCGCGGTAGGCGGTGCCAAAGGGCAGGAACACCAACGGGTATTCCAGGCCCTTGGACTTATGCACAGTAATCACTTTCACCAAGGCGGCATCGCTTTCCAGACGCAGGGTTCGGTGTTCGTCCTCGTCATCGGCGGCGCGAAGGATCTGGGTAAAGTGGTGCACCAGTGCGTGTTCACCGTCCAGTTGCAGGCTGTCTTGTTGCAGCAATTCGGCAATGTGCAGAATGTCGGTCAGCCGGCGCTCTCCATCGGGCCGTTGCAGCAAGCGCCCCGGCACGTCGAAATCCATCAGGAAACTGCGCAGCGTGGGCAGCACGCCTTGGCTATGCCACTGCTGTTGATAACTGATAAAGCGCTCAATTTCGCGCTCCAGCGCCAGTTCATCACTGAGCAATTGGTTCATCGCCTGCCAGGACTGGCCCAGTGTGGGGGTCGCCAGCGCGGCCCGAATGTAGGCCAATTGCCGGGGTTCGGCAAAGGCTCGCAGCCAGGACAGCACTTCTTTGGCTTCCGGTGACGTCAGCACCGAGCCCCGGTCGGACAGGTACACACTCTTGATGCGCCGGCGGCCCAAGGCCTCGCGCACGGCATGGGCTTCGCCCCGGTTGTTGACCAGTACGGCAATGTCTTGCGGGCTGACCGGTTCCAGATCGCTCGGGTCGTCTTGCAATACAAAACCGGCTTTTCCGCCCTGCCCCAGCGTCAGCAGGCGGGCAATTTCACTGGCGCAGGTCTCGGCGATATCGGCGGTGGCGGCGCCTTTTGCGATCGCTTTGGGGCTGCCGTCTTTATGGGCTTCACTGGATTCCTGGGTCCAGAACAGCAAGCTCGGTTGCGGCTCTCCAGCCACCGACCACAGGCGTTTGGTGCCGTTGGCTGCGACACCCTGAAACGGCAGCGGTGAGCTATCGCCCTGACCGAACAGGAAAGCCCCGTCGCGGCTGTGTTGATCGCTGTACTCGAACACCCGGTTGACGGCGGAAACCATGGTTTCCGCCGAGCGGAAGTTTTTACCCAGGGTGTAGGTGCGGTCTTGCACCCCTTGGCGAGCCTGTAGATAGGTGTAGATATCCGCACCCCGGAAACCGTAGATGGCCTGTTTCGGGTCACCAATCATCAGCAGGCAGGTATCCGGTTTGTTTGCTTCAACCTGATAGATACGGTCGAAAATCCGGTACTGAACCGGGTCGGTATCCTGAAATTCATCAATCAACGCCACCGGAAACTGGCGGCGAATGGTGGCGGCCAGTTGATCGCCCCGTGGGCCGTGCAGGGCATCGTCGAGCCGGGTCAGCAGGTCGTCGAAGCCCATTTCCGAGCGTTTCTGTTTTTCGTCCTCCAGCCGTTGGGCAATCCAGTGACTGGCGTGGCGCAGGATATCGGATTTCGCGCTGGGCTGGTTCTGGCCAAATGCCATCAGCTCGTCGATGGCGTCGAACGCCGGGTGGTGCGGTGCCGGATCATCGCCCTTCAGAATGTTATCCAGCCCTTCAGGAGTCTGGTTTTTGAAGCCCGCGGCGGAGTCCAGTTTTTCCGGTAACAACTCGTTGGAGCTGGCCCAGGCCACCAAAGTGTCCCAGACTTTCAGCATGGCGTTCTTGCTGCCACCGTGTAGCCGTTTGCTCTTGTTGAGATCGTTCAGCAGGTCAGTGACTTCGCTCTGCCATTTGGCCCAGTCGTAGTGTTTCAGCGCGTTTGATTGGTTGTCTCTTTCGGAGACCACCTGTTCGATGGCGTTGTGCACATCCATGGGAGGTGTGCCCAGGCTGTCCGGATCGCCAATCAAATTGCGGACCGCGGCGCGCAGGTCGGTAGGGGTTTTCCAGTGACTCAGGGTTTCATCCATCAGCGCCGGTGGCAGCGGGTAAACAAAGGTGCGCCAGTAATCCCGGGCGACTTCATCCAGCAGCTCGCTCTGGTCGGTTTCCAGGGTGAGCTTGAACAGGCTGCCGCTGTCGAAGGCGTGCTCGCTTAACATGCGGTTGCAGAAGCCGTGGATGGTGGATACCGCGGCTTCATCCATCCATTCAGCGGCAAGCAGCAGTTTTTTGCGGCAGTCGGGCCAGCTGGCCGGGTCCGGGTAGCTGTCATCCCGTAGCTTGTGGATAAGTTCGGTTTCCGGTGATGGCTCAAGGCTGGCGGCGTGTTCGGAAAAGACCTCGGCGGCTTGAGTTAGCCGGGTTCGGATTCGATCCCGAAGTTCTTTGGTGGCGGCTTCGGTAAAGGTCACCACCAGCAAGTTCGGTGGCAACAGGTCCTGCAACGGGCTCTGTGCCGTTTGGCCGTGGCCTAGCACCAAACGCACATACAGTATGGCGATGGTGAAGGTTTTGCCGGTACCCGCGCTGGCTTCAATCAGGGCGCTGCCGTTCAGGGGCAGAGCCAACGGGTCGAGATTGGGGTTTCGGTTGCGCGTTTGTTCAGTCATGCCATCGTCTCAATCTGTTCAGCCGCTGACTTGCCCTGCTCTGCTTCCCACAGGGGTACATACAAGTCGTGCAAGAGCGCTTCAAATTCACCACTGGCCATGAATGCGTCCGGGGTTTCGAAGGCTCCGCGCAGATAGCCGGTGTCCCTCTCCAGCGCCGTGTTGTAGGCCTTTTCTGCTTCATCAATGGCGCGTTCATGATCGCCTATGTGTTTCTTGCCACCATAGAAATTGGTGACCCAGGCAAAGCCGGCGTCGCAATGAATGGGCAAGGCCCGAGTGGTGGCTTCCATCCAGCGTTTCAGCACGGCGTCAAAGTGCTGTTTGGCGGTCGCGGTCGCCATCGGGGCAAATGTGAACTTGCGGTCTTCCTCCTTGCCCAGGATCAGGGTTTCAAACGGTTGGCCGCTGAGTTGCCCGGCCAGATGAATCAACCAGTCCCGCAGCAGATTGGCGTAGCGTACTTTTCTGCTGGAACCGGAGCCGGTCAGCAAACCGGAGCTGGCCACTACCAGTCGGCACAGGTCACCGCTGGTATTGCGGCGAAGGCCATCGATCAGGTCGGCCACTTCTACGGAACCGGTGGTATGTTCAAGCGCGTAGTTAAAGGCCAAAGGTTCAGCCACCGCTTCTGGCCATTCGGCCAGCGCGCTTTGGTAACGCCCGAACAGGTTCGGCAAGCGCCCGGACAATTCGCTGCGCAGGCGGTGTTCGGTGACGCCCATGCCCAGATCGCCCCGCCGCGCCATTCGATCTAAGGTGGTTTCCAGGCGCTCATGCAGTTCTTCTTCGGTACCGGCTTTGAGCAGGCTTTGCTGAATCAACTCGTTGTCCAGACGCCAGCGGTCCAGCCCGTTCAGATCAAAGTTTTCGTTGTCGGTGTCTTCGTCTTCCACCTCTTCAAAGCGAACCTGCAGGCGGCGTTGGTAGAAGGTATCGATAGGCTTTTTCAGGAAGCTGGCCAAATCGTTCAGGCTTATCGGTTCTTCCGGTGCCTGATACGGCAATGCGGCCTGCGTTTGTTGGTTCGTTTTCACACCATGGGCGCTGCGCCATTCCCGTTCATAGGTGAACAGGCTGCGGCTTTGCAGTACCTCAGCGAGAGGCTTTGGGGAATCGTCTGCGCCGTTATCCCCGGCATTGCTCTTGGGGAAATAATCGCGGCTGAACGGCTGCAACGGGTGTCGGGTGGTCAGCGCTCGAGTCACCTTTGTGTCCGGCTGCCCGGCAATGATCCACAGGCTGTCGAGGTGGTCCTGCAGCTGACCCACCAGCACAGACGGTGGGCGCTCGGAGTCGTCCTTGATGCTGCGCCCTACCCAGCTGATGTAGAGCTGCTCGCGGGCCGACAGCAAGGCTTCCAGGAACAGGTAGCGGTCATCTTCCCGGCGGGAGCGATCTCCGGGCCGGTAATCCTGTGCCATCAAATCGAAATCCACGGGTGGTCGGGAGCGGGGATAATCGCCGTCGTTCATGCCCAGCAAGCACACTTTGCGGAAGGGAATCGCCCGCATCGGCATCAGGGTGGCGAAGTTGACCTTGCCGGCCAGGAAACGCTGGTTCAGGCCGCCTTCGTCCAAGCCGGACAGCAGCACGTCTTTGACGATGTTCAACGGCAGTGGCTGATCATTCAGTCCGGCGGCCAGTGCGTTGTCCAGCCATTGTTCCAGATGTCGCCGGAAGCGGTTAAGCAGCAGTAGATCGCTGCCTTCGACCTTGTGGAAAAACTGCTCCAGCATGCCCGAGAACAGCGTTTCCCACTGCTCGGGTGTGCGCTGGGTTTGCAGTGCCTGCCACAAGCTTTCCAGTTGATGCACGAAGTCGCTCAGCCGACCGGCCAGATCCGCTTGCAGGCCGCCGATTTCGCCATAAGGCTCTACGCCAGCCCACGGGTCGTCTTCTCCCATACCGTAACCCAACAGCATCGACCTCAGCCCGGACTGCCAGGTGTTGCGATTTAATTCACCCGGTAAGTCGAGACTTTCCCGGTGCTGACCGTGCAGGCCCCAACGGATGTTAGCGCCTTCCACCCAGCGCCGGGCCAGCGGAATGTCGTCTTCATTGATGCCAAAGCGGTCACGGATGCCGGGGACTTCCAGCAGGCTGATGATTTCACTCACCCCGAAGCGGCTGCGAGGCAAAGACATCAGGGTTTCCAGCGCGATCAACACCGGTTCGTGGTGGCGTTGGCCCTGGTCGGAAATAGTGAATGGAATATGGCGCTTGCGACCGGCTTGGTAACGGCCAAACACCGCCTGAATATGAGGGGCGTACACGTTGATGTCCGGCACCATCACGATGACATCCCGGGGTCGCAGGTTCGGGTCAGCATTAAAGGCGGCCAGGAGCTGGTCATGCAGTACTTCAACCTCACGCTGGGGGCCGTGGGCTTCGTGAAACGCGATGGAATAATCGCGGGTCAGGTCCAGCGCTCGGGCTTGCTCACGGATTTCCTGCAGCGGCGTCAGGTTATAGATGTCATTCTGCAGTTGGTTCAACAGCCGGGGAGTCTCGCCGGTGCCGTGCTCCGAGAAAATGTCGATCTTCTGGTCCGGGGTCTGGAAACTGCTGCGGTATTCCTCCGGGTTGTCGAATTCGTCCAGCAGACGGATGTAGTCCCGGCCTTGCTTGCCCCAGGCCGCCAGTAGCGGGTTGGCGTGTTGGTGCAGCTGGTCCTTGTCATCAATCTGCGAAAGCACCGGATGGGCCAGACCGCGCTTGCGGTTGGCCCTCAACAATTCCCGATCGCTGATGATATCGGCCCAGTAGAACTGGCTGGGGTTGTGCACGCACAGCACCACTTGGCTGAAGCGGCTGAGCACGTACAGTGCTTCCAATGCCTGTCGTGGTAACGAGGACACGCCAAACACTACAATCCGCTTGGGCAACCGGCTGGGGTCGGCCGGGGTTGTGATGCGCTGGCCCTGTTCCATAAAACGGGTGTGGATGTGTGATCGGCTGGTCCCTGCGGCTTCGCCCACATCTTCGACCAGTTTGCGCCACAACAGCGGTTGCCACAGGGTTTCCGGAGTCAGTGCCTTTTCTTCGCCTCTGGGCGTGATGAGAACATCCCTGCCCTGCTCCCAAGCAGCCAGCCAGTCGGCGCGGAACACTTGATACTGATCGAACAGATCCGCCACTTTTTCCGCTAATTGGAAGTTACGCAGGTCGGTATCGCTGCCGTCCAGAAATCGAGCCAACGGAGTGAAGGCGTCATTCTGCCCAACCAATTCGGGTAAAAGCCGGTATAACCGCCACACCAATCGGCTTTTATCAAACGGAGACTGCTCGGGTACTTCGCCTTCCGGTAACACGGCTCGGTAGGCTTGCCAGATAAAACGGGCTGGAAACAGAAAATCCATGCCGGCAGCAATGCCCAGTCCACCTTCCATGCCATCGTCGGTGCGCTTTTCCGCCAGTGCCAGCTTCAACCACTGGGCGATACCGTTGCTCTGCACCAGAAAGGTTTCGCTCTCCAGCGGCGGCAGCGAGTTTTGGCGGCAGATGTACACCACCGCCCGGCGAAGGTCTTCCAGGTGGTTGGCGTGAATGGCGTGAAAGCCGGGTTCAATACTGTTGGTCTCAGGCATACCAGTGTTATCTTGATTCCGGAAAATGGGTCTGGGTGACAGGTTACCCCAAACCCGAGTTTGTTTCGTCAGGCAGGGTATCTCTTTCATGCGACAAATGCGGTCGTATCCGAAAACGGCGGATCTCGAGAATCCGTTGTACTACCTGGAAAACATGAACACCTTGGTTGACTGGGTAGCTGCACATCACGGCGATCTTCTGACCGGGTTCGAACGCGCGCGGCTGGACAGTTTCCGCCGGCTGCCGGTGGCGGCGCGAGCGCTGTTGACCCGAATGATAATGCGCAGCGGTGAAGTGTTCCGTGTGGATAAGCTGAATTACCCGGAATTGCCGCAGCCGGAAACCGAAGCGGTGGCCGAGCTGATCGCTCAGCAATGGTTGGAGCCTGCCCCGTTGCTGGGCTTAGAGGATGTGTTTCGGTTGCATACCCTGGCTGAGTTGCGGCCGTTGTTTGCGGACTGGCTGGCGCACAACGGTTTCGCCAAAAACCTGCCTAAGGCGCGACTGTGTGAGGCGCTTGCCGACACAAAGCCTGAGTCCAAACCGGCTCACCTTTGGTTCGATCAACCGGTGGCGCAGGTGGTGAAAGTTCAGGACATGGCTTTGTTCGATCGCATCCGCCTGATGTTCTTCGGCAATCTGCGCCAAAGCTGGACCGACTTCGTACTGGTGGAGCTGGGTGTACAGCAATTCGAAGCCGTCCCTTTTAGCCCTGAGTCTCGGGCGTTCCAACAGCGGGCCGAGGTCGACAGCTATCTGCAGATGCACCGGTGCCGGGAGCGTCTGGATGAGGGCGACGCGGCTGATGAGGTCTGGGCAAGTATTCCTGACCCTGTGGATAACTCATGGCTAACCAGCCGCCGAAACCGACTTTTGTTGGAACTGGGCCGGCAGGCCGAGCGGCAGGGTAATCCGGAACTGGCATTGCAGGCGTGGGCCGCCAGCGGGCACCGGGAAGCGAGGCTCAAGCAATTGCGATTGTTGGAGCGTCTGAAACGGTTCGAGGAGGCCTGGGCCATCGCCGAGCAGTGGCGAATCGGTGAGCTGAGCGATGCCGAAGCCCAAGGGCTGGAGCGAATTCTGAAACGGCTGGCGCCGAAAGTGGGTGAACCAAAACCGCAGGAGCCGGCCAAACCGTTGATCCGGGAACGAACCATTAGTCTGCCCAAACCGGATACCGGCACGGTCGAGCTGGCGGCTTTGGAGCATCTCAGCACCGACCGTGCGCCGGTGTTTTATGTGGAAAACACGCTGATCAATGCTCTGTTCGGCCTACTGTGCTGGCCGGTGATCTTCAAACCCATCGCCGGTGCGTTCTTCCACCCATTCCATGTCGGCCCGGTGGACCTGACCCGCGAAGACTTTGTCGCCCGTCGACAGGCGGATTTTGATCAATGCTTCTCGCTGTTGAAAACGGGTACCTATCGGGAAAAGATTCTGGGCACCTTTCGAGCGAAGCAGGGTATTGCTAACCCCTTTGTAGCATGGCCGGTGGTGACCGAAGCCTTGCTGGAGCGAGCTCTGGATTGTATTCCGGCTGAGCAGTTAAGTGCACTGTTCTATCGCTTGCTGACCAACGTGAAAGAAAACCGAAGCGGCTTCCCGGATTTGATCCGGTTTATCCCCGACGCCGAATCTCCCGAACACCGTTATGAAATGATTGAAGTGAAAGGGCCCGGTGACCGATTGCAAGATCACCAACGTCGTTGGCTCGCCTTTTTCAAACAGCACGGCATACCCGCCAGTGTGTGTTATGTGCGTTGGCAGGATGCCGGGGCCCGTTCATGAAGGTGGCCGTTCGTACCCTGTGCGAGTTTGCGGCCCGCTACGGTGATCTGGACTTCCGATACACCCCGGCCCCGAGCGCAGAAGAAGGTATTGCGGGCCACCAAGCGATTCAGGACAACCGCGGTTACGGCTATAAAAGCGAGTATTCACTTACCGGTGAGTGCATGGGGTTAAGTTTATCCGGAAGGGCCGATGGTTATAATCCGCACAACGGGCGGCTGGAGGAGATCAAAACCCATCGGGGTGATGTGTCCCGGATTTGCGCGCATCAACGGGCGCTGCACCGAGCCCAGTTACGGGTCTATGGCGCGCTGCTATGCCGCCAGGAAAAGCGTAAGAAGCTGGAGCTGGCGTTGGTTTATTTCGACATCGGCAAGAGCAAAGAGACCTCGATGCTGGAAACCGCCAGTGCTGACGAGCTGTGGCAAGAACTCGAAGCCCTGTGCACCATTTATAAAGCTTGGGCGGAACAGGAAGAGCATCATCGGGAACAGCGTAATGCCCTGCTGACGGAGCTGATTTTCCCGTTCCCGGACTTTCGCCCGCGCCAGCGGCAACTGGCCGAAACGGTGTATAAAAATGCCGTAAAAGGCGAAACCTTGCTGCTGGAGGCGCCCACCGGCCTGGGCAAAACTCTGGGCACCCTGTTCCCGGCCTTAATGGCCATGCCCGCGGCGGGACAGGACCGACTGTGCTACCTCACCTGCCGGAACACCGCCCGACAGTTGGCGCTGGATGCTGTGGATAAGTTGCATTCAGCCCAGGACCCGTTGCAGCCATGGCCGTTACGCACGTTGGAGTTGGTGTCTAAAGACGATGCCTGCGAACACCCGGACAAAGCGTGTCACGGCGATTCCTGCCCGCTCGCGAAAGGCTTTTTCGACCGATTGCCCGATGCTCGGGCTGAAGCCGTTCAAAGCAGAAGTACACTTACTCAAGACGTTTTACAGAAAATCGCTGCAGGTCATGACATTTGCCCCTATTTCCTGGCTCAGGAAATGGCTCGCTGGAGCGATCTGGTGATTGGCGATGTGAACCGGATGTTTGACCAATCTGCCCTGCTCCACGGGTTGATTCGCCAAAACAACTGGAAGGCCAGTGTGCTGGTGGACGAAGCTCATAATCTGGTGGATCGTGGCCGCGGCATGTACTCGGTGCGGCTGGATCAGCAGCGTTTGCTGAAGGTAAAGAAAACCGCGCCCAAACCGCTGAAGTCCGCCTTGGAGCGAGCCGCCCGGGCTTGGCAAAGTCTGATCCGCGATCACGGAGAGCAAAGCCAACCGGTGTTTTTGGCCACCCTGCCCTCACAGTTGTTGGGGGCCTTGCAGGCGATGGTGTCCACCATCACCGATTACCTCGCCGATAACCCACCAGACCTGCCCTTACAGGAAGTACTGTTTGAAAGTGTGGCGTTTATGAAGCTGGCAGACAGCTTCGGGGATCACTCGCTGTGTGAATTCCAGCGCAACGGCCGCGGGCGGGCGAGCTTAACCCTGCAGAACCTCATCCCGGCAGATTTTCTGAGAGACCGTTTTGCCGTCGCCAACTCGGTGCTTTTGTTCTCCGCCACCCTGAGCCCCGGCGTTTATTACCGGGATCTGCTGGGCCTGCCGGAATATAGCCGCTTTACCTCCCTGCCGAGCCCGTTCAGTGCGGACCAGTTGCAGGTGAACTTCACGCCCGGCATCAGTACCCGACAGGTACACCGGGAAGCATCGCTGCACCCCATCGCGGAGGTGATTGCCAACCAGTACCGGCAGCGTCCCGGTCATTATCTGGCGTTCTTCAGCAGTTTCAAATATGCCAACGAGGCCAGCGGGGCATTGGCGGAATTCGCCCCAGATATTCCGCAACGCAGTCAGCAACCGGGCATGAGCCCGGAGCAGCGGCGCGAATTCCTGGCCGGATTCCAGAAGCCGAATGGCAGTGTTGCGTTCGCGGTATTGGGTGGGGTGTTCAGTGAAGGCATTGATCTGCCCGGTGATCAGCTCATCGGTGCGTTCGTCACCACCCTGGGTCTGCCGCCCTTTGATGCCTGGCACGAAATCCTGAAGGTGCGGCTTCAGCAGCGGTTTGGCAACGGCTATGACTACACCTACCTGATTCCCGGCCTACAAAAGGTGGCCCAGGCGGCAGGCCGGGTTATCCGAACGCCAGAGGACCAAGGGGTGATCTGGCTGATTGATGATCGTTTCATGACGCCTGCGGTGAATCGATTGTTACCGGGCTGGTGGTTTCCCGACCGCCCGTAAGCGTGTGCCCGCCGTATCGATACTTGGATCGACGCTGGTTCGTCGCGACTTATTTCCTATTGAAAATCTAGGTCGCAAGCTTACAATTCGCCAGCTCCTCGCGTTTTCTCCACTTATTCCCAAGGCAGACACTGCAGATGAATAACACGGATCTTGTTTTCCAGAGCTATGGTCGCTGTTGTCGCACAGAAGAATTCTTTGTCGATTTCTACGATTTCTTCATGGCGAGTTCCGAAGCCATTCGTCGGCGTTTTGCCAACACCGATCTGCCAGCCCAGCGCCATCTGCTTCGCAATGGGGTTATGCAGATCATTCTGGTGGCCCGAGGCATGCCGGACCGGAAGCTCAGGGATTTGGGGGAAAGCCACAATCGTCACAATTATGATATTCAGCCGGAATGGTATGGCTTGTGGGAAGAAGCGTTGTTGAAAACCGTGCGGCTCCATGATCCGGAATATACGCCTGGTCTGCGTCAAGCCTGGAAAGAGGTGTTAAAGCCGGGGATTGATCTGATTCGCGGGGCTTACTAAGGCGAAGGCCTTAGTGTGTGTTCTGAATGTGTAAAAGGCCCTGCAGTGGTTAACTGCGGGGCCTTTTTATGATTAACCGAACTGGAAGAAGGCCAGTTTGTTGCCGTCTGGATCACGTACGTAGGCACCGTAGAACTGGTTCGGGATACGCTGCCCCGGCTCGCCGTCACAGGTGGCACCCAATTCAAGGGCTTTCTTGTGGAGGCTGTCGACGGCTTCTTTTGAGCCTGGCTGAATCGCCAGCATGTTGCCATTGCCCGGTTGGTTCGGTTCACCGTTGAACGGTGTGCACACGGCCACCATCGGCGAGCTCATATCCTTGCCAATGAAGGCAATGCGGCCCATATCCAGCAGCAATTTGCCACCAAGGTCTGCCAGCAGGTCGCTGTAGAACTGCTTGGCTCTGTCCATATCGCTGACGCCTAGGGTTACATATCCGATCATGAAGATTCTCCGTTAGTCGTTGAGGTTGGGTATACGCAAAAAATCGGGAGTCAGAGCAGTTCACAATGATAGCGGAGTTCTTCGCTTTGTAATGCTATCGTCTCGGAAGCATTCTCAGACTAAGGACACCCCATGAAGCGCTATGCTCTGTTGAGCACCATACTACTGTTACTGCAGGGTTGCACCGGCTTACCTAAAGACATCGTCCCGGTCACCGGTTTTGAGAAGGAGCGTTTTCTCGGCACCTGGTACGAAATCGCCCGCCTCGACCACTCTTTCGAAGCGGGCCTGAGTCAGGTCACTGCAGAGTACACCGCCAACAAAGACGGCAGCATTCACGTTCTGAACCGTGGCTACAACAAGGCCAAAGATGAATGGAAAGAAGCCGAGGGCCGGGCAGTGTTTGTGGGTGACAGCAATGTGGGTTACTTGAAGGTGTCGTTCTTCGGGCCTTTCTATGGCTCGTACGTGGTGTTTGACCTCGAAAAAGAAAACTACTCGCGCGCTTATTTAACCAGCTACAACCGGGATTTCCTGTGGTTTCTGTCCCGAACGCCGGAGGTGAGCGAGGACGAACTGGAAGCGTTTAAAGCCAGAGCGGTGGCGGAAGGTTTTGAATTGGGGGAATTGATTGTGGTGGAGCAGTAAAAAAACAGAAAAGCGGGAAAATGGTCGGCGTGGCAGGATTCGAACCTGCGACCCCTTCGTCCCGAACGAAGTGCGCTACCAAGCTGCGCCACACGCCGAACAACGGCCGGTATTATACGGATTACCGGCCATTTTGCTAGCCCCTTCCTTGGGGAAATAGCTACTTAAAACTGCGCGTTAGCCCGCTTACCCGGCTGTGGGTAGCAGGGAAATATCGGCAACGCGCAGGAACAGGTTGCGAAGACGGTTGAGTAGCGCCAAGCGGTTGTTTTTAACAGCGTCGTCGTCGGCCATGACCATGACTTCGTCGAAGAAGTTATCCACAGGCTCGCGCAGGCTTGCCAGCGAGGTCAATGCGGTGGCGTAGTCGCCCTGCTCGAACAACGGCAGCACTTTTGCCGCCTGCTCTTCGATCTTCTGCGCCAGAATCTTCTCGGGCTCATCCTGCAACAAGGCGTTGTCGACGGTTTCACCGATGCGGTCGCCACCCTGTTTGGTCAGGATGTTCGATACTCGCTTGTTGGCGCCGGCCAAGGCCAAAGCTTCTGGCAGCTGACGGAAGGCTTCAACAGCTTTCACGCGGCGATTGAAATCCAGTGGGCTGGTCGGACGACGGGCGTGCACGGCCAGATAGACTTCGGCACTGATGCCCTGCTCGTCGTAGAAGGCCCGGAAGCGTTCGAGCATGTAGTTGACCACGGTGCTGGCGGTGTTCTCTTCGGTCAGCACCGTGAAGTTCTCTTCAGCCCATTCACACAGTGTCTGCAAGTCCAGCGGTAGTTCACGCTCGATGATGATACGCAGCACACCGAGGGAGGCACGGCGCAGGGCGAACGGGTCACGGGTACCGGAAGGTGGCTGGTTGATGCCAAACAGCCCGACCAGTGAATCGATGCGATCCGCGATGGCGATGGCGCAACCGGTCAGCGTCGTGGGCAGATCGTCGCCGGCAAAGCGCGGCATGTACTGCTCGTTCAGCGCCTTGGCAACATCGGCGTGTTCGCCATCGGCGGCGGCATAGTAGCTGCCCATAATGCCCTGCAGATCAGTGAACTCCAGCACCATTTCGGTGACCAGATCGGTCTTGGCCAGCATGGCGGCGCGTTCGGCCAGCACCGGATCACTGTCGATGGCGTCGGCGATTTTCTTGGCCAGTGCGGCTACGCGCACCGACTTGTCGTAAATGCTGCCGAGCTTGTCCTGGAATACGATAGGCTTGAGCGCATCGATACGATCTTCGAGTTTGTTTTTGCCGTCGGTCTCGAAGAAAAAAGCGGCATCTGACAAGCGTGGGCGGATCACCTTCTCGTTACCGGCAACAACCTGAGCCGGATCTTTACTCTCCAGGTTGGCGACGGTAATAAACAACGGCAGCATCTGATCGTTGTCGTCGACCACGTGGAAGTATTTCTGGTGCTCCTTCATGGAGGAGATCAGGGCTTCCGCGGGCACTTTCAGGAAGCGCTCGTCGAAGCGGCCCATCAGCGGCACCGGCCATTCGTTCAGAGCCGTTACTTCGTCGAGAAGGTCTTCATCGATGACGGCAACACCACCGGCTTCGTTCTTGGCCAGTGCGTTCACGCCGACACGGATCTGCTCACGACGCTCGGCGAAGTCGGCCAGCACGTAGCCTTCTTGCTTGAGCACGGTCTCGTAGTCAGCCGGGGTCGGGATGATCAGTTCTTTCGGGCAGTGGAAGCGGTGACCACGGGTTTTGTTGCCGGGCTTCAGGTTCATGATCGGCGTTTCGATCACGTTGTTGCCATACAGCATGATCAGCCAATGGACCGGACGCACGAATTCTGTGCGGTGGGCACCCCAGCGCATGCGCTTGGGAATCGGCAACGCCGACAAAGACTGGTTGATCAGTTCGGGCAGCAGCTCCACGGTGGGCTTGCCCTTTTCAACGGTGCGGAACACCAGCCAGGCGCCTTTATCGGTTTCCAGCGTGTCCAGTTGATCGGGGGTGATACCCAATGACGTGGCAAAGCCGGTCAGAGCGCGGGTCGGATTGCCGGCGTCATCAAAGGCGGCTTTGACGGCGGGGCCGCGTTTTTCCACAGACTTGTCGGGCTGGGCATCGGCCAGATCCCGGATGCGCACGGCCAAGCGGCGCGGGGCGGCGAAAGCTTCTACTTTACCGAAGTTAACGCCGGCGTCTTCCAAGCCTTTGGTAATGCCTTGGGTGAAGGCGTCAGACAGGCCTTTGAGGGCTTTCGGAGGCAGCTCTTCAGTACCCAGTTCGACTAGAAAATCCTGTGTAGCCATTATGCTTTCCCCTGTTCCTGCTGAGCCTTTTTCGCTTTTCCGGACTTCTTGCCTTTGCTTTTGGCTTTGGCGTCAGCCGCATCGGCAGCTGCCAGCACCTCTTTGCGGAGCTGTTCGGGCGCTAACGGGAAGCCTTGCTTGCGACGGCTTTCAAAGTAAGCCTGAGCAACGGAGCGAGCCAGGGTGCGTACACGCAGGATGAAACGTTGGCGCTCGGTCACAGAGATGGCGTGTCGAGCATCCAACAAGTTGAAGGTGTGGGAGGCCTTGAGTACCTGCTCGTAGGCCGGCAGCGGCAGGCCGGCTTCGATCAGGCGGGCACTTTCCCGCTCGTAAACGTCGAAGCTGTGGAACAGGAACTCGGTGTCGGCGTGTTCGAAGTTGTAGGTGGACTGTTCCACTTCGTTCTGGTGGAACACGTCGCCGTAAGTTACTACGCCATCCGGGCCGTTGGTCCAGACCAGATCGTAGACACTGTCCACGCCCTGCAGGTACATGGCGATGCGCTCAAGACCGTAGGTCAGCTCGCCAGTGACCGGGTAGCATTCAAGGCCGCCAACTTGTTGGAAGTAGGTGAACTGGGTGACTTCCATACCGTTCAGCCAAATTTCCCAGCCCAGGCCCCAAGCGCCCAGAGTCGGAGATTCCCAGTTATCTTCAACGAAGCGAATGTCGTGTACCAGCGGGTCCAGACCCAAGGCGCGCAACGAGTCCAGATACAGCTCCTGAATGTTATCCGGAGACGGCTTGAGAACAACCTGGAACTGGTAGTAATGCTGCAAGCGGTTCGGGTTTTCACCGTAGCGACCGTCGGTTGGACGGCGGCTGGGCTGCACGTAGGCGGCGTTCCAGGTCTCGGGCCCGATGGAGCGCAGGAACGTGGCCGGGTGGAATGTGCCGGCACCGACTTCCATATCGAGAGGCTGTAGTACCACGCAGCCATGCTGCGCCCAGAAATTCTGCAATGCCAAGATCAGACCTTGAAAGGTCTTGATGTCTGGCGCGGAGTTATTGGTTGCCTTGTCTGTCACGACGTTTGCCTGCTGGTCAGTCTGTGTGTGGCGCTCCGGTTTTACGGAGCACTCCGAAATTTGAAAACGCGCATTATACGCTGGCTGGCGCCGGTTTTCTAAGTGCCAATCTGCGCATTGCTGTGTATGGGCTGAATCAGAAGAATGTGAGCCCTACGTGGAACAGCTTCTCGACGTCCCGGATCCGGGATTTGTCGACCAAAAACAGAATCACGTGGTCGTTTGGTTGCACTCGCAAATGATCGTGTGCAATCAGGACTTCGCCATGGCGCACAATGGCTCCGATGGTGGTGCCCGGTGGCAGCTGAATTTCATCCAGCCGTCTGCCAACCACTTTGGATGAGCGGTGGTCACCGTGGGCGATGGCCTCGATGGCTTCGGCTGCACCCCGGCGCAGAGCGTGTACGTTAACCACGTCACCGCGGCGCACGTGTGTCAGCAAGCTGCCGATGGTGGTTTGCTGTGGCGAGATGGCAACGTCTATGACACCGCCCTGAATCAAATCGACGTAATCGGGGTTGTTGATCAACGTGAGCACTTTGCGGGCACCCAGACGTTTGGCCAGCAGCGAAGCGATGATGTTGGTTTCGTCGTCGTTAGTGACGGCGCAAAAGACATCGGTATTCTCGATGTTTTCTTCCACCAGAATGTCTTTGTTGGCGGCGCTGCCTTCGAGCACGACAGTCCTGCGCAGCTTTTCCGATAACATCACGCAGCGGTCGTGGTCTCGCTCCAGGATTTTCACTTGATAACGGCTATCAAGCGCCCGCGCCAACCGGTAACCAATGTTGCCTCCGCCACAAATGAAGATGCGCTTATAGGGCTTCGACAGTGGCTGCAGCTCACTCATGACGGAGCGTATGTGATCCGTGGCGGCAATGAAAAACACTTCATCGCCGTCCTCGATCACGGTATCGCCTTTAGGAATGATGGCGCGGTCTTTTCGGAAAATGGCGGCAACCCGTGTGTCGATTTTCGGCATATGGGTGCGTAGATAGGACAGCTCTCGGCCGACCAGAGGGCCACCTTCGATGGCTCTGATCGCGACCAGTCGAGTTAGGCCTTTGGAAAACTCCAGTACCTGAAGTGTGCCAGGGTATTCGATCAGCCGGGTGATGTGTTTGGTGACCAGCTGTTCCGGGCTGATCAATACATCGATGGGGAAGCCCCGAAGTTTATCCAGATCTTTCTCTGTATCTTTGTTGTAGAACAGAGCGGGATTGGCCAGATAGGATCCGGCGCGCACCCGGCAGATGGTGGTCGGCGTTTTGTGCAGCAGCTTGGCGACCTGACAGGCCACCATGTTGGTTTCATCACTGTTGGTGACAGCGATCACCATGTCGGCGTCTTGGGCGTTGGCCTCGTTCAGTACCGCAGGATAAGAGGCTTTGCCGTGTACCGTGCGAATGTCGAGGCGATCTTGCAATTCCCGGAGACGAACGCTGTCGCTGTCGATCACGGTGATATCGTTGGCTTCATTGGCGAGGTGTTCGGCCAGAGTACCTCCGACCTGGCCAGCACCGAGAATCAGGATATTCATGCGTCAGGTTTCTCCAGCACGGCGTAGAAAAAGCCGTCATGGCTGTTTGGGTCCGGCAGCAAATTGCGACCGGCATCCGTATCCAGGCCCCAGCTCGCTTCGATTGGCACTAGCTGAGCGTGTTCTTGCTGTTTCAGGAAGCGCTGAATGATCCGGTGGTTTTCTTGTGGAAACACCGAACACGTGGCGTATACCAAACGGCCTCCGGGTTTCAGAATAGACCACATGGCGTTGAGCAAGCCAAGCTGAATGCCCGCAAGCGGCACGATGTCTGATTCACGGCGCAGCAGTTTGATGTCCGGGTGCCGGCGAATAACGCCGGTGGCACTGCAAGGCACGTCCAGCAAGATGCGGTCGAAGGCTTGGCCGTCCCACCATTGCTCTGTGTCAGCGGCATCCGCTTGCAACAGGCTGGCGGACAGATCGAGCCGATCCAGGTTTTCCTGAACTCTTGGCAGGCGTGCTTCCGATTCGTCGATGGCAATGACTTCGGAAAGTTCGGCACAGCTTTCCAGAATGGCGCAGGTCTTTCCACCGGGCGCCGCGCAGGCATCCAGCACCCGCTGGCCGGGCTGCAGATCCATCAAGGTAGTACACAATTGGGCGGCTTCATCCTGAACGCTGACGGCACCGTCTTCGAACCAGGGCAAATAGTCGACCGGAACGGGGCGTTCCAACTGAATGCCAAACGGTGCGAAGCGGGTTGCCTTCGCGCCGATACCTGCGTCGGTCAGGAGCTTCAGGTACTCGTCGCGGCTGAAACGCAGGGCGTTGACGCGCAGGGTCATCGGCGCCTGGGTGTTGTTGGCATCGAGAATGGCTTGCCATTGGTCGGGCCAGTTGTGGCGTAGTTTCTCTACCATCCAGACAGGGTGGCTGTAGCGGCTGCTGTCGTCGCTCGGCTCCGGAGCGCCTTCCCGTTCGGCGGCTCTTAGCACGCCGTTGACCAGCCCGGTCAGGTGCGGTCTGTCGAGCGAGCGGCAGGCTTCTACGGTTTCATTGAGCACGGCGTAAGTGGCCTGTTCGCTGAAGCGAAGCTGAAACAGGGCGACCAGCATCAAGTGATGAATAACCCGGTCGGGCTTGCGCAGGGGTTTCTTCAAGCGTTGGTTCAGCTCGCCGTCCAGGCGGTGAAACCAGCGGCACGTGCCGTAGCAAATGGCTTGCAACTGGGGCCGTTGCTCGGGTGGCAGTTGGCTCAGTGCGTAAGGCAGACATTGTGAGAGCGATTGGCCTTGCTCGACGGAAAGCAGTACGTCGGCTGCGACTGCACGAAACGGCAGGGAGTCATAGAACATGATCAGTTCAGCTCCTGTTCGGGCATCAGCACGGGTTTGCCGCCGTTAATCAGATCGCTCACGCTCAGGGCGCGGGTACCGGGCAGTTGTACTTTGGTGATTCTCAGGCTGCCGGTGCCACAGGCAATGTCGATGCCTTCCCGTTCGCGGTGAAGCACGGTGCCGGGGGCTTTGTCGCTGCCCTGCTCTAAGGCTTGAGCCTGATGCAGGCGGATGCGTTGGTCGCCCAGATCGGTGAAGGTGCCGGGCCAGGGATTGAAGGCCCGGATCAGCCGCTCGATGTCGGTGGCGCTGCGGCTCCAGTCAATGTGACCTTCCTGTTTGGACAGCTTATGGGCGTAGCAGGCTGCATCGTCGTTCTGGGCCTCGCCAGTCAGTGCGTCTTGGCGCAGTTTTGCCAAAGTGTCGACAATCGCTTCGCCACCCATATCGGCCAATCGATCATGCAGGCTGCCGCCGGTGTCGTCCGGGTTAATCGGGGTCGCCGTTTTCAACAGCATATCGCCGGTATCCAGGCCGACATCCATCTGCATGATGGTGATGCCGGTTTCGGCGTCACCGGCGGCAATGGCACGCTGGATCGGGGCGGCACCGCGCCAGCGAGGCAATAAGGATGCGTGGATGTTCAGGCAACCGTGGCTCGGTATCTCCAGAACCGCTTTCGGGAGAATCAGACCGTAGGCGGCGACAATCATCACGTCCGGTTTCAGGCCGGCCAGCTCCTGTTGTGCTTCTTCGGGCTTCAGGCTTTGGGGCTGGAACACAGGGATGTCGGCATCCAGTGCCACTTGTTTAACCGGGCTTGGCATCAGTTTGCGGCCCCGGCCGGCGGGCCGGTCAGGCTGACTGTAAACGCCTACAACAGTGTGCCCGGCCGCAAGAATGGCTTTCAGGGCAATGGCAGCGAAATCCGGGGTTCCGGCAAAAACAATGCGCACGGTGGTGTTATCTCTGTGTCGTTGAATACGAAAAAACCGGGTCGTAACCCGGTCCTGAATTCGGTTTGGAGCTGAGCTGCATTATCCGGCTCGGACTCAGGCGCTCTGTTTGTGGAGTTTTTCCAGCTTCTTGCGAATGCGGTTGCGCTTGAGAGAGCTGAGATAATCCACAAATAACTTGCCGTTCAGGTGATCCATCTCGTGTTGGATGCAGACTGCAAGAAGGCCGGTGGCTTCCAGCACGAACTCTTCACCATTACGGTCTTTTGCCGTAATCCGGCAGTGTTCGATGCGCTTTACGTCTTCGTAAAAACCGGGCACCGAGAGGCAGCCTTCCTGCATGGCTTCCAGATCGCCATCCAGCACTTCAATTTTCGGGTTGATGAACACCCGAGGCTCGCTCTTGTCTTCGGACAAATCCATGACGACGATCTGCTTGTGCACGTTCACCTGTGTCGCCGCCAGGCCAATGCCGGGCGCATCGTACATGGTCTCGAACATGTCGTCGATCAGCGTGCGGATCTCGTCGGTTACCTCGTCTACCGGCTTGGCAATGGTGCGAAGGCGCGGATCCGGGTACTCAAGAATATCTAAAATCATAATGCTCTGGCTTCTCTGAAATGCGACGGCGTACTGCGCAAATTTTCTTCACAAATCTATTATGAAGCATGTGTGATGGGGGTATTATCCGATAAATTACCGATTGAGTACAAACTGATCAGTTAATAGTAGGATTCTATCGAGTATTCCGCAGAATTTACTGGAAGAACAAAAGATAACATCACAAATCCCCATACATCTTCTATAGTAACGGGAATAACCGCGTAACACGCTGCGGGTGAACTGTGGCGATGTTACCGAACGCTAAGATTCAAGGCACGCGATCAAGGATACAGACAATGAGGAAATTGTTGTACGCTCTGGCAGCTACTACGCTGCTATTTACCTCCTGGGCCCAGGCACAACCCGAGTTCAAGGCTGACCATCCTGAGCGTTACACTGTCGTCAAAGGGGACACCCTTTGGGACATTTCAGGGCGTTTTCTGAACAACCCCTGGTACTGGCCGGAAATCTGGCACGTGAACCCGCAGGTTGCTAACCCTCACCTGATCTATCCGGGCGACCGTTTGGCGTTGGTATACATCGATGGCAAACCGCGCCTTACCAAGGTAGCTTCCGGTGATGTGAAACTGTCTCCACAGATCCGTTCCGAAGCCATTGATACCCCGATTCCCGCGATCCCGCTGGATGCCATTGCCAGCTTTTTGACCGACACCCGCATAGTCAGCCCCGAAGAAATCAACGGTGCTCCTTATGTGCTGGAAGGTGAAGATGGCCGCATCATCACCGGAGCCGGAGACAAGATTTACGCCCGTGGCGAAAAGCCTGCGGATCGTGTCGGCGTGTTCCGCCGCAGTCAGGAGTTTGTTGACCCGGATACCGGTGAGTTCCTGGGTCTGGAAGCGCGCAGCATCGCTCGTGGTAACGTGGCAGCAGAGAACGGTGACGTATTGACGGTTAATCTGACCCGCTCAAGCGAAGAAGTTCGCATTGGTGACCGCTTGTTGGTGAGCGAAGATCGTCGTTTGACCACTAACTTTATGCCGAGTTCACCCGATGAGCAGATCGAAGGCAAGATGATCTCTGTCGACGGCGGCGTCAACCAGATTGGCCAATACAATGTCGTTGCCATTAACCGCGGTGCCCGTGAAGGCCTGAAGGCCGGTAATGTGCTGGCGGTGATGAAGGCTGGCAACCGTGTTCGTGATCCAATCACCAATGAAACCATTGAACTGCCTTCCGAGCGCGCTGGCTTGCTGATGGTATTCCAGGTCTATGAAAAGCTGAGCTACGGGTTGGTTCTGAAAGCAACTCGTGCGCTGTCAGTGGGTGACAAGGTCGTTAACCCCTGACGCCTCCCTGCCCGCGTAGCCAGCAATAGCTGCGCGTGGCGGATAGCAGTACCATTGAATGGCTGGGCCGGAGCGCCCGGCCATTGTTGTTTTCAAGGATGAAAAATGTCGGAACAGGAATTTTTGCAGTCTGAAACTGGCCGCTGGCTGGTGCTTTCTCTTCTTCCCCGCTTTGGAGTGCGAGTTCGTGAACGCGTGCAAGCCAATACTCCCAGGCTGATTGATGCCCTCGATCTGAATGCCGCTACCCTCAAAGCGCTGGGTATGGGTACCGATGCCATTGAACTGGTGCAAGCCTGGCAAACGGTTGGTACCAGTCACTCAAAGATCCAGCAGGCACTCCGAGTGCATCAGGCTTGCTTGCAGCATGGCATTGCTGTGATCGGCCAGAGTCATCCCGATTATCCGGAAGCGCTGCGGCAAATACATAATGCGCCGCTCGTGCTCTACCTTCTGGGTGATAGTCGTTTTTTATTGCAAGACCAGATCGGCGTTGTCGGGAGTCGCAACGCAACCCGGCAGGGCTTGGATCATGCCCGTCAATTTGCCGCGGAACTGAGCAAACGCGGCCTGTTGATCACCAGTGGGCTGGCGCTGGGGATTGATGGTGCAGCCCATGCCGGGGCGCTGGATGCGGGACACCCCACCATTGCGGTGGTGGGGTGTGGTTTGGATCGGCTTTACCCGGCGCAGCATCGCAAACTGGCGCACCGCATTATCGATAACGGACTGATTGTGTCTGAATACCCACCGGGCACACAGGCACGGGCCGCCTACTTTCCGCAACGGAACCGCATCATCAGCGGCTTGAGTCGAGGTGTACTGGTGGTGGAGGCGAGCCTGAAAAGCGGTTCGTTAATTACCGCAAGAACCGCGCTTGAGCAGGGTCGCGAGGTGTTTGCCATTCCCGGCTCGATCCACAGTTCGGTTGCCAAAGGCTGTCATCAGCTTATCAAACAGGGTGCTCGACTGGTGGAAACGGCTGATGACGTGCTGGAAGAATTAGGCACCTGGTGGTCGATGCAAGACAAGCCGGCGCCAGTGGCTGTCAGTACGATGGCGAAGCCCGACCTGGACAGTCGGGAAATCGCGGTATTCGAGGCTTTGGGGTATGATCCACAGTCTACCGATGCACTGAGTCTTGCCACTGGATTACCGGCCGATCAGCTGATGCAATCACTTTTGCTGCTGGAGTTGGAAGGTTTGGCGTGTTCTGCCCCGGGTGGGTACTTGCGGCGAGGCTGATCCGTGCATTTTCTTTGTTTGAGCAAGCAGGTTGTACGATTTCTCTATGTCGCCAACGTCGTCCATGAATGCCTGGCAACAGCACTGTGCCCGTCGCACTGTGTTGGCCGGCGGAGTAATTGCTTACCCCACCGAAGCGGTATGGGGCTTGGGGTGTGACCCTTGGAATCATCAGGCTGTTGAACGCATCTTGGAGATGAAACAGCGGCCGATGGAAAAGGGCATGATTCTGGTCGCGTCGTCCATCGATCAGGTACGATTTCTGCTGGACCCATTGCCCCGTGTACTGCAATGGGAAGCGGAGCAGCACTGGCCGGGGCCGATCACGTGTCTGATCCCGGACGTCCTTGAGCAAATCCCGGAATGGGTGCGGGGCCAACACAGCACCATCGCGGTTCGCGTCTCTGACCACCCCTTGGTGCAGGACCTGTGTAACGCGACCGGGATGCCGCTGGTCTCAACCTCGTGCAACCCCGCAGGCCGTCCGCCTGCGCGCAACATCTGGCAAGTGCGATGTTATTTCGGAAAGGAACTCGACCGCGTGATACCGGGCGCACTCGGGGGCAACCGTAATCCCAGCCGTATTATCGATATCCTCACCGGAAAACAGTTTCGTTAGGAGCAAGCATGTCACAGCAGCCGGACTCTCTGGTCGTTAAAGAGTACTTACTGGGCCTTCAGGATCGCCTTTGCCAGCGATTGGCAGCGTTGGATGGTCAGACTTCCTTCATCGAGGACAGCTGGGAACGGCCAGAAGGCGGCGGCGGGATCAGCCGGGTGATCGCTGACGGCAAGGTGTTCGAAAAAGGGGGCGTGAATTTTTCTCACGTAATGGGTGCCACCATGCCGCCATCAGCAACGGCGCACCGCCCTCATCTGGCGGGCGCACCCTGGCAAGCCATGGGGGTGTCTTTGGTTATGCATCCTGAAAACCCCTATGTGCCAACTTCTCACGCCAACGTCCGCTTTTTCATTGCCACCCCCGAAAAAGGTGAGCCGGTGTACTGGTTTGGCGGTGGCTACGACCTGACCCCCTACTATGGCTTCGACGAAGACTGCGTGCATTGGCATCGTACCGCGCGCAACGCCTGTGAGCCCTTCGGAGACGATGTTTACTCGAGGTTAAAGCATTGGTGCGACGAGTACTTTTACCTGAAGCACCGGCAGGAACCTCGAGGTGTGGGCGGTCTGTTCTTTGATGATCACAATACCGGTGATTTCGAACGCGACTTTGCCTTCATGCAATCCGTGGGCGACAGTTACGTTGAGGCTTACGAGCCTATTGTGCAGCGCCGGGCCGATCATGCGTGGGGCGAGCGGGAGCGCGATTTCCAGCTCTATCGCCGGGGACGTTATGTGGAATTCAACCTGGTGTATGACCGTGGCACGTTGTTTGGTTTGCAATCGGGTGGCCGGACCGAATCCATTCTGATGTCGATGCCACCGATGGTGCGCTGGGATTACAGCCGCCAGCCGGAGCCTGGCAGTGAAGAGGCTCGGCTGACCGAATACTTCCTCACGGACCGAAATTGGCTGGAGGGTATTGATGAAAAATGAACTCTACGCGGTGGTCGGAAATCCGATTAACCACAGTAAATCGCCCCGTATTCACAGCTTGTTTGCCCAACAAACCGGTGAGCCGGTGGAGTACACCGCCATTCAGGCCCCCTTGGACGATCTTTCCGGGACGGTTCAGCAGTTCTTTGAAGGCGGAGGCAAAGGCCTGAACGTGACCGTGCCGTTTAAAGAGCAAGCCTGGGTGCTTGCGGAGCACAGAACGCCCAGAGCGGAGAAAGCCGGAGCGGCCAATACGCTATATCTTGATCAAGAGAATGATCTTGTGGCCGATAACACAGATGGAGTTGGCATTGTTCGTGATTTGCGCGAAAACCAGAAGGTGTTGCTCCGAGGCGCACGGATTCTCGTGTTGGGAGCTGGCGGAGCCGTGCGAGGCGTGTTGGGCCCGATACTGGCGGAACAGCCGGCGGCATTAACCCTTGCCAATCGCACCGTTGCCAAAGCCGAGGCGTTGGTCCGGTTGTTCACCGAAGAGGCGGCAGAGGTTGAGTTTTCAGCCTGTGGTTTTGAGCAGCCGGCACAGCCGTTCGATGTCATTATCAACGGCACCAGCGCCAGTTTGCAGGGTGATCTGCCGCCGATCTCCGGGAATGTGATCGGGCCGGATACCGTGGTGTACGACATGATGTACTCTTTGCAAACCACCACGTTCAACCAGTGGGCGATGGATAACGGCGCCCGACGCGTATACGACGGGCTGGGTATGTTGATCGAGCAAGCGGCAGAGGCGTTTTACGTGTGGCGGGGTGTCCGCCCGGAAACCGCTCCGGTTGTGGACGAACTTAGGAACGACTGAGCCGGGGTTGATACCGTCGGCCATAAGGGAAGGTCATGGATATTCTGACGCTTGTAGGGCTGCTCGCTGGAGTTGTGATTGTGCTGCTTGCCATGTTGGCAAACGCGTCGATTATGACCTTCCTGAATCTGCCGGGTTTGGCCATTGTTCTTGGCGGCACCTTCGCGGTTACTCTGATCAAATTTCGTTTGGCCACCGTGGCCAGTGCGTTTCGCCTTGCCGCTAAAACGGTGTTCACCGACCGCCTTCCCCGCCCTTCCGCGTTAATTTTAGAAGTCGGTGAACTGGGCCGTATGGTCCGAAAAGAAGGCATTTTGGGCCTCGAGGAGCATGAAGCTAGCGATGAGTTTCTGAAGAAAGCCATAACTCTGTGTGTCGATGGCCACCCACCGGAGTTGGTTGAAGAAGCGCTGCTGCAAGAAAGTCAGCAAATCGCCGAACGTTACGAAGTCGCTGAGCGGGTATTTCGGGGTATTGGCGAATCGGCGCCGGCCATCGGTATGCTCGGTACCTTGATTGGGTTGGTCCAGATGCTGAATACGCTCGACGACCCGTCAACCATCGGCCCGGCCATGGCCATCGCCTTGTTGACGACCTTGTACGGCGCGTTTATTGCCCAGTTGATTGCCCTGCCCCTGGCGGAAAAACTGCAGTTGAAGGCGGAAGACGATGCCCGGAATCAAATGCTGATCATCACCTCGATCAAGAGCATCATGCGGGGCGAAAACCCCAGAGTGATGACAGAGTTTCTGTCATCCTACGTTTCCCCCGAGCATCGAACCGATCTTGCGCCTGAAAAGGAGGCATAAGGTTTGTTGCTGCCCCGCCCTCGAAAGCGCCAGAAAGCCCAAAAGGGCGCGCCAGACTGGATCGTGACCTTTGCTGATCTGGCGACCTTGCTGCTGACGTTTTTTATTCTGTTGTTGTCGTTTGCTGAAATGGATGTGCAAAAGTACCGGGCCATGGCGAATTCCATGTCGTTAGCCTTTGGTTCCCAAAACGTCTTTGGCGAAGGTATAGGTGGTTCGCCGATTACTCTGGTGGAGTCTGATACCGTGTCACTGCCCGAGCCTTCGGACTCGTTGCAGGAGCAGCCCGAATTTATTGATGAACGAGCGGATCAGTCGGAAATTCGTCAGATCCCAGGTGGTGTTCTGGATCTGACTTCCAGACTGGTTCAAGAGCTGGAGCCGGAAGCAGCGGCTGGTACGTTACAAGTCAATTATGACGAAGATCAGGTAGTTATCCGGTTTTCTGAAGAAGCCACCTTCCGATCCGGGGATGCAGCCATCAAGCCCAACATGATCCCGATTATTGAACGGGTCGTAACCGTTTTGGCCGGCTGCGAGGGTGATGTGGTGGTGTCCGGGCACTCGGACGATCGTCCGATTTCCAGCAGTCAGTATCGCTCCAACTGGGACCTTTCGGCCGCAAGGGCGGTCTCTGTGGTGCATGAGCTGGTGATGAACCGGCAAATTCCAGCCGAGCGTGTGATGGCGGCCGGCCGGGCTGAAACGCGACCATTGGCGGCAAACGATACCCCGGAAAACCGCGCTTTGAACCGCCGTGTGGAGATTTCCATCCGGAACCCTGAGTGCCAGACAGAGGAAGCGGCTGATCAGCTTCCCATCGATATTCTGCCATGATCTGCAAAGCCTTATGCTTGCAGTGCAGATCCTCATAGTACTTTCATATAACTGACACAGATTCAAAGCCTTATACTGTGCGGCCTTAACACCTAGAATCCATTGGGAGTGAAATCAATGAGCGGACCGGATAAGCCGAAAGTCCTTGACGAAGAGTGGAGCGACGAGCGGGTAAAAAGCTTCCTGGACCTGGAGCCATATGACAAGACGATTCAGGCGGATCACTTCGTGCTGTTACGTGCCTATGAAGCCATGCGTGCTGAGGATTTCGAGCGTTTTGTCGGATTTTTTGTCGCGGCGGGACGCAATCTGAATGCCGCGGACGAGCACGGTGAAACGATGTTGGACCGTATTTCCAAGCATGGCCGCAGTGGCGATTACGCCCGCGCGCTGGAAGACGCAGGCGCCAAGGCGGCCGCCGGAAACTGAGTTCCGGCTGGGATTATTTTGAAGCTTCGAGGTATTCGTTCTTCAGCTTCACGTAGTTGGCAGCGGTGTACTTGAAGAAGGTTCTTTCTTTGTCGCTCAACGCTCTGGCTTGTTTGCAGGGTGAGCCGACATAGAGATAACCGGATTCAAGCCGCTTGCCCGGCGGGACCAGTGCCCCTGCCCCGATGATCACCTCGTCTTCAACGATGGCCCCGTCCATCACGGTGCAGCCCATGCCCACCAGCACCCGACTGCCAATGGTGCAACCGTGGAGCAGCGCCTTGTGGCCGACGGTGACGTCATCGCCCAGAATCAGTGGCCAGCCACTTGGATTGAAATCACTGGCGTGAGTGATGTGCAAAACGGATCCGTCCTGAATGCTGCAGCGGTCGCCAATGCGGATTTTGTGCATGTCACCACGGATGACGGTCATTGGCCAGACTGAGCAATCGTCGCCCATTTCCACGTCGCCGATCACCACGGCACTCTCGTCTACCCAGGTACTTTTACCAAATTTTGGTGTGCTACCCTTGTGAGTTCGTACATTCGTCATTACATATACCTTTTACAGGCCTCGAATTGAGGGGAAAGAGTCTTTGGGAGGAGAGCTTTCCAAAAAACGCTCCTGCGGCACATCCACGTGGCGCTTCTGCTTCGCCATCCATGGTTCCGCACATTTTTGGAAAGCTCTCCTCCCAAAGACTCCCCCAAGCATTGGAGTTGCCTGAAAGTACCTTAAACTGAAATAGCTGAGAAGGGGACTTATGAATAACCCGCTACTGACTGACGATCTGCTGCCGAAGTTCGAGCACATTCGCACCGAGCACATGGAAACGGCGATTGACCAGATTCTCAGCAAGAACCGGATGAAGATCCAAGCGCTGGCCGAACAGGAAGATCCTACCTGGGATACGTTGGTGCAGCCCATGCAGGCGATGGAGAACGACCTCAGCAACGCCTGGTCCGTGGTTTCGCATCTGAACGGTGTCATGAACAACGACGACCTGCGCAAGGTGTACAAGAATTGTCTGGAAAAGCTGACCGAGTACAGCACCGAAATCAGCCAGAACGAAGCCCTGTGCAATGCCTATAAGAAACTGGCCGCCCGGGACGATTACCAGAACCTCAGTGAAGCTCAGCGCAAGTCCATCGAAAACACCCTGCGTGATTTCCATCTGGGCGGTGTCGACCTGCCGGAGGACAAGAAGAAGCGTTACGCGGACTTGTCCCGTGAATTGGCAGAGCTGTCCAACAAGTTCAGTGACAACGTGTTGGATGCTACCCAGAACTGGTTCAAGCAGATTACCGATGTCAGCGAATTATCCGGTGTGCCGGAAAGCGCCATCGACGGTGCCCAACAGGCCGCTCGCCAAAAAGAGTTGGACGGGTATGTCATCACTCTGGATTTCCCCAGCTTTTATCCGGTGATGACCTACTGTGATAACCGTGAACTGCGCCGGGAAGTATACGAAGCCTTCGTCACCCGCGCGTCCGACCAAGGCCCGGATGCCGGGACCTGGGACAATACCCCGGTGATGGCCGAGATTCTCAAGCGCCGCCATGCGTTGGCGCAGCTACTGGGCTTTAGCAGCTACGCCGAGCGTTCACTGGCCACCAAGATGGCCCGAGGCGTGGATGAGGTGCTGGAATTCCTGAATCAGCTGGCGGAAAAATCCAAGCCACAAGCCGAGAAAGAGTTTGCCGAGCTGAAGGCGTTTGCCACAGATGAACACGGCGTGGACGATCTGCAAGCATGGGACGTGGGTTATTACAGCGAGAAGCTTCGTCAGAAACGCTACGACATTTCACCGGAAACGCTGCGCCCCTGGTTCCCTGTGGATAAAGTGGTGCCGGGTCTGTTTCGGGTGGCTGAGAAGCTGTTTGGGGTCCAGATCGAAGAAAAGCCCGAGGTCGAAACCTGGCACGAAGAGGCTACGGCTTATTGCATCAGCCGCAACGGCGAGCCCATTGCCTGGTTCTATCTGGACCTGTTTGCCCGCCAAGGCAAGCGAGGCGGAGCCTGGATGGCTGATTGCCGGGTACGCTGGCGCAATATGCGCGGCCAGCTGCAGCTGCCGGTAGCGTTCCTGACCTGTAACTTCACGCCGCCGGTGGATGGTAAACCGTCGTTGCTCACCCACGACGAAGTGACCACCCTCTTCCACGAGTTCGGTCACGGCCTGCACCACATGCTGACGCAGGTTGAGGTAATGGATGTCTCCGGCATCAACGGTGTGGCTTGGGATGCGGTTGAGCTGCCGTCCCAGTTCCTGGAAAACTGGTGCTGGAACCCGGAATCCCTGGCGCTGATTGCCAGCCATCACGAAACCGGAGAGCCACTGCCCGAAGATCTGTTGCAGAAGCTGTTGGCGGCGAAGAACTTCCAGTCCGGCATGGGCATGGTGCGCCAGTTGGAGTTTTCGTTGTTTGATTTCCGCCTGCATGCGGAATTCACCGATGAAGCCCCCACTAACCCGCTCGATATGCACCGCAAGGTACGTGAAGACATTGCCGTGGTTCAGGCGCCGGAGTTCAACCGTTTCCCGAACGGTTTCTCTCACATCTTCGCGGGTGGCTACGCCGCGGGCTACTACAGCTACAAATGGGCCGAGGTGTTGGCGGCGGATGCCTTCTCATTGTTCGAGGAAAAAGGCATCTTCGATCCGGAAACCGGCAAGGCATTCTTGCAGAATATTCTGGAAAAAGGCGGTTCGCAGGAGCCCATGGAGTTGTTCAAAGCCTTCCGTGGCCGTGAGCCACAGGTGGATGCGTTGTTGGAACAATCCGGCATCACTGGCGAAGTAGCCTGATACAATGAAAGCTGGCCGTACTATTGCGGCCAGCTGGTTAATCTGGAGTTGAGTTATGCCGAGTCCAAAGCGTTTTATCGCCGGTGCGGTTTGTCCGCGTTGTGCGGAGATGGACAAGATCACGATGTTCACGGATGACAAAGGCGATCAGGTGCGTGAGTGCGTGGCTTGTGGTTATACCGATGCGTTGTCTGAGGTTGAGCAGCCAGCGGCTCCGGAAATTGAAACCCGGGTGAACACGCGGGGCAATGATGACGACCATACGGTTAAGCAGGTGGTGTTTTTTAAGGCTGGCTCTGAGGACTGACTTTTCTTGGAGTATGGCTGTGTAGCCTGTTGGGGTGGGAGATGGTCGGGGTTCGGGAGAGGGAGCCTAAACGGAAAACGTGGTTTTCCTGATAGTTTTGGCCCCCTCTCCCGAGCCACCTCCCCCCAAAAAAGAGAAGGCTAAAAAGGGCAGGTTACTTACAAAGTTAAAGAACCATAGCCGCCAACCACCCAAAGCCAAGCAGCGGCAAGTTGTAGTGCAGGAAGGTCGGAACAACCGTATCCCAAATATGGTTGTGCTGGCCGTCAACGTTCAAACCGGCGGTAGGCCCAAGGGTGGAGTCAGAAGCTGGTGAGCCAGCATCACCCAGAGCACCGGCGGTGCCGACTAACGCTACGATAGCCAGCGGGCTGAAACCCATTTGCAGGGCCAGTGGTACGTACAAAGCCGCGATGATGGGAATGGTGGAGAACGACGAGCCAATACCCATGGTAATCAGCAGGCCGACGACCAGCATCAGCAATGCGGCCAGAGGCTTGTTCTCACCGATGGCTGCCACCGAACCTTCTACCAGACTGGCGATCTCGCCGGTTTCCCGCATCACTTCCGCAAAACCATTGGCGGCGATCATGATGAAGCCGATCATCGCCAGCATTTTCATGCCTTCGGTGAACAGGTCATCCGCTTCTTTCCACTTCACCACGCCGGAAATATTGAACAGCACAAAACCCGCCAGTGCACCCAGAATCATCGAGCCCAGCCAGAGCTGGACCACGAACGCTACGACGATGGCGATCAGTGCCATGATCAGAGTTTTCGGGCTGTATTTGATATCCACCCGTTCGGTTTGGCTGATCAGTTTGAGGTCGTAGCTACGGCCACCGCGGTAGCTGAAAAATACAGCGATCAGCAGGCCCACCAGCATGCCGAGGGCCGGCAAGGCCATCGCTGACATGACATTCAGCTCACTGGCATCGACACCGTTATCTGCAACGTTAGCTAGCAGGATTTCGTTCAGGTAAATGCCGCCGAAACCTACCGGCAGGAACATGTACGGGGTGATCAAACCGAAGGTCAGTGCACAGGCCACCAAGCGGCGATCCATTTGGAGCTTGGCCATCACGTACAGCAGCGGCGGGACGACCAGCGGGATAAAGGCGATGTGAATGGGCAGGATGTTCTGGGACGACATCGCAACCGCGACCAGCAGGCCGATAATGATGAAACGAATGCCGGTCGCAGCGCCGCCTTCGTCTTGCTTACCCACCAAAGCCAGGGCTTTGTCGGCCAACGCGTGGGCGAGGCCGGATTTGCCGATAGCAACAGCGAAGGCACCCAAGGTAGCGTAGGATAAAGCTACCGTGGCGCCGCCACCCAAACCGGCGTTGAAGGCATCGATGGTAGCCTCGAGAGACATTCCTGCGACAAGGCCACCAGATATGGCGCCGATAATCAGGGCAACAACAACGTGGATGCGGCACAAGCTCAGTACGAGCATGATCAGTACCGCGGCAACAACGGCATTCATGGCAAACTCCGGCTGGAAACTGAAAGTTAGCTGGCACCTTCAGGGCGCCAGCGGCACGAAAAGTGGGCTAATGTGCAGGAAATGGCCGTGTCAGTCAAAGCGGTTGTGTAACTAACCGTTGATGTCGACCCGGGCAAACCGGGGGACTTCTTCTCCAGACACCTGGACGGTTTCGCGAAACATGCTGAGAGGGCGCACCCACAAGCTGTGATCGCCATATAAACAACGGTAGACCACAAGCGATTCTTCAGTTTCGCTGTGCCGTGCTACGCCGATGACTTCGTAATCGCGGCCTTTATAGTGGCGATAGCGGCCCGGTGAGATTGTTTGTGTGGGTCGGCTCATGAAGGTTGCCCTGTGGGTTGTGAGTTATGCTCTTAGTGAAGCAGATAATTCAGCCGGTGGAACCATAGTGGCCACATCGGCTGATGTCCGTGTTGCACAGTGCTAGAAACGGCGGCCGAAATCGGGTGGCGGTCTGGCGTGATTGCCTGCCAGCCTCCATCATCTGATCATCAGTTCTTGAGCTTGTACCTGCCCGGCCCGAGAAAAATAAGCGCCAACGCGGTAAACAAGAAGAAGCCTTGAAGTTCCAGCGACCAACCGCCGTTGCTGCTGAGCGACAAAAGCTGGTGACTGTGCACCAGTGCGATGGCGACGATCATGTTGAAGACCACGATCAGTGCGCCGATGCGGGTTTGATAACCCAAAATGATCATCAGCGGCGCGATAATCTCTCCGATGTAAACGCCATAGGCCAAGATGGCCGGCAAGTTGTGGCTGGCCAATTGGCCTTCAATAAACCCGACTCCATTGAGTAACTTGGACACTCCGTGGAACAGCAATAGGCCACCAAGGGTGAGTCGAATAATCAGTTTTCCCAAGTCTGCATTGTCCATCACGAGTGTTTTTCTCCTTAATGATTTCAATAAGTAAGGTGCATTTCGGCGCTCAGTTTAGCGGGTTGCCCGGTAGCCGGAAAGGCGCGGTGTAAAGTTGAGGCGGTGGGAAAGCTTGCTGGAAGGCTAAAGTATGCTGGGCCTGAGCGAAAATTGAATATGGTTGCGATCCAGAAGGTGTTCCCAGAACTGCCGCATCCAGTCCCATGCCCGGTTGTTAACCTGATTAACGAAGGGTTCAAGGTCAAGACTGTAGTAATCAGGCGTACCGGCGATCTGGAGCACGGTGATGGTAATCGCATCATCCAGCTCATTGGCAAATGGTTCGCCAATCAGCTCGTGAACCAGCAGGTTTGCCCTGGTGGCTTCGAGATCGAAGAGTTCACTGGCACGAATGGAGCGGTTATTGTCGTGCATCTCTTCCATCAGGCGATGGCACAAGTAAGCGCGGATCAGTAGTCCATCCAGACCATCGTACTGGACCAGTAACACGGAAGGCTGAGTGAAGTATTGGGTCGCGCCGTCAATAAACGGTTTGAACAGTTCTCTGATGCCTGCTTCTTGAGCGCATGCGTCCACGCATTCGATCAGGCGCGGGGCCATTTCGATGTATTCGATGGCGAACTGGAACAGGCTGGTGGCGGGATTCGAGCCTCCCACGAGGATTGATGGGGGGAGCTGATTTACCTTTCCTTTCATCTGGCGCAGAAATGTGCCGGAGCGAGCCTCCTTACGCCGAGCCTGATCAATAATCTCGAGAACTGCTTGTGGTGTCATTGCAGGAGATGCCGTTGTGTGTACGAGTTGAGGTCGCAAGGCCCCTCCTTGGTTTAACTAAGCGCAACCGAAAGCAGGACTGAGGTGGCTGGCCACCACGATCTGCCCGCCATTTCTGGTTATTGTAGCTAAATTTCCCGAGAGTGCTGCGGCCGAGTATTAAATAAAGTTTCGGTTCGTAGTCGATGATTTCGGACTAATGAGGCTGAAACCAGAGGTCCTGACGAGTGTAACGCCAACACAGCCAACCCATACTGGCGGCCCGGGCGAGCATCAGACTGACCAGTGATAACCACAGGCCATGGTTGCCCCAACCGGTGGTTAGCCACCATATAGGAAGAAACACGACGAGGGCTGAAAACAGCATGGTGTTTTGCATCTCTCGGGTGCGGGTTGCGCCAATGAACACGCCATCCAACAAAAATCCCCACACTGCCGCGAAGGGCAATAACCAAAGCCAAGGCAAATACTGCCAAGCCGTCATTTGAACCGCGTCGATGTCAGTCAGCAGACTGATCAACCAACGACCGCCCAGCACGAAGGCAATGGTCAGCAGCAGTGCGCCCCAGATTGACCAGCGCAGAGCACTGCTGAACACGGTTTTGAACTGGTCTTTGTTGCCTTTTCCAATGGCTTCACCGATTAGTGCCTCGGCGGCATTGGCAAAACCGTCCAGAGCGTTGGAGATTACCAGCAGGAAGGTGATCAAGACTGCGTTGGCGGCAAGAATAATGTCACCCTGCCGCGCCCCCTGAGCGGTGAAAAAGGCGAGCACCAACAATAAAGCGATGGTGCGCACCATGATGAAACGGTTTACCTGAAGAATGCGCAGATAATCCGCGATCTGACCGAACAGTTCCCGGGTCAGTCTTTGCCCCTCGGGCATACGCTGGAGCACGATGATAAAACCGATCGCGGTGGCGCTGTATTCGGCCATAACAGTGGCCATGGCAACGCCACGGCTGTTCCAGCCCAACACGGACACGAAGAAGATATCCAGCACAATGTTGATGCCGTTGGCGATGATCAACATCACCATTGGGCCCCTGGGATATTGCGTGCCAATCAGCCAGCCCACGAGTGTGTATTGGCACAGCACCGCGGGTGCGCTCCAGATACGAATCGAGGCGTACTCAGCCGCCAGTTCAGCCACCGATGGGCTGGGGTTCATTAACTGCAAGCCGAGCGTGATTAAGGGGTGGTGGAACAGGATCAGTAACACACCAATGCCCACCGCCAGCATCAGCGAGCGCAGCAACAACGCGACCTGAGCAAAGGAATCCTGTTGGCCCCAGGCTTGAGCGGCAAGCCCGGTGGTACCCATGCGCATAAAGCCGAAGGTCCAGTACAAAATGCTGAACAGGTTGGCCCCAACGGCGACCGCACCTAGATATTCGGGGTTCTCCAGATGACCAAGAACGGCGGTATCCACCAAGCCCAGCAGCGGCACTGTGAGGTTCGTCAGCATCAGCGGCCAGGCAAGCAGCCAAAGGCGCTGGTCCGTAAGGCTGAAGATCTTCTTATGCAATTTTATCATTAAGCCGGGCCGTTTATCTCATTTAGGTTTAACGGGATTTTTAGTGTTTTGCTTATCAGTGTCTACACTGACCAGTGATGTATCCATAAGCAGGCTTTCACTCTCGGATGTTTTGGTGTTGCGAGCGCCGGAATCATTCGTAGAGGGATGACGCAAAATCCGACAAGAATAACACTCTGTGGAGACACAGTATGCGCGTGCATGCCAAGCGGGCAATTGCCCTAGTCACTGGTCTGTTGTTTCCGGCTGTGGTCATGGCGGACTGGACCATGAACATGACGCCGGGTGTAACCGGTACCAGTAATCAGATATTCAGCCTTCACATGACCATTCTATGGATCTGCGTAGCCATCGGCGTGGTGGTTTTCGGGGTCATGTTCTGGTCTATCTTTGCTCACCGTAAGTCGCAGGGCCACAAAGCTGCCAATTTCCATGAAAACACGGTAGTGGAAGTGCTCTGGACGGCCATTCCGTTTGCGATTCTGGTCGCCATGGCGGTGCCAGCCACGGCAACCCTCATCGAGATGTACGACACCACCGAATCCGACGTCGACATCAAGGTTACCGGGTACCAGTGGCGTTGGCAGTACGAGTATATCAATGACGACTTCGGTTATTTCTCCAGCTTGTCGACCCCTCGAGACCAGATTGAGAACCGTCAGGCAAAAGGCGAGAACTATCTGTTGGAGGTAGATAAGCCATTGGTCATTCCGGTCGGCAAGAAAGTCCGCTTCCTATTGACGGCCAACGACGTTATCCACTCGTGGTGGGTGCCGGATTTTGGCGTCAAGAAAGACGCCATTCCGGGCTTTATCAATGAAACCTGGACTCGCGTTGACGAGCCTGGCATTTACCGTGGCCAATGCACCGAGCTGTGTGGCAAGGACCATGGCTTTATGCCGGTGGTCGTCGAGGCGGTGCCCGAGGAGGAATACCTGGCTTGGGTAGCAGACCAGAAAGCCGCCGCTGAAGCAGAACGGCAGCTGACCGAGAAAGACTGGACTCTGGAAGAGCTGATGGCTCGTGGCGAGAAAGCCTATGCTAGTGCCTGTGCCGCTTGCCACCAGCCAAATGGCGCCGGCATGCCGCCGGCCTTCCCGGCATTGAAGGGCAGCCCCATTGTGACCGGCGACATGGAGGCCCATATCGACATCGTGGTGAACGGGGTCTCCGGCACGGCCATGCAGGCTTTTGGCGGACAGCTGAGCGAGGTCGACCTGGCGGCGGTGATAACCTACGAGCGTAATGCCTGGGGTAATAACACCGGTGAAATGGTCACACCGAAAGAGATCTTTGATTACAAGAACAAAGAGTAGTCGACGCCAGATAACAACAATCACCAGCCATAATAAACGGCGGTAACGGGGGTTTTCATGAGTGCGGTTGCAGATACCCACAACCAGGAACATCACCACGGCCCGGCCAAAGGCATCAGCCGATGGCTGTTGACCACTAACCACAAAGATATCGGGTCTATGTACCTGATCTTCAGCTTCGCTATGTTCCTGCTGGGCGGCAGCATGGCGATGGTAATCCGGGCAGAGTTGTTCCAGCCAGGTTTGCAGATTGTTCAGCCGGAATTTTTCAACCAGATGACCACCATGCATGGTCTGATCATGGTGTTCGGTGCGGTTATGCCAGCCTTTGTCGGGCTGGCCAACTGGATGTTGCCGCTGATGATTGGCGCGCCCGACATGGCCTTGCCGCGGATGAACAACTGGAGCTTCTGGCTGCTGCCGTGTGCGTTCCTGATTCTGGTTTCCACGCTGTTTATGGAAGGCGGTGCACCTAACTTCGGTTGGACTTTCTACGCGCCTCTGTCCACCACCTACGGGCCACCGAGCACCACCTTCTTCATTTTTGCCATCCACATCATGGGTGTGTCATCGATCATGGGGGCGATCAACGTTATCGCCACCATCCTGAACCTGCGGGCTCCGGGCATGACCTTGATGAAAATGCCGTTGTTCGTCTGGACCTGGCTGATCACCGCGTTTCTGTTGATTGCGGTGATGCCGGTCCTGGCCGGTGCGGTCACGATGATGCTGATGGACATCAACTTCGGTACCAGTTTCTTCGATGCCTCGGGCGGTGGCGATCCGGTGTTGTTCCAGCATGTATTCTGGTTCTTCGGGCACCCGGAGGTGTACATCATGATCTTGCCGGCGTTCGGCGCTGTGTCTCATATTGTGCCGGCGTTTTCTCGTAAACCGTTGTTTGGTTACGCCTCGATGGTTTATGCCGTGGGCGCCATTGCCGTGCTCTCCTTCCTGGTTTGGGCCCACCACATGTTTACGGTGGGCATTCCGCTGGCCGGACAGTTGTTCTTTATGTACGCCACGCTGTTAATCGCGGTGCCTACCGGCGTGAAGGTGTTCAATTGGGTGACCACCATGTTCCGGGGCTCGTTAAGTTTTGAGGCGCCCATGCTGTTTGCGGTGGCCTTTATCATTTTGTTTACCATTGGCGGCTTTTCCGGCCTGATGCTGGCCATCGCCCCGGCAGACTTCCAGTATCACGACACCTACTTTGTGGTTGCTCACTTCCACTACGTGCTGGTGCCGGGCGCCATCTTCGGTATCTTTGCTTCGGCCTACTTCTGGTTGCCCAAATGGACCGGCAACATGTACGACGAAACTCTGGCCAAAACCCATTTCTGGTTGTCGTTTGTCGGCATGAATTTGGCGTTCTTTCCCATGCACTTCCTGGGCTTGGCGGGCATGCCCAGGCGGATTCCGGATTATGCGCTGCAGTTCGCGGACTTCAACATGGTGTCCAGCGTTGGTGCCTTTATGTTTGGCGTGACTCAGCTGCTATTCCTGTTCATCGTGGTCAAATGTGCCCGGGGCGGTGAGAAAGCACCGGCAAAACCCTGGGATGGTGCGGAAGGTCTGGAATGGACTGTACCCTCGCCTGCGCCTTATCACACCTTCGCAACGCCACCTGAAGTGAAGTAATCAGGAGTTTTGTCATGGCTGATCCGCAGCAAGGCAAGCGTAGTAACAGTCGGGTTATATCCTGGTGCATGGCCGGGGTCGTGGGCATGTTTGCGTTTGGTTTTGCCCTGGTACCCCTGTACGACGTGTTCTGTGACATCACCGGGATAAATGGCAAAACCAGTGGTCGTTATGAGGCTGGCACAAGAAGCGGTCAAGTGGTTGAGAACCGAACGGTCACGGTGCAGTTCTTGGCCAGTAATGGGCCCGGTATGAACTGGGAATTCCGGCCTGTGGTGCGCAGCGTGAAGGTGCACCCTGGCGAACCGATGACCGTCAATTTCTTTGCCTCCAATCCGACCGAGAGTGACATGGTCGGCCAGGCAGTACCCAGCCTGTCGCCATCGGAAGGCACCTTGTATTTCCACAAAACTGAATGCTTCTGCTTCAACCAGCAGCCGCTGAGTGCCGGGGAAAGTGTGGAAATGCCACTGATTTTCATCGTGGATCCTGAGTTGCCCGAACACATCACCAAACTGACGTTGTCCTACACATTGTACGATCAGGGCAAGCCAGTGGAAGTTTCTGGCCCGGCAACGGCAGACACAATAACCAACAATAACGGCTAAGCCATCGGAGAGAACTATGGCGGATCACCAGACCTACTACGTTCCCGAACAGAGTAAGTGGCCCATCATCGCCACCGTTGGCCTCGGGGTGACCCTCTATGCTGCCGCGTCCATCATGGTCAATGGCAATCAGGGGGAGAGCACGACCGGCTCATGGGTCATGTTCTGGATCGGTGCCATGATCATGGCTTACATGCTGTTTGGCTGGTTCGGCAGCGTGATCCGTGAAAGCCGGTCGGGGCTGTACAGCGACCAAATGGACCGTTCGTTCCGCTGGGGTATGAGCTGGTTCATCTTCTCCGAGGTGATGTTTTTCGCAGCTTTCTTCGGAGCACTGTTCTACGTCCGGGTGTTTGTGGTGCCCTGGTTGGGTGGTGAGGGAGATAAAGGCAGTACCAACATGCTTTGGGAAGGCTTTCAGGCCAGTTGGCCTCTGGTTAATAACCCCGATCCACAGGTTTATCAAGGCCCCAAGGAAGTGGTCGGCCCATGGGGGCTGCCATTACTCAACACCATACTGCTGGTGACATCTTCCTTTACCGTCACCATTGCCCATCATGCCTTGAAAGCTGGTGATCGTGCCAAGGTGAAGTTGTGGCTGGGCTTGACGCTCGTGCTGGCCGTGGTGTTTCTGTTTGTTCAGGGTTACGAGTATGCCCATGCATACAACGATCTGGATCTGACGCTGCAGTCCGGTATCTACGGCAGTACCTTCTTCATGCTGACCGGGTTTCACGGGGCCCACGTCCTGTTGGGTACCATCATGCTCACGATCATGCTGATCCGGATTGCAAAAGGACATTTTACCGCAGACAACCATTTTGGTTTTGAGGCTGCGGCTTGGTATTGGCACTTTGTGGATGTGGTTTGGCTGGGGTTGTTCGTGTTTGTTTACGTACTTTGAACCCTGGCGATCGCTACGGTGTTGGGTTGAGCGTAATAGATCCGGACCAGAGTGCGATTAACAGCAGGACGAGCAACAACACACTCAAGGCAACCCGGATGGCCAGAGAGTTCACCACTCGCCGGGTTTTGCCACCGTCGTGGATCAAGAAAAACAAACCGCTGAACAGGCTCGCAATGACAGCTATCAGCAGGACGACAATGGCAATTTTGAGCATGATGTATCCCGTTGTTGTCGGTTGTTTTGGGGTGAACCGCGTGGATTCAGGCCCGCACCTTGTATTCACTATAGCAAAGCATGGGTAGGCCGTTTTGATGGATCGCCGATGGCATTTTGATTGGCGTTTACTTTTGTTTAGCGGGTTGTTCCTGCCACTCCTACTGAACTTGGGCTTCTGGCAATTGGACCGGGCAGAGGAAAAGGAAACTCTGCTGCAGGCTTGGCAGCAACGAGCGAATGACATTCCCTGGGCCGAGCGGGTTGCAGGGGATTTACAACCCGGCCTGCCGGTTTTTCTGACCGGTTTTTACGACAAACACATTTGGTTACTTGATAACCGCACTCGAGATGGCGTGCCCGGTTATGAGGTGCTGACCCTGTTTCGGCCGCTTGAGGGCCCGGCGGTGGTGGTTAATCGGGGCTGGGTGCGAGGCGCGCGCACGAGAGATACCTTGCCTGCCATTGAAACACCGGGTGAACTCCTGACGTTAGAAGGGCGTTTGGCGGAGTATCCGGACCCGCCCGTTTTGGCCAATGAAGACTCGATAGCGGTTGATTGGCCCAGACGAGTACAGGCTTTGCCGAAAACGGAAGTTGCCGAGTTTGTGAACGAACCCGCCCCGGTGACCGTGATGCTCTCTGACCCACAACAACCCGGAGCTTACCGCGCCGACCGGGTTCCGGATGTTATGGCGCCCCAAACTCATTATGGATATGCGGTGCAATGGTTTGCGCTTGCCGCAGTGCTGACTATATTGACTGTAGTAGCGAGTTATAGGCGTAGCGAGACATAAAACAACAAAGAACGACTGAAAGGCAGGAGCCGATAATGACAACGACAACGGCTGACTCCATGAGTGGGCGCGGAACCGCGAGCCCGGAACAGATTCGGCGTGGCCGACGCACCGCGTTGCTTCTGTTTGCTGTGGGCTTTGGGCCTATGGTGCTGGCGACCATCATGTTTTATACCGGTTGGTTGAACCCGGCGGGTCACACCAATAATGGTGAGTTGCTGCAACCGGTGGTGCCGGTGCAGACATTAAATCTTGAGACCCATCAGGGTGAACCGCTGGCTGACCGCTTTGGTGCGGACAAGGTCGATCCCCAGTGGTTGATGCTGGTCGCCGCGGGCCATTGCACCGAAGATTGCGAGCAGTTGCTGTATTTGGCTCGGCAAGTAAATATTGCCCTTGGTAAAGAGGCCCCACGAGTCAGCCGGGCAGCCTGGCTGGGAGCGACACCGGCATCACTGGATGCGCGTTGGAATCAGGAATATCAGCGCATGGAGCGGCTGACATCGATGCCCGGCACCACACCAGCTTGGCCTGACGGCGTAAACCCTGCCACAACACCTCGAATTCTGCTCGTCGACCCCTTTGGCAATGTCATGATGCATTACGGAACAGAGAACACCGGCAAGCAAATGCTCAAAGACATAAAACAGCTGCTGAAGTTATCGCAGATTGGCTAATCGGGAGGGCTATGCGGTGAACCAGACCTCAACAGACGCTCTCGCCCGAAAGCTGGCTGCATGGTCCACATTGGCCTGTGTGCTGGCAGTGGTTGTGATCATGCTGGGTGCATGGACACGCCTTGTGCATGCGGGCCTTGGTTGCCCTGACTGGCCCGGCTGTTATGGCTTTCTAACCGTACCTCAGGGCGAAACCAACATCGCCATAGCGAATACTCGCTTTCCCGAGACCCCAGTGGATGTTGCCAAAGGCTGGCCCGAAATGATCCATCGATACGCTGCAGGTACGCTGGGGCTGGTGGTCTTCGGGTTGGCCATTGCCTCCTGTCGACACCGCCGTGAACAACTGCCTTTGCGATTACCGTTGTTCATCGCGGGTTTCATTGTGCTGCAAGGCGCTTTTGGTATGTGGACGGTCACGCTGAAACTTTGGCCGCAAGTGGTTGCGCTGCACCTATTGGGTGGATTTACCACACTAAGCCTGCTTCTCCTCTTAACGCTAAGATTGCGCAAACGTGCAGGCGTTCAGGGCTTGTCGGCCGGCAGGGTGTCGAGCAGTCTCACCAAGATTCGCCCGTGGCTCTATGGCGGCTTGTTACTGGTTGCATTTCAGATTGCGCTCGGTGCCTGGACGGCCGCTAATTACGCGGCGGTCGCCTGCACGGATTTACCAACGTGCCAAGGCCAGTGGTGGCCGGAAGGCATGGATTTTCAGCACGGTTTCGATATTGCACAGCAGGTAGGCCCGAACTACTTGGGCGGGCAGCTGACGGCGGATGGCCGGGTCGCGATACATGTCACTCATCGGCTGGGGGCCGTGATTGTATTACTTTATCTCGGTTTCCTGCTGGTTCAACTTTGGCGCCAGCGCGGCAGCAGTGGTCTTGATGGCAGCATCGGTGTGGTGGCCGGCGTGCTGGCGCTTCAGTTCAGTTTGGGGCTGGCCAACGTTTGGCTGCATATTCCGCTCGGCATAGCCGTGGCGCATAACGCCATGGGAGCCGGGCTCCTGCTGTCGATGATCAACCTGATTTGGCAGCATGCTCAATTACCGCACTCGAAAACAGTAACGGCATCCCACACAACAACCATAACTCGGGAGATAAGGGCATGAGCGAGCACGTGAAAACGCTGTCGGTGCAGGAATCGACAGGCTCAGCAACACACATTTCGTGGCGCGATTATCTGGAACTGACCAAGCCGCGCGTTGTGGCTTTGATGATCCTGACCTCACTGATTGGTATGTTGCTAGCAGCCCCGGGCGTGCCGGGCTGGGGCGTGCTGTTGTTCGGCAACCTGGGCATTGCCTTGTTGGCCGGCGCCGCAGCTGTGGTCAATCACGTGGTGGATCAGAAAATCGATACCGTCATGGCTCGCACCCGCAAACGCCCGGTGGCGACCGGCCGGATTGCACCTTTTGATGCTATTTTGTTTGCTGTGGTGTTGGCTGCGGCCGGAATGATTGTGCTGATGTGGCAAGTGAACGAGCTAACGGCTTGGCTCACGCTGGCCTCTCTGGTGGGTTACGCTGGTATTTACACCTTGTTCCTGAAACGCGCTACGCCGCAGAACATTACCATCGGTGGTCTTGCGGGTGCGATGCCGCCATTGCTGGGTTGGACTGCGGTCACCGGACAGGTCGAAGGCCATGCCTTGTTACTGGTCCTGATCATCTTCGCCTGGACCCCTCCGCACTTTTGGGCCCTTGCTATTCACCGTAAAGATGAATACGCCAAAGCGGGCATTCCGATGTTGCCGGTTACCCATGGCAACAAATACACCGAATTGCACATCGTGCTGTATACCTTGATGTTGCTGGCAGTCAGTCTGCTGCCTTTTGTCACAGGTATGTCGGGCGGCATTTACCTGGTGGGTGCTCTGGCCTTAGGAGTGCGGTTCCTGCAATATGCCATTCGCTTGCTGAAAGGCGATGACCGCCGGGTCGCTATGGACACCTTTAAATATTCCATCGTTTATCTGATGGCGCTGTTCGTGGTGTTACTGGTGGATCACTTCGTCTTTTTCTGAACAGTGGGCATGACATCCAATTGACGGGGAGGCCCTATGGGGCATGCGTTGCGCATTACGCTGATAGTATTGTTTTTGGTCGTTGCATTGATTTTTGGCCTGACTGTCGGACGGCAGGTGTTTCAGGCAAGCGGTGAGCCGACACCGGCGCCAGACCTGAGCGAATACAATACCTACGTTTACGATCAGCCTCGTGAACTGACGGCATTCACCCTGACCAATGAACAGGGTGAAACGGTAACCCGGGAAGGCCTGAAAGGCCGGTGGACCTTTGTGTTTGTGGGATACACCAACTGTCCGGATATCTGCCCTGCGGCCATGGCGAACCTGCGCCAAACGGACAAATTGCTGTCTGCCGAATTGCCACAACCGGATTATTTGCTGGTGACTGCAGATCCGGAACACGACACTCCGGAAACACTGAAAGCCTACACGGGCTTCTTTGGTGAACATTTCCACGGCCTGACCGGTGAACTGGACACACTCAGAGAACTGGCTAAAAGCCTGAGCGCTGTCTTTGTTCATCGTGAAGTGGATGGTCAGCTGCTGGTAGACCATAGCGGCCACTTCGCGTTGTTAAACCCTGATGGCAAACTGCAGGCCTTGATCCAGCCCCCTCACAACCCCGAGGAGTTGGCTGAAGCTTTCGGTCGTATCTACAACTGGGCCAAGGAAAATCACCCTCGAGCATCGGGTGCCTGATCGCGTTTGCCCAACGTCTCACTGACAAATACCCGCGTCTGCCATACACTGCCCGGCTATAACCTTATTCTTGCATAGTCGGGCAGTAACCATGACTTCATCACCCAGCGTCTCCCCTAAGCAGCTATTCACCGTTCTGTTGGCTGGCGGTATCGTGTTGTTGGTGGTGCACACCCTTGGCCGGTTTATATACACGCCTTTGCTGCCTTATCTGGTGGCGGACAATCAGGTAAGCGCCTCCCAAGGCGCGGCGGTAGCCACCTGGAACTACCTGGGTTATCTGATGGGAGCCATGATCGCCATTCGCTGGCATCGGATCGATCAGATCCGTTTCCTGTTGCCGCTATTCATGGTGGTGCATGTCTTCACGACGCTGATCATGACTCAAACTGACCACCTCACGGTGATGTCCGTGGTTCGTTGGCTTAATGGTGTGGCAAACGGCGTGATCTTCGTGCAGGCGCCTGCTCTGATTCTGGAATGGCTGGTGTTGCGGAATCGAGCGTCTTTGAGTGGTTTGGTGTATATCGGTGTGGGCACAGGTTTGTTGGTGTCCAGTGGTTTGGTGGCAGGCCCCGCCGACGTCCTGGAGGGCGCTCAGCGCTGGTGGCCAGCCCTTTTGCTCTCGATCCCGCTGGGCTGGTGGGGCGTGGTGCAACTGAGAAAACTCGACGTTCCCGTCCGTGAGCAAGATGATTCGGGCCGAGCCATCACCACGACACCTCTGCTGGACCGAGCCAGCGTGCCTTTGTTTTTAAGTTACGCCGGTGCGGGCTTGGGGTACATCCTGCCCATGACCTTTTTGCCGCTGCTGGCCAACCTTGAGTTGCCCGCCGATCATTTCCTGCAGGATGGGACCTGGATGATTGTGGCGATTGTGACCATCCCGTCTCCGTGGCTCTGGAACAAGCTCGGCGCTGTCATCGGCGATCTACGAGCCTTAAGACTGAACTTCATCGTTCAGCTGGCAGGTGTGCTGGCGGCGGTTCTTTGGCCTGGAGCCGTTGGCCTCGTGTTATGTGCGGTACTGGTGGGTAGCACCTTTGTCGGTACGGTTTTGCTCACCCAAAGAACGGGGCGGGCCTTGCAGCCCCACCAAGGCCCAAGGCTGTCGGCGGCAATGGTCGCGCTGTATGGTTTTACCCAAATGGTTGGTCCCTGGTTGACCAAACAGTGGCTGGACGCCGGCGGCACCCTGTTGTCTGCATTCGGCATTGGTGTGGCGGCGTTGGCGTTCGGATTGGTGTTTGCGTTCTTTGTGCCTCGTCCTGAGGTTTGGCATTCTAGACCGAAACCAAACCCATGCTCCCAATAGAAGCCATACTCCCTGAGCTAATCCACACCCTGAACCAAAGCACCACGGCTTTGCTGCAAGCCCCCCCGGGAGCCGGTAAAACCACAAGAGTACCCTTGGCGTTGTTGAAGGCTGAATGGCGGGATAACCGGAAAATCCTGATGCTGGAACCTAGGCGGCTGGCGGCAAGATCAGCGGCGCGGTTTATGGCGAAACAGTTGGGCGAAGCGCCGGGGCAAACGGTCGGCTACCGGACCCGGTTGGATACCACAGTTTCCGCTAACACCAGAATTGAAGTGGTCACCGAAGGCATTCTGACGCGCATGATTCAGAACGATCCCATGCTGGAAGATTATGCCGCCGTGCTCTTCGATGAATTCCACGAGCGCTCGCTGCAAGCCGATCTGGGTTTGGCACTGGTACGGGAAACTCAGCAGGCATTGCGGGAGGATCTGAGGATATTGGTGATGTCGGCGACACTGGATACCGCGCCGATTGCCCGTGTGCTGGGCGATGTTCCGGTCCTTAGCAGTGAAGGGCGGGCGTTTCCGGTGGAGGTGATGTACCGTCCGATGCCCCGTAATGGCCGGGTGGCCGATCAGGTCGTATCAGTGGTGCAGGAAGCGCTGGCCGATCAGCCCGGTTCGGTGCTGGTGTTTTTACCGGGTGCCCGGGAAATTCGGCGGGTCGCCCAGCAATTGCAGGGACAATTGCCAAACAGCGTCATACTCGCTCCACTTTATGGAAATCTGAAATCCGAGGAGCAGGACCGCGCCATATCACCTGCTCCTGAGGGAGTTCGCAAGATTGTATTGGCGACTGCCATCGCTGAAACCAGTCTGACCATTGAGGGCGTGCGCGTGGTGATTGATGCCGGCCAGCAGCGCCGGGCGGTATTCAATCCGAACAGTGGCATGACCCGCCTGGTGACCAGCCGTGTGTCCAAAGCTTCTGCGGAACAACGTAAAGGCCGGGCTGGCCGTGTTGAACCGGGTGTGTGCTACCGGCTTTGGAGCGAGTCCGAACAGTTTGGTCTGGCCGATTTTACCCCACCTGAGATTCAAGAAGCGGATCTGGCACCCTTGGTGTTGGAGTTGGCTCAATGGGGCGCTCGTTCTCCTGAACAGGTGGCGTGGATTGATGCTCCGCCGCTCGCTCATTGGCAGCAGGGGGGGGACTTGTTGCAGTGGCTGGACTTACTGGATGCCGATGGAGCCATCACCGATCACGGCAAGGCCGCTCGGGATCTGGGCATGCATCCGCGCTTGGCGCATATGGTGATTAAAGGCCGCGCTCTCGGCTTGGGACAACTAGCGGCGGAACTGGCCGCGTTGTTGGAAGAGCGTGACTTGCTTGGCCCCGGTTCAGGGGCCGATCTACATGAACGCATTCGGGTGCTGCGTGGCGAACGTGGCCATCGAGGGTTAGATGTGGCCCGGTTGAAAGCGGTGAAACAGGCCGCCAAGCGTTTGTGCCGAGACCAAACCTCAGCCGAGTTGCCAACTGAAACTGACGTTGGTCGGGTATTGGCCCAAGCCTACCCCGACCGCATTGCTCGCCGTCGACCGGGCAGCACGCCCCGTTACCAACTGAGTAATGGCAAGGGCGCAGTGTTACGGGAAAACGATGCATTGACCCGGCAGGAGTGGTTGGTCGCGGCGGACCTGGACGGCAAGGCCCGGGAAGCGACCATGTATCTGGCCGCACCGGTGGATCTGGCCGATCTGGAGCTGGACCTTGCGGCCCACATCGAAGATCGGGAGGAAGCCCTTTGGGATGACAAGCGGGGCACCGTTGTGGCCCGAAAGGTCCGCAAGCTGGGGGCATTGGTGCTGGCCGAGAAAGCGTTGGCCCAGGTGGCGCCGGAGTTACTTCAGCAGGGCTTGCTGGACGCTGCGCGGCGCAAGGGGCTGGACAGTTTGCCGTGGACACCTGCCGCGCGACAGTGGCGCGCACGCGTGCGGTTACTGGCGAGTCAGTTTCCCGGCGAGTGGCCCGAGGTCAATGACAGTGCTTTGCTGGACACGTTGGAGGTCTGGTTGGCGCCCTATTTGCCGGGCATGAAACGTTGGGCCGATCTGGCCGGCCTCAATCTGCTTCAGGCCCTGAATACCCTGCTCGATTATCCACAACAGCAAAGGTTGGATGAGCTTGCCCCGCGTACACTCACTATCCCCACCGGCCAGAATGTCACTCTCGATTACAGTGCTGAGAACGGGCCGGTTCTGGCGGCTAAATTGCAGGCTTTGTTTGGCTGGACGGAAACCCCCAACGTTGCTGGTGGTCGGGTGCCGGTGGTTATTCACCTGTTATCGCCGGCCCAGAGACCTTTAGCTGTCACCGCGGATTTGGCCAGTTTCTGGAAGAACGCTTATCCAGAGGTGCGCAAGGATACCCGGGGGCGATACCCCAAGCATCCCTGGCCGGAAGATCCACTGACTGCGCAAGCGCAACAAGGCACCAAAAAGCGTCCCGCCAAGTAATGCGACAGGGAGCATTGAGGTATAAACGAAGCTTTCGAGACGTTGCTTCGGGCGGACGGAGTTATCGGTATATCTGCTCATTTGTGGCGATTCGATAAAAGCCCGATGATCGCGAAATCAAGGGGGGTGCTGCAGCCATGCTGCGGTGCCTTTTTTTATGCCTGCTTTCCCTATGGAGGGATGCACCACTGATGATCGATGCAGCCAACTTGACTATTGCTGATTACTACGACGCCGACACGTTTACGCGTATCAAGGCATTTTCTGAAACCAAAGAAACGCCGTTTGTAGTGATTGATACCGCCACCATTAACCGTCAGTACGACGAATTGGCGGAAGGATTCCCTTATGCGAAGGTTTATTACGCGGTAAAGGCTAACCCGGCTCCTCAGATTTTGACCATGCTGAAGGACAAAGGTGCCAACTTTGATATCGCATCAGTGTATGAGCTGGAAAAAGTCATGGCGTTGGGTGTCTCGGGCGAGCGTATCAGCTACGGCAACACCATCAAGAAGGTGAAAGACGTTCGTACCTTTTATGAAAAAGGTGTGCGTATGTTTGCCACCGATTCCGAGGCGGATCTGCGCAACATTGCCAAAGCGGCTCCGGGCTCCAAGGTCTATGTGCGCATTCTGACGGAAGGCACTCTGACCGCAGACTGGCCCCTGTCTCGCAAGTTTGGCTGCCAAACCGATATGGCCATGGACCTGTTGATCCTGGCTCGCGATCTGGGCTTGGTGCCTTACGGTGTGTCATTCCACGTGGGTTCTCAGCAGCGTGAAATCGGTGCCTGGGATGCGTCGTTGAGCAAGGTTAAGGTTATCTTCGAGCGTCTGAAAGAAGAAGACGGCATTGAATTGAAGATGATCAATATGGGTGGGGGCTTCCCCGCCAATTACATCAGCCGAACCAACGAGCTTAGTGTTTATGCTCGTGAAATTGCTCGTTTTCTTGAAGAAGACTTCGGAGCTGAGCTGCCGGAAATCATCATTGAGCCTGGCCGATCGCTGATTTCCAATGCCGGTGTGCTGGTCAGCGAAGTGGTGCTGATTTCCCGCAAATCACGCACAGCGTTGCATCGATGGGTGTTTACCGATGTGGGTAAGTTTTCGGGTTTGATCGAAACGCTGGACGAGGCGATCAAGTTTCCAATCTGGACAGAAAAGGAAGGTGTTGGCGAGGACTGCGTGATTGCCGGGCCAACCTGTGACAGTGCCGACATCATGTACGAGCACCACAAGTACCCTTTGCCGTTAAATCTGGCGATTGGTGACAGGATGTATTGGTTCTCTACAGGCGCCTATACCACCACCTACAGTGCGGTCGAGTTCAACGGTTTCCCTCCGCTGCAGGACTACTACATCTAAATCGGGAAGTCTGGTCGGGGTTGGCTGCCAAAGCCGCCCCGGCAATCGCTGTAGCCCGGACGGTCAGCTCCGGCTCAGTTTGAGCCGGAACGCGATGGGCAGAACCAGTAGGCTATAGGCGAGAATGGCCCAGACCGCATGACGGATATCGCCCGTCCAGTCTGCCAGAACCCCGCCCAGCATCGGCACGGAAAACGCCAGCGTGTAGCCGACCAGAAAAGTACCAGCGGAGAGCCGTCCGGTTTCTTCCGACGGCACCAACAGTGGCGGCAAGGCCACGAGAAGAATCAGCAATATACCCGCACAAAAGCTCATGAACGTGGCGCTGATTATCGACGGCCAGCCGGTTAGTAGAAGTGCACCGAGAGTCCCGCTAATGCTCAGAATGGCCATGATGACGATCAAACTGCGGAGTCCTACCCACCGCCGTGCCATTTTTAGCATGACCAGAGAGGCGAAGACTTGCGCAAAGTTGTACCAGAACAACGCGTCCGGGAGCATGTCGAAGTTCCCTTGTTGTTCCAGCAGGTTGCCCATGTAAGCGTTGAGCCCAAAGAAGGATGAGCCGGACAGCCCCAGCAGCAAGCCCAGGCGAAGGGTCAGCGGGTTCTTCCAGTCCGGTAGCCAAGCGGTTTTCCGTAGCGGCCGAGCCAAATCCCGCTTGGGAAGAAACAGCGCCGCAGCGACTAACAGTGCCGGCAGCGACCAGGCCAGTAGTGTGGCGCGCCAACTGTTTTCCAGTAAAGGCATCAGCACCGGTAAGGTAATTCCGGCCCCGATAAACTCGCCCATCAGCATGCCATTCATATAAATGGCCGACCCGATGGCCAGATGATGCGGCTCAAGCCAACGTGGTAACAGTGCGGGTAAGGCCGGTTGCATCATGGCAACACCAAACCCCATGATCGCGCTGGCGATCATCAGCGTCAGGGTGTCAGGAACCAGGCCGCGGCTGGCAGAGCCCACCACCATGATTAGCATGGCCAGTGCCAGCGTGTTGCGAGGGCCTATACGAGATATGGCCAACGACCCCGGCATGGCGCCAATGGCGAGCATAAGAATAGGGAGAGTGGTCAGGGCACCGGTGAACGCTTGGGTGAGACCAAGCTCGTCACTGATGAAGGGTGCCAGTGGCGGCGCCACCAGCACGGGAATTCTCAGATATGCACCGGCCAACCAAAGCAACACCGCCACCGGCAGCAGCTTGGCTGGCGATGGCGGTGTGTTCGCGGCGACATGGTTTGCCACGGTGTGCGAATCAGTCTTCGCTGGTGTCGGGCAAGTATGCACCGTCTTCGTCGTGAACTTCCTGACCGGTCACCGGCGGGTTGAAGGAGCAGATCAAACGCATGTCTTCAGTGCCACCGCGCAGGGTGTGTTGGTCGTGCTGGTCGAGTGCGTACAAAGTCCCGTCGGTGATTTCATGGGTTTCACCGGTGGCTTTGTCCGTAATGCTGCCATTACCGGCTACGCAGTAAACCGCTTCCAGGTGATGCTTGTACCACAGGTTCAATTCGGCACCGGCCGGGATGATGGTTTCGTGGAAAGAGAAACCCATGCCGTCTTTTTTCAGAAGCATACGGCGGCTGGTCCAGCCTGGGCCCGTTACTTCGCGTTCGGTACCAATAATGTCTTGCACTCGTACGATTTTCATTCACATTCCTCATTGTGTGATGGAATAGCCTTACAGTATAAACATGCCCGTCAGCCGCGATTCAACCGCCAGTTGTCGTAGGCCGCCATGGCTTGAGCAATAGACAGGGCCAGAATTTGCCTCTGGGAATGGTTTAACGGGCGTTGTTTCCTGCATCGGTCGAGGGTTCGTTGAATCTCTCGTCGGCTGGTTTTGTCGAGCTGCTCCAGCCAGTGCTGATCGGCGGGTTCTAGCGCCAGCAGGCCGCGCCCTGCGTGGTTTCGGTGGCTGATGTGCCACCAGTGATCGACCGCTCGTCCGAGAATGACATACCCAAACTGACTGTCCTGCACGGGGCCGAAGCTGGCGGACTGAAGCCCGTTTTGCAGGGGCCCGATATTCAGCGCTGGCAGCAGCAGGCGATCACCGTAGAAATAGCTGCCGGCCGCGCCGATCAGTCCGCCAACGAGCGCACCCGTGCCCAGCGATGATCCAAAGGTGAGTGCGTCAACACCGGCGCCGCCCATGGCTCCGGCCCCAAAGCCCGCCGTGGCCAGATATTTCTTGCTGACCGCCCAGTGCTGGCGGGTGTCTTCAGAAAACAGGTCATGCTGGTTGGCCCATTCCAGTTCGGCTTCCTGGCGCGTGATGCGCTGGTGCTGGTAAAGATGCTCGATGTCGATCCGCAAGGACTGTTCGCGTCGGCGTTGTCGTTTGTACCAACGGTCTCGCAGAATGTCGGCGAGTGTGGCTTCGCTGGTGCTGGCGACCTGATCCAGAGTCAGAGTGCGCTTCTCCTGGTAGCTCATCAGGTCTTCCAGAGCTCGGGCGATCATGCTGGCGGCCTGACGCTGGCGCTGATTCCGTTGCTCGGACAGGAGCAAGGTGGCTTCGTCCAGAGGTTGTTCCCAATGCGGCTCGAGTTGGCCGAATGTGCGTAAAAGGCTTAGATGTTGATCGAAAGGTGCGCGAACAGCGTCGAACTTACGGACAACTTGAAAAAACTGACCGAGTGCTGCCTGCCATACATCGCTGTAGTCATCGGGGCCGATGCTGTTGATTAACGCCAGGCTTGGGCGACCGGTCCAGCGCAGGATCGTCATTTCAGCTTCGTGTTCGGCACTGTAGGGGACTGAGCCATCCACCACGTAAATAATGCCGGCGCCTTCGATGATCGGGCTGAGTAACTCGCATTCATCGATGTAGCGCTCGTCACCCTTATGTTGAAGTACAAAGGCACGGACGGTGTCGGGGTGGTCAGACGCTGACAAGCTGTGTGCTTCCAGCCACTGCAACACCCGCCTCGGACGCTGAAAGCCGGGGGTGTCCGTCAGTGTGTAAAGTTGCCTGCCATCGACCGTTAAGGGGTAGCGCTGGCTGGCTCGGGTGGTGCCGGGTTCCAGAGCGATGGCGATGGCGTCGTTCTGCGACAGGGTAGCGACGACGCTGGATTTGCCTTTGTTCGGATGGCCGACAACCGCGAATACCGGTGGTTGAGTCATGACGTTGAGGCTCCAGCGCTCTGGTAGGGGGCGCCCGGCGAGAGGGGTAACAGAGCGACGGTTGCGAAACCCTCTGGAAGCCTTTCAGTAAAGCGTAACCAAGGCTGAACGAGATGGTTCTTTGGGGACTGATTGGCGTCGTTCGCGAGCGGTAAAATCATGACTCGAGAGCCTGCGGGCCATAGCTCCATGGCCTGATCCAGAAAATCACATAACTCGCCCGTAGGAGGCTCCCAGCTGCGGGTAACCAGAATGACGGCGGGTGATGTTTCTTTAGCGAGGTCCGTGGCCAAGGTTGCTAGCACGTGATCGTCTTCGATTAGGGAGGCCCGTCCACCGGCTTTCAATATCTGGCTATTGTGCGTGGTCAGTTGCCGGGGCAACTCCGGTTCACCGGCGCCGGCCCAGCAAATCAGGTGACGGGTGTTGCACAGTTCACTGATTTTGGCTTGTGTGCGGACATCAGGCAGGTCAGCGGCATCGTTATGTTGGTTGCCGGTGTCGAGTGTCGGCGTCTCCATCCGGTACAGCAGGGCTTGCATCCCCGGGTGGCTGTGCAGCAGTTGCCGGGCTTTTCGCCCTGTCAGCCAATGGCTCAGCGCCAGTAGTATCATTCTCGGAACTAAAACCCAGGTCACCCAGAGCATGACCACAAATGGCCACCACTGACCCCATCGTTCAGGTGTTGTTCCGGCGCTCGTGGGTGCTGCCCGAAAGAAACGGGTTGCCTCAATAAGCTCTTGGGAAGGCGCGGCGGCAGGCCACACGAAAGCCCACGGTGCGGCGATGGTTTGAAGCAAGCGGTGGTAGCCCTGAGCGGCGGTATCGAGCGTGGTGCTCCAGCCAAAAGCCAAATCCTGAATAACTAGTAAAATCAGTAATGTGAGCAGACTCGTGAACGCAAAGGCAACGCCTCCGGTATGCCCTGCACGAGCCATCAGCGCCGGCTGTAGTGGTGCCAGCGCGGACCCCGGCGGCGGTATACTGAGCCGCTTGGACAGCCAGCGCCAGGGCTGCCAGCCCATGATGGATTGGGCCGTCGTGGCCAGAGCCAGCAGTAACTGTAAGAGCACGAACGCTAGCAGCACGGTGATGTTGATGCGTTGGCCGCCGTCGTAGAACAGTAATCCGGCCATGGTGAGAACGCCGAACAGAGCTCCGGCGGCGGCAAACCCGCTGTTGATGCGTCGCCATTGACGCAGCGCCGTGCGCCCGGCTTGATCTGCGCTGCCCGGACCACTGAGCCGTTGCATGTGATCTAGCCAGTGCGCCGGAGTCGGACTGATCCCTTGCTGCTCACAGTCCAGAGCAAAGCGGCGATCCCGGCGATGAAGAAACGCAGGGGTTTGGTCCCTGTCCCGCTGGAAGCGGTTGTCAACGTCCAGCAACAGACGGAGGGGATTCTGGCTCATGCAGCTTCCTGATAAATTCGATCGGATTTGCTTTCCTGCTAGGATATAGCCAACAACGCTAACGAAGCCAGCCGGGAAACTGTATGCCCCACCACTTGATGAATCTTCGCAACGTACCGGATGACGAAGCCGACGAGATCCGTGCCTTGTTTGAAGAACATAATGTTCGTTACTACGAAACACCACCGAGTCGGTGGGGGATCAGTATGGGCGGCTTTTGGGTGCACGATGACGATGAAGCAGCCCGGGCGAGAGCCCTGCTGGATGATTATCAGGCCCAGCGTCTTGCCCATCAGCGGCAGGAATACGACGCTCGTTGTGAGCGGGGTGAAACCGGATTCTGGCACCAGTTTCGTTCCCGTCCGGTGACTTTTCTTGCCGCAATCATCGCGATTGCAGCTATCTTGAGTTTAACGTTGCTACCCTACATCCGTCTGTAGCGACGATGGCGAGCCCGACATGAAACAGATCTTTCCCGATAAAAATAAAACCGGGTTGACCCGTGAGTTGATTGACGCGCTGGCACCAATGTTTGAGCAAGCCAGTGCCGGTGCCATAGCCATTGATGTGGACAATCGCATTACCTGGATCAACAAATGTTATTCCGATTTGTTGCAGTTACCGGACCCCTCCTCCGTGATTGGCAAAGAAGTTTGGCGGGTGATCCCCCACACCCGTATGCCGGAAGTCGTTGCGACCGGCAAGCCGATGCTGCTCGATATCATGGAGCACAATAACCAGCAGCTGGTGGTTTCCCGTTTGCCGTTTTATGACGACAACGGCGCAGTCATCGGCGCGGTGGCATTTGTGCTTTACGACGATGTCCAACCGCTGACGCCGCTGGTATCCAAGTTTCGACGTTTGCATCAGGACTTGGCCGCGGCCAGAAAAGCGTTGGCGAAAAAGACCCGGGGCACCCGCTACAGCCTGACCGATTTTGTCGGTGCCAGCCCTCAGGCTCTGGAAGTAAAGCGCCGCGCCCGACTGGCGTCCGGACGAGACGTGCCGGTGTTGCTGCTGGGTGAAACCGGCACCGGTAAAGAGGTGTTGGCACAGGCTATCCATTCAGCCTCGGAACGCGCCGCTAAACCGTTTGTTGGGGTCAACCTGGCTGCGGTGCCGGAGAACCTTCTCGAGGCCGAATTTTTCGGGGTTGCACCCGGGGCCTATACCGGCGCGGATAAGCGCACCCGAGATGGAAAGTTTCAGCTCGCCAACGGCGGCACCCTGTTTTTAGACGAAGTCGGTGACATGCCTCTGCCGCTGCAGGCGAAGTTGTTGCGGGTATTGCAGGAAGGCGAAATCGAGCCTCTGGGCTCGAACAAACTCAGCCCGGTGGATGTTCGGGTGATAGCGGCCACCAGCCGGAATCTCGATGAGATGATGGCTGAAGGCAGCTTCCGTTCCGACCTATACTACCGATTGAACGTGCTTGAGATCTGGATACCACCCTTGCGGGAACGTCTGGTGGATTTAGGCATTCTTTGTGAGGTTTTATTGGGTGAAATTTGCGAAGGACAGGGATTGCGAGGTGAGATCACCGACGCCGGTATTGCTGCGCTGAGCGCCTATCATTGGCCCGGTAATATTCGGGAGTTGCGTAACGTGCTGGAACGGGCCCTGACCATGAGTGAAGAAGGAGAGCTGCTGGACGCTGATGCTGTGCTGAAAATATTGCCCGGTGGCGATTCGGAGTCAGCACCCAAAACGCCTTTCCGCCCGGTGCGGCCACTGGCGCGCGTGATTGCCGTCGCAGAAGCTCAGGCGATTGAAGAAGCATTGGCGGCTTGTCGCGGCAATCGGACCCGGGCAGCCAAGTTACTGGGCATCTCCCGTTCCGTGCTTTATGAGAAGCTATCAAAACTGTCCGGAAAATAGGACGGTTGTTTGGTTTTCCGGACGGTTGATTAAGACTTTGGGTTATTTTTGTCCGGATTGCCGGACGAAATGTCTGAGTGTCTCATGAGTGAATTTTGAAAGTTCCAATAAGATCAGTTGGTTAGTGTGTTTGGCATAAGCGTTGCTATTTTCTGGGTGTAATACGTCAGAACAACGCTCGAATAAAAACTGACGCAACATTGTTGGACCACATTACCGCGCCAGTTGGATTTCGAGCGTTGTCTGATTCTATAAAAAGCCCCGGCTTAAAGACCGGATGGCGGATGACAACAACAAGAAGGATCCAATTCATGTCGATCAAGCAAAAGCTCTCGCGCCTTACTTACGGAATTACCGCCGCGGCAGTGATCAGTGGTGGTCTTGCCAGCAATGACGTACTCGCAGCCGAGAAAGTGCGCTGGCAAGTACCTCTGGCTTTCCCCTCGCATCTGATTGGCCTGACCACGCCGGTTAAGCATCTGAGTGAGAACCTCAAAGCTATTTCCGGTGGCGACATTCAGCTGCGCTACTATGAGCCTGGCGAACTGGTTCCACCGTTTGAAATCATGGACGCTGTCGGCAGTGGCAAGTACCCGGCTGGCTACACTTGGGTTGGCTATGACCAAGGCACCATCCCCTCCTTGCCGCTCTACTCCGGCGCGCCCTTCAATATGGAACCACCGGCCTATCTGGCCTGGTATTACGAAGGTGATGGCCGGGAACTGCTGGAAGAAATCTACGCCGCGCGCAACATTCACCCCATGCTGTGCTCCATCATCGGCCCTGAAGGGGCGGGTTGGTTCGCGGAGCCGATCAAAGGTGTGGAAGATTACGACGGCCTGAAAATCCGCTTTGCCGGCATCGGCGGCAAAGTACTGGAAAAACTCGGTGCCTCGGTGACCATGGTTCCTGGCGGCGAAATCTATCAGGCGCTGGAACGCAAGACCATTGATGCCACCGAGTTCTCTCAGCCCGCTATCGATAAGATGTTGGGTCTTGATCAGATCATCAAGAACTACATCATGCCGGGTTGGCATCAGACGCTGACCACCTCTCACCTGCTGGTGAACAAAGACGCTTGGGAAGACCTGGAACCCCAGTCCCGCGCCTTGATCGAGATGGGCTGTGAAGCGGCTACGCTGAAAGGCTTTGCGCAAAGTGAGTGGGCACAGCCGACTGCCTTGCGTGACTATGAAAAGGAAGGCGTAACGGCGCAAACCTTGCCTGAGCCAGTGCTGCGTGAGTTGCAAAAGGTCACCACCGAAGTGCTGGACGAAATCGCGGCCAAAGATCCGATGTTCAAGCGGGTTCTGACCAGCCAGCGCGACTTCATGGAACACCATTCCATCTGGCATTCCAAGGGCTACCTGCCCCGGGATTTCTACCAGTACGACTGATCACTGGATGATGATCATGACAGGCAGCGAATTAGCGCTGCCTGTTGCTCTCTCCTGCATCCGCAAGAATCGAGGTAAACGTGACGGACTCCAATACACCGGTGGGTGATCCAACCCTGCCCCACGATAAAGAGGGCTTGCCCTCGAATGCACTTTCAACGCGACTGGATTGCCTCGTGGTCGCTGTCGGCCGACTGAGTTCCTGGCTATGGATAGGTGTGCTTTTGGTGGTGCTGACCAATGTGTTCTCGCGCTACGTGCTTGAGCAAGGATCGATCGCTCTGGAAGAGCTGTCGTGGCATCTGTTCGGGATCGCCACCATGCTGACGCTGGGTTATGCCGTTGTACGGGATGATCATGTCCGGGTGGATGTGTTGAAAGAAAAGTTCCCGTTGAAGGCGCAAGCCTGGATTGAACTGTTCGGGATCGTCTTTCTGGCGCTGCCCATTATTTATCTGATGATTGATGCACTGGTGCCTTATGCCTGGAAAGCCTGGATCTACCAGGAACGCTCGCAGGCGCCCAGTGGTCTGCCTTACCGGTTTATCTTCAAGAGTATGCTGCCCCTCGGCCTTGCCCTGGTCATGCTGGCTTTGTTCTCCAGAGTGACCCGGTGCACCACCTTGCTGTTTGGTTTTCCGAGAGCCATAGCGCCCGCCAACGATGATCGCCGCTCCAGCGGCCATCCCAATCCTTGAGAACGAGATAGACGCTATGGGTGTAGAAGCAATTCTAGTTATCGCCATGTTCGCCAGCTTCATGTTTTTGCTGTTGCTGGGCTTCCCGGTGGCCTGGTCACTGGCCGGTATTGGTTTGGTGTTCGGCATCGTCGGACACGTGATGGTGGAGTATTTCGACTCCCCAATCTGGTATACCTGGCAAGGCACCATCGGTGTACTCGATGCCAGAATCTACGGCATTGTCGCCAATGAGTTAATGGTGGCGCTGCCAATGTTTATTTTCATGGGCATTATGCTGGACCGCTCCGGCATTGCCGAGAAATTGATGCACAGTCTGGTGCGGGTCTTGGGCCCTTTGCGCGGCGGCTATGCCGTGACCGTCGTCATTGTCGGGGTGTTGCTGGCGGCCTCTACCGGCATTGTCGGTGCCTCCGTGGTGCTCTTGGGTATGTTGTCGCTGGGGCCGATGATGCAGGCCAAGTACAACAAGTCGCTGGCGGTGGGTACCGCGTGTTCGGTGGGTACTCTGGGCATTCTGGTGCCGCCCAGCATCATGTTGGTGCTGATGGCCGACCGGCTGGGTACGTCTGATGCGTCTGTAGGCAAGTTGTTTATGGGCGCGCTGATCCCCGGGGTAATGCTCGGTGCCATGTACATCCTGTACATCCTGATTGCCTCCTTCATCAAAAAAGATCTGGCGCCGGCGCCGGAGAATCGTGACCCGCTCGATGCCAAAGCAATCCTTGGTGTGGTTCAGGCGGTGTTGCCGCCGATGGTGCTAATCATCGCGGTGTTGGGGTCCATTTTCTTTGGTATCGCCACCACCACCGAAGCTTCTGCCGTGGGTGCCGGGGGCGCGTTGCTGATGGCTTTTGTCAGCAAACGCTTGAGCATGGAAACACTGAAAGAATCTTTGTATCAGACCAGCCGCACGTCAGCGTTTATCTTCGGCATCTTCATTGGCGCCACGGTGTTTGCGTCGGTGTTGCGCGGGTTGGGCGGTGATGAGGTCATCGAAGGCGCCATTACCGGCCTGCCCTTTGGCACGACCGGCGTGTTGCTGACGGTGCTGTTGATCACGTTCCTGCTGGGCTTCTTTCTCGATTGGGTTGAGATCACCTTGATCGTGCTGCCGCTGGTGGCGCCGGTGCTGTTCAAGATGGGCGTGGAGCCCGTGTGGTTTGCGATCATGTTTGCCATTTGCCTGCAGACGTCGTTCCTGACCCCTCCGGTCGGCTTTTCACTGTTCTACATCAAAGGCGTGTGCCCGCCGGAAATCACCACTCGAGACATTTACCTGGGCGTATTGCCCTTCATTGCATTGCAAATACTGGCGCTGGCGTTGGTGTTCTGGTTTGAGCCGCTGGCGACCTGGCTGCCGAACGAAGTCTATGGCGGCTCTTGAGCCTACTTGCAGTGTTAACGACAGATCATAACGAAACAACAATAAGGGGACTGTGATGAAGCGTCTTCAACAGCAAACTGCGTTAGTAACAGGGGCTGGGCGAGGTATTGGCCGGGCTATTGCGGAACACTTCGCCCGCGAGGGCGCGGCGGTGGCCGTGGCCGACCTCTCTCTGGATAGTGTCGCTGAAACCGTTGCCGCCATTGAGCAAGCGGGTGGCACTGCCATGGCTTTGGCCATGGACGTTACCGATGAACAGGCAGTAGACCGGGGCGTTGCGGCCATTGTGGAACAGTGGGGCCGCCTGGACATTGCGCTGGCCAATGCGGGGGTGCAGCACATTGATCCGGTGCATAAACTGGCTTATTCCGATTGGAGCAAAGTGATGAATGTGCATCTGGACGGGGCATTCCTGGTAACCCGGGCCGCGCTCAAGCAGATGTACGCCCAAAACAGTGGCACTATGCTATACATGGGTTCGGTCCATTCTTTGGAAGCGTCACCGCTAAAAGCGCCTTATGTGGCGGCCAAGCACGGGATGCTGGGTTTATGCCGCGCCGTGGCGAAAGAGGGGGCGGAACACGGGGTGCGCAGCAACATCATTTGTCCCGGTTTTGTTCGCACACCGCTGGTGGATAAGCAGATCCCGGAACAGGCCAAAGAGCTGGGGATCTCGGAACAAGAAGTCATCAGCAAGGTCATGTTGAAGAACACCGTGGATGGCGAATTTACCACTGTAGACGACGTGTCGGAATTGGCCGTTCATTTAGCCGCCTTCCCATCCAATGCCCTGACCGGGCAATCTATGGTGGTCAGTCACGGCTGGCATATGCAGTAATTCATTGGAGAGACGGATGAGCACGACAGAACAATCAACGGTGGTATGGGCTCCGACAGAAACCACCTTGGCCCAGTCCCGAATGGGGCAGTTCAAAAGCTGGCTTGAGCTACAGGGCTTTGGCTCCTTCGAGGATTACCACGCCCTGCATCAGTGGTCGATCAGCGAACTCGAGACATTCTGGCAAAAAGTCTGGGAATACTGCGGACTGGTTTGCGAAACCCCGGCGGATCGGGTTTTAGGTTCCCGGGCGATGCCCGGCGCCGAGTGGTTCCCCGGAATGAAACTGAACTTCGCCGCCAACCTGCTGCGCTGGGCGGAGAATGGCCACGCCGATAAGGAAGCGGTAGTCGCCTACTGCGAAACCCGCCCGGTGCTGCGCAAAAGCTACCGTGAATTGAAAGCTGATGCCGGTGCACTGGAAGCCTTCTTGCGAAGCAAAGGTGTTCAGAAAGGTGACCGGGTTGCCGGTGTGGTCACCAACGGCTACGAGGCTTTGGTGGGCATGCTGGCCACCACCAGCATGGGCGCCATCTGGAGTTCGGCGTCACCGGATTTCGGGACCGGGGCCATCAACGACCGTTTTGGCCAGATCGAGCCCGCGGCGCTGATTGTGGTGAACGGTTATGGCTATGGTGGAAAAACCTTTGCCCGCCAGCAAGACTTCGCCGACCTGATCGCTGGCCTGTCTTCTCTGAAAGCCGTGGTCAGCGTTCAGCAATTGCCCGAAGAAGCGCCCATTGCCGGTGATCGGGTCACCACTTGGGAGCAGGCGCTCGAAGTCGGTGCCGGGCACGCGCCGTCGTACACCCCGGTTGATCCGGACCACCCTGTTTACATCCTTTACTCCTCCGGCACCACCGGCAAGCCCAAGTGCATCGTCCACGGCACCGCCGGTCTGTTGATTAACCATGCCAAAGAGCTGATGTTGCACGGCGATGTGGGCCCGGAGGACCGCTTCCTCTACTTCACCACCTGTGGCTGGATGATGTGGAACTGGCAAGCCTCGGCCCTGATGACCGGTGCCGCCGTGATCACCGTGGACGGTTCACCCGGCTACCCCAGCCTCGACTTCCTATGGGACACCGTGGCGAAAGAAAACGTGACCCATTTCGGCACCAGTGCCCGCTTTATCGCCGGTTGTCGTAAAGCTGAGCTCAAACCCGCCAAAACCCACGACCAGACTGCCTTGCGTGTGGTCTTCTCCACAGGTTCACCGCTGTTGCCGGAAGACTACGACTGGATCTACACCGATGGTGCCCCCAATGTGTTGCTGGGTTCCATCGCCGGTGGCACCGACATCTGCGGCTGCTTCGTCGGCGCCACCCCGCTGCTGCCCGTTCGCCGGGGCGAAATCCAGTGCCGCTTCCTTGGCGTCGATGCCGTCGCCTACGACGACGAAGGCCAACTGGTCAGCGACGGCCGCGGCGAACTCGTCTGCCGTCAGCCACTGCCATCCATGCCCGTCAGCTTCTGGCAGGACCCGAACAACGAACGCTACCAAGACGCTTACTTCAACACCTTCCCCGGTGTCTGGGCGCACGGTGATTTCATAGAATTCACCGAACACGGCGGCGCCATCATCTACGGCCGTTCCGACGCCACCCTGAACCCCGGCGGCGTAAGAATCGGCACCGCCGAAATCTACCGTCAGGTCGAAACCGTGGCGGAAGTGAAAGACAGCCTCGTGGTTGGTCGCCAAATCGAAGGCGACGTAGAAGTGGTTCTGTTCGTCGTACCCGCCGAAGGCCAGAGTGTCACCGACGAGCTGATGAAAACCCTGAAAGCCAAAATTCGGGAAGGCGCCAGCCCAAGACACGTGCCCAAGCACATCGTCGAAGTTCCTGACATTCCCTACACCCGCAGCGGTAAGAAAGTGGAGCTCGCGGTGGCCCGCCTGATTAACGGTTCAAAAAAAACTGATAACCGGGATGCGCTGGGTAACCCTGAAGCGTTGGACAAAATACGGGAACGGCTGGTGGAATCAGGCCTGCTGCCCGAATGATCTCAAGTCCAAGGACGGCGGAGCCCAAGCGTCACAAGGATGTGCCGAAGGAGCGTGTTTTGGTAACCCCCATCCAGTAACGCGTCAGCACGAAGCATGGAAATGTTAGAAAGTTTCGTAAATTCCCGTCGTTTCATCAGGTTGTAGTGAATGATCTGGCATTGTTCGTACGTTCTTATACTAAGATCGTAATCCATAAGCCGCAAAAAATGCTATCTTATTAGGTCTATCAAAAGTTCCGAATCAGTCATTGCCCCGGCCAGACGTTCACAAGACGACCGGCCTAGCCATGACCGTCCTGAACCCACCCTTTAGCCTGAGGACGAAAATGACCACATCCAAATCCAAGATCATTTACACCCTGACCGACGAAGCCCCCGCACTAGCCACCCGGTCACTGCTCCCCATTCTGGAATCCTTCGCCAAGCCGGCAGGCATCGAATTCGAAACAAGCGATATCTCTCTTGCAGCTCGTATTCTGGCAGGTTTCCCGGATTTGCTCGAAGAACACCAGCGAGTCACCGATGACTTGGCCGCATTGGGCGAATACACCAAAGACCCTGATGCCAACATCATCAAGCTGCCGAACATCTCTGCCTCTATTCCGCAGCTGCGCGCAGCCATCAAAGAGCTGAACGAGCACGGTTACAACCTCCCTGAGTACAAAGAGCACCCAGAGACCGACGAAGAAAAAGACATCCATGCCCGCTACTCTAAAGTGCTGGGCAGTGCGGTAAACCCGGTTCTTCGTGAAGGTAACTCCGACCGCCGTGCTCCGGCTGCGGTTAAAGCTTTCGCTCGCAAATACCCGCACACCATGGGCGAATGGAGCCCGGCGTCGCGCACTCACGTTGCTCACATGAGTGACGGTGATTTCTACTCCAGCGAGCAGTCCGTTACTCTGGATAAGGCCACCAACGCACGCATCGTGTTCGAGAACACAAAGGGTGAACAGACCGTACTGAAAGCCGACCTTCCTCTGCAGGAAGGTGAAGTCGTCGACGGCATGTTCATGAGCAAGAAAGCGCTCTGCAAATTCTTCGAACAAGCGATCGAAGATTGTGAAAAGACCGGCGTGATGTTCTCCCTGCACGTGAAAGCCACCATGATGAAAATCTCTCACCCGATCGTATTCGGTCACGCGGTGAAGATTTACTACAAAGAATTGTTCGACCAGTACGGCGACCTGTTTGAAGAAATCGGAGTGAACCCGAATAACGGTCTGTCCTCCGTACTCGAGAAGATCAAGCAGTTGCCGGAGTCCAAGCAAGAAGAAATCCAGGAAGCGCTGCACAAGACCTATGAGCACCGTCCTGAAATTGCGATGGTTGACTCCGTGAAAGGTATTACCAACCTGCATGTGCCGAGTGACGTGATCGTCGATGCGTCGATGCCTGCGATGATCCGTAACTCCGGTAAAATGTGGGCCCGTGATGGCAAGCTGAAGGACACCAAGGCGGTAATGCCTGAGTCCACCTATGCCACCATTTATCAGGAAACCATCAACTTCTGTAAGACCCACGGTGCGTTTGACCCCACCACTATGGGTACCGTTCCGAATGTTGGCCTGATGGCGCAGAAAGCCGAAGAGTACGGCTCGCACGACAAGACCTTTGAAATTCAGGAAGACGGTATTGTTCGCATTGTTGCTGAGGACGGTACCGTACTGACCGAACACAACGTGGAAGAAGGCGATATCTGGCGTGCTTGCCAGACCAAAGACCTGCCCATCCGCGATTGGGTCAAACTGGCGGTCAACCGTGCCCGCGCGACCGGTATGCCGGCTGTCTTCTGGCTGGACGACGAGCGTGCTCACGACGCGGAACTGATCAAGAAGGTCAACACCTACCTGAAAGATCACGACACCGAAGGTTTGCACATTCGTATCGAGTCGCCGGTGCGCGCCATTCGCTGGACCATGGAACGCCTGATTCGCGGTCTGGATACTATCTCCGTCACAGGCAACGTGCTGCGTGACTACCTGACTGACCTGTTCCCGATCCTGGAACTGGGCACTAGTGCCAAGATGTTGTCGATCGTGCCTCTGCTCAACGGCGGTGGTTTGTACGAGACCGGTGCCGGCGGTTCTGCACCCAAGCACGTGCAGCAGTTGGTTCAGGAAAACCATCTGCGTTGGGATTCTCTGGGTGAGTTCCTGGCGACGGCAGTGTCACTGGACGAGCTGGGCGAGAAGCATGACAACGCCCGTGCCCGTATGCTGGGTCAGACCATGGACAAAGCGACTGAGCGCTTGCTGGAGAACAACCAGTCTCCATCCCGCGTAACCGGCGAGCTGGATAACCGTGGTTCCCACTTCCATCTGGCCCGTTACTGGGCAGAGGAACTGTCCAAGCAGGACAGCGATAAAGAGCTGAAGGAATTCTTCACCAAGTTGTCTGAGCAGTTGGAAGCCAACAAGGACAAGATTCTGGAAGAGATGACGGTGGTTCAGGGTAACCCGGCGGACATCGGCGGATACTACTACGCACCGGCTGAGAGGGTCTCTGAAGTGATGCGCCCAAGCGCTACCTTCAACAAGATCCTTGAGGATGCGGCTGCAGCCGTGAAGTAAGGTTCGACTCAGGCCGGGGATAAAACCCCGGCCTGTTTTCTTAGTCTTGCTGCAAAGGTGTGAAACCTGCACAGGTCAGTTGTGCGAGATCTGCCGGGGCGAGTTCGATTTCCAGTCCCCGTTTACCCGCACTGACGAAAATGGTGTCGTACTGCCCCGCAGTGGCATCGATGAATGTCTTCAAACGTTTTTTCTGGCCTAACGGGCTAACCCCTCCAAGTACATAGCCTGTGCTGCGCTGCACATCCTGCTTGTCGGCCATGCCGGCTTTCTTCGCACCTGCCGCTTTTGCGATCAGCTTTAAACTGAGCATGCTGGTCACCGGTACCAGGCCCACCGCCAGTTCCTTGCCATCTACGGCCACGACCAGTGTTTTAAAAACCCGGTTCGGGTCAACGCCAATCTTGTCGGCGGCTTCATTGCCGTAGCTTTCGGCTGATGGGTCGTGTTCGTATTCGTGCACGGTGTAGCTGATCTTCGCTTTTTTAGCGGCGAGAATTCCGGGAGTCATGGGTAATCCTGTTGCCTGAACGATGTGCCGGAATTAAAGCACGGACGGTAGCGGAGTTCACCCCCGATCAAACACTGGCCACAGCTCTGAGATTTCGCCCTTTGTTGCGTCGAAAACAGCCAAGTCTCCGAACTCGAGTAAGACCGCCTCGCTTTGGTGGGGGCGCAGGAATACCCGGTCACCGACCTTGAGCGGAACGCCTTCCGCGAGATTCAGCATTTCCTGATTGGTGGAACGGCCGTAAAGGTTGTTGTTCACCAAACCGGGCGGTGACACCGGGTTGGCCTTCCAGTAGCCGCCATAGATAAACGCAGTGCGAGCGTGATTGGGATTCCACAGCGATTGCAGCCTGCCCAGCCCCGGTGCTCCGGAGATGCGAGTGTTGTCGAGAAGCTTGAGTACCGGCGTGGCAATGAACGCGGCGCGTTGGTGGTTGGCCAGTGTTGGCACATCGAAGTCCGTTGGTAGCACCAGCCCTGATCCCGCTGCCAGCTCATTGGCAGGAATGCGTCCTGCCATGCCTTGATACAACTGATACGTGCTGGAGCCTCCGGTGTTCAGGGTCAGGTCTGAAATGCTGCGGCCCAGGGTATGCTCTGCCGTGTCCACACACTGCTGATAACGTGCCATGGCTTTGTCGCGCAGCCACCCAGTGGGGCCCGGTGCTTTGAGAATGTGAGGCTCGTAACCCATAAAGCCACTGAACGTCAGCCAAGGGGACTGCTCGATGGTGGTCAGCGCACGAGCAAGCGTTTGCTGACCGGTAAAGCCGCCCCGGTGCAGGCCGATATCGATTTCCAAATTCACCCGCATCGGTTGTTTGAGCCGGGTCGCCAGTTGTTGGTATTCAGCCAGTCGCGCTTCCGAATCCACCAGCCACTGGAGTTGACGTTCTGGCTTGAACCCGCTCGTAGACGCATCGAAGTGGGCATAGAAACGAGCTGCACTGGTCACCGGGAGCGGTTTGCCCAGCAGCAGATCAGATTCAGGCAGAGCGCGAACGACCTGATTGAGGTTCGGCTGATGGAACAGCATGAGTTTCTGCGTGCCGGTGCCGGCCATCACGTGTTTGAGTAAAGGCAAAGATGGCAGAGACTTGGCGACGATCCGGTAGTGAAATTCACCCGCAATGTGGCGTTTAAGCACCGCGATGTTGTGGTCAAGGCGCTCGCGATCGATCACCAAAGTGGGCGTCGCCCGCCCCTTTTCTTGCAGGGCTTTTTGTAGCGATAGAAAGTAACGGGAGTGCCCGGCGTTCTGGGCTTCGGGTTTCAGGAAGCCGGCCGCGCCCAAACTGCCAACCGCGACACCGGCAAGCAGCAGCTTGCGCCTTTGTTGTCGGAACGCCTCGCTGTGAGCCATGATCTGCCTATCCCGTGATCGTTTTCTTGGTGAACAGCCGGGCAAGGTACGGGTTCAGGAAACGGCCGTTCGGGTCGAGTGCTTCCCGCACCTCACTGAAGGCTTGCCACTGCGGATAGAGCGTCTGGAAATCGGTTCCGGTGAGCGTATTCAGTTTGCCCCAGTGTGGCCGACCACCGTATCGTCTGAAAATCGGCTCTACCGCTTCAAACAAGGGGGTGTGATCTTCTTCGAAGAACCGATGTACCGCGATGGAGACCGAATCCCTCTGGTAGAAAGGGCTGAGCCACGCATCGTCTGCTTTTACGAACCTTACCTCGATGGGAAAGAACACCTCGGGAAACTGGCCTTCGATGACGCCGATCACTTCCCGAAGCGCCGCCTGCCAGTTTTCTCTCGGCAGGTGGTATTCCATCTCGTTGAAGCGGACGTTCCGGGCGCTGGTGTAATTCTGCCAGGACGACGCCACTTTCACTTCGGTGCTGAGGGTGCGCATGTAACCACCGAGAATCAGCCGGCGCAGGCGGGGCGACCATGACAGGTAATCGCGGGCCTGCTGGAGGTCTCTGGCGCCGTCGTTCTGGTCGATTGCTTCGGTTTCAGACTCCGGTTCATCGGTGATGTCGTGGGTGCTGGTAAAGCCCATGCCCGAGAACGGTATATAAAAGAACTCGTAGTTTCGGTGTTCGCTCGCCCGTGTGTCGGCATTTTCGAGAATGTCCTCGAGCGGTAGCCATTCGGTGGTTTTTTTCAGCCGATAAGGACGTCGATTCTGCAATGTCACGTCTGTGACGAAGCCCAGACTACCCAGCCCGACTCGCGCGGCCTGAAAAATCTCCGGGTTCTGGTTCCGGTTGCATTCCAGTACGTCCCCCTGCGCGGTCACCAGCGTCAAACCTTCGATATAGCCGGACAGGCTCATAAGCTCTGCACCGGTGCCGTGGGTGGCCGTTGCCAGCATGCCGCCCAACGATTGCTGGTCAATATCCGGCATGTTGAACAGCGCTTGGTTGATCGCTTCCAGCGGTTGGCCAAGTTGGCCCAGAAGCGTGCCGGTGGCAATTCGAGCACGGCATAGATGATCGTCGTGATCGAGAATGCCGGTTAATCGAGCCAGCGAAACCAAAACGTCGTTCGTCGGTACGAGCGGTGAGAACGAGTGGCCCGATCCAACCGGCCGAATTTTAGCCTCTTGATGGGCGCGATCGCTCAGAATATCCAGCAGTTCGTTTTGTGAGCGAGGTGCCAGCCTGTGGCTGGGGTTGGCACTTTGCGAGCCAGACCAGTTGCGCCAGGTCATCGGCCCCGTGGTCGTCTGCTTTGCGGAGGTGGTTTGAGCGTGGCTGATGGCAGGCCAACCGACATGGCTGGCAATGGCGCTGCCTACCAGCAGATTCAAAAAATGCCGTCGCTGCATCACGAACTCCTAAGGCTGGGCCGGGGTTGCCATGAAGGTGATCAAAGTCTGAAATTCGGCGGCGTTGCAATCCATGCACAGGCCATAGGGGGGCATGCCACCCATACCGGAAACGACGTTGTCCAGAAGCGTGTCCATGCCCTTTTCCATTCGGGGCTGCCACGCGGTGTGGTCGCCAGTCAACGGGGCGTCGGACGTGCCGCTACCATGGCAAGCCATACAGGAACGTTGATAGATCTCAGCCGTTTCAGGGTTTTTGGGAGTGGCTGACCGGGCGTATTCGACAATGTCTTCTGAAGGCGCTGAGCTACCGGAACATGCGGTAGACAGGGCTGCGACCACCAACGTTAATACTGCACACGGAACAGATTTTAGAGAGAAGTTGAGTTGTATCATTTCACTTAAAACGTAATTGAGTGTCACGTTTATTTTTGACTAAGTCGACATTAAAAGCAAGCCAGACTCGACTCCGCCTCGGACACTGACTACCTTTGAAAGAAGGACGTTGGTGTTAAACAAGGTATTTCCATGAAGCAGTATCCACCGGGGAGAGGCGGTTCAAATCCGTTACGGGCAGACCGTGGTCCCATGCGTCGAGCGCTATGGGCTGCTTGTGTGTATCTGCTGGTTGGTTTGGTCTGGATCGAATTTTCGGATCAGTTGGCGGAGGCCTGGTTTAAAGATGCCCGTGCCCTGTCCGAGGTTCAAACCTGGAAGGGGTTTTTGTTCGTCGGCGTGACCGGTTTCACCTTGTTCATCGTGATGTTGCGACAACTCAGCAAAGACCGCCTGCTTTTATTACTGCAAACGCGTCAGCGAAAGCTAATGCGCGAGCATGAGAGGCAGTTGACGGTGCTGTTGAACAACCTGCCCGGCATGGCCTTTCGCTTTGAAAATGATTTTCTAGGCACCTTTTTATTTGTATCCGACGGCTGTGAAGAACTCACAGGCTACAGTGCGGAAGAGCTGATGGAGCCGGGATCGCTCAGCCGATTGGGGCTGATTGATGAGGTTCACCGTCTTGAGATAGCGCGAGAAGTGGCGGACGCGATTCGACAGGACGAGCGCTTTTCTGTCGAGTTCCCGATCGCCTGTAAAGATGGTCGGGAAATTTGGGTTTGGGCCAGAGGTTGTGGTCTGAAGGATGACGATGGCTCCCGCTTGCTTGAAGGTATTGTTCTGGATGTTTCGGACCGGAAGGCGTTGGAGCAGGAGTTGGAGGAGCTGGCGACGAAAGATTCCCTCACCGGGTTGTTAAATCGTCGGGAGCTGACTCGGGTTTTGAAAGAAGAATTAGAGCGTGCGCAGCGTTATCACCGGTCTTTGGCGGTGTTGTGGATCGATTTTGATCACTTCAAGAAGATTAACGACAGTCATGGCCATGCGGCCGGTGATCTTGTGTTGTCCGCAGCCAGCCGGGTGCTCGAGAACAGCGTTCGTGGCGTCGATTCGGTAGGGCGGTTCGGAGGGGAAGAGTTTGTGGTTGTTTTGCCTGAGATGGGGCAAGCCGAAGCTCTTGATACTGCTGAGAGATTGCGACGAGAAGTGCACCACAACCCGGTTATTTTGGAATCTGGTGACTGCGTGTCGGTCACGATCAGTGTCGGGGTTGCTGTGTATCCTGCGCACGGAACCAGTGTCGAAAGGTTGTCTGCAGAGGCCGATAAGGCGATGTATCAGGCCAAAATGCAGGGTCGCGACTGTGTGGCCATAGCGCAGCCGATACGGTCGATACATAATGAAGCGACGTAAGATCGTACTTCAGGGGTAAGCAGCTCCCGGAGGCGGCGAATAACCCGCAAACCAGATAATAAAGGCGCTTGTTATGCATTCACTCGCCCGCCGAGCCTTGCACACCTGTAAGGTTCCCCGAGACCTTTCCTCGATTACTTTTCGCGACAGTGCCAGTGAGCACCCTGAGCGCGTGAATCTATCTCAAGGGGCGGTGGAGTCGATCTGGCAGAGTGTGGAGTCCCTGTATCGTACCGGTGTTCATCCGGGTATGCAGCTGTCGTTAAGGTATCGCGGCGAACAGGTGTTGCACCGGTCGATAGGCCATGTCCATGGCAATGGTCCGTGTGATGATTCGACCACGCCGAAACAACTGATGAGTACCGAAACCCCGATCTGCTATTTTTCGGCTTCCAAGGCGGTGACCGCGTTGCTCATGCACATGCTGGCCGAGCAAGGGCTGGTGAATCTCATGGATCCGGTGTCCTACTATTGCCCTGAGTTTGCTAAAAACGGAAAGCGCACGATCACCGTTCACCAGATCTTGTCTCACCGGGGCGGTATTCCGGCTATTGCCAAAGAGACCCCCATTGATGTGCTCTGGGACCAAGACGAAATATGGCGCCTGCTCTGCGAAGCCAAGCCGGTGGAAGTTGATGGTGCCAAGGTTGCCTATCACGCGATTACCGGCGGGTTTGTGCTTCAGCGGGTGCTGGAGAAAGTGACCGGCGACACGATCGAAAACTACCTGGACAAGTATTTGCGCAAACCCATGGGGATGAAATGGTTTACCTATGGCGTGGCACAGGAACATCTGCATGAACTGGCATCGAACTACGCTACGGGCCCGACGCCACGCTTCCCGGTGTCCTGGGTCGTGAATCGGGCCCTGGGCGGCGATATTAAAACGGTCGAACGGGTCACTAATGACCTGCGCTTCCAAGAAGCCGTCATCCCGGCTGGCAATTTGTGTGGCACCGCAGAAGAAATGAACCGTTTTTTCCAGATGATGCTGAACGGTGGCATGTGGCAAGGCAAGCGTATTTGTAGCGAACTGACCATTCGTCGAGCCATCCAGCAGTTTGGGTCCATGCAGCTGGATCGTACGATGTGGGTACCCATGCGCTTCAGTGCAGGCATGATGTTGGGCAGTAATCCGGTTGGCCTGTGGGGCCCGCAAAGCCGGCATGCGTTTGGTCATATCGGACTGATCAACAAAATGTGCTGGGCCGATTCAGCAAGGGATATTTCGGTCAGTCTTCTCAACACTGGGTTCCCGATAGTGGGTCATCACATCCCGTCGCTCGCGCGTTTTGTCTATACGGTGACCAAGCAGTTCCCGATATTACCTGAGCACGAAAGAAGGCTGATTCCGGCATAAAATGAAGCCGCTGTCATTTTATTGTTCTTTGTCTGACAGTCTGGCAAAATGGCGTTGTGAATTAGGATGTTCAACGATCTCAATGGATGAGGTGCCGCTGTATGAACCGATCAAATATACCGATTCCCGATGTCTCCCGCGTCGAGCTGGGGCAGTACGACAGTGTCCGCACCCACGTGCGGCAGCGCGTGTGTGATGAAGTCCGGAAATTGGAACGTCGTATAGAAATCTTGAAGCTGACTCAGGCTCCGCATGCAGAGATCATGATCTCTGCCTATGAGCGGATGATCGAGCGCAAGCGCGGTTTCTTGCGAAACTGGGATATGTAGCGGCTACTGGCGGTGAGCCGTCGGCACCGTGCTCCAACTGATTTTTGCCTGGTCTTCACTCTGGTTGACGCAGTATTCCGGATTGGGGACTGTCGGCACCTCTTCTGAACTTTCATAATCATCCGGGTTTGCGTTCGGGTTCTGTATTCTGGATGGCTCTTCATTCGAGGTGTAGATCTGCACCTTGCTCATGGCGTAGTTCAGATCTACCCGTTGGCAGTCGGGGTTGGTGTCGTCAAGCGCGACTCCGTGGCGGTTGTAATCGATGATGGGTTGCTCGCTGTTTTTAATAAACAGTGTGTCTTTCTGGGCGTCGCCGATGAACTCCTGACGCAACTCTATACCGCCGTGATTGCGACTAACAAAGTCAGCCGTGGCCAGTTCCGGCGGGTTGTAACCTGTGGGGCTGAATTGCGGTGCGCTGAAGCGTGCCCCGGCGAGCAGGCTCATCAATTCGGGTTGCTGGTCCTGTTCGGCAGCATCCACGCTGCCAGCCACGTATTGAATGCTTCGGTAGACCTTTTCATCCAGGCTGCTTTCATCAGCCGTTTTGGGGACGTAGCGCCAGTCGAGTGTCTGGTAACGCCACTCCCGGTGGTTGAGCGCTTGCTGAGCATTCGTTGCCGCCTGGTCCGTGAAGCGAATCGTCGCACCGGCACTGCGGGTGTTGTAGTTACCAGCCGTGCTTTGGCCGATGCGGTCGCTGATGTACTGTCGCCCGTCATCGAAGTTGCTCACGCTGCCCACACTGATTACCTGATTCATCAAATCCAGTGGGTTTCGTACGCTGGTATAGCTTTTCCCGCCCTCGGCTGGGGTAGCTCCGATGAATATGTCGATGTGGCGACGGATTGCTTCGGCTGTTTCTCGGTTTTCGGTAGTATCGTCTTCGCCGCTGGGCTCGATGCCTGGGTAGTAGTCGCTGAACAGCGTGTGCTTCAGGGTTTCCGGCGCCTGAGGCGTGTTGGTCAGATTAAAGGTTGAGAACGTGAGATCGACATTGCTGGCAGGATTCAGTGTAGACGAGCTTGAGCTCTCTGAATTGCAGCCTGCGAGAGTGACGATGGCGAAGGATAGCGCGGCATAGATAAAAGCAGATCTCATTTCGGGCGACCTCAGGGTGCGAAAACCATTGCGAACAGCTAAAGTGATGACTGCTGACACTAAACGATAAAGTAGACAGCTGCCCGCTCGGAGATCACATTTTGCAGCAACGGTTAAGCGATACTTGCGTCCGGGTGTTCCTGATAGGTCTGTTTTTGGCCGCTTTTGCCTTACCATCGCTGACGCTGGCACAGCCCGGTTGTCGTGATGGCGTGCTGTCGTTGGGGGATGGCAGTGATGGTATCCGCGATCTCAGCGGGTGTCTGGCTTACCTTGAGGACTCTGACCAGAGTCTGACGTTTGAGGAAGTGCTCAATCTGCCCCTGACCAAATTCAATCGTCACCATGAAGGCGTGCTCAATTTTGGTTACACGGAATCCGCCTACTGGACTCGTCTCGATATAGACTCGCAAGAGCTGCAAGGCCCCACAGATTGGATGTTGGAGTTGGCGTTGCCGCTGGTGGATGATGTCCGATTGTACGTTGTCCGTGAGGGTCGCTTGGTGGAAGAGCGCCGCGCGGGTTATTACGATAATTGGGCCGACCGGGATTTGGCGGTGCCGAACCCGACCTTTCAGCTTACCTTCGAGCCTGCGACGTCAACGACCGTTTTCCTGCGGATCGCGAATATCAACACGTTTCGATTGCCCATTACCCTATGGCCTCGTGATAGTTACATAGCTAAGGTCTCTGTCGATGAAGCGGTTCGTGGTCTTCTGCTCGGTGCCATTCTCGCTATCCTTGCTTACAACCTGTTTGTTGCTATCTCGGTTCGCGAGCGAAGCAACATTTATTACCTGTTCTATCTGGTGTCGGCGGTGTTATTTACCGCAACGGAGCAAGTACACGGCGTTCAATTGTTTGATCAGCGACCGGTATTGCTGAATAAGGAATATCTCCACTTCCACATTATTTCCACACTGTTTTTCGGGTTGTTGATGGCCCGTTCGCTCTTGGAAACCCGCCATCGATCGCCGGACCTCGATAAGGTTCTGCTGGTGTGCCTTTATGCGGTGGTGGCGACGTTTGTCCTGGCGCTGTTTATGCCTTATTCGGTGACCATGGAATGGATAGTGCTGGCGTCCATTCTGGTGAGCAGTATTCTGATTGTCGTAAGTTACCTGTCCTGGCGTTATTACAACCCGGCGGCACGCGCATACTTTTTCGCGTGGGCGGCCGCGTTGATTGGCTTTGGGGTGTATGGGCTGATGGTCATTGGTTACCTTCCACTCAATACTTTTACAACGTATACGCCCCAGTTCGGCTTGACGGCTCAGGTCATTCTGTTTTCGTTTGCGTTGGCCGACCGCATCAAGCAGGTGCAAGGAGAAGCACTGGCCTGGAACAAAAGAGCCCTGGCTAATCTTCAGCGTTATCAATCCCTGTTCGATAACGTGATCGAAGGCGTGTTCCAAATGTCCCCGGAGCGGCGTTTTGTGACCGCGAACCCCGCGATGGCTGCATTTTTAGGCTTCAGAAGCAGGCACGAACTATTGCAGGCCAATCCCGATGTACTGGAGACCTGTATCGCGGATGATCAGCTGAGGCGGATGGTTGTGGCGCAGCTGGAAAAAAAAGGCACGGTGAAAGGTGTGGAGGCCAAATACCTTACCGCTGAGGGCGAAGAACGTTGGGCAACGATTTCGCTGCATACCGTCTACGATGCTGAAGGTATGCCGATGCATCTGGAAGGTACCTGTATTGATGCCACCGAAAGTCATCAGCGGCTTCAGATCGAACGCGAGAGAGAGCAGGAACGGTTGGAGAAAGAGTTGGCCCGGAATTCGGCTCAGGCGAAAAGTCAGTTTTTAGCCAACATGAGCCACGAAATCCGGACGCCCTTAGCGGCTATTATTGGTTACGGCGAGACACTGCTCGACTCCGACTTAAGTGAAAGCGAAAAGCGCAGTAGCGCTGAAACGGTGGTACGAAGTGGCCGGCATTTGCTTGAGCTGGTCAACGACATATTGGACCACTCGAAAATTGATGCCAACAAGCTTGCTGTCGATGTGGTGCTGGTCAACTTACCGGAAATGCTGGATGAAATACGGGCATTTTTCGAGCCGAAAGCCAACGAAAAAGGACTCGACTTCACCGTCATCTGTGACTATCCGCTTCCTGAAAAAATCCATACGGACCCTACTCGCTTTCGGCAGATCATTATTAACTTGTGCGGAAATTCTCTTAAATTTACGCAAACAGGCTCGATCTCCCTGATTGTCCGTTGTGATCGTGAACAGGAAATTCTTCATGCCCGAGTGGTCGACACCGGTATTGGTATGAAACCTGAGCAAATACACCGGTTGTTCGATCCGTTTGCTCAGGGCAGCAGTGCGATATCGCGGCAATATGGTGGCAGTGGTTTAGGCTTAAGTATCTCCCGCCGCTTGGCGGAGTTGTTGGGTGGCAGTATTCGTGTTGCCAGTACTTATGGTGAAGGCAGTGAATTTGAAGCAACGATCAGCACCGGGTCACTGGAAGGGGGGCATTTTTTACAAGACGCTTCCGAATTTATCGAGCGACGCCGAGCCATACCCATGGTGGCAGCACCTAAGCTGAGTGGTCGCATCTTGTTCGCAGAAGATAACGAGCTGAACCAGCGCCTGGTATCGTTGTTGGTGGATCGGACCGGGGCCGAACTGGTGCATGTGCCCAATGGCGCCGAGGCGCTCGAACGAGCGACCAAAGAACCGTTCGACTTGATATTGATGGATATCCAGATGCCAGTCATGAACGGGCGCGACGCCACGGTCGCGTTGCGTGAGGCCGGTGTTAATACGCCCATTATCGCCCTGACGGCCAACGTGATGACGGAAGACATCGCTGAATATCGAAAGGCCGGGTGTAATGGTTATTTGGCAAAGCCCATCGATAAACAGCAGTTTTACCAAACCTTGGCCGAGTATTTGAGTTGGAATGCTGAGCGTGACGAGCCGGTTCGGCCGCAGTTTATTGGGCGGGTGTTGGTGGCGGAAGACAATGATGACAATCGACGTTTGGTCGAGCGGATGCTCAAGCGCATTGGCGCTGATCCGGTCATGGTTACCTCGGGCGAAGAGGCTGTGCGCACGGCGTTGTCCGATACTGTGCATCTTGTGCTGATGGACCGGTATCTGCCCGGAATGGATGGTGTGGAGGCCACGCGGCTGTTGCGGCAGACGGGGTTCAGACGTCCAATCATTGCCTTTACCGGAGGCGGCCAATCGGAAACGGATGCTCTGTTAGGCGCCGGTTGCGATGGTGTTCTGCGCAAACCGATTGATCACACGCACCTGCAGGCATTGCTGGATCGATACGTGCACAAAGGCGCTACCGATGTGGTGGATGAAGATATTGGGCATTTATCATCGAGATTTCTGGCCGGGTTGGCGGAACGACAAAAGTGCATGAACGATGCCTTGGCCAACAGAGATTTAACCCGTTTGCAGATTGAAAACCATCAGATTAAAGGCACCGCGGGCGCGATGGGTTACCCGTTGCTGACTGAGCAAGCTGCGGTCATTGAACAACATATCAGGAGTGACGCTCCAGATTGGCTGCGTATTCACGCCGGATTGGACAAACTCAACGACATGATCAACCGGGCCCTGACAGATACTGATCGGGAGCTTGGAGACGATACAGGAAGGGACGTATGACCGAAAATCGCCACCGACAGGAACAGCACTCACTGAGCATGATGTACGGCACTTACGCCGATATCCTGTTCGTACTCTTTCCGTTTTTGATCATTGCCATGCAAAGGCTTTGGGACGGCAACCTCTATGACACGTTAATGCAGCCAGATCTCAGTATCGCCGCCGTTATTCTTGCTGGACTGGCGATGGGGAAATTTGTGTTGGGGCTGGTTACCAATCAGGACCTCGGGCGCTATAAAGAGCGTATAGTGTTCTTTATCGCTTTGACGCTGTTTCTGGTGCTGGGGCCGGCAATCATCTTGCTGCTGAGCATGACGAGTGATGCAGAAATCCCGCGATTTGTTGCTTTCGTGCAGCCGGTGCTGCTGATTATTGCCATCTCGCTCTACACCACGGCGGTGAGCATTGCCAACATTCTAACGCGCACGAGTGTTAACGGGCAGGCAGAGCGGGACTTGCAGCATCCTTATTCGGACAGCACAGCACAGCGAGGGCTGGTTGATCAGCCACCTCTGGACTTGCCGCGACGAACGGGCCGCGACGGGTATTGAGTGAGCAGAATAATGAACGAGGTGTTGTTTAATGAGTGATCTTAGAGTTTTGGTCGTTGAAGACGAGCCGCTCATGCGAGAGCGGCTGGTCGGTATGCTTAACAAGGCGGGCGCAACAGAGATCATGGAGTGCGAGAGTGCGGCGTCAGCACGTGCAGCATTCGATGCCAGCGAATTCCACATTGTGTTGCTGGATTTGGGGCTACCCGATGGCGATGGCCATGAGTTGATGACGGCGTTTAAAGCGACCCGAAAAGAACAGCATATTGTCCTGGTGACGGCAGACGACTCAATTGAAAGTATTCAGCGGGCCATCAGCGCAGGTGCGAACGGTTATGTTGTAAAACCGTATTCGCAGGAGAAAATCCACGATGTGGTCAACAACTTTGCCATGGTGCATGGTGGTGATATGGCGGTCATTGAAGGACTGAACCGGCACCATTGACCGGTTCAGCCATACGCCCCCCCATTATGGATTACGCGACTTGGCGGGCAATCCAGGAGTTATAGCGGGTTGCCAAAGCTTTCACATAACGAGCCTCACCACCGCCGAGGTTGCTCAACACGCCGTTAAAAATCCAGCCTCGCTCGTATACACCCAACACCCGCTGTTCGTCGTCGAGATTGACTCGCTGATTCAGCTTCTTGCAAATGGCATCGAGTAGCGGCAGCTTCTCTGGTCGTCTGACCGGGGCATTGCGGTTGCTGATTGGCTGGTTAGCGGCCCGCCGCGCTGGTTGTCTTTTCATTGTCTTCTCCTTGCCTTTTGCTGCTGCAACAACAGAAAACCCCGGAGCCTGAAGCAACCGGGGTTTGGCAGAGAAGCTGCCCCGGTCGCTGCAATGGCTCCCGGGACTTGACCGAAAGCCGTTAGATGTCTTTCACCATGGCACGCTGGGTCTGCCCTACTGGGCAACCTGCGATTGTGGAAATAATGTCGTGGAAACGCATGATGGTCATATCAGCTCTTTGAATTCGGTTCGGGCACCAGTGTATAGCCAATTGCAGGGTTTGCAATAGCCTCGGCAATTCGGCAAACGCGTACAGACAGCTATGGGTTGTGGACTCATAATTTGCTCTGTCACGTGTTTTTACGTTGTGTAATCCGCGACACCTGATCAGGTGTCGATTGGATCTCTCCTTTCTGGCGCAGTCTTTATGACTGCGCTTTTTTTTGCGCTCAAAATGCCATCTCGGTTAATTCGTAGCCACTAGTTCGTACAGCTTTAAGGTTTGAAATTGGCGATAATTTGCACACTAAACATCGTCCACCTGTTACGAACGAAGAGGTTGAAACCTAAGAAAATGCCCGCTGAACCCGCACCTGCCGTTAAGAAATTTGTGTCTGATTTTATCGTGGAAATTGCACTGGTTGTTGCCGTTGCTGTTTATTTGGTTTTGGCACAGGGACAATCGGTTGGTGAAAACCTGACCTTTACCATGGTGGGCGCAAGCCTGATGGTTGTTGCGACATACTGGACCCTGCACACGGCGCGTAAAGGTCTGGAAGTTATCGCGCTTCGGCTTCAGTTGAGCAAATAATCTGTTGCCAGGTCCGATGCAGAATGAGGGCATCGGTGGCCGCCCGGTGAATCGGTAATCCCAGTTCCTCGATCACTTTTTGACGAGTACCTGCCCACAGCTGGACCTGTTCCGGATTTAGCAACATGGAAACGGATTCCAGTTGAAAGGCGGGCGTTACGCCCGCTGCACGAAACAGGCGATGAAGCCAAAAGCTGTCGAAGGTCCAAGCATCGCAGAAAACTTGCTCTGGCAATATTGCGTTAAGTCTCTCGGCGATATGCCAGACGGGCTGGCCCTGGTCTTCCAGCTCCTGACGGCTGATGCCGTGAATAGCTTCAGCCCGGGGTGACCAGTCATGCCAGGTTTTATGAGGATCAATAAGCCAGCTGTGTTGGGTCCCATCTGACAGGCACACGCCCACCTCGATCGGATAGCTTGCGATCAAATCCAGACTGGATGCTTCGAAATCGATGAATGCCGGTCTTGCGTTAACGGTCATGAATAGGCGCTGACGGTTGAAGATTTTCATCTGAGTTTACTCCTGATCTTTCTCTCGTGCGAACTCAAGAGGTCGCAGCGCTGTTACAATGTACCCTCGCTTTGTATAACCTCGATGACAATTCCTCATATACCCCGGTGATTGCTCCATGACTGACACAGTTGTTGTTATTTACTCCGGAGGGATGGACTCCTTTACCTTGCTTCATCTCGCCCGTGCTCAAGGCCTCAATGTGCATGCCCTGTCGTTCAATTATGGTCAGCGCCACGTGCGCGAACTGGAAGCCGCTCGAGCAGTGTGTGAAGCCGAAGGCATTCCTCATAAAGTGATCGATATTCGAGCGATGAGTGAGGTGATGTCCGGGTCCGCATTGACCGCCGATATTGATGTGCCGGAAGGTCATTACGAGGAGGACAGTATGAAAGCGACCGTTGTCCCCAATCGCAACATGATTTTATTGGCGCTTGCCACGGGCTACGCCGTCACGGTGAATGCACAAGCCGTTTGGTACGGTGCCCACGGCGGCGATCACGCAATTTATCCTGATTGTCGGCCGGAGTTTGTCGAAAAAATGGATGCGGTGTGCCGGGTTGCTAACTATGAGTCGGTTGCTGTTAAAGCGCCGTTTATGAGCATGGACAAGGGCGAGATTCTGGCTGAGGGCCTGAAACTGGGGCTGGACTACGGTCAAACCTGGACCTGCTACAACGGCAGAGAACAGGCGTGTGGCCAGTGTGGTTCCTGCGTTGAGCGCCTGGAGGCTTTTGCATCCCACGGCCTTGAAGATCCTCTGGCTTACGAGAGTGGCGCCTGATGTACCGGGTTAAAGAAGCGTTTTATACCTTACAAGGTGAAGGTGCCCAGGCAGGCCGCGCTGCGGTTTTTTGCCGGTTCAGCAAGTGTAATTTATGGAACGGCCGGGAGAGTGACCGGGACAAGGCGGTTTGTAACTTCTGCGATACGGATTTTGTAGGTACCGACGGCCAGAATGGTGGGACATTCGAGACCGCTGAAGCGCTGGCCGCACATGTTGGAGCCCTTTGGCCCGACGCACCGGGCAAACCCTACGTCGTTTGCACCGGCGGTGAGCCGCTATTGCAATTGGATGCAGCGTTAATTGCGGCGTTGCATGACGCGGGCTTTGAGGTAGGTGTCGAGACCAATGGCACCTTGCCTGCCCCGGAAGGGATCGACTGGTTGTGTGTCAGCCCGAAGGCCGATGCCGAAGTGGTCGTTACCGAGTGTGATGAGTTGAAGCTGGTGTATCCGCAGCCCCTGGCCATGCCCGAGCGATTTGCCGGCCGCATCCGTGCGGGGCATTACTTTTTGTCGCCTATGGCATCGCCCTCGATACCGGAGCAAGCTGCAGACCCGGTTAAACAGAGCAACACCCGTAAAGCGACGGACTATTGCCTGGCCCATCCCCAATGGCGTTTGACCTTGCAGATGCACAAGATCATTGGCATAGACTGATCGCAATCGGGTCAGGCCTGCTTCGCCAGATTGAAATTTTCGAGGCGGTGCTGACTGGGGCTCATGCCGGTCCAGCGTTTGAACGCACGAGTGAAATTTGCTGCATCGGCGTAACCCAGAGCATCCGCAATCTGAGTCAGGTTCATGGTTGTGTTCTGTAGCAAATCCTGAGCTCGTTCGAGGCGCACGTCGTCTACCAAGCTCTGAAAGCTTGCCCCTTCTTCTTGCAGGCGACGTTTCAACGTTCGCTCTGAGACGAAAAGCGTGCTTGCCGCCCGCGCCAGTTTGGGCGGAAACGGATGGCTGGCTTCAATGACCCTGCGCACCTTGCAGGCAACCCCTGCCACCTCTTCTAACTCCTGCAGTGCTTGCTCGCATTGTTCCCTTGAACTTTCGGCCAGCTGTTGATTGCTAAAACGGGTCGGTTGGCTGAGATGGCTGGAGGGAACGACCAGAGCATCCTCGGTAGCGCCGAATTCAACGGGAACGCCAATCATGCGCCGGAATCGGTGGAAGTGACTCGGTTCCGGCCCGCGCCTCATGATTCTCAGGCCTGGCACAGCGGTGCCAAGGAGCTGCGCGCCCATTGATACGAAACCGAACAGAACGGCATCCAGAATAAAGCTGAGAATGGAGCCGAGCTGTGTCTCGCAGTTCACCGCATACCAGACGCTGGACCCGGTCATGTGTTTTTGAACTTTAAGGTGGGGTACACGAAGCGTCAGATAGCGAGTCATCAGCTCAAGGGCTTCTTCAAGCGTGCGGCTGCTCATGACCGCCGTACCCAGTGCCCCATGCAACGGCAGCTTGAGCTCTCGTGCCAATAATATACCCAATCCCGGCTCGCCGCTTTCGACGATGGCTCTGGTCACAAATTCCGCAGCCTGGGACTCGCTGACTCTGAGGTCGGTGGATTTCAGTCGCGTTGGGTCTAGCCCTACGCGCAGAATCAAGTCCTTTTCATCCACTCCAATAGTGTGGAGCAGCTCGGCCAGAGTGTGTAAGTAAATGGCCGGCATGCCCAGATCCTGTGTCCTAGAAACTGAGGCGCCCATGAATTTCCTCGATATTGACAGTTATTGTTATGTGAGAGGTTTAGATTATGGCCCCTTCGTTGGCCCAGTCACATGACTTGGATGACGGGTCAATTAGCTGAAGAGGCCAATTCAGGGCAGTGCCGGATGTAATCGTCCTAGTTTGTGTGACGCTCTACGAAGCCGGCCAGCACGGCGGCAGAGCGACCCGGGCTCTCGAGCATGGGTAGATGCCCGACTCCGCGAAACACATGCACTTCGGCCGTCGGAGTCGCTGTCTTGAACCAGTCAACACAGCGAGTTGGGGTAATCGTATCTTTATCGCCCCACTGAATTTGTAGCGGAGGAGTCTGGTTTCCAAGATAACGGGTGGGCGCTATCGGATCGGTAACCATGTCGTGAAAAATATGTTGCAGTGATTGCCGTCGCTTCATCAGATCGGGGCCTAACAGGCCGGTCATGGCAACACCGGGAAGGCTGGGTTTGCCGGTACCGACGCTGTTGAACATACGATAAACGCCTGCCCAGTCTTTCGGAATGAGCACGGAGTCAATAGTCGGGCGAACCGGCGGGTTGTTCGCAATATCGGGGGATTCCGGGATACCGGCGCTGTTAAGCAGCGTAACCGTGCGGGGAGGTATTTTCAGCTCATGGGCCAGCACGGCGGCAATCGCTCCGCCCATGGAACTTCCCGCGATATGCAGGTTATTGCTGGCGTACTCAGCCAACCAATGACTAAGCCGCTCTGCTTGCTTCACGTAACCGTAGTCAGCATCGGGGCGGTATTGGCTTTCGCCGAGCCCCGGTAAATCGGGCACCAGCAAATGCCAGTCCGAAGGTAACTGCTGCATCCAGAAGGCCCAGTTTTCCTTCATTGAGGCAAAACCATGTAGCAGCACCAACGTAGGGTTGTCGGGCCCGGGCTTGCCTCTTTCCAGATAAACCAGACGGTGTCCATCTACCGAGGTTTCTCGCCGCTTAGCGCGTAACAGCCAGCGTTGCCCGGTACGTGCCAATGGCCAAACGTTAGGGGTTGGAATTTTCATCGAAGACTAGCCTGATCATGGTGTATTGAACTTCAGTGTAGCGGGAGGATCCTGTGGGACTATTGCTGCGATGCCTGATTGTGCGGGCGGCAAGGCCACCTTGGACGCAAAGCATTAGAGCTGAAGATCGGTGATCACAGGGTTGTGGTCAGAAGCACGCCAAGGCCCGCTGAGGTCCGGGGCGCTTTGGTAATTCAGAGCCCGAGGCTCATCCGCGTTGATGTTCCAGATGGTTGCTGCCATCACGTGGGGAATGAGGACTTGCGTGGCGAGTGCGTAGTCCAGTGAACCTTTCTCGCCTTGGTAACGATAGCTGTGATACCTGCAACTATCGGGTGTGCAGGGATGGAAATGGTGCACCAGACTGGTGTAGCCCGCTTGGCGAAAAGTGACCAGGGGCGTTTCGAGGGCATAGCTGTTTAGATCTCCGGTGATCAGTGTGCCGGCAAAATTGTCCGGCGTGGATAAGCTTGAAAGCCAGCGCGTGATTGCCCGTGCTTCCCGGGTGCGATAGGTGCTGAAACAGCCTTGGCCATCATGCTGATCCAAATCCGGTCCGTCTGCGTTACGGCAGGACTTCGATTTCAAATGGGGGACCACTACTCGTACTGATTTACCGCCCGTCACGGGGCTGAACGTCTGCGAGAGTGGCGGACGGCCGCGATGTTGGTAGATATCTTTATTGAGGCGCAGGGCGTTGCCCTCCGGTCTTACCCGGTCGTATCGGAACAGCAAGGCGGTACGAATGGCGTCAGAGCCATCCCTGTCGGGAGTCTTTATGAAGCGCCAAGAGGGACCGAGCGTTCTTGTGAGTTGGGCCAGCGAGCTACGGGGATCATCGCCGTCGTTTTCCAGTTCTGTGACCGCGACAATGTCGGGGGCGGCCAGCCTGATGGCCGTTGTCAGGCGACGGAGTTGGTGGTTGTGGGCTTGCAGGTTGCTGGCGCCCCTGGGGGTTGGGTAACCGCCATGCTCCCCATCGCCGTTGAAATAGTTTTGCAGGTTCAGAGCCATGATCCGGATCGCATCGCCCGAAGGTTTTGGTGGAGCCGCTGGCCGCGGTTCGGGCCGAGAAAAATGGGGCCGCTGTTCTGGTTGAAGCCGCCACTGACCAAAGCGGTAATCCAATACCCCGCTTAGGCCGGTCACCTTATCGCCAGCGCGTACCGTGTTGTCATTGCCCAGTTGCAGCCACGGCACCGGGATGGGGTTGTGGGTGCTTTGTCCGTCATCCAGTAGAACTCGATGCTCCCGGTTGATGCCTGCCTGTGCAACGGCGCGAGTACCGGGTTTTAGATATTCCGTCGGGATTATCTGGTCTTCCTTGGCCAGCGTCAGTTCCCCGTACCGAGCGAGATTGTGATGCTCGATTACCGTAAGTGGTGTGACGAAGGACACTCGCATGTTCTCGAGGCTTTCGGGCGCGTGCTGCCAAGGCAATGAGAGCTTTACCGGCTCAGGAAGCGGCTCCTGGCCGCAGACGATCAGATGACGGACATTCACCAGTTCTGTGAGGTCATGGAATTCTTTAACCGAGCCGGTCAGCCGCAGCCTTTGGCCAGGGGTGGCAGTGTGATGGGTATACACGAACAGCGCTTCGGAGGTGGCGGGGTTGTTATCCGTTTCGGCGTCGGCTTGTTGAATATAGAAACCGTTAAAGCTGTCTTTGTGGTTGGCAGTGTAGGTCACAATGCCTTCGATCGAGACAGTTTGACCTGCGAGAGGCGAGTGTGAGTCGGCACTCTGAATCTGATGAATCGCCGTGGTTGGCGTGCCGCAACGGTCTGGTGCGGATGCTGCCGGGCCTGCGGTCAAAAAAAGCAGTCCGGCAGCGGCGATTAGGGGCGCTAAGAAGGTTCTGATCACGAAGCCTGTCGGTTAAAGGCCAGCCACCGCTTTAAGTGCTTGTTCACGTTTACTCCCGAAGCCCAGTTGGTCAGGGTTGATCAGTTCCAGCTGCTGCACCAGAGGATCTGGGTGGTTACTGTCGAAGGTAATGCCAAGCTGTGACAGTACGTAGGGTGCAAGCGCTGCCCGGGTTTCGACCTGAAGACTGCCATTTTCCATGCCATAGTCTCGAGCGACGATTTTTTGCTGAGCGGCGGTCAAGCGTTGGTCCGGTGCGATATCGAGTGTCACTCTGCGTTGCCAGTCTTCATCCTGCTGGGCGGTGTAGCGGGATTTTTGGCGCAGTGCTTCAGGGGTATCCTGAAAGCGGCTCAGTGCGAAGTCCCGGAACTCTCGATTGGAACTGCACCAGGCGCGAACATGCCAGTTGTTGCCAGCGCACACCAACGAATGAGGCTCGAGTACACTTTCGGCGGCCTCGGGTCGGCTCAGGGAAACGTAATTCGCTTTCAGCTGGCGTTTGTAGCGGGTGGCCGTGACTACGGCGCGCATGGTTTCCGGTGCAACGTACCGGCCTGGCCCGCTAATTACCGTGTTACCGGGCATACCCAGTTCCAGCTCGGCAAGAGAGGCGTTGAGGTTTTGCTGCTGGGCAAGCAGGTCCTGATATTCAGAGGCCTCACCATGGGTGACAGCGGGTTTGAAGCTGCTGGACGGCACATAGCCTTTGAGATGTCGGTCGTACACCAGATTACCCGGCGCCACCTCTCTCAGGTAGGTGTTGATGTCCTTGGAGGCCTGCTGGCGACCAATACCGAAACTGTGGCAGATATGGTTGGTCGTCAGGCGCCCTTCCCATAGTGCAATGGTTTCAATGAGTCGATAGCGAAGCAAGAGATCCCAACGAATGGGCCAATCCGTTTTCTTCATAACCAGGCGCTCTCAATCCAGTAAATAGCTTCTTATTTATCTTACCCGTTAGGGGGTTAGGGGTCTGTTACGGCCCATTAATGTAAAAGAATGTCAAATCAAGGCCAGTGTAATACAAGTCTCGGCATCTCCCTAGTTTCGGCAATCCGTTAGCCTGATTAAATTCCGCTCAGCCGGCCAAGGATAATGTTGCTATCCTTCTCTTGAGCACGCCCCCTTATTGATTATGCGGAGTCAGTCATGACCCGAATGGTAGCTTCTCTGTCGGCATTGCTTCTGAGCATTGTGTTTCTGGTCAGTGGCAATGCGTTTTTAATGACGCTGTTGGGTATTCGTCTGAGTATCGAAGAGGTGTCGCCGGATATCATCGGTTGGGTACTGGTGTGTTACTCCATTGGTTTTGTTGTCGGCACCCTTTACGTTCACAACATCATCGGCCGTGTGGGTCATATTCGAGCCTTCGCGGTTTTCGCGGCGATGGCCGCTGTTGCTGCATTGATGTATCCGATGGCCGTGTCCGCTCTGTTTTGGGCGATGCTGCGAGTGTTGTCCGGGTTCAGTATCGCCGGCGTGTTGGTGGTGATTGAAAGCTGGTTTTCCAGCCGGGCAACCAATACCAATCGCGGTTCTCTGTTCGGGGTTTACCAGATCATATTTTATCTGTCGGCAGCTGGCGGTCAGCTCGTGGTGAATGTGGGCAATCCGGTGGATTTCCTGCCATTCTCGTTGGCCGCCATTTTGCTGACCTTGGCAGTGATTCCGTTGTCGCTGACCCGAATGGAGGCGCCTGCGATCGAGCACGCCAGTCGCATGTCCGTGATCAAGTTAGCCCGAGAGTCGTTTTCAGGTGTAGCGGGTGCTTTGGTGAGCGGGGTCTTGATTGGTGGTTTTTACGCGTTGGGGCCGGTGTACGCCACGCTGGTCGGGCTGGATGTCGGCATGACCTCCACGTTTATGGCTTCGGCAATTGTTGCGGCGATGTTGTTGGCTTGGCCTATGGGGCGAATCTGCGATTTGTTTGATCGCCGACGGGTTATGTTTTGTGTTTCGCTGATGGCCGCTTCCGCGGCCATTGGTGTGGCAATGACCGGAGCAGAGAGTTTTCTGGTGCTGACTGCGCTGGTGGCTATCTTTACCGGCTTGTCGGCCACCTTGTATCCCATCGCTGTTGCGATCACCAACGACCGGATGGACAGCAACCGTATAGTGGCTGCCAGTGCGACACTTCTGCTCAGTTACGGTATCGGGAGTGTTGTTGGCCCGATCACCATGGCAGAGCTGGTCAATGTATTGGGGCCTTCCGGACTGTTTTACGGCAACGCAGGGTTCTTGCTCTTGCTGGCCGTTATTACGAGTTACCGGATCAGGCAGACCGATGATGTGCCGGTGGAGGAACAGGAGCACTTTGTACCTGCTATGCCGGAAGCCTCGGCGGTACTTTCGGAAATCGATCCGCGTAACGAGGAATTCTGCGAGTCGTCGGAAGCCGAGGAGATGCAGGCTGAGATGCGCCAACCTCATTGAGGCTTTTGGCGTATTTTTGGGCTTGATGTCGCATTTGAATCTTTTCTAATCTCAACCAGTAGCTTACTATTGGTAAAATTCTTGTACCGTTAGCGTCTTGCCCTTTTGGGCGCAAACGTCGAGCCATTAAGGAGTGAAAATTGTGAGAGATCAGTTCCCGTTTGCGGTTGCTCGTGTTACTCGTCGCTGGCGCAAAATGCTGGATGAACGATTGAAAGATCTGGGGGTAACACAGGCTCGCTGGAGCACCATGGTGTATCTGCAGCAAGGCGGTGAAGGTCTGACCCAGCGAGAATTGGCCAGTTTGATGGCGATTGAAAACCCGACTTTGGTTCGACTGCTGGACAGCCTGGAACAACAGGGACTGATCGAACGTCGCGCCTGCCCGAAGGACCGCCGCGCCCGCAGGTTGCACCTGACGGAAGAAGGTGTGAACTTTATGGATGAGCTGACCGGACGCGCGACAGAACTGCGTGAAGAAATGCTCGAAGGGATTTCTGATAAGGAAATCGAGGGCGCACTCGCAATTTTCCATAAAATTATGGAAAACGCAGAAAAGCAGAAATGAGCCTTGGCCGATAATTCTGTTCAGGGGCTGAAATCCCGCTACGGTGACCGTTGGCGGTGGTTGGCCGTGGCCACTGTTGTGCTGGGTACTATGGCAACTGTGCTCAGCGCAACTGTAGTCAACGTTGCGCTTCACGACATCATGCTGGAATTCGGCCTGCGCCAGGTTACCGTCCACTGGTTAGCAACCGGGTTCATTGCCGCCATGACCACCACCATGCTCGCTTCGGCTTGGTTGCTGGACCGCTTCGGGGTGCGTAAAACGCTTGCGACCGCGATGGCACTGTTTGCGGTGATATCCATTGCGGGAGGCTTTGCCGAAACTCCGGCACAGCTGATATCCGCGCGTGTGGGTCAAGGGGCCATGGCTGGCCTGATGCAGCCTATGGGCATGTACCTCGTGTTCCGGATTTTCCCTGCCGACCGGCGTGGCCAGGCCATGGGCATTTATGGCATGGGTGTGATTCTGGCGCCCGCGCTGGGGCCGGTGCTCGGCGGTTTTCTTGTAGATCAGTTCAATTGGCGTTACGTCATGTTCGCCCCTGCTCCGGTTACCCTGATCGGCGTTTTGATGGCTTGGCGGTTCTTGCCTATTCCAGTATCCCGGCCTGCACGCTACGCCTTTGATTGGCCGGGGCTTGTGATGCTGGGCGCGATTGTGGGTCTGGCATTGGAGACCATGACTCGTTTGCAGGCATTGGATGGCCAAGAGTTGCGGGTGATTATCCAGGCGCTTGCCGTTACGCTGTTACTGACGGCTTTTGTCATTCGCGAACGGAGGATCAAACACCCGTTGGTGAATCTTGCTCTGTTGCAACAACCAGTGTTCCTTTACGCTACGATCGGGGCAATGGCGCTGGGGCTGGCGCTCTTTGGGTCAACCTACCTGATTCCCCTCTTTGTGCAGACCACGCTGGGATTTTCGGCCACCGAAGCGGGTTTGCTGATGTTGCCGGCAGGGGTTGTGCTCGGGCTTATCTTCCCGCTCTCCGGAAGGTTGGCCGATAAGCAGAGTGCCCGAAGTTTGGTTCTGTTTGGAATCGGGGTGTTTGCTGCTTCGGCGATTCTGTTTGCCACAACCGGCCAATACGCGGGCTTCGGTTGGCTGGCATTTTGGGCCGTCATTGGCCGTGTCGGTATAGGTTTTATGCTACCAGCTCTGTCTATGGGCGCATTAAATCCTCTGCCTCCGGAGCAAATGGCTGCGGGCTCCAGCAGTATCAATTTTGCTCGGCAACTTGGCGGGGCTTTGGGCGTCAACGTGGTGGCTTTGACCATCGAATTTGGCGAGCATCAGAACGGCATACCTACGCTGCAGGCCTTTGAGTCTGCTTGGTGGTTGGTCGCAATTTTTGTCTCGTTGGCGGCCATTCCGATATGGAAGATGCGCGTTTAATCAGCGTTGCAGCGTTACGAAAATGCAAGATACCCCGGATGTCCTCGGCCTCGTAGTGTTGGCGGCTAGCGATGCAGATATAATGGGTTGCACTTGGTACACGACTAGGTGGCCCTGGCGATTCAGAATGAACTCTGAAGCCGAGTGCCGGTCAGTTATACGAACCGGTCTTTAACAGACGTGGAGTGTTATGCAGTTTAAATACGTTCTATCTTTGGTACTGAGCCTGGCGCTGCTGGCGCCAACGTTGTATGCGGCTGGCTCTGGCGAAGGCGCAGCCAGTGCAAAGCCCGATCGCTCACCCCGGGTGCCAACCTTTCCAGTGAACGGTGATCTGGCAGGCAATCTTCAGGTGTTCACCACTGCATACGAAGACACATTTGCTGGTATCGGTAACGAGCTGGCGCTGGGGTATCTGGAGTTGGTGAAGGCGAACCCGGGCATTGATCCATGGTTACCGGGCGAAGGCTCCCAGATTACGCTGCCGAGAATGTACGTTCTGCCGGACTCCGATCGTAAGGGCATAGTGATCAATTTGGCGGAATACCGTCTCTATTACTTCACAGAGGCCGGCGTGCAGGTGTATCCGGTTGGTGTTGGCACCGAAGACAACCCTTCCCCGCTGACCAATGCAGAGGTCACCATGCCACTGGAGTCCCCTGCTTGGTACCCGCCGGCGAGTATTCGGGCGGAGTATGAAGCCTCGGGCGATTATCTGCCACGCATGATTCCGCCGGGGCCAGATAATCCGCTGGGCAGTCATGCCCTGATGCTCAGTGAGAAAGGCTACCTGATTCATGGCACCAACAAGCAATTTGGCGTTGGCATGGCGGTTAGTCACGGTTGTTTTCGCATGTACAACGAAGACATTTCGCGTTTCGCCTATCAGGTTTCAAAAGGCACCCCCGTTCAGGTTATTCGTGAGCCGGTGAAGGTGGGAGCATCGGGTGGTGAAATCTGGCTTGAAGTACACCGCCCCCGTGAAGTCTACACGTCGGAAGATCGGGAAGAGCTATGGCGTCAGGCGATGGCGAAAGTAGAAGCATTCCAGAAACAACATCCGGAGGCTCAGGTCAAACGAATGGCCATTGAGGTGGCGGTTGATCAGGCCGATGGCATTCCCAGAATGATCGGTGAGAAGCTGACTCAAGTCGCCGCGGATGAAAGCTCAGATAAAGCGACGTCCAAAGTAAAAACGGAATCCGGGCAAACCCTGTATTTCTGACACAAAAAAAGGCCGGTTTTACCGGCCTTTTTCATGCTAAACGTCAGCCTTACTTCTGGCTGGCACGCTCCAGCATGCGCTTGGCGCGCTCGTTCGCTTCGTTAGCGGACTTCTGAGCAGCGCGGGCAGCAGCCAGAGCTTCTTCAGCAGTCTGCTGAGCAGTGCGAGCAGACTTAGAAGCGCTGTTCGCAGTGTTCAGAGCATTGTTAGCAGTTTGCTCGGCGGAGCTTGCAGTTGCATTGGCTTCGTCGATAGCAGCTTGATCAGTTGTAGCACAGCCTGCAGTCAGAGCAGCGGCCATTGCAAACCCAGCGATCGTCAGTTTACGCATTATAAATCCCCTTATTGGTCGTTTTATTTCCTGAGACCCGGAAGTCAGTCGGACGACTTCCTGTCAGTCAAGCTTGTAAGCATTGACTACCGGAGTCTTTTAACAGTGTAAAACACTCTGAGCGAAAATGTTAACTCGGTATAGGGGAATTTCCATAGCTTATGACAACAACGTAATGAGCGGTTCACCAAACAGTCGTGAGCCTATGGGGGTCAAGGCAGAATCCGGATCGGGGTGCCGTCATCAACCAGCTCCCAGATCTCGTCAATTTCTTCGTTGGTTACGGCAATGCAGCCGTTGGTCCAATCCAGGCCGGTGAAGGCAAATGCCAGGTCGCCGGCGTCATTGGGCAAACCATGAATCATGATGCTACCGCCGGGCTTCAAACCCCAGGCTTCTGCTGCGTCTCTATCTTCGGGGCTGGGATAGGAAATGTGAATCGATTTGTAGAAATCGCTGTTAGAGTTGCGCCAGTCAAGGAGATAGCTGCCTTCGGGGGTGCGTTTGTCGCCTTCATAGAGCTTGTGGCCAACCGGGTTGTCGCCCAGAGAAATCCGGTAGCTTTTGACTTTTTCTTCGCCGTTGAGCAAGTAAAGGCGCCGCTCACTTTTCTTGACCAGCACCTCGGTAATATCGAACAAATGCGTTGCTTGGGGCTCGGGCATCAGCATCCGCTCATCAGCCCGGGCCAGCAGTTCGGTTGCTGTGACCAGGCCGGGTAGAAAAAGGAGCAGAGCTGTCAGAATTCGTCGAAAAATCATAAAGCCGCACTATCGCTGATAACGTTAAATTTTGTACATGGATTTTATAGCACAGCGGGCAGGGCTGTTGGTAAGAGGGTTTTGTTACATTTGTTGGCTTTAGGTAGCCCTGCACAGTTTCCGGTCAGGATTCCATTTTCAGGCCGACCTTCGTTACACGGTTGTCTTCGATCGCTCGGGCCACCAACGATACCGGCCCAATAGTCACGATATCACCGACCACCGGATGCCCTTTGGTGCGAAGATCGAAGCATTTGGCTAGCGTCAGCTCAGGTGGCAGTTCTTCAAGCTCGATGCCATAGACCTGCTCAACGTCGCCAAGTAGCGCGTCTCCATTAAGGACAAAGTCCCCAAAGAAGGTTCTTTCGGCCAGATGGTCGGGCGTTTGCCGGGTGCTTAGCACTTTGCTGAGTTCCGTCACGCCAACCGGGGTTGCGAACAGGGCGAGTACGTCACCGGCGCTGACTTCCAGATCCGGGCGAGGTTGTAGACACTCACGGTCTCTGAATACGCCCGCCACAGCGGTGTCCCCGGGTAGGCGCAACAGGCTGATTTTTTTGGGCTTATTCCAGCTTTTTCCGCGTAGAGGAAAGAGCATCAATTCATGGTCGCCGGTGGCCGGGACATCCAGCGGGAAACGACGGAAAGGTGCTTCACTGGCTGGAACCTCGAGTTTCAGTTTTCTGGCCAAAGGCGCCATCGTGGTTCCCTGCACCAGCAGCGAGACCAGAACGATAAAGAAGGCTGCATGGAACACCAGTTTTGCGTCTGGCAAATCCGCCAGCACCGGGAACAATGCGAGCACAATAGGCACTGCACCTCGTAGACCGACCCAACTGATAAAGCCGATTTCCCGGCGGTTGAAACCAAACGGCCAAAGCGTAGCCATCACGGTGACTGGCCGGATGATAAAAATCAGTGTGAAGGCCAGAATCAAGCCACTACCGACCAGCGGCACCAGTTCCGAGGGGCTGACCAACAGACCGAGTATCATGAACAGGCACAGCTGCGCCAACCAGGCTAAGCCATCATGGACTTGCAGGATCATCGGCATCATCTTGACCTGTCGGTTACCGATCACCACGCCGCTCAGGTAGATCGCCAGGAAGCCACTGCCGCCCACGGCATTCGTGGCCGCAAATACCGCTAGGCCAGCTGCCGCCACCAGCAGTGGATAGAGCGCTGGGGTCAGATGAATCCGGTTAACCAAGGCAACAATCAGATACCCGCCCAGCAAGCCGGCGGGCGCGCCAATGCCGAACTGCTGTAGCAACATGAGCAGCCCGGAAGCAAAGGCTCCGTCTTGATGTTCGCTGATCACGGTGACCAGCATCAGGGTCAGGAATATGGCCATCGGGTCGTTGCTACCGGATTCGATTTCCAGCGTCGCACTCACCCGCTCATTCAGATGCAAGCCCCGGCCTTGCAGCAATGAAAAGACGGCGGCTGCGTCGGTCGATGAGATGATCGCACCGATCAGCAGCGCCATCAGCCAATGGAGGTCGAAGACCCACCAGGCAACGACGGCTGCGCCCACGGCTGTCATGGCTACACCCACCGTGGCCAGTAACAGCGCGGGTTTCAGCCCAACCCGAAAGGTCTCGGCCCGGGTACGCATGCCGCCGTCGAGCAGGATGACGGCCAGGGCCAGGCTGGCGATGATGACCGCAAGCTGGACATCGTCGAATTCAATACCACCGGGACCATCCTCGCCCATCAGCATACCCACACCCAAAAAGACGAGCAGCACAGGCATGCCTACCCGGCTGGAGAGAGGGCTGAGAACAATGCTGAAGACCAGCATCAGGGCGCCAATGAGCGTAAACGTGGGATCCATGAGACTCCAGACTTGAAAGCATACCCGGACACAGGCCCGGGCTGAGTGTTGCTTGAACTGACATTATGCAGGGGGACTTACCGCATTGGTAGCGCCCTTGTTACGCTCAGTGAAGCTTGAGCCGAGGGTGCATCGCGCGGCTGATTTTATCCATCAGCCAGATGACACCGGTGCGAAGAAATCCGTGCAAAGCCACTTGATGCATCCGGTACAGCGAGACGTAGAACAGCCGTGCTACCTTGCCCTCAATATACATGCTGCGACCAGACAGGTTGCCCATCAGGTTGCCTACGGTGGTGTAGTGGCTGAAGTTGATCAAGGAGCCGTGATCCTTGTAGACAAAAAGTACCGGGTCCTTGCCTTCCAGACGGTTACACAAGGTTTTGGACAGAGCATCGGCTTGTTGGTGAGCCGCCTGAGCCCTTGGTGGCACCGGACGTTCCGAGTTGGGTTGCGGGCAGGCTGCACAGTCGCCAAAGGCGTAGATATGGTCATCGTTGGTGGTTTTCAAGGTTTGCTCGACCACCAATTGGTTGCCCCGGTTGGTTTCCAGGCCTTCCAGCTCAGCAAGAAACGCTGGAGCTTTGATGCCGGCGGCCCAGATGGTCATGTCTGAAGGTATTTCTGAGCCATCTTTCATGACCAGGCTATCATTTCGTACTTCGCTGACAGGCTGGCCCGTCAGAACCTTCACTTCCTGTCGCTCAAGTTCTTGCGTTGCAGCGGCGGACAAACGGCCGGGCAAGGCAGGCAAAATCCGATCTGCGGCTTCAATCACGCTCACAGAGACATCCGAGGACTTGAGATGGTTCATCCCGTACACCGGTAGCTCACGGGATGCCAGGCGGAGTTCTGCTGCCAGCTCCACGCCTGTGGCACCGGCGCCGATAATACTGATGTTCAGGGCGTGCGGATCCCCCTGAAGTGCTTCGTGGTTCTTTCGGAGGAAAGCGTTGAGCAACAAGTTGTGGAAGCGTTGAGCCTGCTGGAGACTGTCCAGAAACAAACAGTGCTCTTGAGCACCGGGCGTGCCGAAATCATTGGCGGTGCTGCCGACGGCGATAACCAAAGTGTCGTACTTGAGGCGCCGCTCGGGAACCACTTCATTACCTTCAGTGTCGTGGAAAGCGGCGATGACGAGTTCTTTGTGTGCGCGGTCGAGGCCGCTCATACGACCGAGTTGGAACTCGTAGTGGTGCTTGCGAGCGTGAGCCCGGTAATTGACTTCGTTAGTGCTGGCATCCAGCGAGCCAGAGGCCACTTCGTGCAACAGGGGTTTCCAGACGTGGGTCAGGCCATCGTCGACCAGAGAAATTCGCGCTTTTTTCTTTTTGCCGAGTTTGTTGCCGAGACCGGTGACAAGCTCTAAACCCCCAGCTCCGCCGCCGACAACGACAATGTGGTGCAGACTTTCCATAACAGTGAAACCTTAAAGAAGTGAAAGCCAAACACTCTTGAGCGGACTGAAAAATGCTTGGCTATCGCTTCTGATCCCAGCTGGACGGGGGCATGTGAGGACTTACATAGTAGCGGCAAAATCAATACAAGGCAATTAGGTGGCTGTTCGTATTACGTCTAAAGTATATATTTATCAGTGGGTTGTGTTTGCCTTGCTTGAATTAAAACGTTTGTTAACCTGAGCCGGGATGCTCGGTGCACCGCGTATCACTGTGCACCAGTTCAGCTTGGGTATAAGCTAGGCTATGACGATGAAAGGAACGATCAACAGGAGATAAGACCGTGAAATTAGAGGTTGGTGGTATTGAAGAAGGGCGTCCGGTACCGGAGAAGTTCGCGTTTGGCGTGTTCAATCCCGATAACCACATGAGCTTTGGGCCCAACCGCAACCCGGAAATGAGCTGGGAAGGTGCCCCCGCAGGCACCCAAAGTTTCGTCGTGATGATGTTCGACCCGGACGTGCCCAGTGTGGCCGATGATGTGAACCAGGAAGGCAAGACCATACCCGCTGACCTGCCTCGGGTGGATTTCTTTCATTGGCTGTTGGTAGACGTGCCCGCTACGACCAGCAGAATTCCGGAAGGCGAAGACAGCGATGGCGTCAGCCCGAAAGGTAAGCCGTTTGGCCCGGGAGCGGTGGGCGTGCGCGGGATTAATAACTACACTCAGTTTCTGGCAAGCAACCCCGATATGGCCGGCACGTATGCCGGATACGATGGCCCATGCCCGCCATGGAACGATGAAATCATCCACCACTACCACTTTGAAGTGCACGCACTGGATGTCGAAAGCCTGAATCTGTCCGGCGAATTTGACGGCAACGCTGTGCGTGAAGCTATGGCCGGCCATGTATTGGCCAGTGCTCGGGTAACCGGTACCTACACCCTCAATCCTGAGTTGCGCTAAGCCCTTCGCACCCTCCTTCAGGACTGTGTGTCGGCGGAGGGTGTAACAATCTGGCCCGGAGTGAGTCTGGTATCTGTATCCACTGTCCGGAGATGCCCGATGTCATTTAAGGTTCATTGTTCAACTTGGTTAGTCGCGCTGTTGCTGATCGGTGTGATGCCCGTGCGGGCCGATTCCACAGAAGCACTCTATGCCCCCTTCCAGACACTGCTGAGCCAGCACGTTATCGAACGAACGTTACCCGGCAACGGGTTGGTGACGGCCTTTGATTATGCCGGTGCGCTTGCTGATGGCAGCACCGAACGCCTGCTGCAGACACAGAGACAGGCTTTGGCCAATTTTGATCCGACCAACCTGAAAGACCGAAATGAATCGATCGCCTTCTGGATCAACGCCTATAACTTTTTCATGATCGATAAAATTCTGTCCGATAGGCCCAATGGCAAATTAGTGTCATCTGTGTGGGACTACGGCGGGCGAATTAATCCATTTGTGGATTCGGTGTTCGAGCGTGAAATCTTTAACGTGGGTGGTCGTGACCTGAGCCTGGATGGCATCGAGAAGCGAATTTTGCTCGGCGATGCATATAAAGCTAAAGGCTGGAAGGATGCCCGGGTTCACTTTGCGGTGAATTGCGCGTCTACCGGTTGCCCTCCGCTACGAAATCGACCGTATACAGAGCATAATCTGGAGATCTTGTTGGCAGAAAACACCCGGAGGGCTTTCAATACCCCGCGCCATCTCAAGGTCGAGTCGGGTGAACTCTTTGTTACCGAGTTGCTCAACTGGTACGAGAACGACTTTGTTGAGGCTGAAGGCTCGCTTAGGGCGTTCATTCTTAAGTGGGTAGAGCCTGACCGGGAAGAACAGATTAAACAGGCTCAGGGCCTCGATTTCAGTGTCTACGAATGGCAATTGAACCGGCCAGAAAACTTCCCGGAACTACGGTAGTGTTGCTCCTGGATCGTCATCGTTCCAGTTCAGGGCGCGGTAATCGAAGTCCATCTCGATCGTCGGTTTCACGATCCGGAAATAGGGCGAAGCGTCGAAGTCTCTTGGGGTGAACAGCGAGTGATGCTTAACTCGATACTGCTCCCGAATGCAGTTGTCGCAGTCCGGATCATCCGCCGGCAGCAGTTCTACCACCGGCAGAATGGGGTACCGCAGCAACTGAAAGGCCTCTGCGATAAAGGTTGAACAGATTGCCCGTGTGGGATCGCCACTGCCAAAGACAAGCAGTTTGTGCCGGTGGCGTGATGGCACGGGCGGCGTGGGGAGCAAGTAGCGCGCCAGATCAAAGACGTTCCTCATATCGTACTGGTGGCCAATGCGACTGCGGGCGTAGTCGGTCAGTGTGCCAATCTCTCGATCGGAGAGCCCCACCGGGCGGCAGATCCGAGTATGTGATTGTCGGTAGTGTGACAGGGGCAATGGCCGAATACCTTTTTCAAGGTCAGCTTCAACCAGTGTGTACGCTTCACCGTCAGTCGAAGTGCCGAGCCCGGCATTCGGCCCCAGATACAGTGCCGCGTGAGACCAGGTCGATTGGGTCAGGTACTTGATGGCCACACTGATCCTCGTAGTTCCTTCCACCAGTAATACATCGCCGGGCTGAAGGGCGTTTACCAGCGCATCCCAGGTCGAGGTTCGAATGGAATTACGGGAAACCTCTTTCGATAAGTAAGTTGCCAGTCGCCGCGTTAACCAACTCAGTAGCATGGAACCTCCCAATCAGAAACCTTTGTTTATTAGTAGCACAGACACCGGTGTAAAGCCTGTGTTGAGGCATGCCCCGTTCGCGCTGAGGCTTGCCATAAAGTTTGTAACAATTGGGTGGTCAAGGTGTCTAAATATTAACCGCTCCGGTGAGCGGGGGTGGGCTGTGAGGGTCCGCAATATAACTCCTGAACGGAGAGAGACGTCATGATAAAAACACACGCTCTAGCGCAAGCAATTCATAGCACCGGCCAACACCGTCGCGCCGCTTGGTGGTCGGCGGCCGTGATGACGGCCCTGTTGGGCACTGGCGGCGGTCTGGCCATTGCGGCTTGTAGCCCCTGCTCCCCATGCAAAGGAAAGTGTAAGGCCGGGCAGTATTGCAAGGCCGGCTGCAAAGCCGGGTGTAAACCCTGGGGGGCAAAGAACCCATGCGCCAGCAAGAACCCCTGTGCCGTGAAGAACCCTTGCGCCATGAAAGACGCCATGAAAGACCCCTGCGCAGGCAAAAATCCGTGCGCGATGAAAAATCCCTGTTCGATGAATAAGACCGGCGCGCCGAAGGGCTGTAATCCTTGCGCAGCGGCGGGTAAGTGCGGCGCCAAAGCCAACCCCTGTGCTGCCAAGAGGGTAACTCGACCAGCCGACTATCAAGCGTATAGCGGCGACCCCGCCACATTAGTGGCCCTGGGTGAGAAGCTGTTCAACGACCCATCGCTCAGCAGTAACGGTCTCGCCTGCGCCAGTTGTCATAACGGCGGCGCAAGTTATAACGCCACCTTTACCAACGAATACCCACACCCGGTCGCTATGGCGAAAAACATCTTCGGCATGGATCAGGTGCATCTGGATGAGATGGTGCAAATCTGCATGGTGCAGCCATTGGCCACCGAACCCTTCCCGTGGGACAGCAAGGAGCTTGCTGCGCTGACCGCCTATATGGCCACGGTTCAGATGAGCAAGGTTCAGGCTAATTAGGCTGAATAAACTATGAGAGGACGAGCGCTGTTTTCGCTGTAACGGGTGAAAACAGCGTGCCAAGGAGCGAATCGATGCCTGAAGCAATCCAGATTCCTGAACTCACAAGCCTGAGTAATCACCAGTTGGCGAAGAGCCTTGCTGCCATAGATGAGATCCGAGAATGCTACCGCGTGCTGGAGAAAGGCGGCTTAAACATCGTCGGTGAAGTGCTTAAAGACCAAGGCCCGTTTTATGAAATGGACCACTACCCGAAAGACGATGTGTATGACCGGGAGACCGATTCCCAGTACTACTATCATGCCCATCGGGAAGATCATGACGAACATGGTCATTTTCACCTGTTTGTGCGTGACTCGGCGCTACCCGACAGTGTGAAACCTGCACTCGGACCGACAGAAGACGACCGGGTGGCGCATCTGGTCGCCATTTCCATGGATGCCTGGGGCTATCCGACCGATTTGTTCGCGGTAAACCGCTGGGTCACGGATGAAAGCTGGCTGCCGGCGGAATCGGTGATTGCTGCACTGGATCAGTTTGCCATTGACCATGCGCATCCCAGTTGGCCGGTGAACCGATGGCTGACGGCCATGGTGCGCTGTTTTAGACCTCAGATAGCGGCGTTATTGCGTCATCGGGATGCGGTGCTCACAGGTTGGCAGGGGCAACAACTGGAGCAGGTATTGGAGGACCGTTCTTTGGAGATAACCGGCAGCATACCCATTGACCTGGATAGTTGGGCTGCCAGGCTGATAGCAGAGCAAGTCAAAAGGGCTGAGCGGATCAGTTTTCCTGTCGGGTCTTGAGCGCGTCGGCGACGCGTTGATCAATCCTGCGTATCAATTCGTCGTCAGGCTCTACCGATGAATGTGCTTGTATGAGGTCTGTGCTGGCGCGGAGGTTGCCGATAAAAGAGCGGCAATGCCGGCACATCATCAAGTGCATTCTGACGGCCAGGTTTTGACGCTTGGTCAGCTCACCATCAATGTAATCGCTGGCGATTTCTGCCAGATCTTTGCACATTAACATTTACCAGACTCCTGGAAGGTTTCCACCATCAGAAAGATTTTCTGCCTCGCTCGGTGTAAGAGCACCCGTAGGTTAGATGCACTGACATCCAGAATGTTACAGACATCTTCAGATTTGTGTTGGTGGGCCTCGTACAGCATCAACGCAGAACGCTGAGTTTCGGGCAACGCTGACAGGTGTTTGTTCAGGCAGTCACTCAACGCGCCGTTTTCAAGCAACGTGTCGGCGGATTCATCAAAACGCAGAAGAGGCGGTTGCTCCCAGTGGCGTGAGCTATTGAATCTATCGGCCAGCTCTGGATCCAGCGTTTCCGTGAAGTCGGTGCTGACTTCCCGCTTGATCGTGCGCAGTTTGTTTTTGCAGCGGTTGGCCACGATCCGGTGCAGCCAGGTTTTCAAGCCGGATCGCCCCTCAAATTTATGAATAGCGTCGATCACCGTGACCCAGCAGTCCTGAACAATTTCTTCTGCGCTTGAGGGGTCCAGGTAGAAACGGGCAACGGCGAGCATACCGGATGAGTATTGGCGCACAGCTTTTTCATAGGCGATGCTGTCGCCCTGCTTGAGGGCTTGTATTAAAGCGTATTCGGAGTCTTTTGGTGACGCTGTGTCCATGAATTGTCGTCCCGGGCGCGCTTAACTGGCTTATTGGAGTTATTAATAGTGTTTCGGAACGGGAAAAAGTTCCTTTGTTGTGGAACTGTTACTCAAAAAGATTAGGACAAGACCGGTGTAACATCCAGCGGTTGAGTGTGTCAGGGTGTGTATAACGACACTTCTTGCATCTCAAACAGGCACACACATGAGTCGACAAAAGCTTTTTCTCCTACTGGTTATCGCGGTCATTGTGGTCGCATTTATCGGTTTCGATCTTCATCAATTACTGACCTTGGAGAACCTTCAGCAGCATCGTGAGGCGATAGCAGGCTGGATTGATCAAAACCTGGTCGTGGCGGTCTTTGGCTACGCCGCTGTTTATGTCCTGGTGACGGCACTGTCACTGCCCGGAGCGGCGATCATGACGCTAGCCGGGGGGGCGTTTTTCGGCAATGTGTATGGCCTGGCAGCGGTTTCTCTGGCTTCGACCGTCGGCGCGTCACTGGCATTTTTGATGGCCCGTTTTCTGCTCCGTGACACCCTGCGTAAGCGGTATCAGCAAACCGTCGAGAAAATCGACCGAGGCATCGAAAAAGACGGGGCATTCTACCTGGCGACGCTGCGACTGGTTCCGGTGTTCCCGTTCTTTATGATCAATCTGGCGATGGGCTTAACCGCCATGAAATTGCGCACTTATGCGCTCGTGAGCTGGCTTGCGATGCTGCCGGGTACCTTTGTGTTTGTGAATGCAGGTACTCAGGTTAGTCAGATCCAATCGACCGGAGACATTCTCTCTGGTGAGCTTTTGTTGTCGTTTGCCCTGCTCGCGATCTTCCCCTTGCTGGCTAAATATCTGGTGGCTTTCCTGCGTAGCCGCAAGGTGTATGCGGGCTGGAAGAAGCCTGCACACTTCGATTACAACTTACTGGTCATCGGCGGCGGCTCCGGGGGCTTGGTGTCTGCTTATATCGGTGCTGCGGTCAAGGCGAAAGTGGCGCTGATTGAAAAGCACAAGATGGGCGGTGATTGCTTGAACACCGGCTGTGTACCTTCCAAGGCATTGATTCGCAGCGCCAAGGCGGCCGATACCATGCGCCATGCCAACCGTTACGGTTTGGAATCGGTACCGGTGCAGGCGTCGTTTAAACGCATAATGGACCGTGTCAAAAACGTAATTGCTGAAGTTGAACCCCACGATTCCCCTGAGCGCTACCAGAAACTTGGGGTGGACTGCATCGCAGGTGAAGCGAGTTTTGTCTCGCCCTGGGAGCTGGAAGTACGCCACAACGATGGCCGAACCGAGCGCCTGACGTCCCGCAGCATCATCGTTGCCACAGGCGGCAAGCCTGCCCTGCCACCGATTCCCGGCTTGGATGCCATGGCGCCCCTGACCTCGGATAATCTTTGGGATCTGGAAGAACAGCCTGAGCGTTTGCTGGTGCTCGGTGGCGGCCCCATTGGTTCCGAGCTGGCTCACGCTTTTGCCCGACTGGGTAGCCAGGTGATTCAGGTCGAGCGAGCGGACCGCCTTCTGGTGAGAGAAGATGAAGATGTCTCCGACGTGGTCAAGGCTCAGTTTGAAGCCGATGGCATCGATGTGCGCTTGGCGCACACGGCGACCGAGTTTTGCCTGGAAGACGGTGAGAAAGTCGCCTATTGCGATCATAACGGCGAGCGGGTTCGCATCCCCTTTGACCAGGTGTTAGTTGCTCTGGGCCGAGCGGCCAATACGGACGGCTTGAACTTGCAGCGGATTGGTGTGGACACTCTGCCGAATGGCACAGTGCCGGTCGAAGACGATATGAGCCTGAAGTTCCCCAATGTCTTCGCCTGTGGTGACGTAGCGGGTCCTTATCAGTTCACCCATGCGGCGGCGCACCAAGCCTGGTATGCCGCAGTCAACGGATTGTTTGGGCAGTTCAAACGGTTTCGGGTGGATTACCGGGTGATGCCTTGGGTCACGTTCACATCGCCAGAGGTGGCCCGAGTTGGCTTGAGTGAAACCGATGCCAAAGAGCAGGGCGTGGCTTATGAAGTAACCCGTTACGGTCTGGACGATCTGGATCGGGCCATTGCTGAAAGCGAAGCTCAGGGATTTATCAAAGTGTTAACGGTGCCCGGTAAGGACAAAATACTGGGGGCTGTCGTGGTCGGTTCCCACGGCGCAGAAATTCTGGCGGAGTTTACGATTGCCATGAAGCATGGTTTGGGGCTGAACAAAATACTCGGCACTATCCATCCCTACCCAACTTGGAATGAATCCGCCAAATACGCTGCCGGTGAGTGGAAGCGCGCCCATGCACCAGAAAAGGCCTTGGAGTTTTTATCTAAACTGCATGCATGGCGTTTGGGAAAGCGTTGATCGTGTTTGGAACGAATCAGAGCCGGCAGGGTCTGTGTTCAGGTAACTTGGATAACTCAGAAAAAGAGGAGCAAATATGCCCCTGACGGAAGCTCAGGCACCTAAAGGTGAACGTATTCCTGCGGTGGAAATGCTGGCACCGCGGGCCGGTGACAGTTGGACGCACACCCGTAATGGTGACCCCCGCGGTTATATCGATGCCGATAAACTCAAGGAGTTGTGGATTCACACCGGTACCGCTTGCAACCTAGCTTGTCCGTTTTGTCTGGAAGGTTCTCACCCGGGCGACGGGCGGATTCCCGGTATGAAGCTCAGTGATGTGAAGCCGTTCATTCACGAAGCGTTGGATATGGGGGTGGAGCAGTTCTCCTTTACCGGTGGTGAGCCCTTCGTGATTCGGGATTTTGTCAATATCCTGAACTACGCCAGCCAGCATCGGCCCTGCTTCGTCCTGACCAACGCCACCGAACCGCTGCTGAAGCGCCGGCATCAGGTGTTGCCGTTACTGGATAATCCGTATCCGATCCATTTTCGCGTCAGCTTGGACTTCCCCGATCAAGCCCGGCATGACAAAGATCGCGGCGAAGGCAGTTTTGAGCTGGCACTGGAAGGTATTCACTGGCTCATCGAGCAGGGTTTCAAAGTGTCTGTTGCCCGCCAAACCGATCCGGGAGAAGTGGTGGCGGATGTTGAAGCTGCGTTTCGAGAAATTCTCCGCGAGCGAGGTATTCCCGACAATCTGGCGTTCACTGCATTTCCAGACTTGGGCGTACCGGGGTCAGAAGACGGCAGCCCTGAAATTACCGAAGGGTGTATGGAGAAGTATCCGACGCCAGAGGCACGCTCTCATTTCATGTGTACTTACACACGGATGCTGGTGAAGAAAGGCTATCAGGTGCGGGTGTATGCCTGCACGTTGGTGGATGACGATCCGCAATACGATCTGGGCGATACGCTGGCGGAGAGTATGGATGAGCGCATCATGTTGCGGCATCAACGGTGTTTTTCCTGCTATCGATTTGGGGCTAGTTGTTCGGCTCCTGTTTGAGCTTTGGAGAGGTCGGCCTTTCGGACTGGGGCGGCCCTCCCTCCCCCCCTCCCAATCTCAACAAGTTACGAAAGAGCGAAACAAACAATGAACGCGACTGAAGGCACCCTCTTCTGGGGATTTCTGCTCGTGTATGGCGTCGTCATGTATGCGCTGTCACCGAAGAGCAAGAATGCCAACTCGTTTTACAAAGGCGCCGACGATCACGGCAACCCCGTTGGTCAGTGGTCACTGACGGCGAGCATCTTCATCAGTTGGATCTTTGCCAAGTCGGTCACCAATGCGGCCAACCTGGGCGCAAGTTACGGCGTGGTGGGCGGCCTGGCCTATGCCAGCTATTGGCTGTCGATCCCGGTGGCCGGCTATGTGATCTATCTGATTCGAACGCAAACCGGCGCCCGCAGCCTGCAGGAGTTTTTGACCTCACGGTTTGGCCGTTGGGCCAGCCTTGCCTTTGCCGCTGCCATTCTGATTCGGCTATACAACGAAGTTTGGAGCAATACCGCGGTGGTCGGCGGCTATTTTGGCTTGCCGGGCGAATGGGAATACTACGCGGCCGCAATGTTGTTCACGTTTTTTACGCTGGCCTACAGCCTTAAGGGCGGGCTGCGTTCATCGATATTTACCGATGTGATCCAGACCTTTGTGTTTGTGTTTTTCATCGGCGCCGTCCTGTTTTTGGTATTCCCCGCCAATGAGCCCAAAGCACTGTTGACGAATGGTGAGTTCCGACTGGAAAGCGGTGTGGATTTGCTTCTTGTGGCCCTGTTGCAGATGTTCAGCTACCCGTTTCACGATCCAGTATTGACCGACAGGGGGTTTGTGAACAAAGAGAAAACCATGCTGAAGAGTTTTGTGGTGGCGGGTCTGCTCGGCTTTGTAGCGGTGTTTGTTTTCAGTCTGGTGGGGGTGCATGCGCGGCTGAACGGAATTGACGTTATGGGCAATGCTCCTGCGGCTGTGGGCCAGTCGTTAGGACTGGCGGCCCTGTTTTTCATGAGTGTGGTGATGATGACGTCGGCAGGTTCCACGCTGGACTCTACCTTCACGTCGTTGGCGAAATCCCTTGCGGTTGATCTACCCAGCTTGATCAAACGTGCCGGCAACAAACTGCCTAGTATTCGTGTGGGCGCTGTGGTGATGATTGCCTTTGCGTTTTTGGGCAACATTCCCATGTTTGCTGGTACCGACATTTTAACCGCCACCACCATCTCCGGCACCATGGTGATGGGCTTGGCACCGGTTTTCCTGTTCTATGGTTTTACCCGCTGGTCGCCGTGGAGCTTTCATTTGAGCTTCTGGACCGGTCTGGGCTTGGGGGTGTTGCTGACCCTCGGGTTGATTCCGCAGGGCTGGGCCATTGGTGGAGGCAAATACGCCATGTTATTGGGTGTGAATGCCTGGGGCATTTTGATCTGTACGGCGGGGTTCTTTTTGCCGTTTGTGGTGCGCCGGCTGGCGGGACTTGTCGTGCCCGGCCGCAAGGGTGGTGCCGAAGCGTGGTAGTGATGAGGGGCTCCTGATATTTTTCGTACGCGATCCAATATTTGGAGCCCTAAAGGTTTTGTTGTTCGTTGTTTTTCATTGGCGCGTTTTTGAGACTTGGTCTACATTTAGACCTTGGAGGGGGTTCTGTGGCTAAAGTCTTGTGCCCCAGCGGTTTCCCGGCATCTGAAGCTGCTCTGGCTCCTTCTGGTTGTACTTTTTTGTGCGATTGAAAGTCGGGTTTCAAGGGAGCGTATATGACCCTTTCAGACGCTTCGCTTGAAATATATTTCGTGGTCTATATAATTTGACCCTGAATTTTGACGCGAATTGACAATGTTATGACCTCAGAAGGATCGAATACCACCGCCATCACCCTGCGGAAACCTACCAAGGATGATGGCTTTAGACTCCACCAGTTGGTGGCGGAATGTCCTCCGCTGGATCCCAACTCGATTTACTGCAACCTCCTGCAGTGTAGCCACTTTGCCGAAACCGGCGTGGCCGCGGAGAAAGACGGCGATTTGGTCGGCTTTATATCCGGATACATCCCTCCCCAACAGCCCGAAACAGTATTTGTCTGGCAGGTGGCCGTGCACGAGAAAGGTCGTGGACAAGGTCTGGCCAAGCGGATGCTGAAAGAAATCGTGGGTCGTGACACTTGTAAGGGTGTTACCCATTTGGAAACCACGATTACGGAAGACAATGAGGCTTCTTGGGCACTGTTCCGCTCGTTCGCCCGTGATTTAGGTGCAGAGCTCACCTACCACGAGCACTTTGAGAAAGGCACCCATTTTGGTGGCAAGCACGATTCCGAGTTCTTGCTGCGCATCGGACCTTTTACAAAGCCTGTCTGAGAGCTCTGATTCACAGCTAGTGAATTCTGACCGCGATTTAAAACAGCCCGGGCCGCCCGAGGTGGGCCTGTTATGTGGCTGAAATAAACGCCCGGTAGGTTTGTTGCGACCGACACGTTTTACCAGCAAACCGCCGAGCACAACCTCGAACCTACTATGCTAAGAGGCAAGACAATGGAAATTTTTAAGTCTACAGAATCCGAAGTACGTGTTTATTCCCGCGCCTTTCCGGTGGTTTTTAACCGCGCCAAGAACGCGCATTTGTACACCGAAGATGGCAAGCAGTACCTGGATTTTCTGGCCGGTGCCGGTTCATTGAACTACGGCCATAACAACGACATTCTGAAGACAGCGTTGCTCGAGTACATCGAGGCAGACGGTGTGAGCCAGGGTCTGGATCTGTTCACGACTGCCAAGCAGGACTTCATGAAGTCCTACAAGAAGAACATCCTTCAGCCCCGTGGCTTGAACTACAAAATGCAGTTCACCGGCCCGACCGGTACCAACTGTGTCGAAGCCGCGATGAAACTGGCTCGTAAGGTGAAAGGTCGTACCAACATCATTTCCTTCACCAACGGTTTTCACGGTGTAACGACCGGAGCCGTGGCTGCAACCGGTAACAAACACCACCGTGGTGGTGTAGGCATGCCGCTGGGCAATGTCGACTTCATGTTCTATGACGGTTATCTGGGTGAAGATGTGGATTCCCTGGCGATCATGGACAAGGTGCTGTCAGACAGCTCTTCTGGTATTGAAACGCCCGCCGCAGTCATCGTGGAAGCGGTTCAGGGTGAAGGTGGTCTGAACGCGGCCCGAGCTGAATGGCTGAAAGGTTTGTCCGAGCTGTGCGAGAAGCATGACATCCTGCTGATTCTAGACGATATCCAGGCCGGTAATGGTCGTACGGGTGAGTTTTTCAGCTTCGAATTTGCGGGCATCAAGCCAGACATCGTAACGGTTTCGAAGTCCCTGAGTGGTTACGGCCTGCCGATGGCGCTGGTACTGTTCAAGCCAGAGCTGGATATCTGGGAGTCCGGTGAGCACAACGGTACCTTCCGCGGTAACAATATGGCCTTCGTCACCGCGCGTGCAGCCATTGATACCTACTGGAAAGACAATGCGTTTTCGGATTCCGTGAAGGCGAAGTCCAAGCTGTTGGGTGACGAGCTGCAGGCTATCTGCGACCGTTATCCGGGTGAGTTCAAGGTTAAAGGTCGTGGTTTGATGCGTGGTATCGAAGCAACGAATGCGGATGTCACCGCTCCGATCACCCAGCTTGCGTTCGAGAAAGGTCTGATCATCGAGACCAGTGGTCCGAACGATGAAGTGATCAAGTGCCTGATGCCATTGACCACCAGTGAAGACGATCTGCGTCGTGGTGCCCAACTGTTGGGCGAAAGTGTCGATGAAATCATGCAGAAAGGAATCAGCGAAGCGTCTTAAGGCGCCCGCACTCATTTAGTCCTATTCTGTAGATGACAGAGGCAAAACTATGACTACGGCACAGCACACCGTCGAGAAAATCGGCGGTACCTCAATGAGCAATTATGAGGCCGTACGCGACAATATTATCATTGGTAATCGCGATAAGGCGGACCTCTACCAGCGGATTTTCGTTGTTTCGGCCTATGGCGGTGTCACCAACGAATTGCTGGAGCACAAGAAAACTGGCGAACCAGGTGTTTACGCCTTGTTTGCCGATGCTGAGTCCGATTGGGCTTGGGGTGATGACCTCACCAACTTGATCAAACTGCTGACTGACATCAACGGTGACCTGTTTAACGATCCGATGCTGAAGCAGCAGGCTGACCAGTTCATCACCGACCGCATTGAAGGTGTTCGGGGCTGCCTGATTGACCTGCAGCGCCTATGTTCCTACGGCCAGTTCCAGCTGGAAGAGCATCTCCTGACGGTACGGGAGATGCTGGCGGGCATCGGCGAAGCCCACAGCGCGTTTAACACGGCACTGAAACTTCAGCAAGAAGGCATCAACGCCCGTTTTGTTGATCTGACCGGCTGGCGTGACAGTGAACTGCTGCCTCTTGACGAGAAGTTGCAACAGGCATTCGACAATGTCGATCTCAGCCGTGAGCTGCCCATCGTAACGGGCTACGCTCAGTGTAAAGAAGGTCTGATGCGCACCTTTGACCGAGGCTACAGCGAGATGACGTTCAGTCGCGTCGCCGTCATGACCAACGCCTGCGAAGCGATTATCCACAAAGAATATCACCTGAGTTCAGCCGATCCGAACATCGTGGGCGAAGAAAAGGTGGTTCCGCTCGGCCGAACCAATTACGACGTGGCAGACCAGCTGGCCAACCTCGGCATGGAAGCGATCCACCCACGTGCCGGTAAGGGCTTGCGCCAGAACGAGATTCCTCTGCGGGTGATGAATACTTTTGAGCCGGATCACACCGGTACCTTGATCACCGGCGACTACGTCAGTGAGAAGCCGCAAGTTGAGATCATTGCGGGTGCCAAGGGTGTGTTTGCGATCGAAGTATTCGATCAGGACATGCAGGGTGAACCGGGTTCCGACCGTGCATTGTTGGATATCCTGGCGCGCTACAAAGTGCGCTTTATCTCCAAAGATACCAACGCCAACACCATTACCCACTATGTGGATACAACGCTTAAGCATGTGAAGCGTGTGGTGAAAGCGATGGAAGAAGCCTTCCCGAATGCTGAGCTGAGCACTCGAAAGGTGGCGCTGGTGTCGGCCATTGGTAGTGACATGAAAGTGCCGGGTATTCTGGCCCGTTCCGTGAAATCGTTGGCGGACAAAGGCATCAGTGTACTGGCGATTCACCAGTGCATGCGCCAGGTGGACATTCAGTTCGTGATCGATGAAGACCACTATGACTCCGCTATCTCTGCGTTGCACGGTGCCCTTATCGAGCCTCACAACCACGAGTATGCGATTGTCGCGGCGTCTACGACGCCCTGAAAATTACCCGCAGGCGAACACGGTCGCTTCGTCTGCGGGTAATGGAGGTTGTCTTGCCTCCCGATCGGACGCCCCGGTCGGCCGTTTTATAGATGGCCGGGTGTGTTCGATCACCCCTTCCCGGATTTCCTTCTTTGGTTTGACCTCAGCAACCTAAAGCGACAGTTCCCGACATTCCTGATGCGCTTTGCAGCTCACCAAATGGTCGTTGACCATGCCGGTTGCCTGCATGAACGCGTAGACGATTGTGGGGCCAACAAAATTGAAACCGGCCTTCTTCAAGGCTTTCGACATGGCTTCGGCTTCGGGCGTGGTCACCGGGACGTCGTCAGTAGAGCGCCAATGGTTTTGTCTCGGACGATGTTCCACGAACTGCCATAGGAACTCTGAAAACCGCATGCCCTGCTCTTGCAGCGCCAGATAGGCCCGTGCGTTTCGAATAATCGACTGAACTTTCAGGCGGTTCCGGATAATACCGGGATCAGTCAGCAGCCGAGCCTGATCCTGCTCGGTGAAACGTGCAATTTGGTTCGGATCAAAGTTGGCGTAAGCGGCTCGGTAGGTATCGTGTTTGCGCAAAATGGTTAACCAGCTGAGCCCGGCTTGCTGCCCGTCCAGACACAGTTTCTCAAACAGCGCCTGATCATCATACTCGGGCCGACCCCAGACGGTATCGTGGTAGTGCACGTAGAGGGGGTCGGTGCCGCACCATGGGCACCGTTGTTGAGTCTCGCGCATAGTCGTTCCTGAGTCAGCGGGTCTGGCGTTTGGCACGAATCGTCCGGTGGTAGAGTGGGTCCAAATGGGTATCCAGAGGCTCTGCCGGCGCAAGGTTGTAATCCTCGGGTGGTGGCTCCAGCAGGGTAACGGCCGGACAGCTGGTTTCTCTATCGGGATCGTTACTTTGATACACCAGCGTGGCGAGAAACCCTTCGACGTAGCAGCAGTAGCTGCGCCACTGACAGTCGGGTTGATCACCATACAGCTCGAAGTCTTGCCGGACTTCCAGGGTCTGCAAATTGCCCGCGATGCCACGGCGGGTAGCCTTCAACCAGGCTTCTTTCAGGGTCCATACCTTGAGGAAGTTGTAGGGGTCGTTTGCCCTCAGCAACCATTCCTGCTCAACCGGCGAAAACCAGCGTTTGGCCACTCCCTGCCAATCGGGCTTACGCTGGCTGGGCTCGATATCAATGCCCAAGGGCGTCGGGCCAATAACAACGGCATTGAGCCCTCGACTGTGACTGAGTGACAGGTGCCAGCCCGGCGGAAACTGTGAGGCAACGGGCCGACCATCGACAGGCAGACACTGCTCTGCCGGTTTGCCACTGATGTTGCTCAAACCCTGCCGGATCAGCCAGCGGCTGGACAGGTATTCGCCACGCCGCGGGCCTTCAAGCTTTGCCAGCGTCTGGCGCTCAAAAGACGTCAGCCAGTCCGGTAAGGAGTCCGGTACCTGCTTGCTTTGGTGACACAGCCAGATGTGAGGGGTATCAGGGTTGCAGTCGTTCGATTGTCCAAGCATTCGCGTCTCTCACGTATTCAAAGCGGTCGTGAAGCCGGCTTGGTCGTCCTTGCCAGAATTCAATTCGCTCCGGCACCACTCGGTATCCACCCCAGAAATCAGGGAGAGGAATTTCGCCGGAGCTGAACTTGCGTTTCATTTCCGCAACTTTTTGCTCGAGTAAACCCCGCGATGTAATGGCTTTGCTTTGTTCGGAAACCCAGGCGCCAATCTGGCTGCCTCGAGGTCTGGAGGTAAAGTACCTCAGCGATTCCGATTTGCTGACTTTCTCGACGGTGCCTTGAATCCGGACCTGACGGTTCAGGCCGATCCACGGAAAGAGCAGCGCTGCGCGGGGATTTTCGTCGAGTTCGCGGGCTTTTCGGCTACCGTAGTTGGTGTAAAAAACGAAGCCGCGTTCGTCGAAGTACTTCAGCAATACCGTTCGAATATCGGGCATCTGGTCTGCGCCACTGGTGGCTAGGGACATGGCATTGGGTTCTAGAATGCCTGCCTTGCGACTGTCCTCGAACCAATCCTGGAATTGAATTACCGGGTCGTCATTCAAATGTTCCCGGTCCAGGCCCTCACTTTCAAAGTCCCGACGCATATCGCCGATATCCATACAGCTTTTCTCCGTTGGCGGTCACAGGAGTAGTAAGGTGTTGAGGATATAGGGTTCGCCTGCCTCTGTCAGGTCTGGCTGACAAAGGCAGGGTGTCAACGCTATGCTTGAGAGATCATCATTGCGTTTGAGCAGACTGAAGAAGGGAGTGTTTTGTGGGCCAATCAGCGCCAGGAAGTCATTGGGTAAGAAACCTGTTGATCGGGTTGTGTGCGTTGCTGGTGCTGTATGCGCTGGCAGGCTTCCTGTTACTGCCGTGGTGGCTTGAAAAACAGCTGCCGAACCAGTTGGAGCAAAGAATGGGGTGGCAGGCACAAGTTTCTGACATCCGCTTCAACCCATTTGTCTTCAGTCTGGAGGTTGATGCGTTTTCTGCTCAAGATTCAGAGGACAGCTCGGTTGCGGCGTTTGAGCGCTTGCGAGTGAACCTGGATGTCTTGCAGCTTGCCAGGGGGGTTGTCGGGTTCGATGAAATACAGCTGACTAAACCAGACGTGCGTTTAGATCTGCTGGATGATTACTCCGTTAACTTTGCCCGGGACTGGGCGCGAGCGAACCCGACGCCAGAAGATGAGCCCTCCGATTCGGAACAAGAAACCAGGGAGCCGCCAAAACTCTATTTCCGGCATTTGGCCATTGAGGATGGCCGGTTATTGTTCCGGGATTTCACTCAGGAGGAAACCGTCGAGTTGCAGGTTGAACCGCTTGATCTGGCGGTTGACGACCTCGCCACATGGTCGCGAGGTAAAGAGGATAGCCGCTATTCAATCATCGCCGCCATCGGTGAGCAGACCCTTGAATGGGAGGGCGAGCTGAGTCTCAACCCGTTGTACTCTGAGGGTCGGGTTCGATTTTCTGGGGTGAGTTATCAAACCCTGGCTAAGTACCTCAAACCGCGCCTGTCTTGGCAACTCCAGGATGGGCTGATCACGGTTGAATCCGATTATTGGCTTAGTAACGAGCGTGGTTTCCAGTTGGAAACGTCGAACGGCACTTTGCAGGTTAAGACGTTGGCTTTGGCTCTGGCAGAAGACAGCGAAGAGCCGGCGCTGAGCTTGGCAGAGCTGTCCGTCGATGGCATCGGATTCGATCTTACCCGGAACGAAGCTCAGGTGGGCATGGTCACGATCGATCAGCCCTTTGTGTCAGCAACTCGGGGCGCTGACGGCCGTATCGACTGGCAAGCTTCGTTGCCGACTGTCGACACAGAGCCAGAGGCCGAAGGGGGGCAGAGCGCGGGGCCGGCATTCCGCTGGGAAGTGCAAGGGGTAGCATTGAATCAGGGTCGTGTCCGCTGGCGTGATGAGGCCGCCGCCCAAACCGCTGAGCTGGAGTTGGTGGATTTGGTGGTCACCCTCGATGAATTGTCGCACCGTCTGGATGAACCGGTTTCTTACAACCTGTCGACCAAACTGGCCAGTGGTGGCCAGTTGATGGCTAGAGGGCAGCTAACGCCAGCCCCGTTTAATTTCGAAGCAGACTTGTCCGGGTCTGGCGTCGCACTGAAAGCGATGGAGCCTTATGTTCAGCTCGGAGCTAATTTGGCGGTGTTGGATGGCAAGTTAGGTTTCGATGGCAACCTGGATCTTGATGGCCAAGATACTCCAGTGACGGGTACGTTCAACGGCACGGCACAGATAACCGGTCTAGACCTGCGCCTTCCAAACCAACGCGGCCGGCTGTTGTCCTGGCAATTGCTTCGATTGGCCCCGGTGGAATACAACGTGAACCCTGCCCGTTTGGAGATTGGCACGGTGACGCTTGAACAGCCCGCCCTCAATTTGGTTCGGGTAGAAGGCGGTGCCCACAATGTTGAGAGCATTGTTAAAGTTGGCCCGGATTCGCTTGCGTCGGGCGATTCAGCCCAAGAAGACGCAGCTGCCGAAGAGGCTGACAAACCCGGATTTATTTTCCGGATCGGCGAGTTGCTCATTGACCAAGGCTCGGTCGGTTACACAGACCGGACCCTCAATCCTGCTTTCAGCACCACCTTTGAAGCTCTGTCAGGTTCTGTGAGCGGTATCAGTAACGTGCCGCCTCAGCAGGGGCTGGTGAATTTGAAAGGTGAATTAGCCGGTGGCGCCCCGGTGAAATTCGAGGGCACATTGGGCGCGTTGGGCACGGATGAAACCAGCGATCTGAAGCTCACGATGCAGGGTTTGTCGCTACCGGTACTTTCGCCCTACCTGGGTCGCTATTTGGGCTACGCCGTAGATGCCGGAAAATTGGATCTTGAGCTGGATTATGAAATTACGGGCTCGAACTTGAAGGCCTCGAACCGACTGGTTTTGGATCAGATGCGGCTGGGCCAGTCAGTAGCCAGTGAAGAGGCGGTGAAGGCGCCGGTGAAGCTGGGCCTGGCTCTGCTGACAGACCGGCAAGGCATCATTGAAGTTGATTTGCCCGTTGACGGGGATATCGCGGACCCGGAATTTCAGATCGGTCAGGTGGTGATGCGCACCTTTGTAAACCTTCTGGTCAAAGCTGCGGCGTCCCCATTCAGTATGTTGGGTTCTTTGGCTGATTTTGCCGGCTTAAGCGGTGAAGAGCTGGGCCGGGTCAGTTTTGTGCCCGGTAAAATCGCCTTGGCGGACGGCGAGGCGGAAAAGATCGCGGCTCTGGCCAAAGCGCTGAACGACCGGCCCGATTTGTTGTTGAGTATTCGTGGCGCCGCGGCGCCCAAAGCGGATGGCCTGGCGTTACTGAATGAGCGTATGAAGGCAAACGGTGAAGCGGTCACGGAGGAAGCCTGGGCGAAAGTGCAGCAGAAATACCTGTCGGGTGAACGCCAACTGCGACCGGAGGCGTTGGGTCAACTGGCCACCAAACGCGGGCAAGCCATCCATCGGCTATTGCAGGATACCCACGGTGTGCCCGGAGATCAGCTTTTCACATTAGAGACCCAGCAACAGTCTGAGTTGGACGAGCAAGGTAACGTGATCGTGCCTTTTACACTGGATGTTCGCTGACCGTGAATCGAACAGGAAGCCTGGAATGAGTCTGAGAAAAACGCCTGTTAGCCATTTTTTTGCGTATGTGTCCCGGCTGCGTTGGATCAAACGCTGGGGCCTGATGCGCAATGCCATCGAAGAAAACGTGGCTACTCACTCGTGGGAAGTAGCCACCATTGCCCATGCGTTGGCACTGATCCGGAACAATCAATTTGACGGGCAGGTAAACGCCGACCGCATTGCGACAGCTGCGCTCTACCACGATGCGACCGAAGTGATTACCGGCGACATGCCGACCCCGGTGAAGTATCACTCGAAAGTGATGCGGGAAGTGTTCGGCGACATCGAACACAAAGCCGAAGCCGAGCTGTTGGCGTTGTTGCCAGATGAATTGCAGGATGCTTTTGCGCCCTACCTGCGGGAATCGCAGTGGACCGAGGAAGAACAAGAGCTGATCAAGTCAGCGGACCGGTTGTCTGCGCTGTTGAAATGTCGGGCCGAAATCCAGACCGGTAACAAAGAATTCGAGCCGGCAGCGGAGCAGATTCTCCGCCGCCTGCAAGAAGATGCCTCGCCGGAAGTGATGTACTTCCTTGAAGTCTTCGCGCCCAGTTACGAGCGCCCGCTTGACCACTTGCTGGGGTAACGGGCGCTATGGCGATCTCAGTTGGTGCCGGCTGAGGCGACCATGCCGCTGCGCAAGCCTTCACGAACAACATCTTCGGGGCTGCCAGCCAGCTCCCGGAACATGCCCATAGAGCCGAGCAGTGCGGAAGATTCATAGGGCACGAACACGCGCTCGCCTTCCTGGGCCATGGTCGGCAGGGCTTTGATGTAGCTCTGGCCTAGCAGGTAGCCCACAACCGTGCGTTTGTTATCTTCGTTCTCGCCGATGGCATTCAGTACCAGACGGATGGATTCCTGCTCACCCTGAGCGCGCAGAATGGCGGATTCCTTATCGCCCTGAGCGTTCAGAATGGCGGACTCCCGCTGGCCCTGTGCCATGGCAATGGCTGCGGCTTTTTCACCTTCGGCCTCAGTGACCGTGGCCCGACGCTTTCGTTCGGCGGCCATCTGCAGGCGCATTGCCTCTTCTACTTCTTCCGGCATGCTGATGTCCTGCACTTCGACCCGGGTCAGTTTCACGCCCCATTTTGACGCCGCTTCTTCCATTTCTGCCTGAATGGCGCTGTTCACTTCGCTGCGGGATTCAAACAACTTATCCAGCTCCATTTTACCGACCACGGAACGCAGAGTGGTTTTCGCCAGAACTTCCACGGCTTGGCTCATGTTGGCGACTTCGTAAACGGCACGGCGGGGGTCGATGATCTGGTAATACAGGGCACCGTTAATTTTCACCGTCACGTTGTCGGTGGTGACGACGGGCTGGCCGGGGAAATCCATGACGGTTTCGCGGCGATCGATACGGACCTCATCGCTGGTTACCGGGTGATATTCCTCACCCATGCGCATGTAACGAATCATACTGATCGGGCGGGGTTTTTCGATGAAGGGAATGATGATGTTGATCCCGCTCTCGAGTACACGGTTAAACGAACCTAGGCGCTCGATCACCATAACTTCAGACTGGCGAATAATGACCAGGCCTTTGGCAATAATAAAGATGCCAACAGCGACAATAATTAAGCTGATAACCAGCCCTGGAGTGATAAATGCTTCCATGATTAACCTTCCTGTTTGGGTTGCGCGAGGTGCACGATGGCGGTGGTGCCATCAAATTTTTCAAAAATCACTGTCGTGCCTTCCGGTAATTCGGGGCTGCTGCCATCGGCGAGTTTCAGGCGATAGAAGTCGCCGTTAACCTTGATGCCGGTGGCGCCATCGAAGTCACGCAACAGCGTTCGATACGTTTTACCGTGTTCGACACCGGTTCCAGTGGTGCCATAGGCCACGCCTTTGGGTGAGAAACGAGGGCGTATCCAGCGGATGGCAACAGGCACCAGAATGCCGGACAGGACGCCCATGGTGACCAGCTGCCATTCAAACGGGGCGCCCAGAAAAGACACCAGTGCCGTCAGCGCTGCCGCAAAGCCGAGCGCCAGCAGCAAAAGCACGCCAGAGGTGAGCTCAGCAAGACTGAGGACTAAGGCCAGAATCAGCCATAAGTGGGTAAGACTCCATTCCATATTTAGTTCCAAGCGATGGGCATGAATTCAGAAGAACCTTGATTGTAACCAAAGGATTAGCTGACGTCTCTGACTGCCGGCACGTATGGCATGCAAGTCGTGTGGCAGGAGTGACCGTGTTGAGAGAGGTATAGTGCCATAGTAAGGCTCGAGCTAAGCATTACAGTGTGGAAGTACTAAAGTATCTTGATAAACCAACAACAAGACGAAAGGTTGTCCGCATGAAAGATCTCAAAAATAAAGTCGCGGTGGTGACAGGCGCCGGTTCCGGAATTGGCCGAGGGCTCGCCAAAGCATTGGCGTCTAAGGGTTGTCGTTTGGCGCTGTCTGACGTCAACGAAGTCGGTTTGGCAGAAACTGTGGCTGCTTGTGATGGAGCAGAGGTGAAATCCTACCGCCTGGATGTTTCTGATCGTGACGCGATATACGCTCATGCTGAACAGGTGCGGGAGGATTTCGGAGCGGTCAATCTTGTCATCAATAACGCAGGCGTTGCGTTATCAGCATCTGTTAGCGAGATGACGGATGAAGATTTCAAGTGGATCATGGATATCGATTTCTGGGGTGTCACCCATGGTACCCGCGCTTTTCTGCCGCACCTGATCGCCTCCGGTGATGGTCACGTGGTGAATGTTTCCAGTGTGTTTGGCTTTATCGGTGTGCCTAAACAGAGCGCCTACAATGCCGCCAAATTTGCGGTGCGTGGATTTACGGAGTCACTGCGACAAGAAATGAAACTGGAAGGTCAGCCTGTTCAGGTTAGCTGTGTGCATCCCGGTGGTATTCGCACCAATATCGCCAATTCAGCCCGTATGGGAAAAACTGAAAATGCGGAAGCGCAGCGCAAGGGCTTTGATAAATTGGCCATGACGACACCGGATAAGGCCGCTGAGATTATCGTAAAAGGAATTTTGAAAAATGAATCGAGGATTCTGGTTGGGCCTGATGCCTGGGGCATTGACGTCATAAACCGGTTGTTGGGCGCTGCTTACCAACCCTTGGTTGAACGCTTCTCTCGTAAGAATCTTTATACCTGAGCGCTTCCGAAAAAGTTAGGGGAAAATTGCTTGAGTGTTTTATAGTCAGTCTTCCCCGATACTATTTAGGACAGGAGCCTGTTCCAGGGAAGTGACAACATGGATATGTCAAACCGCCCAGACTTGGGCAAAACACTGAAACAGAGCCGTTCGGGTCTCCGGGATAATGACCGACGATCACTTGCTCGGGTTATGTTTTGGGTGACAGGGTTGGCGTTCATGGTGTTTGCCGGGCTCCAGTTATTCAGCGGTTACCCATGGGTAACCGTCGCCGAAGTGATCATCGGCAGCTTGTCATTTCTTGGCGCGGTCAAAATAAATCACACTCCATATCTCGAACGGTGGGTATACGGCTACCTGCTCACCCTGTTCTCAATTTTTATTGGCATCATGTTGTTGCCCAATGTCTCGATGGCGGCGTTCGTTTGGGTCTTGATGATGCCCGCACTCGCTTATCTGTTACTGGGCCGGCGCGAAGGCATGATGTTGAGCGTGCCATTTATGCTGTTGGGCTGCGCCGTCTACTATTTCTACCTTGGCACACTCGGCACGGCCGACGCTATGATAGACCTACTGAACATGGTGCTATGCGGCGGTTTGATGCAAGTGTTCATGCACATGTACGAAGCCCGGCGCGAGGAAGCTGAGCAGCGCTTGATCGAGGTCGCCCAGACCGATGCGTTGACTGGACTGGCTAATCGCGGGAACTTTCAGTCAACGCTGACCCGAACCATCGCCGAAAGTGAACGCAGTAATACGGCATTTGTTTTGGTGATGATGGATCTTGACCACTTCAAAGTCGTCAACGACACGCTTGGACATGATGCGGGAGACTTTGTGTTGCAGGAAATCGGCAAATGCCTGCGAGAACGATTACGAACCACAGACTTCGTTGGTCGTTTGGGGGGTGAAGAGTTCGGCCTGATTTTGAGAGATGTGCAACCGACGGCAGCTTATGAGTTGATTGAAGAACTACGTCAGCGTATCGCGGGTCGGAAGTTGAGTTACGGTGACTCTGATATAAACGTCACGGCTTCGTTTGGCATGGCGCAATGGCCAGAAAATGGTCGGCAGGCGGATATTCTGTTTTCTGTGGCCGATCAGCACCTATACCGAGGCAAGCGGGCTGGCCGCAATCAGGTTGTCTCGTCGTTTGCTGAGTTATCCAACTCGTCTGCAGGCTCCTTGGCTGGAGGTATGGGCTGAGTACGGTATGCTTATGCCGATCGTTTATTCAGCCTGAGGATTTATCGAACCATGTGTGAACTGCTGGCCATGAGTGCCAATACCCCCACGGACCTGTGTTTCAGTTTTACCGGTCTGACTCGCCGGGGTGGCGCAACCGGACCTCATAAAGATGGTTGGGGCGTGGCTTTCTACGAAGGCAAAGGCATTCGGTGCTTCCACGACTCTGACGCCAGCGCCAGTTCACGCCTTGCCGAAGTGGTGCAAACTCACCCCATCAAGAGTGAAGTGGCCCTCTGCCATATTCGGCAGGCGAACGTGGGCGAGATTTGCCTTGCCAATACCCACCCTTTCATTCGTGAACTCTGGGGTCGTTACTGGGTGTTTGCGCACAATGGACAGTTAACCGGCTTCCGGGCGTCGGAGGGCTTTTACGAACCGGTCGGCAGTACCGACAGCGAAGCCTTGTTTTGCGACATACTCAACCATTTGCGGGCACACTGCCAGCGCGACGACAGCCTGGAGCAGGTCGTCGCGCGACTGGTTAAGCTTTCTGCACAATACGCCAGCCAGGGCGTCTTCAACCTGTTGCTCAGCAACGGCGACTGGCTGTTTACCTACTGCACCACTAAAATGGCCAGCATCACTCGGCGGGCTCCTTTTGGCCCCGCACGCCTGAAAGACACCGACGTCACCATCGACTTTGAGGCGGAGACGACGCCCAACGATGTGGTCAGTGTGATCGTTACCGAACCTCTAACCACCGATGAAACCTGGGACATCTATCAACCCGGCGAATGGCGTCTGTGGCGTGAGGGTGAAGTGGTGATGAGGGGGAGTACGAAAAGCTAGGGTTTCGTTGGCGCCGTGACCTTGAGGTCGCGGCCGCTTATACACCAGATATTCGAGCCGTTATCGGCCTTCGCGAGGACTTGAACAGACATGTCAGAAACAACCAACACCCACAGCAAAATTATCGGATACTTACTCTGGATCTTCGGGTTTCTGGGGTCACACCGGTTTTATTACGGTAAACCGATCACCGGCACCATCTGGTTCTTCACACTTGGTTTGTTCTTTATCGGTTGGATCATCGACTTGTTCCTGATCCCGGCAATGGACCGCGAGGCCGATAGCCGGTTCCAGGAAGGCGAAACCGACTACAACATCGGCTGGGTACTGCTGACGTTCCTGGGGGTCTTTGGCGTGCACCGCATGTACATGGGCAAGTGGATCACCGGCATTATTTACCTGTTTACCGGTGGTCTGTTCTTCATCGGGGTGTTGTACGACTTCTGGACCCTCAATAGCCAGATTTCGGAGCGGAACAGCGAAGTCCGCTTCCGATGATGCCAGGCAGGAGGGCCGTGCTCACGGGTGCGGTCCTCTCAGGGTCTTCACCGTATTCTCCAGTACTTCGGCACTGGCAGCATCCGGACTCATCGGCTGTTCGGCCAGCAGGTGAATGCGTGACCAGAAGCGTTTCGGCAAGTGCGTGAGTGCTGGCCCGCCGCAATGACTGAAAAAGCTTCCCCACAGGCCCCGAAGGGCCAGTGGCACCACCGGCACTGGCCGACGCTGTAAAATTAGCTCCACCCCGGCCCTGAACGCCGCGACTTCGCCATCCGAAGTCAGTCGACCTTCCGGAAAAATGCACACCAGGTTGCCGGCTGCCAGTTCCTCGTCGATTTTATCAAACGCCGCTTCGTAGATTTCCGGTACCTTCGCTTTCGAGCCGATCGGGATGGTTTTGGCCATCCGGAAGAAGGTGCCCATCACCGGCGTGGCAAAAATGTGGTGGTCCATCACAAAGCGAACCGGACGGCGCACCGCGCCGGCGATCACCGGTGCGTCCATATAGGACACGTGATTGCACACCAGCAGCGCCGCCCCCTCTTCCGGAATCCGGTCCAGATTGTGGTGTTTAACCCGGTAGATCGTGTGCGACATCATCCAGATCACAAAACGCAACGCGAACTCCGGTACCTGCTGGTACACGAAGGCCGCGACCATCAGATTCATGATCGACAACACCAGGAAAAACTCTGGAATGCTGAGCCCGATCACGCCGAGAACCAACATGCCCAACAGCGCACTGGCCACCATAAACAGGGCATTGAACACATTTAGCGCCGCAATCACGCGGGCCCGGGTTTCTGGCGGGGTTTCCTGCTGAACGAAGGCGTACAGCGGCACGATAAACAGGCCACCGGAGACACCAATGCCCAACAGATCCAGTGCGACCCGGCGGTAATTGCCATCGGTGAAGATCATCCACCAGTCGGAGGGTACCGGCTGTGCTGGCATGTTCAGGTAGAGATCAATACCGAACAGACTCAGCCCCAATGAACCAATGGGGACAATGCCCAACTCCACCTTGTGGCCGGACATTCGCTCACAAATCATGGAACCCACCGCGATACCGACCGTAAAAATGGCCAACAGAACCGTGACCACGGTTTCATCACCGAGCAGTTCATCCTTGGCGAAGCCGGGGAACTGGGTCAGGTAGGCGGCACCCAAAAACCAGAACCAGGAAATGGCCACAACGCTCAACAGCACGTTGTGGTTTTCTTTGGCAATGGCCATCAGCTTCCAGGTTTCTTTCAACGGGCTGAAGTTGATCTTCAGATCCGGCGCCGCAGCCTCGGCCTTGGGAATTTTCAACGCAGAAAACAGGCCTGCCCCGGCAACCACCAACACCGCGATGGCGATCATCGGCCCCGGCAAAGGCGCTTTCATCATCACCCCGGCTACCAGCGTTCCGAGCAAAATAGCGACGAAGGTGCCCATCTCCACCAGAGCGTTGCCGCCCACCAACTCGGAGTTATCCAGAGCTTGGGGAAGAATCGCGTACTTCACTGGACCAAAAAAGGCGGACTGAACCCCCATCAAAAACAGCAGCAGTAACAACATCTCATGCCAGCCGAACCACAGCCCGACCGCCGCCACCGCCATGATCGCGACCTCCGCGAACTTGACCCAGCGAATGATTCCGGATTTCTCATAACGGTCTGCAATCTGGCCCGCGACGGCAGAAAACAAGAAGAAAGGCAGGATGAAGAGCATGGCGGCCAGATTGACCACCACGCTGGAAGACAGCCCAAACAGCCCGCCGGCGTTATAGGTCACCAGCAACAAAAGAGCGTTTTTGAACAGATTGTCGTTAAACGCACCCGCAAACTGGGTGACAAAAAACGGTGCAAACCGCCGTTCCGACAACAAACGAAACTGGCTGTGATCTTCCATAACCTGGGGCACTCCGAATCCGCGGGGGTTTGCCGCAGACTATACGCGGCACCACACCTGGTCAAGCGCCTTGGAACGCCTGTGTCAGGCCGCCTGAGAGGCTGAAACCGGAAGCTCCAGCAGAATCCGGTTGCCATCCAGCAGCACGGGATAGGTTTGAACCTGAATACTGTCGTCCTCGAGACAAACTCCGGAGCGCAAACTGAAATGCTGTTTATATAACGGCGACGCCACCACCGGCTCACCCTCAACATCGCCCGTTATGCCCCGGGCCAGCACGTTCGAGCCACTGAACGGATCGGTATGACTGATCGCAAACAACGCCGGCAAGCGATGCGGCAGATAGAACACCGCGACCGGCCCGTCTTTGGTCCAGACCGCAATGCCTGAATCGGGTACCAGGTCTTCAACGGTACAAATCACATCCCAATGAGTACGAGCTTTCATAACGTTCTCCAACTGTCTGTCATGCCCCGTCGGGCCATCAAATAAGTTCCTGAGTGAGGTGGTGTGGGGCTGCTTTCTGCAGGGAAAAAGATGTCTGAGCAAAGCGAGTTATTTTTTCCGGAAGAAAGCAGCCCCATGCCGCCTTGCTTCTGCACCAACCCAAAGCTCTAGGCAGATTCCAAAACAGGCCGACGTTGCCCACGCTCTGAAGTCCACTGCTGCACCGGGTCCTTCTGCTCCGGCGCATTCACAAACTCCCGGAAGCGCTTACGCTTTTCCGGATCCTCAACCGCCGTCTTCCACTCGCACTGATAGGTGTCGACAATCTCCTCCATGTGCTGCTCCAGCTCTGCACCAATACCCAGACTGTCCTCCAGCACCACCTGCTTCAGATACTCCAAACCGCCTTCAAGGTTCTCCAGCCAGACACTGGTCCGCTGCAACCGATCCGCCGTCCGGACATAGAACATTACAACCCGGTCAATCGCCTGAATCAGCTCTTCATCGGACAAATCCGTCGCGAACAGGTCCGCGTGCCGGGGCCGCATGCCGCCATTGCCGCACACATACAAGTTCCAGCCCTTCTCCGTGGCAATCACCCCAAAATCCTTGCTTTGCGCCTCGGCACACTCCCGAGTGCAGCCCGATACCCCCATCTTCACCTTGTGAGGTGCTCTCAGGCCCTTGTAGCGGCTCTCTAGCAGGATTGCCATGCCGACACTGTCCTGCACGCCATAGCGGCACCAGGTACTGCCAACACAGGACTTCACCGTACGCAGCGACTTGCCATAGGCATGGCCGGTCTCGAAACCCGCAGCGATCAGCTTTTCCCAGATTTCCGGCAACTCGCTCAGGGTGGCCCCGAACAGATCAACCCGTTGACCGCCAGTGATTTTGGTATACAAGTCGTATTCCTTGGCCACCTCACCCAGCACAATCAGCTTGTCCGGTGTGATCTCACCACCAGGAATGCGCGGCACGATGGAATAGGTGCCGTTTTTCTGCATGTTGGCCATGAACGTGTCATTGGTGTCCTGCAAAGGCACATGATCGGTGGCCAGAATGTGATCGTTCCAGCAACTGGCGAGAATGGAGCCCACCGTGGGTTTGCAGATATCGCAGCCCTGACCCTGACCGTATTGATTGAGCAACCCGTGGAAGGAGCGAATGCCGTTTACTTTCACCAGATGGAAAAGTTCCTGACGGGTGTAGGCGAAGTGCTCGCAGAGATCGGTGCAGACTTCCACGCCCCGCTTCTCCAGTTCGCTGTCGACCACCTTTTTCAGGAGCGCCGTACAGCCGCCGCAGCCGGTGCTGGCTTTGGTCTCGGCCTTTACTCCTCCGAGGTCTGTGCAACCGGCATCAAGGGCACTACAGATATCGCCTTTGGTGACGTTGTGGCACGAGCAGATGGACGCTGTATCTGGCAGTGCATCGGCACCGAGGGTGGGCGCTCCGCCCTCACTTTCGGGCAAAATCAGCACTTCCGGGTTGCTGGGTAAGTCCAGACCGTTGAGCGCGTATTGCAGCAGGGTATCGTAGTGGCTGTTGTCGCCTACCAGAATGGCGCCCAAGAGCTTTTGGCCGTCCTGACTGACGACCATGCGCCGGTAATGGCCGGTCTGCTCATCGTGGAAGCGGATATTACGCGCACCGGCTGTTTGGCCGTGAGCATCGCCAATAGAGCCGACATCCACGCCCAGGAGTTTCAGCTTGGTGCTCATGTCGGCACCGGTGAAGGCGGCATTGCTGTCGTTATTGAGGGCCGCCGCGAGCGTCCGGGCCATGGTGTAGCCCGGTGCTACCAGCCCAAAGATACGGTTGTTCCACAGCGCGCACTCGCCGATTGCATGAATGTGGGGGTCGGAGGTGGTGCATTGATTGTTAATGACAATGCCACCTCGCTCACCAATCTCGAGACCGCAATCCCGGGCAAGCGTGTCCTGAGGCCGGATGCCGGCGGAGAACACAATCAGGTCGGTTTCGAGGTGGCTGTCATCCGAGAAATTCATGCGCAAGCGGGCCTCACTGCCCGGCACGATGGCGTTGGTTGCCTTCTCGGTATGCACTTGAACGCCTAACTCTTCGATCTTGTGCCGCAGCAAGGCGCCGCCTTGATCATCCAGTTGAACGGGCATCAGACGAGGGGCGAATTCCACGACACTGGCTTGCAAACCAAGGCTTTTTAGGGCGTTGGCGGCTTCCAGTCCCAGCAAGCCCCCGCCCACTACGACACCGGTTTTGGCTTCGTTGGCACTGGCACGAATGGCGTCCAGATCATCCAGCGTGCGGTACACAAAGCAGCCGTCGTGCTCATTGCCGGCAATCGGCGGTACGAATGGATAGGACCCGGTCGCGAGTACCAACTGGTCATACTGATAGATGCCTTTCGGCGTGCTGACCACCCGATTGCAGCGGTCGATGGTGGTGACCTGCTCATTCAAGCGGAGGTCGATGCCGTTATCGTCGTACCAATCGGCTGTGCCCATAGCCAGGTCTGCGTGGCTGGAGCCTGTGAAGTATTCGGACAGGTGAACCCGGTCATAGGCCAGTTGTTTCTCTTCGCCAAAAACGAGAATCTGGAACGACTCCGCCGCAGGGGTCTGGACGAATTGCTCGAGAAAATGATGGCCGACCATGCCGTTGCCAATCACGATCAAGGTTTGTTTACTCATGGTATGTTCCTCTCCCAAGGCAGCGTTCACGCTGCTGCTTCACAATAGGGTTTGCCGAAAGCGATGGCGCTTCGGTAGTCGGTAATGTCTTGGGCGCTGCGAATCAGATCGGTGTACCAAGCGCCGTTCGCGGTGTCGCCGAGCAACATGGCGCCGACCAAGCGGTCCTGTTCGATAAACAGGCGGCCATAGCGGTGCTTGGGGCCATCGCGCCATTGAATGGTTTGGGTGTCCGGGCCCGGTTCTACGCGGCCACAGGAGTAAATGGGAATGCCGCTGATCTTCAGGCGTGTGGGTATTTCAACCGGTTTAAAGCCTTGGCCATCCTCATGCCGGCAGAGGTGCTCGGCGAGTACTTGTGCCTGATGAAAGCCCGGTTCAACCAGACCGAACGTCTCGTTGCCGAATTGACTGCACTCCCCAAGTGCGTAGATGGAGGAATCGGATGTGCGCATCTGGCGATCAACGCAGATGCCTCGGTCACAGCGCAAGCCGGCTGCGGCAGCCAGTTTCGTGTTCGGAGCAATGCCCGTGGCGATCACCACCAGATCGGTGGCGAGCACGGTATCGTCTTGCAGTTGAACCGCCCGCACCTGTTTTTTTCCGAGCAGTGCTTTCGGCGCGTAACCGGTCAAAATGTTGAGGCCGCGACGCTCTAACAGTGTCTTCAGCATACCGCCGGAGGTGGGGTCCAGTTGCCTGTTCAAAATGCGATTGCTTCGGTGCAGCACGGTCACCGCCATGCCTCTTGCGCGCAGGCCTTCGGCCGCTTCGAGTCCCAGGAAACCACCGCCGATCACGACGGCGCGTTGGTAGTTGCCGGCTTTTTCGATCATCGCTCGGGTGTCCGCCAAGCTGCGAAACATCAGTGCACCGTCTAGACCTTCGCCCGGTATGCCAAGGGTGGACGGACTCGAACCGGTTGCCAGTATCAGCTTGCTATAAGGCTGATACTGGCCATGCGCAGTCTCGACCTGGCGTTGTTCAACATCAATACGAGTGACCGGTGTGTGGTTGTGCACTTGGATCCGGTGCTGTGAGAACCAATCATCGGGCTTGAGAACAAGGTCCGTCTCAGTGATTTCATTGGCCAGCAGGGAGGACAGCTGGATGCGGTTGTAGGCCGAAACCGGCTCTCCGTTAAAAACCACAATCTTGCTGAAGGGATGACCATTAGCGACAAGTTGCTCGATCAAGCGCTGAGCCACCATGCCGTGGCCGCAGATCACCAAGGGAGCGTTTTCGGTTGCGGTCATAATGAGCCCCTTTCCGGATTCCAAAAAAAAACGCCGGCATCCCGCTTTCCTGAGAAAGCACGATGAACCGGCGCCAATGCCAACAACAATGATCAAGTGTTCAGCCAACCGTGGCCGAAGTTTCGTCCTTGATTTACCTAATGCGATCTCCGTGCCAGTTTTTAAAGTCTATATATTTCATAGACTTGCAGATATTGGTTCGAGATTCTGTTGTAAGAGCTGCCCTTTGGTAGGGCGTGATGCCCGAAGATGGGGCCACTGAGGCTGGTCTGTTAATTGCTCAGTTTTATGTTCAGCGATGTGAATAAGCGTTGGTGGACAGAGGCAGCGTTGCCCGAAACCTGTCAGCTGGTGCAACAACAGGAGCAATAACGTGAGCAAGACATCCGGTTCGGCCCGATCACAGACTGCCACCGCGGCTGATTTCCTGATCGCTTCGCGGCAATGCGAAGTTCGAAGTCTGGAGTACTTTTTGTTGATGGGACGATTGGTGCAGAGCGTCGGGCACCTGATCCATGGCTTGCAGCGTGAGCGAGGTGTTACCAGTCTATATCTGGGGTCGGACGGTCAGCAGTGCGCGGGTGAGCGAGCGGGCATCATCCAGCAGACGGACAAGCACGCAGCCGTCTTCGATCAGGCTTTGAGCGATATCCAGCAAGAGTTGATCGGCCATCCGGTCAGCAGTCCGTTGCTCAGCCATATTGCCAGTGCACTGCACGGCTTGGGGCAGCTTGCAGGCGTTCGCCAGCGAATCGAGCAGCAGGCGATCGAGGCGGATGAGGTTGTCGATTGGTTTGGTGAGACCATTCATCAACTGATTACAGTGGTTTGCGAGGCGGCAGAGACCGTCGTGGAACCGTCGATTGCGGGCCTCCTCGTTGCCATGGTTCATGTGATGACCGGGAAAGAGTATTGCGGACAGGAGCGGGCGGCTGGCTCGAACGGTTTTGCCAGAGGGCACTTCGATCGTGCACTGTCACGGCGCATGGTGCACCTTTTTGAGGCGCAGGATCGTTGTTTTGAGGTGTTCGTTGCCCACGCTCCTGAGGGCAGTCTTGCGCTTTGGCAGCAACTTCGCGAGCACCCGCGCGAGCTTGAGATAGAACGGCTGCGCCAGATCGGTGTGTCGGTCGGTCCTTACAAACCCCTGGATCCGAAGTTGGCGGAACGTTGGTTTATGTTGATGACGGAACGCATGGACGATCTGAAAAAGATTGAGGATTCGGTCGAAAGTGCCTTTCACCATCGTTGTGTGGAGCGTTATGCCGAGGCCCGGAGTTCATTGGCTGATCAGGCAACGCTGTTGGCTTCCCTTGAGGAAGGAGTGCAGGGGAGCCGGTCGATCCTGGATTTGATCCAGGAACAGAACCAACGTTTGCAGCAGATGTCTGAGGAGCTGCAAAGTGCGAAAGAAGCGCTGGAGGACCGGCGGGTGCAGGAAAAGGCGGTTCTGCTTTTGATGGAGCATCGCAAGATTGATGACGATGAGGCTCACCGGGTGTTGCGCAAGCTGGCAATGGATCAGGGTAAGCGCTTGCCGGAGGTGGCGCGTGCGCTCATCTCCATGGCGAACGTGTTGACTTGAGTGCGAACCCCCGGGCCCTGCTGGTGCAAAACCCGGGATTGGATCATGCCCTGGCCTTGGCCGGGGAGGTGTCAGCAAACGCCTTTTGCGGGCTGCTTCGGCGGGTGTTGATGGTTTCAAGCTTCCGCTGTTTTTCGTACAGGAATGAAAGTACTTCCTGACGGTAATGAACGTACTGGGGGTTGTCCGCCAGAGCGACCCGGTCGCGAGGCCGGGGCAAGTCGATCCGCAAATCCTCACCGACGGTCGCTGACGGCCCATTGGTCATCATAATGATGCGGTCAGACAGCAGCACGGCTTCGTCGACGTCGTGGGTGATCATGATCACGGTATTGTTCAATTCCTGCTGGATGTCCATCAACGAGTCCTGAAGGTGGGCCCGGGTCAGTGCGTCCAGTGCCCCGAATGGCTCATCCATCAACAGCACGCTTGGCTTCATGGCCAGAGCCCGGGCTATCCCCACTCGCTGAGCCATGCCGCCGGAAATTTCACCGGGCCGCTTGCTGGCGGCGTGGGCCATATTGACCAGTTCCAGATTGTGCATAATCCACTCTTTACGCTCCTGCCGGCCCATCGTCTTTTTGAACACCTGCCGTACCGCCAGTTCGACATTCTCATAGACCGTTAGCCAAGGCATCAGTGCGTGGTTCTGAAATACCACAGCGCGCTCCGGGCCGGGAGAGTTCACTTCATGCCCGTCCAGCACGCAGCCGCCTTTGGAGGCTTGCAAGAGCCCGGCCACGATATTGAGCACAGTGGATTTGCCACAACCGGAGTGGCCAATCAGTGAAACAAATTCGCCCTTTTGTATTTTCAGGTTCACGTTATCCAGCGCAATGAATGGCCCTTTCGCCGTATCAAACGCCATTTCAACGCCCGTCAATTCAAGATGTAACTTAGCCATGGAATTCACCTTATTCGCTTGCGGAGTGCCGAGACCGGCCTCTTCCGGAGTCAGATTCACAGAGTCGTATTCAGCGTCCTTCGTTCCAGGCCACCTTTCGTTGAATCAATTGCATCACTCGATCCAGAATAAACCCGATAAACCCGATGGCGAGCACCGCCACCATAATGCGGCTGAGTGATTGGCTACTGCCATTCTGGAATTCATCCCAGACAAATTTGCCCAGTCCCGGGCTTTGCGCCAGCATTTCAGCGGCGATCAGTACCATCCAGGCAATCCCGAGAGACACCCGCAGCCCGGTGAAAATCATCGGTATCGATGACGGCAGGACCACTTTGCGAACATGGCTCCAGAACGACAGGTTGAGTACCCGAGACACGTTCAGCAGGTCCGGGTTAACCGCTGTTACGCCAACGCTGGTGTTGATCAGTGTGGGCCATAAACTGCACAGGGTGACGGTGATCATCGAGGTCAGGAAGGATTTCTCGAACATCGGGTCGTCGCTGACATAGGTGGCGGAAACCACCATGGTAACCAGTGGTAGCCAGGCCAGAGGCGACACGGGTTTGAAGATCTGAATCAGTGGGTTCACCGCCGCCTGAAAGTGCCGGTTTAGCCCGAACACGATACCCAGTGGAACGGCGACCAGTGCTGCGACCAGAAAGCCGGAGAGCACAGTCACCAAGCTGGTGCCAATTTGATCAATGAAGGTCGGCGCGCCAGGGTAGTCGCGGATGCGAACTTCGGCGTCCGGATTATCCGCCAGAATGCGCGCGTTGCGTTCTTCTTGCATGGTGGTGAATCGGTCGGCTTTGGCGCGCTGTTCGGAGTGTTCCTGCCACAGCTGGCCGGTTTGTTCCCAGACCTGTGCCGGCCCGGGGAAAGCGCCCAGCGAGGTGTCGACCTGAGGCGCAGCGAGATGCCAGAAACCCACGAACACCAAAATGCCGATGAAGGGGAGTATCAATTGGCGGCCTGATGACGCCAGATTCGCTGGCGAAAAGTTTTCAAACAGCTGCCTGAGGCTGAAGCTCATGGATTGACCGAGTTTTCCGGTTAACGAATTCATCTGCATTCCCCCTTAAGGCGTCTGGTCAGCTTTCAGGCCGATCTCGAAACGATCGATGTAAGCGTTGGGTGTTTCCGGAGTGAACGGGACACCGTCGATTAACGTGCCCTGGTGCGGACGCTTGAAGTTTTCTCCGGAAAAATCCGGGAAGTCGCTGGCGGCCAACAGACCGTCTTCGACAAGTGATTGGGCTGCCTGAGCGTAAATGTCACCCCGGTATACTTTTGCGGCGGTGTCCATGTACCAGCTATCGGACTTGGGTTCAGGAATCTGGCCCCAGCGACGCATCTGCGACAGATACCAAATGGCATCGGATGGATACGGGTAAGTCGCGTGGTAGCGGAAGAAGACGTTGAAATCGGGCACCTCTCGGACATCCCCTTTCTCGTACTCAAAGGTTCCCGTCATGGAGTTGGCAATGACCTCCCGGTCGGCACCCACATAGCTCGACTGTGAAAGAATGCTGACCGCTTCGGCCCGGTTGGCGTTATTGTCCTGGTCCAGCCAGTGCGCAGCGCGAATCAGGGCGCGCAGCAGTCGCAGATGGGTATTCGGGTACTTTTCCGCCCACTCGGCCGTGACCCCAAAGACTTTCTCCGGGTTGTTGGGCCAGATTTCGAAATCGGTGATCACCGGTACGCCGATGCCTTTGAATACCGCTTGCTGATTCCAGGGTTCTCCGACGCAATAGCCTTGAATGGTGCCGGCTTCCATCGTCGCGGGCATCTGTGGCGGGGGCGTCACGGACAGGTGTACGTCGGCTTCCAGCGTGCCGCTGGTGTCGCCTCGCTGAGGCGCGTAATAGCCGGGGTTCAGCCCACCTGCTGCGAGCCAGTACCGTAGCTCATAATTATGAGTTGAGACCGGGAAAACCATGCCCATTTTGAAGCGCTCGCCTCGGTCCCGGTACTCATCGATGATGGGCTTGAGGGTTGCCGCACTGATCGGATGTGCTGGTTTGCCACCGTCGTCGGCAAGCTGCGGTTTAATGGTTTCCCAGACGGCATCGGAGACGGTGATGCCGTTGCCGTTCAGGTCCATGCTGAAGGCCGTGATGATATTGGCCTGCGTGCCATACCCGATGGATGCACCGAGAGGCTGACCAGCAAGCATGTGGGCACCGTCCAACTCGGAGGTGATGACCCGATCCAGCAAGACCTTCCAATTGGCTTGGGCTTCCAGTTCAACAAACAGGCCTTCATCAAGGAAGTACCCTTGTTCCCAGGCGATCGCCAGAGGCGCCATGTCGGTAAGCTTGATGAAGCCCAGCTTGAGGTCCGGCTTTTCTGCCGGTCCAATCTCGCCATGTGCCAATGAAGCCAATCCCAACAGCAGTGCCGTTATACCGGACCTTAGGTGTTTCGGGGTTCTTGCCATGATGTCGCTCGCTCTGAATATTCAGCACCCCTTTATAACGCAAAAGCGCCTGCCCTCCGTTTCCGGAAAGCAGGCGCCTTTGCCTGAATAGAGTGCTGATTTGTTTTAGTGATTCACAGAGTTTTCAGCACAAGCTGTGCCAGCTCCGGAAAACCCTTGAGATAACGGCGCTCAGATGGGTTGGTGGTGCTTAAGTAGATGACGCTCCGTCACCTCGGCTTGTCGTGTTCTGGTGCAAGAATGAGTGCTTTGCACCAACGTGAATCGTTTTTCAGAGGCGCAACCTTGCGTTGGTGCGGTGTATAAGGGCTGGCCCTTAAATTGCTTCAGACAGGGCAAGTCGAATAGGCAAAAAGCCAACAAAGAGGACACACTGTGAGCCGTCACCAGAATACGTCGATACCCACTGCGACCACTTGCCCGTATTGCGGTGTAGGCTGCGGCGTCTTGGCCCGAGTGGACGGTGTTGAGGGCGATAGCCGTCACCCGGCGAATCAGGGCCGTTTGTGTGTGAAAGGTTCGGCGCTGCACGAAACGTTGGCCACCGATAGCGAACGGTCCTTTGGCCCCAGAGTAGACGGCAAGGAGGTTGATTGGGAGCATGCTATCGCTCATGTCGCCTCAGCCATCAACGATGCCGTGAGGAACCATGGGCCTGGGTCGGTGGCCTTTTACTTGTCCGGTCAGCTTCTGACAGAAGACTACTATGCAGCCAATAAGCTGGCGAAGGGCTTCATCGGCACGCCCCACGTGGATACCAACTCCAGGCTGTGTATGTCGTCTGCAGTGGCGGCCCATAAACGGGCTTTCGGCGAAGATTGCGTGCCGGGTTGTTATGAAGACCTGGAGTTGGCGGATCTGTTGGTGTTGGCCGGCAGTAACGCGGCTTGGGCGCATCCGGTGCTGTATCAGCGCATGAAGGCGGCGCATCGGGCTGGCCGCAAGGTGGTGGTCATCGACCCCCGGCAAACCGCAACGAGTGAACTGGCGGATTTGCATCTGAAACTCCGGCCTGGCACCGATACCCTGCTCTTCAACGGACTCCTGGTATGGCTGGATGAACAGCAGGCGCTGGATGTGGAATACCTGAGGCAGCACTGCAGCGGGCTGGAGAGCACTCTTAAAGCGGCAAGATTGTCAGCGCCTGACACCGCGGCGGTTGCCCAAGGGTGCGATCTGGCGGTGAAGGATGTGGAAACCTTTTATCAGTGGTTTGCGGAAACGGAGCGAACCGTCACAGCATTCTCGCAGGGCATCAACCAGTCAATTGCCGGCACGGACAAAGGTAATGCCATCATCAATTGCCATCTGGCGACCGGCCGCATCGGAAAGCCCGGTGCCAGCCCGTTCTCATTGACCGGGCAACCAAACGCCATGGGAGGGCGTGAAGTGGGGGGGCTGGCGAACACGCTGGCCGCCCACATGGACTATGACACGCCGGGCGCTCGACAGCGCATGGCGGGCTATTGGCAGACGGATCAGCTGGCGGATGGGCCGGGACTCAAAGCGGTAGATCTGTTTGAAGCGGTGCACCGGGGCGATATCAAAGTACTGTGGGTTATGGGCACCAATCCGGCTGTCAGTCTGCCCGAGAGCGCGCGGGTTCGGGAGGCCTTGGCGCGTTGCGACGTTGTGATCGTTTCAGACTGTGTGAGTGAAACGGATACCATAAGCTTCGCTGATATTCTTTTGCCAGCGGCTGGCTGGGGTGAGAAAGATGGCACCGTGACCAACTCAGAGCGGCGAATATCACGGCAACGCCGGTTTCTTCCGCTCTCGACCGGTGTGAAGCCGGATTGGCAGATTATCAGCGAGGTCGGGCAGGCACTGGGCCACCGACAAGCGTTTGCTTACCGTAAACCCGCAGACATCTTCCGGGAACATGCAACCTTGTCGGGGGTTGGCAACACCGGTGACCGGATGTTTAACATCGCCGCGCTGGCACACCTTACTGACGATGACTACGAACAGATGCAGCCGATCCAGTGGCCCGTTAGCACCAATGGGGCTGGCGATTTTCAGCCGACGGCTCGTTTATTCGGTGATGGTCGTTTTCCCACGCCAGATGGCCGTGCCCGGCTGGTGCCGGTTCAGGCGCGGCCGGCTGGCCAGCAACCGGGGGCGCGTTACCCGCTGGTAGTGAACTCCGGTCGCATCCGGGATCAATGGCACACCATGACGCGCACCGGACTGGCGTCGAAGCTGTTTGCCCACCGGGATGAGCCGTTCATTGAGGTCCATCCGGATGATGTGGCCCGTTTCAGGCTGTCAGAGGGAGGGCTGGCCACTCTGACCGGGCCGTCAGGCCAGTTCGTCGGCCGGGTTCGGAGTACTGCCGGCCAAAGGCCGGGGGAAGTGTTTGTTCCAATCCATTGGAACAGCCAGTTTGCATCGTCGGCTTTGGCGTCTGAACTAATGGCTGCAACGGTCGACCCGGTATCCGGTCAGCCTGAGAGTAAATATGGCATCGCGGCCATCAAACCGCTGACAGCCCAGTGGCAGGCCCGGCTGATACAGCCGTGTGGCCAGACAGACCTGCCTACGCCGATGGTGGCGGCCTTTGATTATTGGAGCCGCCAGGTGCTGCCCAATAGCACCGGCTGGTGGTTGGCGGGTAGGCACCGGGCGGACTGGAGCGAGTTGGGCTGGCAGTGTTTCGGGCGTGAGCCGGAGCTCGTCATGGAGGACGAATCGAAAGGTACGTTCCGCGCGGTCTGGTTAAAAGAAAACCGGTTGGAGGCCGTGCTTCTGGTGGAGTCCGAAGCCAGCTCCATGCCCGGAGTGGAATGGCTGGATCAATGTTTCGCCGACACTGGCCTTGAGCTTGAACACCGGTGGTCTCTGCTCGCGGCAGGAAGTGCGGACATAGAGCCTGCCGGCGCGCTGGTGTGCAGTTGTTTCCAGGTCGGCGAAAACGCTATTTTGCGCGCCATTGGTGAGGGTTGTAACAGTGTGGAAGCGCTGGGAACCACACTGAAATGTGGTAGCAACTGTGGCTCCTGCCTGCCGGAAGTGCAGGCCCTGCTCAATTCGGCCCTTGAACACGATACCGAGGGCACCGACCTGTCAGTCTAGAGGCTTTAACAGGTCGCAAGGCACCCGATACAGCAGATTCCGGGGCTGGTGAGAGATCTCGACGGTACAGGTTTTTCGGTTAACCCGGATGATTTTGCCTTGTTGCTGCTTGGGGCCAGTTCCGAAACGCACATGCTCGCCCACCTGCCACCGACGGCTTTGCAGACGCGGGCTCCGCATCTCAAAGACGTCGCGAGATAGCACGAGTTCTGCTTTGTTCGCCTGTTCCTTCAGAAACTGCCGTGTCGCATCGGCGGCACCGCTGGCGTGTAGCTGGTCCAGCACCTCATAAAAGTGCCGGTTGTGAACCGAACCGTAGCGCCGCTGCCCGGCGCTGTATTGCAGCAGATGGGCAAATTCATGGCAGCAGGTATGCGCCAGCAGGTTTAATTCACTGACCTCCCCATCAAAATAGCCCCGCTCACGAATTTCCCGGGTAGACAGCCAGCCTTGGGCCGTTTCCGGCTGGCGCTTGGCGGCAATCATGCGCACGCCGTAATTAATCAGGTGTTGTTTGGTGCGTGGGTCGTAGCGGTGATAGGTGGCTTGTCCGGAACCGACCCGCAATACCAAGCCTGCCCGGCTATTACGCTCGCGCACCCAATCCCGCGCCGGCTGCCAGAGAATGTTCCGGGTGGCGTGGCACATGAGAGTGCCAATTGTCTTGCTTGTGTGTGTGGAGTTGGACATGAGATCCCCGAGCGTCAGGGAGCATGTTAGTCAGGAAGGCTTGTGGGCTCAATCAAAAACGGCCAGCACAAAGGCCAGCCGTTTTGGTGAAACCCGACGCGAGGGATCAGGCCTCGATCGGCGAGCGCCAGTCGTCAGCACCGGAAGTACCGGCAACAGCGTGCTCCCAGGTCACCTTGCGGTCGGACAGAGACACGGTCACCAGCTGAGTGAAGTCAGCGTTGGCGGTGTCCTGGCATTGGGGCATGTTGCAGTCTATGTCGATGATGGTGGCATCTTCCAGAATGGTGGAGAAGAAATGCTCCTGTTTCCCTTCTACGGAAGTGCGGTACCACTTGAGCTCTACTTTCGGCAACATTTCACCGGAAGCCAGAGCGTTGTACATCAGCGGGGTGGAGTTGTTCAGAGCGGAGGTGAATTTGAATGGTTTGTGCACGCGCTGAGCAAGTCGTTGCTTGGCCGCCGAGCGAGCTATTGCTGGTCAGGCAAAAAATTGCCTGGCTGCACTGGCGGGTCAGCGTAGTTTGAAACGAACCGGCAGCGCGTAAGTGAAGCTATTGCCACGCATTTCGGTCGGGACTTCGGGCAAGGGGGCAGCCTCAGACAGCATTTGCAACGCCGCGTCATCCAGCAGGGTGTAGCCGGAGCTGTCGCGCAACGAGTGTTTGAGGATCGAACCGTCTCGGCTGAATTCGAACACCACCACGGGGGTGCCCTGCTGGCCGAGGCGGCGGGCTCTTCGGGGATAATCGTAGTAGCGGGCCAAATGTCGGCTGAGTTTGTTCAGATAACTCTGTATGTCAGAAGCGCTGCCGGCAGTTTGTAGGGGGACCGCAGCCTGCTCCTCTTGTGCTTGCCCCTCTTCGCGAGAAGGAGCAGCGACCTCTGTGGCCTGGGATTCAGCTATTTCCGGCTGGGTTGGTTCAACCGGGGTTGGCGCAGGCGCCGGTTCGGGCTCCACAATGGGCTCTGGCTCTGGCTCTGGCTCTGGCTCTGGCTCTGGCTCTGGCTCTGGCTCTGGCTCAGGAGTTGGTTTGGGTTTGGGTTTGGGTTTTGGTTCAGGTTGGGTGACCGACTGGGGTGCAGGAGCCGTTTCCGGCTCAGCAGCGGGTGCCGGAGTGTGGCGGCCAGCCAGGTTGATTTTAATGGCCGGCGCAGAGTTAACCGCGCTGTCGCCGAGTGTTGTCAATTCTAACGGCTTACTGGGCGCGGCCAGCACTATAACGGCCGCGGTGGTGCAGACCGCGATCACCAAAAATAGAATCTTGATGCCTTTTGGCGACGGGTTCATGCCCCCGGCTCCGTCAGCAGTAACACATCGGTATAGCCGCCGTCTTCCAGCAGTCGCAACAATTGCTCCAGATCGGCCATGGTGAGGGATTGTTCAGCTGCGATTTTCAGGGGATTGCTGCTATCCGGTTCTGGCAGCTGCGACAATAACGACGCTTCGGTGAGCGTGGCGCCCCGGACTTTCCACTGGCCGTCGGCGTTTACGATGAGGTCTGCTTCCGGTGCTTGCTCCTGTTTCGACTGAGTGCTGCTGGGTAATTTCGGAAGGGGCTGCTCGGTTAGCTGGCCTGCCACGATGAAAAACATCAGTAGCAGAAATACCAGATTGATCAACGGCAACAGCGCATCTTCAACCCGATCCAATAAGCCTTTACCGGAAGTGGACGGTGGTGGCACCAGCGCGGTCATGGAGATTCACGCTTCCAGTGGGGTGTGATGCCGGCGTTGTCCAGGGCACTCAGGGTGCGAGTGAAATCGGCCAAGGCTGAATCCGGGGTGGTGCTGAGATTGGCTTCGCGGACGTCTGCGGCCTGTAATGCCGGCAGTAACTCGGCCAGTGAGTACTGACGTTCCTGCCAGCGCACGGTGCCCCCGGCTGATATCTGAAGTTCCGGGAAGGGTTCGCCCGTAACGTTGCTGGGATCTTTGGTGCTGTTGCTGAGTTCAAGGTGATCGAGCGGCATTAGCCGGGTGGTCAGCATGAAAAACACCAGCAGAATAAACACCACATCAATCAGTGGCGTAATCCGGATCGGCATAGGCCGGCTTGGCCGAGGTTCAACCAGCTGCATGGGCGAGGCGCGGGTTACTGTCGAAATGGGTGGGCGAGTAGGCCTGATTTTCTAACGGTACGTCGGCTTTTTTCGGCTCTGGCTGAACCGGTTGGGATGCCGTAGTGAGATCGGCGGCGGGTATGACATTAAAAACACTCACCAGCGCACTGTTGATGGTCTTGTGGATTCGGCGCAGGCGAAATTCAATCCATGCCGCAAGCGCTGCAAAGGGGATCGCAACCACCAGCCCGGCCGCAGTAGTGGCCAAAGCTTCGTAGATGCCGCCGCTGAGCTGGCTGGCGTTGGCGCGGCCTTCGGTGGCGGCCATGGCACTGAAGGCTTCCATCATCCCCATCACGGTGCCCAGCAGTCCGAGCAACGGCGCGAGAGCGGCAATCACTTCAATGATTTTCAGGGGCGCTTCAAACGGTTCCAGTGAATTTTGCGCATCCCGCACGGCGGTTTCGCGCACGGCGGCAATGTGTGCGTCGCTCTGGCAAGCTGACATGGTATTCACCAGCAGATGCATCAGCGGATTGGTTCGCCCGAGCAGTCCGGCATTCGATCGAGTGGCTTCGACTGGGGTGTCTGCCGGAGATTGCTGCCATTGTGCGACGAGTCGCTGTAGTGGTTTGGTAAACCGGGGCGTGTAGAAAGCGCCGAACAGCATGAGGTAAAAGAAAGTGGCCGCGCCGACAAATGCAATGGCGATCAAGACGACCATGACTGGCCCGCCCATGCTGATTAACTCGGCGAGAGGGCCGTTCTCGATAAGGGCGGCGATAGTGCCGTGGGATGAAAACATACTCGATGCCCGATCAATTGAGGATTGATCGAAATGTTAATGATTATCACTTAAATTGCAAGTTACGATCGTGCTGGGTTGCGCCGACTGCGAATGGCCCCTTGGTTATCCTGTCGCGGCTTGCCACAAAAGCCGCAGTGCCAGCAGCGTAAGAACCACATTGAATGCGGTGCTGAACCAGCGGTTGCTCATTGTCTTCAGGATATGGAGCCCGATCCAGGTGCCAGCGAAGCCACAAGCAATCATCGCCAGAATAAACATCAGCCAGTCGGAAAAGACAAAGCCGGTAAATCCGAAAATGAGGGCCTTCGGTGCGTGTTGCAGGGTCATGGCCGTGGCGAAGGTCGACACGGTTTTGAAGCGGTCCTCATGGATCTGCTTTACAAACGCTGCCACCAAGGGGCCGGTGGCGCCGACAAACAGACTGATAAAGCTGGTAATGCCGGAGGCAATGAAAATACCGACAGGCCCGAACGAGGTTTTCGGCAGTTTCGGGCCCCAGCACAGGTATAGCACGAACAGGGCAATGGAGAGTTGCCAAAGCTGGGCAGGCATATCGATCAGTAGCCAGGCACCCAGCGCGGCGCCAACAAGCACGCCGGGTGCAAATGCGACAACCAAGCGCCAGTCGATGTGGCGCCAGGTCAGTACGGCACGGCCGGAGTTGGAACCGAGTTGAATCATGCCGTGAACGGGAATAATGGCAGCGGCGGGCATCCATGACGCCATCAACACCAACAGCAATACGCCGCCTCCGGCGCCCAGCATCGCGGTGAGCATTGAGGTCACGATAGAGGCCGCCAGCAGAAACAGGGCGACCGCAGGGCTGAGGGCTTCGGGGAGAAGTGTAAGGTCCATGGCACTCACTTGGGTAATGTCGTAAGCTCCTGAGTTTCCGGTTTATACGACAAATGTCTATAGGTCTTTGGGTAGATAACAACAACAGGGTGACCGATGAAACAGTCTGAATATCTGAGGTATGACGCCACGGCGTTGGCGGATTTGATTCGCCGGGGTGAAGTGACCTCGCAGGAAGTGGTGGAAGCGGCGATTGAGCGGGCTAATAAAGTAGACGGCGAGCTGAATGCGATCTGCCAGCCACAGTTCAGTGAGGCGATGACTCAATCCTTCCCTGCTGATACTCCGTTTGCCGGTGTTCCCATGTTGTTGAAAGACCTGGCTCAGGAACAGGCTGGTCACCCATGTACTTACGGTAGTCGGGCTTATCGCAACCACGTACCCACCCGGGATTCTGAGTTTGTGCTTCGTGCCCGCAAGGGCGGGCTGCTGTTCCTTGGCCGTACTGCAACGCCTGAATTTGGTCTGAAAGCGGTGACGGAATCGGAGCTCTGGGGCCCGACCCGGAACCCGTGGGAGCGTAGCCGAACGCCCGGAGGATCTAGTGGCGGCTCAGGGGCGGCGGTCGCAGCTGGAATCGTGCCCATGGCTGGTGCCAATGATGGTGGTGGTTCGATCCGTATACCCGCAGCGTACAACGGGCTGTTCGGCCTGAAACCCTCGCGTGGCCGTATTTCGCCGGGGCCAGGTGTGGGTGAAGCCTGGACGGGAGCGTCTGCGGATCATGTGGTGACCCGCACGGTCCGAGACAGTGCTGCCATGCTGGATGTTCTGGCGGGGGCGGCGAGTGGCGATCCGTTCCGGATTCCAGCGCCGGAAACATCGTGGCTGGAGGCCATGCAGCACGCGCCGGGTAAACTCAAAGTTGGCGTGTTTACGTCGTCCCCATACGACACCGATGTCGCTCCGGAGTGTGTGGCGGCTGTCGAGGAAACGGCCCGAATGCTCGAAAGCATGGGCCATGAGGTGGAATACGCGCGCCCGGAGTTTGACGGTCTGGCGCTGGCACGCTGTTACCTGTCGTTGTATTTCGGTGAGGTGTCGGTCATGGCTCAACGCGCCAAGGAGCAATATGGTGCGACTGAAAAAGACTTGGAACTGGATACTCGTCTGTTGGCGATGCTGGGTAAGACCATGCCCTTACCTGAGTATGTCGCGCGTCGACAGCAATGGAATGATTTTGCTCGCGCGCTTGGCGCCTATTTTGACCGTTTTGATGTGTATTTGTGCCCCACGGCCGGGCAGCTGCCCGCCAAGATCGGTGAGCTCGATACCCCGGGTCACCTGAAGGTGGCGGCGAAACTGATGCTGGCATTGAAGGCGGGTAAGTTGGTTCATCGTAGTGGCCAGGTAGACCAGATTGCGATGGAAAGTCTGGCTCGCACGCCGTTCACCCAATTGGCCAACCTCACTGGCACACCTGCAATGTCGGTACCGATGCACTGGACCCAAAGCGGGCTGCCCGTGGGTGTGCAGTTTGGTGCGGCTCATGGTAGTGAAGCTCGTTTGCTGCAGCTGGCGGCTCAGCTAGAGGAAGCCAATCCGTGGTTTGAAAATTACGAGCGGTTAAACGGCGCTTTCTGAATTGGAGTGTTGTATTCGGGCGCAGGGTTGAGATCTGCGCCCAAGCCCCCACGTTTATCTTTTCTACAGTGAACACGCTATGCTGTAAGTCAGGGATCAGGTTCCCTGACCACTCTGATGGCATCGAGGAGGCAAGCATCTTATGAACCAATCGATGGCAATCGACGATCTGGTATCCGTAGCACAGGCGGAAGCCATGGGGGAGTTAGATGCCCCAATGATGGCGATCGTTTTGTCCAGTGATCAAAGCTATGACCTACCCATCCAATCTCTGGAAACCGATGCCGACAAGGCCCGTTGGGGCTTGATTCTGCGCGCCGCTCGCGAACACGTGGAGGCAGATGCGGTGGCCGTTCTCTACCCGGCCTGGACTACGGTCCGGCATAAACCCACCAATGAGCAGGCTCCGGAAACGGTAGCAGCAGAAGAGGAAACCCCGGACGATGACGCTGGCCCGATCGACACTTTGTTTGTCCAGCTGCATACCCGGGACAGAATTTATTGGCGCGGCTTTGAGCAGATCCGGGACCCGAGGCACCAACGCATCATAGGCTTCCGGCGTATCAACGCGTTGTCATCCGATTACGATCGGGACAGTGCGCCGAACATTGCGGCTTGGTTGAACACTTTGTTCGAACCGCTGCCCGATGAAGGAGCCGAAACCGACATTGACCGAGAGCTGGCAGACTTGCTGGAAGAGCCGGAAGTCAGTGCCGCCCTTTATCCCAGGCAGTTGCGCTCACTGCATTGACCGGACGGTAAACAACCGCCCTCATTCTCCCGCCTGGGTAGCGGCCCGTGAGCTGTAAGGGCAACTACCCACAAGAGGTCCTTGGACAGTGGTTCGGGTTTGGCCGTCGATTAAGTTATAATCGGCGGCTTTCACTCTGCCCCACGACGCTTTGACGAAAGCGCTTATCCAAGGCACTGACCATGATTGTATTTGACCAGGTAAAGAAGTCGTACCAAGTCGGCGGACGGGACATACCGGCGTTGCACCCTACCAGTATGACCATCGAAACCGGTGAGGTTTTCGGCATTGTTGGCCATTCCGGTGCCGGCAAGTCCACGCTTATTCGGTTGATTAACAAGCTCGAGCCGGCCTCCGGTGGACGCATTCTGATTGAAGGCGAAGATATCACCGGCTATACCGCCGCCGAACTTCGCGCTTTTCGTCGCAAAGTCGGGATGATTTTTCAGCACTTTAATTTGCTGTCTTCGAAGACCGTTGCTGACAATATTGCCTTTCCCATGAAGCTGGCGGGCCTGTACAGCAAGACTGAAATTCGGCAGCGGGTTGAAGAGCTGCTGGCGCGGGTCAGCTTGAGTGACCATGCCAACAAATATCCGTCCCAGTTGTCCGGTGGGCAAAAACAGCGGGTGGGCATTGCGCGCGCATTAGCGTGCCGGCCGACGATATTGCTGTGCGACGAAGCCACCAGCGCATTGGACCCGCAAACCACTCAGTCGGTGTTGAAGTTGCTGGCCGACATCAACAAAGAATTGGGGCTGACCATCGTGCTGATTACCCACGAAATGGATGTGGTGCGCCGAGTCTGTGACCGGGTAGCGGTGATGGACGCAGGCCGCGTGGTGGAAATGGGACCAGTCAGCGACGTGTTCCTGCATCCTCAGCACCCCACCACCCGAGATTTTGTGCTTGAAAGCGAGAGCATTGACGGCGACGAGCTGCAGGAAAATCTGCAGAAGGCCGAAGGCCGGATTCTGCGCCTGACCTTCAAGGGCGAGTCCACCTACAAACCGTTGCTGGGCAGCGTTGCGCGCCAATCCGGTGTTGATTTCAGCATCTTGTCCGGTCGTATTGATCATATTAAAGACACGCCCTACGGACAGCTCACCCTTTCTCTGGTCGGTGGCGATGTCGATGTTGCGTTAAAAGCCCTCGAAGCCGCTGATGTCCATGTGGAGGTGGTACGCTGATGGAAGCTCTAATGGAAAGCCTGATGGGCAACGTTGACTGGGCCGAGATCGGCATAGCCAGCTGGGACACTCTGGTGATGGTGGGTATGTCGCTGCTGTTCAGTGTGGTAATTGGCCTGCCCATTGGTGTGCTGCTGTTTCTGTTCGGAAAGCGCCAGTTGCTCGAGCAGCCGCTGGCCTATGCGGTCCTGTCCTTTGTGGTGAACGTATTACGTTCGGTGCCGTTTATTATTCTGTTGATCGTGATGATTCCGTTTACCGTGATGCTGATCGGCACCTCTTTGGGTGTGGCCGGCGCTATCCCGCCGTTGGTCGCGGGCGGTGCTCCGTTCTTTGCCCGATTGGTCGAAACGTCGCTTAGAGAAGTCGATCGTGGCATCATCGAAGCCACTCAGGCGATGGGTGCAAACATCCGCCAGATTGTTTTTGGCGCCTTGTTGCCGGAAGCACTTCCGGGCATCATCGCAGGTATTACCGTTACGGCGATTACATTGGTTTCCTATGCCGCCATGTCTGGTGTTATTGGCGGTGGTGGCTTGGGTGATTTGGCTATTCGCTTTGGTTACCAGCGCTTCCAAACGGACGTGATGGTCATAACCGTTGCCTTGCTGGTGATCTTTGTACAGCTGCTGCAGATGGCGGGTGATCGTCTGGTACTGTATTTCAGCCGTAAGTAACTCTGAATTATTTGTCTTTTTGAGCAGGAGTATTTGTTGATGAATCTGAAGAAAACACTGGTGGCTCTGGCCGCCGCAGCAACTTTCTCTTCCGCTGTTACGGCAGAAACTCTGTCTGTAGCCGCGACTCCGGTGCCTCACGCTGAGCTACTGGAATTTGTTAAGCCGACTCTGGCCGAGCAAGGTGTCGAGCTGGATGTGAAAGTGTTCACCGACTACGTTCAGCCGAACATCCAGGTTGATCAGAAGCGGATGGACGCGAACTTCTTCCAGCACCAGCCGTACCTGGACGAATTTAATAATGGCCGTGGTACCAACCTGGTCACCGTGACTGGCGTACACGTTGAGCCGTTTGGCGCCTACTCAACCAAGATTGAGTCTCTGGACGATCTGGAAGAAGGTGCGGTTGTCGCGATTCCGAACGACCCAACTAACGGTGGCCGTGCGCTGCTGCTGCTTCAGAAAGCGGGTCTGATCACCCTGAAGGATGAAAGCAAGATTACCGCGACCCCGCGTGATATTGCCGACAACCCGAAAGATCTGGATTTCAAAGAACTGGAAGCCGCCACTTTGCCGCGCATCCTGAATCAGGTGGACGTTGCCCTGATCAACACGAACTATGCTCTGGAAGCGGGTCTGAATCCGTCTGAAGATGCCATGGTGATTGAAGGTGCCGAGTCGCCTTACGTGAATATTCTGGTTGCCCGTCCGGACAACAAAGACAGCGAAGCCATGCAGAAATTGGCGGCAGCCTTGAAATCCGATGCCGTTAAAGACTTCATCATGAAAAAGTATGAGGGCGCGGTTGTTCCGGCATTCTGATAACAGGTGATTGCTAACTCAATGAAATAAAAAAGGGCAGGTTTTACCTGCCCTTTTTGCGTTTATAGCCCGCAGTGATTAGTCACCGCCCCAGTTGGTTTTCGGATCTGGGGTCATCCGCAGGTATGACTTAACGGCTTTGTAGCCTTTCGGGAAGCGCTCCTTGATTTCGTCTTCATCTTGAAGCGATGGCACGATCACGACATCACCGCCCCGCTCCCAGTTGCCGGGTGTGGCTACCTTGTGGTCGTCGGTCAACTGCAGTGAGTCAATGACTCGCAGAACTTCATTGAAGTTCCGGCCGGTTGATGCAGGGTAAGTGATGATCAGCCGAACTTTTTTGTTCGGGTCGATCACGAACAGAGATCGCACCGTCAGACTGCTGTCTGCGTTCGGGTGAATCATGTCGTACAGCTCGGAAACCTTGCGGTCCTGGTCTGCAATAATCGGGAAGTTGACCTTGCAGCCCTGGGTTTCGTTGATGTCGTTGATCCAGTCGTGATGAGAGTCGACCGGGTCAACACTCAGTGCAATGGCTTTCACGTTGCGTTCGTCGAACTTATCTTTCAGCTTTGCCGTCAGACCCAGTTCGGTGGTGCACACGGGTGTAAAATCGGCAGGGTGCGAAAACAAAACGCCCCAGCTATCTCCTAACCATTCGTGGAAGTGGATGGTGCCTTCACTGGATTCCTGTTTGAAATCCGGTGCGGTATCTCCAAGTCGTAAGCTCATGCTTAGTCTCCTTTCACGCATTGTTGGTGATCTTTGATTTCGGGCTCGCGATGCCAGCCCGACTGGTCACACCAGTCTATACAAGTAAACATGGAGCCGCAGAGAGTAAATACAAGGGGGCTTGATCTACCGCATCTGCAGCGCCCACTTCCTTGTGGGCGAATCAGGGCTTTGAATCAGTTAACGCCCGGACTCATTTGTTTAGCAAAGTAGTCTTTGGTCAGGCGGAAGACCACCGGACTCAGTAGCAGCAAAGCGATCAGGTTGGGTAAGGCCATCATGGCGTTCAAGGTGTCCGCCAGCAGCCAGATGAAGCCCAGATTAACGGTAGCGCCGACAGGAATCGCAATGATCCAGACGATCCGGTAAGGCACGATGGCTTTCACGCCAAACAGGAACTCGATGCTGCGCTCACCATAGAACGACCAGCCCAGAATGGTGGTGAAGGCAAAGATCGCCAGTGCAATAGCGACCAGATAATTGCCGAGTCCAGGCAGGCCGGTTTCGAAGGCCAGAGAGGTCAAGGCGGCGCCGGTTTCGCCGGACGTCCAAACCCCGGAGGTGATAATGACCAAACCGGTAATGCTGCACACAATGATGGTATCGATAAAGGTACCGAGCATCGCAACCATGCCTTGCCTGACCGGGTCTTTGGTTTGTGCTGCCGCGTGGGCAATCGGGGCGGAACCCAGACCTGCTTCGTTGGAGAAAATACCACGCGCGACACCAAAGCGAATCGCCGCCCATACCGCCGCGCCGGCGAAGCCGCCTTCGGCTGCTGCTGGGCTGAAGGCATAGCTAAAGATCAGGCTGAAAGCCGCGGGGATTTCATGGGCGTTAATCGCCAGAACCACCAGGCCGATCAGGACATAAGAAACCGCCATGAACGGCACCAACGCACTGGCGACCTGGCCGATACGCTTGATACCACCAATCAGAACCATTCCCACCAGCACCATCAGAACCAGGCCGGTGGCCCAGTGCGGAATGCTGAAGTTGGCTTCGAGAACATCCGCGACCGAGTTGGCTTGCACGGTGTTGCCGATACCGAAAGCCGCGACTGACGCAAAAATCGCAAACAGCACGCCCAGCCAGGCCCATTTCTTTCCCAAGCCGTTGCGGATGTAGTACATCGGGCCACCAACGTGGGCGCCGCGTTCATCCACTTCGCGAAACCGAACCGCAAGCACCGCTTCGGAATATTTCGTCGCCATGCCAACCAGTGCCGTCAGCCACATCCAGAACAGCGCACCGGGGCCACCTAAAAATACGGCCGTGGCCACGCCGGCGATATTGCCGGTGCCTACGGTTGCGGACAGTGCTGTCATAAGCGCCTGAAACGGCGGAATATCACCTTCGTCGTCACCGCCGCGGGCCCGGCCGTTCCACATCAGGCGGAAGCCAGAGCCGAGTTTGAGGATAGGCATCAGTTTGAGGCCGAGGCTCAAGAACAGGCCGACACCCAAAATCATAACCAACATGGGCGGCCCCCAAACCAACCCGTTGATTTCACTTACAAAGTTTGAAATTGCTTCCATGAGGACTCCCGATGTTTGTAATGAATTGTGCGTCGGTTTCGGTGCGTGAAGGCATAACTGTTTGAGTTTAGTCGATAATTTCTGCCTATGAAATGCTTGCTTGTGGCGGTTTCCTATTTCGGCAAGGATTGCCTATGTTTAAAGGTAGGTCTGTCCGCCCGACAAGAGATCATTAAACACAGACAAGGGGGTTGCCGATGCATTCACTGAAGGTTTCGGAGGTTATGTGGAACCACATAGAGCCTATTCGATGCGGGGAACCGCTGACCAGCGTGGTCAAAGCTCTACTGAGCAATCATGTCACTGGCTTGCCAGTGGTGGATGCTCAGCGCAGGGTGCTAGGGTTCGTATCTGAGCAGGATTGCATCCATGCATTGTTGGTCAGTAACTATCACAGCGAAGGCGAGCCCAATGTGGATGACGTGATGTTTCGTAATCCGGTGACAGTAACGCCGGATACGTCGGTGGTTGATTTGGCACAAAACCTGGGTGCCGGTAAGCCGAAAGTGTATCCGGTGGTCGAAGACGGGAAATTGGTGGGGGTGGTGACTCGCTCAGCCATATTGTCTCAGCTGGCCAAGGCCGGCCAAACCATGGAGCGGTCACGTTTTGCGAACGCCGAAGACTAGCGTGCTGCTGGCCGCAATGCCTGGCAAAGCGGCCAAAATACATCTAGATTAATATGCCATTTAACTCTACATGTCGGTTTTCTATCGTATAATCGAGGCAAATACGATCTAGACCGATGTGATGAGGCTCTCCTCACACGCCTGTGTCTTTCAATGCATATTTGTTAAGAATCGTAGTGACTTGGCGACGATGGCTCGGGCGTGCGCTAGGCTCAGGATTCTTCGAAACTTCTGCTGGGCTCTGTGCTGCATGCTCTACCGCCTGAAAAATGATTTTCGGTTATCCATCGTTACCCTGTTGTCGGGCAGTGCCATTCTTGGCATCACGCCGTTTGCGATTATGCGGTTTGTCGATGGCCACCTGCTTGCGGGCTTCATTGATCTTGGCATTCTGGCCGCCCTTTCCGGAAGTCTGGTTTATGCCTGGGTAACCCAGGACACCTACCGGTCTGGCATATTCCTGGCCATAGCCTGCTGTGTCGGGGCGGTGGTCGTGGCCACGATGGTGGGTGAGGTCGGTTTGTTTTGGCTCTACCCCTGTTTGGTCACCACGTTTTTTCTGGCACCAAGCCGGGTTGCGGCTGCACTCAATTTTTTGTCGGTTCTGGCCATGATGACGGTAGAGAATGCGTTCAACTCATCGGTGCAAATGTGGACTTTCGTCGCCAGCACGACAATCGTGAGTGCGTGCTCCTATGTGTTTGCCATGCGAAATAAGGAACAACGGGAGCGCCTTGAACAGTTGGCGACGATTGATCCACTGACCGGCGTTAAAAATCGCCGTTCCATGGACGAGGAGCTGGATTTGGCGGCTGCGAATGCAGAACGAACCGGGCTGTCTTATGCACTGGTGATACTGGATATTGACCACTTTAAAAAAATTAACGATGAATACGGTCACGGCGTAGGCGATAACGTTTTGCGTGATTTGGTCGGACTGATTGAAGAAAATACCCGCCGGACGGATTTGTTGTTCCGGTTTGGCGGGGAAGAGTTTGTGGTGCTGTTTCCCGGAGTGGATGGTGTAAACCTGAAAACCGTGGTCGCCAACCTGCAGCACGAGTTGCGAAAGTCGCTCAGAGGGCCGGGAGGCCCGGTTACCTCGTCTTTTGGTGTCGCCATGTTGCGACACGGTGAAAGCGTGACAAGCTGGTTATCCCGAGCCGACCACGCTCTCTATCAGGCCAAGGAGTCGGGCCGTGACCGAGTCGTCTATGGCGACGAGGTTTGACTTGCTAACTGGGTAAGCCGCTTGAGTTAAGCGTGCTCACTTGCCTCTGCCGCTGGCTGGTAGCGGAACAATCGCCACCCTAAAAACAGACTGGCGGATGTTAGCCCAGCTGTAAGCCCGACCCAGAATCCGGCTGCGCCGAGCGCGGGTGTGAGCCAGTCAGTAAACGTCAACACGTACCCCAGTGGCAGCCCGACCACCCAGAATGAGAACAGCATGATCAACATGGGCACGCGGGTGTCTTTATAACCGCGCAGAGCGCTGATGCAGGTTACCTGAAGGACATCGGCAATCTGGAACATGGCGGCAAACGAAAGCAGTCGGATGGTGACCGTTTGCACCTCTGCATCGTTGGTGTAAAGCGCCGCGATGGCGTCGGCAAAGACGAACAGCAAGGTCGCGAAGACCAAGGCGACCGCTGAGGCCAGCAGCAGTGAGCTGCGAGAAATCAGCCTGGCGCTATCGGGTGCTCTGGCTCCCATCAAGAAACTCACCCGCAAGGTGAGCGCCATACCGATGCTCAGGGGCAGCATGAACAGCAAAGACACAACGTTCAATGCGATCTGATGACCGGCGACGATCACGGGCCCCAGCGGTGCCAAAAACAGCGCGATCACGGAAAACATGCTGGCTTCGACGAAGATGGTAAAGCCGATGGGCACGCCAAGTTTTAGAATGTAATGGATGCCCGAAAGGTTGGGCTTAACCCGCTCCGCGATCAGATGAAACTGCTTGAAGGTTCGGCTGCGGTTAAGGTAGATCAGTAGTGCGATGGCAGCGATGCCGTTTGATAATGAGGTGGCCCAGCCACAGCCAACCCCGCCCATGGCGGGCAGCCCGAATTTGCCGTAGATGAAAATATAGTTCAGTGGCAGGTTAATCAGCGTGCTGAGTACCGAGAACATCATGATTACCCGGGTATGTCCCAGGCCATCGGTGAGCCCTCGTAGAGCGTTCATCAGCAGCATGGCGGGAATGCCCCAGGCAAAGGCGTTCAGGTAGCCTTGGGTGATGAGTGCGGTGTTCACATCCATCTTCAATAGCGCCAGCACGGGGTGTACGTTGGTCAACAGCAACGCCATGATGACGGTGCCGCCCAGCGCAATATAGATGCCCTGCCAGGTCGCTGGCATGATTTTGCTGGTGGTGCGAGCGCCGTTGTAGCCGGAAATAATCGGTTGAAGAGCCCCAAGCAGGCCCATGAAAAACAGGAACAGCGGCATCCACAGACTGCTCCCGATGCCAACGGCCGCGAGATCTTCGGCGCTGGCATGGCCTGCCATGACGGTGTCGATAACCCCGTTGGCCATTTGCGCTACTTGCGCAATCAGAATCGGCCCGCCGAGCAGTGCTAAGGTTTTCCATTCGGTGAGCGTGCGGCTCACTAAAGGCTGTCGGATTTCGGGTAACGGCTGGTGTGTCTCGTCCATGATGCTCGGGGCTTTGGCTGTGTGTGGCTTAAATAGAACCGCCAATCTTACTTCATTCATGCGGATAGCGCTTATAGGGGGTTGCACCGCATGAGGCGCTGCACAGGGCGTCTAAAACGAGTAAAGTACTGGCCCGGATTTTCTTAGGTATTGCGATATGGTGTTTTTGATTCTGGTGACTGTCCTTTGGGCCTTCTCGTTCAGCTTGATTGGCGAGTTTCTTGCCGGGCAAGTGGATAGTGATTTTGCTGTTTTGAGCCGGGTACTACTCGCGTCACTGGTGTTTCTGCCGTTGACCCGCTGGCGTGGCGTGCCGAACGGGATGAAGCTGAGCATCATGGCCACCGGTATGTTGCAGTTCGGCATTACCTATGTCTGTTTATACCGTTCCTTTGCCTACTTGTCGGTGCCTGAGGTTCTGCTGTTTACCATCTTCACGCCGTTGTATGTCACGTTAATTGACGATGCGCTGTTCCGCCGTTTTTCTCCGGTGGCTCTTCTTGCTGCGGTTGTTGCAACGTTGGGGGCCGGAATCATTCGTTACGATGGATTGAGTGAGGACTTCCTGACCGGCTTCTTGTTGTTGCAGGTCGCCAACATGGCGTTTGCGGCGGGTCAGGTTGGCTACAAGCATGTTATGCGGAGATATCCGTTGGAAATTCCCGGTTATCGGACCTTTGGTTACTTCTTCTTCGGGGCCTTGGTGATTGCGTTGCCGTCGTTCCTGATCTTTGGCAATCCGGACAAATTGCCAGCCACCACATTGCAATGGAGCGTCCTTGGCTGGTTAGGGCTGGCCGCATCCGGCCTTGGCCTTTACCTCTGGAATCGTGGAGCCTGTGAGGTCGATGCAGGCACGCTGGCCGTGATGAATAACATGTTGGTGCCAGCCGGATTGATGGTTAATTTGTTGATCTGGAATCGGGATGCGGATCTGGCCCGGTTAGCGGTTGGGGGCGCGGTGATCGCGTTTTCACTTTGGGTAAACGCACGGTTTCACCCTCGCGCACGGATGCAAGTGGCGAGCTAAAGCCTGGAGACCGGCCGTTTGCCCGTGTCGCGATTGATCGCATGCTATGCTTTTCGGGTGTCTGTGTGAGTCATCCAGTACTGGAACTATTCAAAAAATCTCAGGGTGCCCCGTATTATGCGTAAAAATCTCCCGGTCACCGATAAAGAAGTTGAGGTGGCCGCTGGCATGCGGCTGATCAGTACCACCAATCTCAAGGGGGTGATCACATACTGCAATGATGATTTTGAAACCGTCAGCGGGTATGCGCGAGATGAGTTGATTGGCCAACCGCACAATCTGATTCGTCACCCCGACATGCCGGAAGCGACGTTTGCCAACATGTGGAGTTACCTGAAAGCAGGTAAAGCCTGGATGGGCATCGTGAAGAACCGCACCAAATGCGGTGGTTACTACTGGGTAAACGCATACGTCACGCCGATCTGGGAGGCGGGCGAAAAGGTCGGCTATGAGTCGGTGCGCGTTGCCACCAGCCGTGATCAGGTCGAACGGACAAAAAAACTGTATGCACGGCTTTCGGCTGGCCAGATGCCATCGGCTCGTGTCAGTCGTGTGATTTCGGTCATGCGCTCCGGCAGCCCATTCATTGTGTCGCTGTTACTCACCTTGGTGGCCTTGCAGATGGCCTCACCGGCATGGGCTGTCGTCGTTGCCACCCTGGGGCATGGGCTGGCTGCCTGGTGGATGTATGGGTCGTTGACCAAACGCTTGGGAAGTATACTGGAGCTTCGTCTGGACGCTTTTCAAGACCCCTTGATCGCCCGCACTTATAGCGATGAGCAGGGCCTCTTCTCGAAGCTGGCGTTGGTTCTAGTCAGTGAGGAAGCACGGCTTCGAACGGCATTGGCGAGAATTGATGATCAGGCTGAGTATTTGAGTGATCAAGCTCAGGCCTCACACACTTTCATTACTGAGGGCGCGGAAGCTATTGCCCGTCAACGCGCCGAAACGGATCAGACCGCATCAGCCATTAATGAAATGACCGCATCCATTCAAGAGGTGGCCTCGGCGGTCACAGAGAATGCTCGGGAAGCAGAGCAAGCCAATCGTTTGGCACACGATGGCAGTGCGCGCAGCACCGAGGCTCTGGCTGCAATTGAACAATTGGTGGATCGGGTCAGCAGTATTGGTGCATCCGTCAGTCGTCTGGGCGAATCCACTCAAACCATTGGCGAAGCGGCGAATCTGATTTCCGATATCGCGGACCAGACCAACCTGTTGGCGCTGAATGCAGCGATTGAAGCCGCCCGGGCTGGTGAACAGGGGCGGGGATTTGCTGTTGTTGCCGATGAAGTACGTTCGTTGGCACAGCGCACCCGAGAGTCTACTGTGAAGATTCAAGAGGTGATCGAAAGCTTCCGGGCGCAGGTCGAAGAAACCAACGAAGCGGTTCGGGCCGGCGAAGCTATCGCGGGTGATGGGCTGGGCAAGGTGCAAGGAGCTGTTGGGTCTCTGAACGCGATTGCGAGTTCGGTTGATGCGATTTCCGGCAGCTTTATTACCATGTCGGCAGCCTTTGAGGAGCAGAGTCAGGTTTCGGATGAAATCAATCAACAGATTGTGAACATTGCCGGTCTGGCGGATCAGAGTGATGAGCAGGCCGAAGCCGCTCGAAGCAGTAGTGACAAACTCAGTACCATGGCTCATGGTCTGAAAGACCTGGTTGCTCGATTTATCGATAAAAACCGTTAAACAACGAGAAGTTGGGTGGGATATCCCCGCATCTCCGGGTAGCCGTATAAAGGCCGGCACTGGCATCATGCCGTCAGTGCTGGCAGAATCCTGCTCCAATTGCGTCTGAGCAAAACGCCGGCGCGCACAAATCGTAATTTCCTCAGCCAAAAGCACAGGAAGAAAAACAAATGACACAGTCTAACTCCGCAGCGGGTTCACGCGGGCTTTGGTCGTCCAGGCTTGCGTTTATTCTGGCGGCTACCGGGTCAGCAGTCGGCCTGGGTAACGTCTGGAAGTTCCCATATGTAACCGGTGAAAATGGGGGCGGTGCCTTTGTACTGGTATACCTGCTTTGTATTTTCATTATTGGTATCCCCATCATGATGGCGGAAGTGTTTATTGGTCGAAACGGTCGTCATAACCCGATCGCCAGTTTCCGTCTGGTGGCAGAGCGCAACCTTGCGTCTCCAGCCTGGCGCATATCTGCGATTGTCGGCATGTTCGCTGCGTTTATTATTCTGTCATTCTATTCGGTGATCGGTGGCTGGGCCGCTTCCTACATCGGTCATTCTGCTATGGGCGATTTCACGGCAGGCACGGCCGAGAGCGTGGGTAAGTTGTTTGGCGACCTGCTGGCCAGCCCGGTGCAGTTGCTAGCCTGGCATACCGTGTTTATGGCACTGGTGGTACTGGTGGTTTCGCGCGGCCTGAAAGGCGGCCTGGAGCGTGCAGTGACCATTCTTATGCCGGCTCTGTTTGTGCTGCTGTTGATGGTGGTGGGTTATGCGACAACGACTGGGCATTTTGGTGAGGCAGTCAGCTTCCTGTTTACTCCGAACTTTGAGGCGTTGACCGTGAAAGGGGTGCTGGTGGCCCTTGGACATGCGTTCTTCACCCTGAGTTTGGGTATGGCCATCATGATGGCTTACGGCTCGTATCTAAGCCGGGATGTCCCCATTGGCCGCACCGCCGTCAGCGTTGCCCTGATGGATACCGTGGTTGCATTGATGGCCGGCCTCGCGATTTTCCCGATAGTATTCGCGAACGGACTGGAGGCCAGCGAAGGTCCGGGCTTGATCTTTGTCACTTTGCCATTGGCTTTTGGCAATATGCCCATGGGAGATCTGTTTGGCACGCTGTTCTTCGTGCTCTTGCTGTTTGCGGCCTGGACGTCCGGCATTTCGCTACTGGAACCTGTGGTTGAGTGGGTTGAAGAGAAAACCGACATGGGCCGCACTGGCAGTGCCATTCTGGCGGGTGGTGCCTGTTGGGCATTGGGTATCGTGTCCATCCTGTCCTTGAACGTCTGGTCAGACATTGCACCACTCGGCATGTTTGCGGCGTTTGAAGGCAAGACCATGTTTGACCTGCTGGACTACTTCACGGCCAATATCATGCTGCCATTGTCAGGTCTGCTGACGGCGCTGTTTGTGGGCTGGTTTGTAGCGAAAGAAACGCTCAAATCTGATCTGGTGATGGACGGTGCTGGCTTTACGCTTTGGCACACCCTGATCCGCTACGTCACTCCAGTGGCCGTTTTGATTGTGTTTGTCTACAACCTGATTGGTTGATCCGAAGGCAGGCAATCGATTAGAAAAAACCCGGCGCTGGCAGCAGCGTCGGGTTTTTTTGTGTTTTGCGCAGGCGCATTCGGCTGTTGGAGCGTTCTGGCGCTAGACTTTGCCGCCCAGCAGAATCCGTACCGCCGTGCAGGCGTCTTCAAGTTCGTCTTCCCTGGGTTCTCGGCCGCCGATGATATCGCTGTACAGGCATGATTCAGCGATGCGGACCATGAAGTAAGACAGGCTCTGAATGTTCATCGGGGGGCTCAAATGCCCCGCGCGGATTTCGTCTTTCAGTAAGCGGGTATTCACTTCCACAGTGCGGGCGTGCAGCGTGGAATGTGAAGAGGTGAGCATCTTCAGTGCATATTCCGGATCCTGATGCAGAAACTTTCGCAATGGCGAGAAGTGCAGGATGGTGATGTTGATGTGCCGGAACACGCCGACAACGTAATCAACGCCGGAGCCGGGGGTGATCTCGCGAGCTTCTTTGTACAGTGGCTCGTAGAGCGACCATAATATTTCACCAATCAGCAGGTCACGGTTACCCACCCAGCGGAACAGGGTGGCACGGCCGATGCCTAAGTCGTCAGCAAGAGCAGCCAGGCTGATTTTCTCCCCTTTTAACCACATTCTTCGAGCCCGTTTGAAGGCGTCGATAGGGGTTGTTTTGATGATTGGTTCGGTCACTTTTGGCTCTTTGGTCGGTTTGTCCTCATTCTATCCGTTGCGAAGGGCTTGGGCTACGGTAGCCTAGACCCACAGGTCGCCGATAGGGGTGTCTGGACTGAAATGATGGGCAACTTGCGCCTGCAACAATTCAGCCGTTGCAATAGCATCAATTAACGCATTGTGGCCAGCGTAGTGGGGTAAACCATAGCGCGCACGACTATCAGGCAGGCGGATAGAGGTTGGTTGTTTGCCCAAGAGCTGTTGCCAGCGAGACGGCCTTCGCCTGGGGTGCAGATAGGCTTCGATAGCCATGGTGTCGATGACAGGAAAACGAAGCTGTTCGTTTAAACGCCACTGCAGAGCCGTGTTAAGGAACGGCCGTTCGATGTTGCGGTAGTGAACGACAGGAATACGGCCCGTCAGGTACTCGAACAGCGGGTCGAGCACCTCTTCCAGATCAGGAGCATTGTGGATTTCAGCGTGGGTGATACCGTGAATGGTGACCGATTCCTGGTGCAGTGGCAGTTTGGGGCGCACGATCTGATGCCAGGCCTTGCCAAGCTGAACACCGGACAAGGTGAACGGGACCAGGCCGATACTGACGATCGAGTGTTGGGATGCGTCCAGCCCGGTGGTCTCGAAATCCAGCGCTAGCAGCGGAACGTCCCTGATCGGGGTTTCCGGTTTTGGACAACCGACTTCGTAAAACCCGCGGATTCTGGGGTCAACGGCCGTGGTTGCTCCTGTGCGGTAGTTGTCCGGCCAGTTTTGCTTGTTGTTCCGGCTTTTAATGTTGTTAGGCATTCCTGACCGTCCCCGCGTTGTAACGGAATCTGAGGAATTTCTGAGCGTTGCTGACGATCTGGAAGGCGTCTTTCAGGTGGCTACGTTCAAACGGCGACAGGTCTTCGGGTCGCACGTTGTTGTCCGGCTCACGGCCTTCTTCGATGGCAAGAGCCTGATGACGCACCCGGACAATGGAGATGAATTCCAACGCATCCCGTAAGTTGCCCGCATCGTCATCGACCAGCAGTTTGGTGTTGGCAATGTCTTTCAATCGCTCAAACGAGTTCTGGGAGCGGGAGCCGCAGGCCAGCGCGTGCACCCGGATCAGATCGGACAGAGGAGCGGTGCCCCGGCGCTTCAGATTGAAGGTTTTCTGATGTTTGCCGTCTTCTTCGAGCACGAAGGTTCGGAAGAAACCCAGCGGCGGCGTGCGGTTTAGCGCGTTACGGGCCATCAGAGTCAGGAACCGTTGGCTGTTGGACGCTTTGTCGGCGACCAGAGTTTTCAGCTGTTCCGCAAAGTCGGTTTCGCCGTGAATGCCGTCCAAATCGAAGAATATGTTGCTGTTGAGCAGGGTCTGGCCGTTGGGGTTTTCGATCCAGTCGGTGAAATACTTTTTCCACACCTGCAGAGGCTGACGCCATTTCGCGTTGGTAGCCATGATGTCGCCGGTGCAGTAGCTGTAGCCACACTCGGCCAACCCGTCTGAAACGAACTTGGCCATCGCCAGAAAATACGCGTCGTGTTCTTCCGGAATGAAACTGTCGTCCAGGATCAGGGCGTTGTCCTGATCGGTCACCACCAGCTGCTCATCCCGTGCCATAGACCCGAGGGCCATAAAACAGTAGGGAACCGGAGGCGGGCCAAGCTTTTCTTCGGCCAGCTCCAATAAACGCTGGCTGAAACTTCGGCCGATACCCGCCATGGCGCTCCCGACCATGTGGGAATTAGCGTCTTCGTTCACCATGCGAACGAAGCTGTCCCGCACGTCCAGACTGATCTTTTTCAGGCCTTTTACGGCATGCTTGTGGAAGATGTTGCTGACCAGATACAGGCTGCTTTGGCTTTCGTATTTGACGATGTCAGCCAGTGCGATGATGCCACGCACTTCGTCATCGTCCATCACCGGAAGGTGGTGTACGTTATTGTGCAGCATCTTCAGCATGGCTTCGAAAATGAACGCACGGCTGCTGATGGTAATCAGCTCTTCGGTCATGATGTCACTGACCGGGGTCTCGGAGGCTAATGCATGGTTGACCGCACGAGTGCGCAGATCGCGGTCGGTAATAATGCCCACCAGTTTAGGGGTGTCGCCGCTTTCATCCATCAGCGGTAACGACGAGACGCCGTTGTCGGTCATGATTCGTGCGGCTTCCTGCAACCGGACGGTGGTCGGGGCGCAAACCAGCGTTCGGGAAATCAGGCGAGTGACTCTGGCGGTCATCAACTGGTTCGACTTTTCCCGGCGCGAGACGGCAGAGCGAAGACGGCTGCGGTCTTCGATTTCGACAAAGTCGGCAAAGTTGTCATCATGCTCCCAGAGATAGTGAAAAACATGATCGGGGATTTTGTAGATCAGGCTGTCTTCAATGGCTTTGACCGGGAAGCGCACTTTTTTATTCATCATCAGGCCGAACTGGCCGAAAATCTCGCCCTCACCGACTCGACTGTACAGCTCGCCTGAGCGGCGATACACCTCGACAGCACCGCTGCGAAGGTAATGCAGGCTATCAGCTTGTTGGCCAAGCTCGACAATCTGAGTGCCGGCCCGAACGTAGACGACCTCGATGTTGGTGACGATCTTGTCCAGCAAGTCGTCGGACATTTCATCAAAAGGTGCGTGTTGGGTAATGTGATTTTGAATGTCCAGCAGTTCGGCCTGCATGTTCTCTCCAGCGAGTGCGAGTTCTGGCCAAACTATAGCAGTTGTGTATTTTTTTGGTGTACCTTTGCGCCCTTTCTTTAGGGCCTTCAGGAGGCTTGGTATGGCGAACAAGTTGCTGGTAATCGGTGGCATTCGTTCCGGTAAAACCGCGATGGCAGAACAGCGGGCGCAAGCGGCGGGTGAGCCGGTGGTTTATGTCGCGACCGCCACGGCAGGTGATGATGAAATGGCACGGCGTATTAGCCGACACCAAAGCCAGCGCCCAGCGGATTGGGGGCTGGAGGAAGAGCCGCTGAGGCTGGCCAAAGTACTCAACCACTTTCAGGCGCAGACGGCCAACCCGCCTTTGTTGCTCATTGATTGTATGAGTCTGTGGCTGAGCAATTTGTTGTTTGCCGGAGACGAGGCGTTTGATCGAGAGCGGGAGGCCTTTCTGACGGCAGTCGAGCAGTATTCGGGCTCTGTTGTCGTGGTCACCAATGAGGTCGGGCTGGGCACCATTGGCATGGACCCGCTCACCCGGCGCTTTGCGGACGAGCTGGGTTGGCTGAATCAGGCGCTTGCCCAGCGCTGTGACGAGGTGGTTATGTCGGTCGCTGGCCTACCGCTAGTGCTTAAGGGAGCTTAAGGCTGGTGGCTGATCACGCTGCGAAACAGGCCGAATTCGGATTGGTCGACCTGAATGCGGCTGCGGCAGGCGTAGGGCACGGCAAAACCGGTGAACGATTTTTCCAGCGGTATCCCCAGCACATCCGCTAGTACCATGCGGATAACGCCGCCGTGGCAGACCACTAACACCTTTTGCCCGGCCAGCTTTTCCTGCCAGTGATTGAAACTGTGGATAACTCGGTCATAAAAGTCGTTGACCGGTTCACCGCCGGGTGGGATGAAACGGATCGGGTCTTGCCAGAAGCGATTGAGGCGATCACCGTAGCTGTGCTCAACCTGTTCGGCAGTCAGTCCTTCCCATTCGCCAAAACCGATTTCGCGCAGGTCATTCTCGACATGTAGCGGAAGGTTCAGTTGTCCGGCCAGCTTTTCGGCAAACCGTTGGCAGCGTGCCATGGGGGAGCTGACAATGGTGTCCCAGTGGTCGGTGCTGGCGATGGCGGCGCGCATTTGTTGCCATCCCTGCTCACTTAATGGGTCATCCTTGCTGCCCCGGAACATGGGGCCGCCTTTAGGTTCGCCGTGGCGGATCAGGTCTAGAATGGTGGTCATGGTGTTTTACGCTTCCGGTTTTCCGCTGATGTTGGCATCTGCAAAGCTTGCCATATGGTTGTGAAGAGCGCAGGCCGAACGCAGCAGAGGCACCGCCACGGCCGCCCCGCTGCCCTCACCTAAACGCATACCGAGATCGAGCAAGGGTGACGCTTCGAGGGCTTCGAGCACAGCATTGTGGCCGGGTTCGGCGGAACGGTGGGCGAACAGCAGCCAGTCCCGTACGCCCGGTTGCTGGTGAACGGCGATCAGCGCGGCGGCCGAGACGATAAAGCCGTCGACCAAGACCGGAATGCCCCGGGCAGCGCTGCCCATGATGGCACCGACCAGACCGGCAAGTTCGAATCCGCCTAATGAGGCCAGCACCGTCAGGGCATCTTTACTGTCACCGTGGCGCGCCAGTGCTTGCTCAACGACCGCGGTTTTGCGGGATACGCCTGCTGCGTTCAAACCGGTTCCCGGCCCCACCAACTGTTGCGGGCTGTGGCCTAAAAGAGCGCATGCGATGGCCGAGGCGCTGGTGGTGTTACCAATGCCCATGTCACCGCCGATAAACAGCCGGCACCCCTCGGCTTTAGCACGCTCGGCGGCGTTGTCACCGCTGGTGAGCGCGGCTTCTACCTGTTCGCGGGTCATCGCGCAGGTTGTTGCCATGTTCGCCGTCGAGGGTGCGATGACCTCGTTCATCACACCGGGCAGTTCCGGCACCTCTGAAACCGTGCCAAGATTGACCACCTCCAGATTGGCGCTCAGTTCCTTTGCCATGACACTGATGGCTGCGCCACCGTGGGCGAAGTTGGCAATCATCTGCGCGGTCACGGCTTGTGGGAAAGCGGATACACCTTCGTCACAGACCCCGTGATCACCGGCGAAGATAACCATGCGAACCGGATCAACGGTCGGTGCTTCACAATCTGAAAGGCCCGCGAGTGTAATGGCGATCTGCTCCAGTTTACCCAGCGAGCCAGGCGGCTTGGTGAGTACTTGCTGACGAGCCAAGGCAAGTTCTGAGTGCTTGCGGGAAGGTTTGGGGGGCTGCTGAAGCCAGCTTTGGGGCAGAGGCATGGAGTATTCCTTCTATACGGAAAGAGGGATGGTCTATCTGTGGCGGAATGGTGTCAAGGTGAGCGTCAGGTCGGGTAGACTTGCCGGCATTCATTGTGAGGGTTTGGTTTTGGATGCGTTTTCGATGTTGGTGGCCGTGTGTTGTGTGGCGGTTTTGCTGGACGCTTTGGTTGGAGAGCCGCGTCGTTGGCACCCGTTGGTAGGGTTCGGGCATGCAGTGGCTTTGATCGAACGGTCGTTGAATCGTTGTCCGCAAAAGTCTGGCCCTAGCATTGTGTCAGGCGGGCTTGCAGCCGTATTGCTGATGGTTCCGGTGGTTGCGCTGGCGCTGGCTGCACAGGCGCTGTTAACCGGCTGGGTGGCGCTGGTGGTGCAGGTCGTTGTGCTGTGGTTAGCCATTGCCTTGCGCGGCTTGGCCGAGCACGGTAAGGCGGTATCGGGCGCTTTGCTACAGGGCAATGGTGAGCAAGCTCGTGAAGCGGTTGGGCGCATTGTCAGCCGGGACGCTGGCGCGCTTTCAGACAGCGGTGTGGCCGCCGCTGCTGCCGAGTCCATGCTGGAGAACGGTGCAGATGCAGTTTTTGCCAGTCTGTTTTGGTTTCTGGTGGCTGGCTTGCCGGGCGTGGTTCTGCATCGGATGGTGAACACGCTGGATGCCATGTGGGGCTACCGTAACGAGCGCTATCTCTATTTCGGGCGTTTTGCGGCTCGGTTGGATGATCTGATGAACTGGATGCCTGCTCGCCTAACCGCGCTGACCTACGCTTTGCTGGGTAACACCCGACTGGCGATGAAATGTTGGTTTAGCCAGGCAAAAGCATGGGACAGCCCCAATGCCGGGCCGGTGATGGCAGCAGGGGCAGGTGCGCTGGCTGTTTCGCTGGGTGGCCCTGCGCCCTATGCCAGTGGAATCAAACAGCGGCCTCGGTTGGGTTGTGGCCCTGAAGCGACTGCGCAGACGGTTGAGGGCGCCATTGCCTTGGTACAGCGAGGTGTCGGCCTGTGGTTGATATTGTTAGTGGTGCTTGTCCTGAGTCTCAGCAGTTTATGGCCGGGAGGTGCCGGATGATTCCGTTCCGCTCTAATGAGTGTCCAGAGCACGGTGGCCGGCTGGAAGTTGCGGTTCGAAAATGGGGGATACCCCGCGAGCAGTGGCTGGATCTTTCCACCGGCATTAACCCGGTACCCTACCCGATTCCCGAGATTCCCATGGCGGTGTGGCAACGCCTACCCGAGCCGGATGACGGGCTGGAACAAATCATTCGTCACTGGGCGGGTGCACCGACCGATGCGGCCTGCATACCGGTAGCCGGCAGCCAGCAAGCCATTATGGCGTTGCCCGCTGTGCGCATGCGCAGGCATGGCCTTGGCCGGGTGGCCGTACCCATGCCCGGTTACCGGGAGCACGGTCATGCCTGGAAACAGGCGGGCTTTGACGTGGTGGGCATTTCAGCTGAGCTGGCGATGGCGGATGATCTGGAATGGCTGGATTCGGTGGATGTGGTGGTGTGGATTAATCCCAACAACCCGACCGGACAAATGCTGTTGCCTGAACGATTATTGGCCTGGCGAGAAAGGCTGCAGCGGCATGGTGGTTGGCTGGTTGTGGATGAGGCGTTCATTGAAGGGTGTTCGGACCATGCTCTTGATGCCTGTGCGGGCGTTTCGAACCTTGTCATATTGCGGTCGCTGGGTAAGTTCTTCGGATTGGCCGGCATCCGCGCAGGCGCGGTGTTGGCGGAACCGGATATGGCGGCTGAGCTGACCCGTGAACTTGGGCCCTGGCCGGTAAGTGGCCCCACGCGTTATCTGATGAAGCAGGCTTTAGTGGATCAGGCTTGGCAAGCGAACACGGTCGAGGCACTGAAAGGAGCTCGGTCGCGGATGGACGCATTACTTCAAGCCTGCGGGCTGCACTCCCCTTCTGGCTCCCTGTTGTTTCGGACGGTGCGTCATTCGCATGCAGAGGATATAGAAGCGAGTCTCGCTCGATGCGGAATTCTGGTGAGACGTTTTGAAACGCCTCCGGCTTTGCGTTTTGGTTTGCCCGGGGATGAGGCTGGGTGGCAACGCCTGGCTGAAGTTCTGTCGGGAATACATATATGTCATTGACCACCCACACCCCGGTTGGTAGTCTTGCGCGCGATTTCAGGTGCTCTGTACGTTCATTCCAGACTGGCGATAGTCGAATGGGTGCATGGTCAGAGTGAAACGGGAAGCTGGTTGAAATCCAGCACTGCCCCCGCAACGGTAATCAGGTGAACAGCAATCCGATACGCCACTGTGCTTTGGCATGGGAAGGTGATTGCTCCGGAGCGAAAGCTCTGCCTGTAAGTCCGGAGACCGGCCTGAAAGACGGAGCTTACAAGCTCCGGGCACCAGACGTTGCGGAGGGCGACGGCGGTGGGTGATCCGGCTCATCAGCACCATACGCCCTCCACCCCCGTCCGAACACCTTATTGTCCTTCGCAGTAACCAAGACCGATCGCGCGGGTGCGTGCGGTGAACTGTGAGTGATGATATGACCCCTTCGAAGGCCCTTCCTGCTTTAATTTTTTTACCTGTATTTGCTTCAACGGCGACTGCTAACCAGCAAGAACTTCAAAAGCTCAATCCGATCGTGGTGACGGCTACTTTGGCTCCGAGCACTCAGGGCGAGAGTTTATCGTCCGTGACGGTGGTTGAAGAGGAAGATATTAAAAGGCTGCAAGCGCTTCAGTTTTCGGAGCTGTTGGAAAGTCAACCAGGCATAAGCGTCACGAATGCTGGATCATTTGGTAAGCAAACCAGTGTATTCATCCGTGGGCATGACTCATCAAGCGCGGTGTTGCTCGTGGATGGTATTCGTCTGCGCTCTGCAACTTCGGGTGCCGCTGCCTGGCAGCACCTGCCACCCCAGATGATTAAACGAGTGGAGATTGTTCGGGGTAGTCGAAGCAGTCTGTATGGAGCGGATGCGACGGGTGGTGTTATTCAGGCGTTTACCCTGCCAGAAACTAAACAATCGGCTGGCGGTTGGGTCGAAGTTGGCGCTGGAAACTTTGATAGTCAGCAGTACAGTGCCGGATTCTCTTTAGTGGAAAGTGACACCAAGGTTAATGTAGGTACTCACTATTTCCGTACAGACGGTGCGCCAATTGTGATTGGGGGCGAGGATAAGTCATACGACAACCACTCATCTGTAGCGAGTGCCAGTCATACCTTTGCCAACGGCGTTAAAGTGTCGGGTCTATTCCTCAACGCGAAGGGAACAACGGAGTACGAAGGCGGAGAAACGGATTTTATGCTCCAGACAGCTGGTGCGAGTGTTGATGCGCCGATTACCCGCTATTGGCGTGCAAAACTGCAGGTTTCCGATGCACGAGATGAAGGGGAGTCATTTGAGCCAGACAGTACTCCTAGCTTTTTTGATACCCAAAGCCGCACCGCGAGGCTAGAGAATTGGTTCACCTGGGGCGTACATGAGTTTGTCGTCGGCGCTGAAAGAATGACGGACCAAGTGGACAGTACGACAATCTACGAGGAAAACAGCCGCGCGAATAATGCCTATTTTGCGCAGGCTTTGTTCGGTTTTGGGCCTGCTGATCTTCATTTGAGCGTCCGTAATGATGACAATGAAGCCTACGGCAAGCACACAACTTGGGGCGCCTCGGCCGGATATCAGTTTGATCGTCAGCACCGGGTCCGGGTAAGCGCCGGAACCTCATTTAAAGCGCCTTCTTTTAACGACTTATACTGGCCTAATTATGGAGACCCAACTCTAGAGCCGGAAGAAGCGATCAGCTATGAGTTAGGATTTGGTGGGCATTACGCCTCTTGGTTCTGGGACCTGGCATTGTTCCAAAGTGACGTGGACGATCTTTCACTGCCTAGCTCGAATGGTGTCGGCAGTGTCCCAGAAGCCCGTCTGCGAGGGATTGAAGCTGCTGCCGGACTAGAAGTGGGTGATTGGGCGATGAAACTGGCGGGAACCGTCGGGGATTACGAAGATAGCGAGACCGGAGACCAGCTGCGGCGTCGCGCAGAGCAAACAGTACGTTTGGATGTAGATCGAGTACTGGGGCCGTGGAGCGTTGGCGGCACCGCACGTGCAGAGAATCATAGGTTCAACGATGCTGGTGAAGAAGGACGTCTACCGGGCTATGGGCTTGTTGATCTCAGAGCGAGTTGGTCGTTTGCGCCGGGTTGGGTGACGAAATTGTCAGTAAAAGATGTGTTCGACAAAACATACCAAACAGGTATTAGGTGGACCGGGGATCTCTATACAACCGCAGGCCGCACAGCCATGCTGACCGTCCGTTACGATATTCGATAACTGTTCTGATAAAGCCGGGAGGCGCCAGTGATAAAGCTGAAGGTTTTAGCCGTGATGTTGGGCTGGATGCTGCTGGTACCTCCGGGGCTGGCGGCCCCGGTGTGTGCAACCGACGATCTTGAGGTTGAAGTGTGCCTTGATCACCCGGCGAAGCGGATTGCGGCCTTGTCGCCCGGGGCTACAGAGCTGGTTTGGGCTGCCGGTGCCGGCGATCAGGTGGTGGCTGTGGTGGCTTTCAGCGATTATCCGCCGGCAGCGAAGAACGTGACGTCAGTTGGCAGTCACACTCGAATGGACATGGAACGTTTGCTGCAGTTGCAGCCGGATTTGGTGATCGGATGGGTAACTGGAAACCCATCCGAGCAAATGGCGATCCTCAAAGAAATGGGGATGCCGGTTTTTTCCATTGAGCCTCGTAGCTTTGAAGCCGTTTCCCACACCATTGAGCGCATTTCTGTGCTGGCGGGTACTGAATCGGCCGGTTATACGGAAGCAGAGCGTTTCCGCCAAGGCATTTCGACGTTGAAGGCGCAGTACGACAGTGCGGACCCGGTGCGCGTGTTCTATCAGGTTTGGGATGAGCCCCTGATGACGGTTAACGGTGAGCATTTGATCGGAGAAATGATCGAACTGTGCGGCGGGGATAATGTGTTTGGGAGCTTGGCTCGATTGGTCCCGAGAATCAGTGCCGAAGCCGTGGTTGCGGCCAATCCCGAAGCTATTCTGGCGGGTGGCATGGGCGAAGAGAACCGGCACTGGCTGACGCGCTGGACAGCGTTCCCGACGCTGGCGGCGACGACTCAAAACAATCTGTTCTTCATACCTCCGTCGTTGGTGCAGCGGCCCACGCCAAGAATGCTGGAAGGAACGCGTTTGTTCTGCGAAAAGCTGGAGGTAGCCCGTGACCGGCGGTCCTGAGGGTATGCTTAAGTGATGCGCCCTATTGCGCTACCGCTTTCGGTCCTGGCCATCGCCAGCCTCCTGTCCATGATCATTTCTGTGGGCGTTGGGAGTGTTGCCATTTCACCGGCAGAAGTCTGGTCGGTTTTGATTGGCGATGGTTCTGGCCTTCAACGAACGTTAGTGCTTGAACTGCGGTTACCTCGAACGCTATCTGCGTTTGCGACCGGAGGTCTGCTGGCTGTAGCTGGCGCATTGATGCAGGTGTTATTGCGTAATCCCTTGGCCGACCCTTACGTACTGGGGTTATCCGGTGGTGCCGCGGTGGGTGCGTTGTTTGCCATGTTAGCCGGGCTGGGTGGTGCGCTCGTATCGGGCTCTGCCTTTGCCGGTGCGATGCTGGCTACCGTGATGGTATTTGGCCTTGCTCACGGCACTGGCAGTTGGTCGCCATCCCGTCTGTTGCTCACCGGTGTCGTGGTGGCGGCGGGTTGGGGCGCGGTGATTACCTTGATGCTGGCGATCAGCCCCGCCAGAGAATTGCCGGGTATGCTGTACTGGCTGATGGGCGATGTGTCCTACGCCAGAGCGCCCTGGGCCGGGCTGGGATTGCTGGCTCTGGTGTGCCTGATCGTAATACCACTGGGGCGTAGCCTGAACGTATTGGCCCGCGGCCCAATGCAAGCGGCGGCGTTGGGTATCTCTGTGCGACCGCTGGAATGGCTGATCTACGTCTTAGCGAGTTTGCTTACGGCCACGGCCGTTACCATGGCGGGTAGCATTGGCTTTGTAGGCCTGATCGTTCCCCATATGCTGCGATTGGTATTGGGCAATGATCAGCGCCTGATTCTGCCAGCCTGCGCGTTGGCGGGCGGCACTCTGCTTGTGCTGGCCGATACTCTGGCTCGCACCGTGATCGCGCCTGAGCAGCTTCCTGTGGGCGTCATTACCGCTTTGCTCGGCGTACCCACCTTCCTGTATCTACTGCACCGGAGCCGTTAATGAGCACGCTGCGCACCTGTGATCTGATCATCAACGTGCCGGGCAGGCCCGACGGTTTTGCTCTGAACATGAGTATCGAACCGGGCCAGATATGGGGTGTTCTGGGCCCGAACGGGGCGGGTAAAACCACCCTGCTGCATACCCTCGCGGGATTGTTACCCACGCGCAGTGGCCAGGTGATATTGAACGAAGCACCGCTGGTAGAGTTAAAACGCCGGGATATTGCGCGGCACTTGGGCCTGGTGTTTCAGGAGCGGCAAGACAGTTTCCCTGCAACGGTAATGGAAACCGCGTTGATTGGTCGCCACCCGTGGTTATCGCCTTGGGAGAGCGAAAAAGGCGACGATCAGAAGTGCGCGCAACAGGCACTGGAGGCGATGGAGGTCGATCATTTGTCCGATCGATTGCTGAGCACCTTGTCCGGTGGTGAGCGTCAACGGGTGGCCATCGCAACTCTGATGACTCAGAACCCGGATATATGGCTGCTTGATGAGCCGACAAACCATCTTGACCTGCACCATCAGGTTAAGGTGATGAATTTGCTGCGAAATCAGGCAGCTGAAAACAAGGCCGTGTTCATGTGCCTGCACGATCTGAACTTGGCCGCACGTTGGTGTAGCCATGTGTTACTGCTGTACCCCAATGGCGATGCCTGTTGGGGCTCCGCCGACACAATGTTGAAACCATCCGCGCTCGAGCAGTTGTATAACCAAAAGCTGATGACCGTACAGGTCGACGGCGCACCGGTGTTTGTCCCCGTCAGCGCCGGTGTATAACGATGACAATGGCGAATCTATGAATGTATCCGTACCAGCAGTAATGATCACCTCTCCCGCTTCTGGGCAGGGTAAATCCATGGTGACGGCAGCGTTGGCCCGTCTGCACCGGAATGCCGGGCGTAAGGTGCGAGTGTTTAAACACGGACCGGATTATCTCGACCCGATGGTGCTGGAGGTCGCATCCGGCCACCCCGTCTATCAATTACATCCTTGGATGACCGGGGAAGATGAGTGCCGCTGGCGATTGGCTGAGGCCGCACAAGATGCCGACCTTATTCTGATCGAAGGCGCGATGGGGTTGTTCGACGGTGCGCCGTCCAGTGCCGATCTGGCAAAGCTTATGGGGATTCCTGCGTTGCCAGTGATCGATGCCAGCGGCATGGCCCAGACCTTTGGCGCCCTGGTGTTGGGGTTCGCTAGCTTCGATCCGGAACTGTCTGTTTATGATGTGATTGCGAACAAGATTGGTAGCCCTCGGCATGCTGAAATGCTGAGTGAGCGATTACCTGAAGAGATTCGCCTGTTAGGCGCTATCCCCAGAAACGACGCCATGAACATACCTGAGCGGCATCTTGGATTGATCCAACCGGCAGAGCTGGACAATCTCGACCAGAAACTGGATGACGCTGCCCAAGTGCTGAAAGAGGCGGGGCTCGACGCATTGCCGAAACCGGTGGAGATTGCCGCCCTTGAGCCCGCAACCCGGCCAGAAGCACTGTTGGCCGGCGTTCGTATTGCGATCGCTCGTGACGCAGCTTTCAGTTTTATCTATCGCGCCAACACCGACCTGTTGCTGGCCATGGGCGCTGAACTGCATTATTTCTCCCCGCTGGAAGACTCGGAGCTGCCGCCTGCAGATGCTTTGTGGCTTCCGGGTGGTTACCCAGAGCTACACGGGGCTGCGTTGGCCAAGAATACGGCGATGGCAGATTCCATTCGTGCCTTTCATCACGCGGGTAAGCCGATATTGGCGGAGTGTGGTGGCCTGATGGCCTGCGCGGAAGAGTTGTCCGATAAAGAGGGCGTTGTGCATTCAGTGTTTGGTTTGATACCGGGACGCGCGGCTATGGCTAAACGGTTACAAGGTCTGGGTATGCACAGCCTGACGGCGGAACAGGGCGAGTTGCGGGGCCACACTTATCACCGTTCCTCGCTGGATACCACTTGGGAACCTGCCGCCCATACCCGAAAACAGGTGGGCAATGGCTGTGAAGCTGTTTTTAGTCAGAACGCTCTGGTGGCCAGCTATTTTCACGGTTATTTCCCGTCTGCACCAAAATTCGTGGCTGCTATTTTCCGCGGTGAGCCACTGATGTTTCCTGACAGCTCTGAGAAAGATAATGCGTAATCAGGCCCAACTTGGATGGGGGCATCGAGGGATGCGAGTTCTAAAGGTCGTTTCGACGGCCATTATGATGATGCTGTGGACGTCTTCAGTGATGGCGGCGACGGTTGTAGGCATTGTTTCTGAGCGTTCAGCCGCAGAAATGGCCGCGGGCGCCCATCGTTTTATCGACCATAGCCCTGATCACCGCGTGTTGCTTCGGACCCCGGCGCAACTGGCTATCCAGAGCGACCAACAAGTACTCGAACTGCTGAACAGCGCCGATGCGATCGTGCTGGCGGCGGTATTTGGTGATCAGGTAGAACGCCTTGCCGGGCTGGTAAAGGATGTGGCCGCGGATGACGCCACCGGGCAGATGCCTGTGCTAGGTATCAACAGTGACTGGCGTATTTCTCGTCTGTCGCAAATCGGCGGCCACCAGCCGTTGGCACCGTTAGATGCCGTTGGGCTCAAGGCATTGGTCGCTGCTCCGGCGGCCGGGGTCGATGCCGCTGATGATCTGGCCGATCGGCAGGCCAAGTTTCCGGCCCAGGCTGACTGGTTGGAAGGGCGCGCTTTCTATCAGGGTCGGACGCCGAAACATCTCGATGGCCTGATGCGATGGTTGTTGGCCAAGGCCGGTCACGACATGGATTACGGCAAGCCTGAACCTCGCGCCAGTATCCGTTATTACCAGAAAGGTGAGGCCAGCGCTGATGCTTCAGCACTGATGCTGACCGATGCTCCCGTCGTCGTGGTTCTTGATCTGGACAGCGGCGACCGGCCGGGCGATCGAGAGTTACTGGACGATACCTGTGCCGCGCTGGAAACTCAGGAGCTGCAATGCTTTGCGATCTTATCCCGATGGGGCGGTGCCAGCCTTGATGCCTTGCGCACTCTGGACGAATCGATTCAGCCAGCGACATTGGCGGGCATTGTCAGCCTGCAGGATTTCACCATCGGCGGAGGTGAAGGCCGTCGGCAGGTGACGAAAGAGCTGGTTCGTCTTAACGTGCCGGTGATTAAAGGTCTCCGGCTGGCTTCCCGAACCCGCAATCAGTGGCAGCTGTCCGTCGACGGTATTCCCACCGATCAGGTGCATTACAATCTGGCTATGCCGGAACTTCAGGGTGTAAGCCAACCTATGGTTCTGGCAACGGCTGAGCCAGAGGTGATTGATCCCCTGACCGGCGTTGCGCTGACGCTCACGCAACCGGTGCCAAGCCGTGTCACGGCCTTGGCCGAACGCCTTAAGCGGTGGCAGGTGCTGCAAAGCAAAGATAACGCCGATAAACGGGTGGCCATTGTTTATTACAACCATCCCCCCGGGCGCCAGAATATAGGTGCTGACAACCTGGATGTGCCAGCGTCACTGTTCGAAATGCTGACCTGGCTAAAAGCCGCGGGATACAACACCGGCCCCCTCCCTGGCAGCACGGAAGCCTTGCTTGACCTGATTCAACAGCGGGGCGTGAGCCTGCCGGATGACCCTCGCTCGCTAAAGGAAATGGCGAGTGAGGTACCGTCGATGAGCGCGGAAACCTACCAGCGTTATCTGCAATCTCTACCGGACGTCGTGCAGCAAGAAATAGCTCATGGTCCTACGGGGTATCTGCACGAACGCCTGGAGCAGGCTCATCAGCTAGGGGAGCAGGACATAGCTCTGCGCATTTTGGACCGAGGGGTGAAGGATCTCCGGAATTTGATCGAGCATTTACAGCACCAGAATCGATCCACGGCCCTCGCCCATCTGAATGACTACGAAGCGCTGTGGACTCAGCGCCTTAAAGAAGGCGGCCACAAAAGCGAACTGGATGCACAGCGAGTTTTATTGGCAGACACGGGCGTACCAGGGCTCAAAGGCTGGGGTGAAGCGCCGGGGCTGTCGATGGTGGTGGATGAGCGCTTGATCTTTCCGGGCCTGCAATTCGGCAATATTTTCATTGGGCCCCAGCCGCCAAGAGGTTGGGAGGTGGATGAAGAGCTGCTTCACGCCAATACCACCTTCCCGCCAACTCACCAGTATGTAGGTTTCTACCATTGGTTGAGGGATCATTATAAGGCCGACGCGCTGGTCTACGTGGGTCGGCATTCCACGCGAGAGTTCCTGCCGCGCAGGCGTGCAGGCCTGACCGAAGATGATTATCCGGATTTGCTGGGCGGTGGCCTGCCGCTTATTTATCCCTACATCGTCGACGGCGTTGGTGAGGGCATACAGGCCAAGCGGCGCGCGCTGGCGGTCATGATCAGTCACCTGACACCGCCCCTGGCGGTAACGGAATTGTACGACGACCTGCTTGAAGTCAGGCAGTTGGTGGAAACATGGGAGTCGGCGACCGATCCCCACAGCCCCACCCGCGAGCGGGCGCTGCAAATGCTGCGGGAAAAAATTTCCTTGCTGGATATCGGCGAGGATATCGAACATGAAATTGCTAATGAGATGGGGCTTTCCGACGAAGAGGTTTCGATAGATGAACTGTCGCCGGAATTGTTGGTTCACGAGGCCGGGCACTATGTGACCGACGTTCAGGAACATTACATGCCACTGGGATTGCATGTGTTTGGGCAGGACTGGAGCCCCGAGATGCTGGACACGATGCTGACATCGATGGCGAGCAAGTCGGGCACACCCGAACCGAGCTGGCGACAGAAGCTGGCGATGTCACCGGCGGAGGAGCGTCGGAGCTGGCTGAACGCGCTCAATGGCCGTTTTGTCGCGCCAGGGCACGGCAACGATCCGTTACGGACACCGGACGTGCTGCCCACGGGTCGTAATTTCCATGCGTTGTCTGACGACCTGATTCCGACACGAGTAGCTTGGTCCTTGGCCGAGGACCTGGTCGCAAAAGCAGAAAAAACCGGGACCCGACAAGGCAATGAAAGTGATGCTCTGGTGCTCTGGGCTTCGGATACCGTGCGTGACGAAGGCGTGATGATCGCTTTCGGCCTGAAACTCATGGGTATCAGGCCAGTCTGGAACAGCCGGGGCATCGTTAACGGGCTGGAGCGGCTGCCCGCTGGACCGGGCACGGGTAATGCCCCTAGGCGCAACGTGCTCTTTACCACGTCAGGGTTGTTTCGGGATCTTTACGGGAGCAAGCTCGAATGGCTGGATCTCGCCTCTCGTTACGCGCTGGCGGGTGCAGCAAAAACGATAGCTGCTGACCATCCCAATTTGGTCCCCGCCCTCGATCAGGCATTGTCGGTGTTGCCGGAAGCCATGCGGGAACGCGGCACGGAATCACTCGACATTAATGGTGTGGCCGCGCGTTGGGTTGCCGATACCCGGGTTCTGTTGGCCGCCGGACTGTCGGCGCAGGATGCGGGTGATCAGGCTGCCTACCGAGTATTTGGCACGGCGCCGGGTGCATATGGGGCCGGGGTGAACCGGCTGGCTACCCGCACAGGCGCATGGCAAGGGCGGCAACAATTGGGCGATGCCTACCGCCGTCGAATGGGGCATGTTTACGGTAAAGAAAGCCTGGGTGAACCGGCGCATGAGGCCTTTGATCGCCAGCTGCTTTCGGTAGACAAAACCTATCTGGGCCGGTCCAGCCATTTGTATGGCCTGCTTGATAATGATGACGGTTTTGACTTCCAGGGCGGGCTCTCCAATGCGGTAGAGCATCTTCGGGGTGAGCCGCCGGAGAATCTGGTTCTACAGTACAAAGATCCCAAGAATCCAACGGTGGATTCACTGCAGCGGGCCTTGCAGGTTGAGCTTCGCGCCCGCAATCTGAATCCACAGTGGCTGGCACCGTTAATGGAGCACGGTTATGCCGGTGCCCGCACCATGGGTAGTGATTTTCTGGATAACCTCTGGGGTTGGCAGATTACCAGTCCACAGGTGCTCCGTTCGAGCGTCTGGGATGAAATCAATGAGGTGTATTTCCAGGACCGCCACGGGCTTGGGCTGAGTGACTTCCTGGCAGAGGGGCACAATGTTCACGTCAAGACTCATATGCAGGCGATTGCCTTGCTGGCAGCCAAACGTGGTTTCTGGAAAGTGGACGTGTTTACCCTTAGGTCCCTCGTGCGTGATTTCGCTGGCAACATCATCGATCATGGATTGCCCGGAAGCGGCCACACCCGCCCGGATCATCCGTTGATGGACTGGGTTGCGGATCAGTTAGATCCGCAACAGCGGGAGGCTTTTGATTCTGCTCGCAAGGGGGGATCGGCGACTTATCCGTTCGTGCACGGCGCGAGCAATGACTGTCAGAAACAGGGGGCACTGGTGTCCTCATGCTGAAACCATACACGCTGCCCATCGTTATTCTCTCCGCACGGGAGCTAGAGGCAGCTATTGTCTGCGGCCCAGCGCCGACATTCCATCATGACCAGGAGATTTCTCATGCGTGTACGCGCTAAAGACCCGGAACGCCACGCCAAGCGCATGGCTGCCAAACAACAAATCATGCAGGAGCGCATTGCCCGCGCGCAGAAAGAGCAAGGGGTGTTACTGGTACTGACCGGCCCGGGTAAGGGTAAGAGTAGCTCCGGCTTTGGCATGGTGGCCCGCGCCTTGGGGCATGGCATGAAAGTGGGTATTGTTCAGTTCATCAAAGGTGCCTTCAGCACCGGTGAAGAAGCCTTCTTTCGTAACCTGCCGAATGTCACCTACCATGTGATGGGCCAAGGCTACACTTGGGATACTCAGAACCGGGAGCAGGACGTCAAGAGCGCCAACGAGGCTTGGGACATCACGGCGGCCATGTTGAAAGACGACAGTTATGACTTGATTCTGCTGGACGAGCTGAACATCGCGCTCAAGTACGATTACATCGATCTTGACCGGGTACTAGATGACCTGCAAGCCCGTCCGGAGATGCAGCACGTCGTTGTAACCGGCCGCAGTGCGCCACAAGAGCTGATCGATCTGGCTGATACCGTGACCGAGATGGGCGTGGTCAAACACGCTTTTAAAGATCAGGGCATCAAGGCCCAGAAGGGTGTGGAACTGTAAATGCCCACCTTGATGGTTCAGGGCACAACGTCGGATGCAGGGAAGACGACCGTGGTGGCGGCTTTGTGCCGTTGGCTGGCTCGCCAAGGTGTGTCGGTGGCGCCGTTCAAACCCCAAAACATGGCGTTGAACAGTGCTGTGACGATCGACGGTGGTGAAATTGGCCGCTCCACCGCTCTGCAGGCCTTGGCGTGCGGCCTTGAGCCACACAGCGATATGAACCCGGTCTTGCTGAAGCCTCAAAGTGACTGCGGCGCCCAGGTGATATTGAGAGGCAAAGTTCACGGCAATATGGATGCCTTGGACTATCACGCCTACAAGGCTGAAGCCATGGCGTCAGTGATGGCCAGTTGGCGCGCGCTGAGCGAGCGCTACGATGTGATCATCGCCGAGGGGGCGGGTAGCCCAGCGGAGATCAACCTGCGGGCCAACGACATTGCTAATATGGGCTTTGCCGAAGCAGCAGATTGCCCGGTGCTGTTGGTTGGCGATATCGACAAAGGCGGTGTTTTCGCACAACTGGTCGGTACCTTGGAGTTGCTGTCTGAAACCGAGCGGGCAAGAACTGCGGGCTACATCATCAACCGCTTCCGGGGCGATATTGCGCTGTTGGAGCCGGGGCTCGACTGGCTTGAAACGCGCACAAGCAAACCGGTCTTCGGCGTGTTGCCGTTCCTTCACGGGTTGGTGGTGGATTCCGAAGACAGCGTCAGCACTGAAGGCGATAGCCAAGCCGGCGCGTTGAACGTGGTGGTGCCGGTACTGCCGCGCATCAGCAATCACAACGACTTTGATCCGTTGCGGCTGCACCCGGGTGTAAATCTTACCTTTGTTGGCCCCGATCAGCCCATACCTCCCTCCGATTTGATGATCCTGCCGGGCAGTAAAAGTACCCGTCACGATTTGCAGTGGCTGAAGCAGCAGGGCTGGCCGGGTGTCCTGCGAAAACACCTGCGCTATGGCGGCAAGGTGCTGGGGATTTGCGGTGGGTTCCAGATGCTGGGGCAGTGGGTAGACGATCCTGACGGCCTCGAGGGCGAAGTCGGTCGCACTGAGGGCTTGGGGCTGCTCGAAATGACCACGCGAATGGTGGCCGGGAAACAGCTGAAACAAGTGTCCGGCACCCTAACGCCCAGCATGGCTGATGCGGCTACAAGCGGGGCGATGCACGGTTATGAAATGCACAATGGCGTGACCGAAGGCCCTGCACTGGTTCGCCCGTTTGCGGAACTGGAAGGCCAGCCCGATGGTGCGGTCAGTTACGATGACCAGATAGCCGGCACCTATGTGCATGGCCTGTTTGACGCCCCTTCCGCATGCGATGCCATTCTGGCCTGGGCGGGGTTGCATCAGGAGGCAGCGCAGGCGGTGGATTACCAGAGCCACCGGTTACAGCAGTTGGATCGCCTGGCGGACCAAGTAGAAACGTGTTTGGATACCGATCGGCTAAGGAGACTGTTGCAGCTATGAGCAACCATAACGATCCGTTTACCGAAGCGCAGAGAGATGGGTTGTACCGCGCTATTTTTGAACGTCGTGACGTGCGCTCACAGTTTCTTCCCGATTCTATTCCGGATGAGGTTCTGGCCCGAATTCTGAGGGCGGCCCATCATGCGCCATCGGTTGGTTTTATGCAGCCGTGGGACTTTATCGTGATCGACAGTCTGTCGGTGCGGGAGCAGGTGTTGGCCAGTTTCGATGAAGAGAACGCCAAGGCCGCTGCCAACTATACCGGTGAGCGCCAGGAGACCTACCGCAGTTTAAAGCTTCAAGGCATTATCGAAAGCCCGATCAACCTGTGCATCACCTGCAACCGTTCCCGGGGTGGCCCCCATGTCCTGGGCCGAAATTCCATCGTTGAAATGGACCTGTTCAGCACCTGTCTGGCGGTGCAAAACCTCTGGCTATCGGCTCGGGCGGAAGGCATTGGTGTCGGTTGGGTCAGTATTTTGGATCAGGATCGGTTGTCGGATATTCTGCAATTGCCCGATCAGGTATACCCTTTGGCGTATCTGTGCCTGGGTTATGTCAGCGAGTTTCTGGATCAGCCAGAATTGCAGGCGAAAGGCTGGCGATCACGTCTGCCATTGGAAGAACTGGTGCACGGGAATGGCTGGGGTAAGTCTCTGGATCAGGCTGGTCTGGCAGAACAGTTGAAGGCGCGTTGAGACTTTTATTTCGAGGCATTTATGGAATTTTCCGTTTTCTATGAGCAGGCTCTTGCCCGAAAAGGTGGCGAGGAAACACTGAAGTCACTGCTGCCCGCGAAGCCGGAGAAAATGCAGTTGATGGAAGTAAGCGACGACCGCTACCTGTCTGAAATCACTCGCTGTATTTTTAAAGCCGGGTTTGTCTGGCGTGTAATCGAGAACAAATGGCCGGATTTTGAGGCGGCCTTCGAAGGCTTCGTGCCAGCTTACTGGCAACAGGTACCGGTGGAGGTGCTCGAGCAGCTGGCGGGGGACACGCGGGTTGTCCGAAACATGCAGAAAATCCGCACGGTGCCCGAAAACGCCCGGATGATTATGGATGTGGCGCAAGATCACGGCAGCTTTGGCCGTTTTCTGGCCGAATGGCCCCACGAAGATCAGGTGGGCTTGTTGATGTACTTGAAGCGCAACGGAGCCCGGCTGGGCGGGAATACCGCCCAGTATTTTCTGCGCCGGGTCGGTTGGGACGGCTTCATTATGTCCCACGATGTGGTGACCGCCTTGACCCGAGCTGACATTCTGGACGCGTCACCCACCAGCAAGAAGGGACTGACTCAGGCCCAAAACGCGTTCAATCAGTGGCACCAGGAAACGGGCCTGCCCATCAGCCACTTATCCCGGATTGTCTCGTTTACTGTGGATAACGATTAAGTCAAAAACATCTTACAAAAACATCAGCAGCACCAGTTCGCTGAACACCACGCTCGCCCCCAGAGCGTCGCCGGTATAGCCGCCTAGCTGGCCGCGCAGGTATGCGCCCCAGCACAGGGCCACCAGCAGCACCGCAGGTAGGGTGCCGATAATCAACAGCGGGTGCCAGAATGACAGCGCAGCGCTCAGAATCAGCACGAAGGCCGCCGCGATTGCTAGCCGAGCGTTAGAGAATCCGTCTGCTACGGGTTTGGATTTGCTTTTGTCCGGATCGGTGACATAAGGCAGTGTCGCCATGATCAGCAAGGGCGTTAGCCGGGAAACGGCCGGAGCAACCAGCAGCGCCAGCCAGATATGCTGAACTTCCATCAGCAGCGCAACCTTGAGCAGCAGGGCCATCACCAGCGCCACGGTGCCGTAGGTGCCGATCCGGCTGTCCTTCATGATCTCCAGTCGTTTCTCAATGGTATAGCCGCCGCCCAGTGCATCGATACTGTCGGCCAGACCGTCTTCATGAAAAGCTCCGGTAATAAACAGGTGCCCAATAGTGACCAGAATGATGGCAACCAATGGGCTGGCAACCAGCGAGAACAGCGAGAAGGCCACGGCGTAAATAATGCCCAGCAGCAGGCCGACCAGAGGAAAGTACAGGCTGCTCTGGTTCATCAAACGCTGGGAATAGTTGATCTTGGCCAGCATCGGAATACGGGTTAGAAAGCCAATCGCTAGCCAGAATGCCTGCCATTCGTTTTTCGGGGATGCTGTGGTCGCCATGAATACTCCGCTAAATCGTAAGCGGAGTATTGTATCTTCTGGCGGGGCTGAATAGGGGGCCTCACGGGATAACTTTGGACATTACGCTGGCAGGCATTCTGTTTTGGCGGGAAGCCAAACGGTTACACAGAGCCCGGATTGCTCGTCGGGCCTTCCCGTCAGTGTCATCTGGCCGCCGTGAAGCTCGACGATGCGCCGGGCGATAGCCAGGCCTAAGCCTGCCCCCTGACCCTGCCGCTGATCGAGGCGAGTGAAGCGGCTGAGTGCCCGCTCCCGATCTTCCGGTGGAATGCCAGGCCCTTGATCGCAGATGGAGACGTTAAAGCCCCCGTTTATTTCACGCATGGTCGTGCTGACCCGGGTGCCCGCAGGGCTGTACTGAATAGCATTGGCCAGCAGTGAGCGCATCATGGTCGCGATGAGTGCGCCGTGGCAGTTGATCATGGCAAGCACACACGGGTTGTCCAGCTCCGGTTCGATCTGTTTTTTCAGCGCCAAAGGGGCAACATCGGCAATGCTTTGCTCCACGAGCTCGGCTAGATTTTGGGGCTCGGAGCGGAAATCGACCCCGGCATCGACCTTACTTAACAGCAGTAGCTGTTCAACCAGATGGACCATTCGATCAACGGCGGCCGTCAGGTTTTCGAATTCGCCGGGATAACGTTCGGCCTGTTGCTCCAGATTCAGGCGTAAGGCGGCTAAGGGCGTTCGCAACTCATGGGCTGCATCAGCGGAAAAGCGACGCTCCCGTTCCAGAGCCTGATTCAGCCTTCTCAGAAGGCCATTTACGGCATGGACAAGGCCGGCGACTTCGCGAGGGGCCTGCCGGTCATCCAAGGGATGGATGTTCTCTGGCGCCATGTTGCGAACGGGTTTTTCCAATTTCCGCAAAGGCTGGAACCCCAGCTGGATAGAGCCCACCACGGCAAGTGCAAGCAGGGGCAAAGCGAGAAGAAAAGGTAGCAGATTGCCCGCCGCAATTTCCTGACTGAGTTCATCCCGGACGTCTTCTCGCTGAGCGGATCGAATCCAAAAACCGGTTTCCGGGTCGTTCAGGGTGAATGTGCGCCACTGATAGCCCGCCACCTCTAGCCAGTCGAATCCCGGTTTAAGTCCCTGATAATCGTTTGCATTAAGGGTGTCCAGCACGGGGTGACCATCTGGCGCCCATACCTCGAAAGCGAGCTTGCGTTCGTATTTGTGGCCCGCGCCATCGGCGAGAATTTCGTCGTCTTCTTCGGGACCCTGATACGCGCTTTCAGGCAGTTGTAGGGTCAGCGACAGAGTGCGGGACAGTTGCTCAAATGATTGGGTATCGGAAAGATGCTCTACCAGGCCCTGCACAATACGTGTGCTTTGCGCGAGTTCTGCATCAAACAGCTCTTCCATCTGGTGGTCACTGACGTAATAACCCCAGCCAGCTGCAATTAACGTGATGAAAAAAACCGTGCCGGTTACCAGTAACGTCAGCTTGCGTGTCAGGCTCATTCCAAAGAATCCTTACCTGCAGCGTCGCTGTCCAGAAGATACCCAACACCCCTGAGTGTTCGAATGGCGGTTTTCCCTATCCTCCGGCGAAGGTGGTGCACGTGGACTTCCAGTGAGTTGCTTTCCGCGCCTTGCTCCCAACCATACAATTGCTCTTCCAGTCGGCGGCGGGTGGCTACTTGGTCTGGATGGCGCATGAGATAGTGCAGTATCTGGAATTCACTGCGGGGCAGCATTGAGGTTTCATTTTCGATGCTCAGGTTTCCTGTTTCCGGGTTCAAGGTGAGGCGGCCAACACGAAGCCCGGCGGTTGAATTGTCTGCCCTCCCGCGCCGGGTCACGGCTCTGATGCGGGCTTTTAACTCCGCCATGGCAAAGGGTTTGGTGAGATAGTCATCAGCGCCGGAGTCCAGACCTTGCAGCTTCTCGTCCAGATCGGTTCTTGCGGTCAGAATAATGATGGGCGTCTGGTTACCGTTCTGGCGGGTGCGCCGGACAATATCGAGCCCATCAACCCTTGGTAGGGTCAGGTCCAGAATGGCCAGATCAAAGTGTTCATCCGCAAGGGCGTTCAGCGCTTTCTGACCGTCATCCAGCCAGTCAACGGTATTCTGATCCTCCCGCAGCATGTCGAGCATGGTGAGGGCGAGCGGGTGGTCATCTTCTACCAAGAGTATGCGCATCAAACGTCGTCCGTTTCTGAAAGTGCTCACGTTGAGTGTAATGGAACCTCTCCAAAGGAAAGTACTTTACTTGGCCATCCTTAAGCGAGCCTTAATACGATGCTCCGTAAAACCTTAAGACGCACTTAAGAATTCTGCAGAGTTGGCTTAAGGCTCCATTAAGCCTCGCTCTCTAATCTGGCAGTCATGTTCCAAGGCCTTGTGCCCGACTGCTGTTGGAGAACGCATATGACTGACCCGATGACAATGTCCATCTGTTGCCCGCCCGATTCCCCGGAGGTGTTGCCAGCAGTGCGCTGTGCTGGACGTTGGTTCAGCGAGATCGTGCCACAAACAACCATGGCGGAAACCGTTGCAGGGTTTATCCGCCGCCGGTTTTTGCAAGCTTATGGGGCGGAACCCAGTTTGCGTATCCCTTCACTGCTGGTGCTGACCACCGTTCAGGGCAGTTTGATGGCAGCCGTGGGGGTGCGTAACGCCAGTCACGACCCACTGTTTCTGGAGGATTACCTGTCAGTGCCGGTTGAGACAATGATGCCGGAAACGGGCATCGATCGAAGCCGAATTGCAGAAATTGCCCACTTGGCCGGAGTGGAAGCCGGTGTCAGTCGTTACTTGTTTGCTTCTCTATCCGTCTGGTTGGAGCGTGCAGGTTATGACTGGGTGGTATGCACCGGCACAGATCAGTTACGGAACAGCTTTCATCGGTTGGGAATTGCCACTTCAGTTCTGGCGAATGCCGACCCGTCGCGGTTACCGGATGGTGGCGCGGGTTGGGGCTGCTATTACGACCACCATCCCGTGGTGATGGCTATTCGGGTCGCTGATGGCATCGCCGCATTGCGTGAGGCCGGCCTGCTGACATTGATTCAGCACGTTGAGCGCGCGGACCATCTGACTGGCGGGAGGGCTTATGGTTACCCTGCTTGATTTGCTGCTCTCTCGGGTACAACGGCACCCTGACCGCATTGCTCTGAAAGGGCTGGATACTGAGCTCAGTTATCAGCAGATGTGGCAATCCATCGAGGAACTGGCTGAGCGGTTGCAACAACTGGGCGTCAAGCGAGCCGGATTGTGTGGCGACAACACCGTTGCCTGGATACTGGCAGATCTAGCCTGTCTTGTGGCGGGGGTGGTCTGTGTGCCGGTACCGGTATTTTTCTCGAAAAGCCAGACATCCCATCTGGTGGAAAGAGCCGGACTGGAATGCCTGCTATTCAGTGGCGAAACGGATGATGCCGAGTCTCTTGGTCAAGGGGTCTGGTTACAGCATTTACCGGTTTCCCTAGCGCCGACATGGATGCCTGAGCAAACCGAAAAAATCACGTTCACCTCTGGCAGTACGGGTACCCCGAAAGGCGTGTGTTTATCCGCCGGGCAGATGGCTGCGACAACCCAAGCTCTTCAGGAACGGATTGGAGGCGTGGCGCTGCAGCAACACCTCTGCATTTTGCCTCTGGCTACGCTGCTGGAAAACATTGCCGGTGTTTACCTGCCGCTGCTGATGGGCGCGACGGTGACGGTTGTGCCACTGAAAATGTTGGGAATGACCGGCAGTAGTGGGCTGGATTTGAGCTGCTTGGTGGCTGGAATTAACCGTTACCAGCCCCACTCCATCATTCTCGTACCAGAGCTGGCTATGGCGCTGGTGAGCGCGGCCGAACAAGGGATCTTGTACGGCGCACAATTTCGTTTTCTGGCGGTCGGCGGCGGCCGGGTGTCGCCAGACTTGCTGGCGCGAGGGCGTGCCGTCGGCCTGCCTTTGTATGAGGGCTATGGCCTGTCTGAGTGCGGTTCGGTCGTGGCGCTGAATGTACCGGATGCTGAATGCGAAGGCACTGTTGGCCGGCCGTTACCTCATGTGAACGTTCGAGTGGATGGCCAGCGCCGAATCCTGGTTCGTGGCAACACGCACCAGGGTTATCTTGGCGATGAGCCGGTGGCTGACGATTGGCTCGATACTGGCGACCTAGGAGCCATTGATGAAGACGGCTATCTCGTGGTTGATGGCCGAGCCAAAAACCTTCTGATCACCAGTTTCGGTCGCAATATCAGTCCGGAATGGCTGGAAAGTGAGTTGGTTCAGGCGCTTGGCGCCGCACAAGCGGTGGTATTTGGTGACGGCGAGCCACAACCCAGGGCTTTACTGACCATTCAGAATGAACGTCCCTCGGGGGATTTGCGCCCAGCCTTGATGGCCTTGAACACGCGCCTGCCGGATTACGCTCAGTTGCAGGCGGTGTACATCCGAAGCATCCCCCTGACTCAGGCGGAGAACCACATCACCGCCAATGGCCGCCCCGTCCGTCACCAGATTCAAGTGGATTTGCCTCTGCTGATAAAGAATTCCCACCCCTTATTTTTGAACCCCGTTGGGGCAACGCCTACCTACCGGGATACGAAACCTGATCATGAAACGAAAGGAATATCCGATATGAATTTTTTCGACAGACTGCAATCCGAAACCGCAGAAGCCCGCGCCCATGTCACTAATGCGCCCGTGGTAGAAGCCATCCGTGAAGGTCGCTTTAGCTTGGAAGGCTACACTTGGTTTTTGACTCAGGCCTACCATCACGTGAAACATACCGTTCCGCTGATGATGGCTTGTGGTGGACGTTTGCCAGAGCATTTGGAGTTCGTTCGCAAAGCCTTGGTTGAATATATAGAGGAAGAATACGGCCACCATGAATGGATCCTGAATGATCTGGAAGCCTGCGGTGAAAACAAAGAAGAAATCCGTCAAGGCAGCCCGGACACCTCCATCGAGCTGATGGTGGCCTATCTTTATGATCGCATCCAGCGTGGTAACCCGGCCGCATTTTTTGGCATGGTACAGGTGCTAGAGGGCACTTCGATTGAACTGGCCACACCGCTGGGCGAATCCATCCAAAAGCAACTGAGCCTGTCTGATACGGCGTTCAGCTACTTGTACTCCCACGGCGCGCTGGATCAAGAGCACTTCGAGTTTTTCCGTAACCTGATGAATGACATTCGTGAGCCGGAAGATCAGCAGGCCATTATCGAGGCTGCCCGGATGGTCTACCGGCTCTATGGCGACATGCTGCACGGCATTCCGCTGGCTACTGGTGATAAGGAGAGGTGTCATGAGGCTGCATGATCGGGTTTTCCTCCTGATAGGTGGAACTGGCGGCATAGGGCAGGCCTTGATAGAGCCGTTGGTGGAGGCCGGTGCCCGGGTCGTTGTGGCTACTCGGCACCCGGCGCGCCTGGAAAACCGTACCGGTGTCTCACCTGTGTATTTGGAATTGTCCAGTCCGGAGATAGATCAACAACTGCAGCAGTTGAGTGAAGCCTACCCCGCTATCGACGGGGTTATTCATTGCGCAGGCCAGAACCGGTTTTCGGCTCTCGAGGCCATGGCGGTCAGTGATCTGGAGGGCCAGCTTAATGTGAACCTCCGGTCGGCCATGCTGGTGGCCAGACATTTCGCTCCGCGTTTCCGAAAGGGGGGTACTGGTGCTTTGGTCTTTGTTGGTTCCACTTTCGGGAGCATCGGTTTTCCGGGTTATACCGCCTACTGTGCCAGCAAGTTTGGTTTGCGGGGGTTTACCGAAGCTCTAAGACGAGAGCTGGCGGATACCTTATTACAGGTTATCTATGTGGCTCCGAGAGCCACCGCAACAGCCATGAACCCGGATGGCGTGATAGAAATGAACCGGGCGCTGGGCAACGCGATGGATGCCCCAGAGAAGGTCGCTGCTGAAATCCTGAAAGCCATGATGAAGGATGAGCGCAGACGCTTTTTAGGCTGGCCGGAAAAGCTGTTTGTCGTGATTAACGGTGTCCTTCCGCGGATTGTGGATAAAGCCATGTTGAAGCAGTTACCGCTGATTCGACGTTTTCTAGACTCAGGAGCGGTGTCATGAGATGGATCGTAATGATAGTGGTTTGGCTTGTGGCAGTGCCTGCTTGGTCGGCAGACTTCCAGGCCGAACTCTCGGAAATTCAAAAGCGCTGGGCCGAGGTTCAGTACCAGGTGCCCGAAAACGATCAGGAAAAGGCCTTCGAGACGCTAGCGGCCGATGCTGAGGCGTTTGTTGAACGTTATCCGGAGAAGGCAGAGCCGCTGATCTGGCAAGGAATCGTATTGAGCACCTACGCCGGTGCCAAAGGCGGTCTGGGGGCTTTGGGTTTGGTCAAGCGGGCTCGAGCCTCGTTGGAAGCTGCTTTGGCCATAGACGCTAGAGCTTTGGAGGGTTCGACCTATACTTCGTTGGGGAGCCTGTATTATCAGGTGCCGGGTTGGCCGCTGGGGTTTGGTGATGACGAAAAAGCCGAGAAATTCTTGAAAAAAGCCTTGGCCATTAACCCGGATGGCATGGATGCGAACTACTTCTTCGGTGACTACCTGATTGAGCAAGGTGAGCCTGAACGAGCCAAGGTGTATCTACAGAAAGTGATCACTGCTCCCGGACGACCGGGCCGCGATGTGGCAGATGCAGGGCGCAAAGCCGAAGCTGAGGGTCTTCTGAACAAACTTTAACGGGAGTGCATGAGTCGATGGAGTGAGGCTGTCTCGCACATTAACCAACAAGTCTTCACCTGATATATCTATTTGGTATATCCTTATAGTTAAATTCAGGGTTAGGTCAGAGGTATGTGCCATGAGTCAGCCCATCGTCCAACACTTTTTCGATGAACCCACCAACACGTTCAGTTATGTGGTACGAGATCCGGACAGCCAGGCTTGTGCCATCCTTGATTCGGTTCTGGACTTCGATTACGCCGCAGGCCGCACCGATGTTCGTTCCGCCGATGCCATTATTCAGTACGTCCGCGACAACGATTTAAAAGTTGAGTGGATTCTGGAAACCCACGTGCACGCTGATCATTTATCCGCTGCCCCGTATCTGCACGAGCAGCTGGGTGGTAAAACCGGTATCGGCGCTCGCATTACCGATGTTCAGGAAATCTTTGGTAAGGCTTTTAACGCAGGCACCGAATTCGCCCGAGATGGCAGTCAGTTTGACCGGCTGTTCAAAGAAGGCGATACCGTCACCATTGGTGGTCTGCAAGGTCGCGTGCTCCACACTCCCGGTCATACCCCGGCCTGCCTGACCTACGTCATCGGTGATGCCGCCTTCGTAGGCGATACCTTGTTCATGCCGGATTACGGAACGGCCCGCTGTGATTTCCCGGGCGGTGATGCCCGTACCCTGTTCCGCTCGATCCAGAAAGTGTTGGCCCTACCGGAACAGACGAGAATTTTCCTGTGCCACGACTATAAAGCGCCGGGCCGGGAGGAATTCCATTGTATGACCACGGTGGCTGAACAGCGCGAAGCCAACGTGCATGTGCACGAAGGGGTTTCCGAGGATGAGTTCGTGAAAATGCGCACCGAGCGTGACGGTACGTTGGGGATGCCCCGGCTGATACTGCCCTCGGTTCAGGTCAACATGCGGGCCGGCGATATGCCTGCGGCCGAGGATAACGGTCAGATTTATCTGAAAGTTCCTTTGAACCTGTTCTGAGCCGGGTATGAACCTGAAACGTTATTTGCCAATCCTGCAGTGGGCTCCGGGCTACAGTCGTGGCGATGCTTCCAACGATTTGATCGCGGCGGCGATTGTGACCGTCATGTTGATCCCCCAGTCGCTGGCTTATGCGCTGCTGGCGGGCTTGCCCGCACAGGTGGGCTTGTATGCCAGCATGTTGCCGTTAGTGGCTTATGCCGTGTTCGGCACCAGCCGAACCCTCTCGGTTGGGCCGGTGGCGGTGGTGTCTTTGATGACGGCGGCCGCCTTGGCACCGTTAGCGGACCTGGGTTCCACCGAATACATCGCGGGTGCGGTGCTGATTGCGGTGATGTCTGGCCTGATGCTGACCGTGATGGGTATCCTGAAACTGGGTTTTCTGGCGAACTTCCTGAGTCACCCTGTGATCTCCGGGTTTATTTCTGCCTCTGGTCTGGTCATTGCCGCCAGCCAGCTGAAACACCTGCTCGGTGTGCAGGCGTCCGGCCATAACTTGCTGGATATTGGCGGCTCTCTGTTGGGCGCATTCGGTGACATTAATACGCCGACGTTGTGGGTGGGTGCGGGAACACTGCTCTTCCTGCTGTGGGCCCGGCATGGGCTAAATCCGCTGCTCGTAACGTTGGGCCTAGCGCTCCGCCCCGCCGATATATTGACTAAAACCGCGCCTATCCTTGCGGTGCTGACCACAACGTTGCTGGCCTGGCTATTCAGGTTGGACCAGCAAGGTGTGCGCTTGGTTGGCGAGATTCCTTCGGGGTTGCCTTCGTTTACGCTGCCGAGCTTGGATCCCTCACTTTGGTCACAGCTGGCGGTCAGCGCTTTGTTGATCAGTGTTGTTGGTTTTGTGGAGTCGGTTTCAGTGGGCCAGACGCTGGCCGCCAAGCGGCGCCAACGGATCGATCCGGATCAGGAGATGATTGGTTTGGGTACGGCCAACCTCAGTGCCGGTTTTTCCGGGGGCATGCCGGTCACGGGTGGGTTCTCGCGTTCGGTAGTCAATTTCGATGCGGGTGCTGAAACGCCGGCAGCCGGAGCCTACGCAGCAGTGGGTATCGGGCTGGCTACGCTGTTTCTGACCCCGGCGATTGCCTGGCTGCCTCAGGCAACCTTGGCCGCAACCATCATTGTGGCCGTGGTCACCTTGATCGATCTGCCTGCCCTGCTCCGCACCTTTCGATACTCGCGCACGGATTTTGGCGCCATGCTGGCGACCATTGTGCTGACCTTGGTGCACAGTGTCGAAGCCGGTATCATCGCCGGTGTGGGCTTGTCGATCGGCTTGTTCCTGTATCGCACCAGCCGTCCGCATTGCGCCGTGCTTGGCCGGGTGCCGGGGACCGAGCATTTTCGGAACATTCTGCGCCACGATGTGGAAGTGTGTCCGAAAGTGACCTTTCTGCGGGTGGACGAAAGTTTGTATTTCGCCAACGCCCGTTTTCTGGAAGAAACGGTGATTGAGCTGGTCGCTCGCGAGCTGGAGCTGAAAGATTTGGTGTTGGTGTGTCCGGCGGTCAATTTGATCGATGCGTCGGCGCTGGAGAGTCTTGAGGCGATGAATGAGCGTCTTTCGGATGCTGGAGTCCGGTTGCATCTCTCGGAAGTGAAAGGGCCGGTGATGGATCGCTTGAAAGGCACGGAGTTGTTGCAGCGAATGGGTGGTCAGGTTTTCTTGAGCACTTATGAAGCATGGACAACGTTGGCCGGGCGCCGTGGCTCGACGGTGACTGCCTGAAGCTGATTCAACGCCAACGGGAATGCTTTTGCAGTTTTCGCTGTAGGGTCCGGCGATGCATATTGAGCGCGCGCGCCGTGGCGGAGATATTGCCGTCGTGTTCGTTTAACACACGCTGAATGTGTTCCCACGCCATTTCTTCCACCGAGGGTGGTTCGGGCCGCAAGTCCGGGGCGGCTTCCAGTGGGTCAAAACCGCGTATCAGTTGTTGGACCGTTACCGGCTTGCACAGGTAGTTGACCGCGCCACGCCGCATGGCCTCGACCGCAGTGGCGATGCTGCCATAGCCCGTCAGCACCAGCACATCGAGTGTGGGCTTGCGCGCGAGCAGCTCCGGCAATAACTGCAGGCCGCTCTCGCCGGCCAGATTCAGATCCAGCACGCAGCGCTGGATATCAGGGGCACTGACGGCAGTCAAAGCAGAAGCGTGATCATGGGCCGCCGTTGCTTCAATGCCCTGACGGGCAAGCGATCGGATCAGTACCTGAACAAACGTCTGGTCGTCATCCACCAACAGCCATTGTTCTTTTGGATCCATATCAACGGGCCTCGGCGTTTTTGAGGTTGGCGGCAGCAGGCAGAGCTATCATCATGGTAGTGCCTGATTCGCCGGTTTTGGCCTTCAGGTTGCCTCCCAGTCTTTGAATGGTGGCGTTGGACAGGAAAAGCCCCACTCCCAAGCCGTTACGGGAATCGACTATCTCTTCGCCCGGCGCACCTAGGAGTGAAGCTTCTAAACCGGCTCCGTGATCTTCAACGATAATCTCAACCTGACCGTCATCCGATAATCGGCTGCTGACGGCGACCCAATTGGGGCTTGCGGTGAGTGCGTTGGCAAGCAAGTTAAGCACCGCTTGATCCAGTGTCGCATCGACTGTAACGCTGGCATGGGCGTGGCTTTCGGGCCAGTGCAGCGGGCCGGAAGGCCACAGTAAGGTAGCGGATTCTCTAAGCCGTGCCAGCCAGTGCCGGACCGTCACGGTTTCCAGTTGAGCAGTTTTCGCTTCGACCGCTGTTTTGGTGAGTTGTCGCAGATGGCCACTGCAGAGCTGCACTTGCTGCTCCAGCATGTCCAGGTCCTCGCTGAATTCCGGTGAGGCCGGGCTTTGGTTGTGGGCCCGGATTTCATCAAGCAGCAGAGTCATTGTATTTAACGGCGTACTTAAGCGGTGCGCGACGGCGGCAGCGGACAACCCCAAGGCTATGACTTGTTCATCCCTGAGCCGGTTTTCACGGAAAGTGGATAGCTGGTTCTGCTGATGCCTTAGCCTGCGGGCCAGTGTGCCAACCACCAGCAGCAAAATTCCCGCCGTCAGAGCAAAAGTTACCCACATGCCGACCAGATGCAGTTGGGCCAGATCGCCTCCGTGTTGGTGGTGCGCGACGGGGGCGTGCCACAGCACCAAGGCGGCATAGATGGCAATGCCTGCGAGTGTGAGCGCGATGTTTTGGCGTGCTGGTACCAGAATGATGGCCACCGCAATGGGCAGTAACAACACCGAAACCAGGGGGTTGGTATAGCCGCCCGTGAAGTATAGCCACCAGCCGATCAGCGCCAGATCGATGGCCAGTGTCAGGCTAACGGTCGTCGAAGATTGCGGAGGTCGGCGGTTGAACCAGAGCCAGCCCAGTGTGGCAAGCACCCCGTACAACAGGCAAAGGAGGAGTGCTTCGGCTTGGTGGGCCAGTTGAACCATGGTTCCGGCAACGGCGATAGCCACCAGTTGCGTGGAAATGATGGCCAGCCGCATGCTCAACAGATAGCGAGCAGCCTGACGAAAGCCGGTTTGAGAGTGTGTGAACCATTCCATGGCGGCATTCTAGCAGCAAGAAGCAACAATACGCCTGAACAGGGTGCGACCTATTGTCCCGGGTTAATCCGCGAAATAACACACCAACTGCTGACTGAGCACATCCCCTGTCAGTTGCAGATTGCCGGAATCGAGGCAGTGCACTTGCACGGCGGCTGCAACCGGGTTGTCTGGCGCCATGGAATTGCCGGGTTCGCCGAATTGCAAGCGCTCTGGGTGGTATTGGCAGTGAGGCATGTCCGGGAATAAAGCCCCGTAGGCAATGCCGCTTTCAACCAGATCCTGGAAAAAGTGGGAGCCATAGGAAAGGTCCGGCACCATGTCGCCGGCGTTCTCTGACACTTCAATCAGTGCGGCTACCCCGGCGATGTCCGAAAATCGAACCGGTACGCCAAGTTCCGGACTGCTGGTGCCCCAGCGGCCGGGGCCAATCAGCATGGTGGGTTCGGAGGACGAGCGCATGATCTTTCCGATCAGCCGCGCCACCTCATAGCGTTCACTGGTGTTCAGGCCCGCATACGTCGTGGCATCGACACGGATGACTCGAGTAATAGCAAGGTTGATGTTGCCGCCCATAAAGTGGTCCCGGGTTTGGAACAGCAGCCGAGATTGAGGCAACGGGTCAGGAATCTGAACGGGCCCGGTTTCACCGATGGTGGCCAGCGGGCGGCATTGCACCAGATTGAAGGAGGTTTCGCCCTGATCATTCAGGTGCAGGGTGAACTCCACGTCCACGGGGTGACAGTACCCTGCTTCCAGCGTGGCCAGCAGGTTCGACAGTTGGCGGATAAACTGGCTGCCTTTGACCAGCGGTCGGAACGTTAGCCGCCACACTGGGCCGTCGAGTCCGATTTGCGCTGCTCTGTCAGTAGCCGCACGATCCAGTTCGGCCAAGTGCTTCATGGGTAAGGTTTGTGTGCTGGCGAGAAGCTGCCGTAACGGACGGGTTTCGAGGTTGCCGGTTTCCAGGTCCAGCACATCAACCAGATGTTGCGAGTACCGAAAGCTTTCATCCTGATCCCGGAAGGGTTGCCGCGTAGGGTGATCGAGTGCCATCACGCAGGCGTGGTCGCCTTCGATACGGTCAACTGCCCGGGTGCCCAGCCCCATCACCAACCGCACCATGCCGGCCTTCGGGTCCATATTGATGTCCCAGGCAAAGGTGTTGCGCGACACCCCGACGCCGGCGGCATCGGGTAGATAGAACCGGTTGTGAAAACGGCCGTTCACGCGCTGGATCAACAGTGCCATCGGTTCTTCGCGCTGGTCCAGCCCGCGCCGTTTCCGGTATACCAGCGCATCCTCGCTCATGGACGAGGCATAGACCTCCCGGATGGCGTTTTCCAGAGCCGCCAGACGTTGCTCCGGTGAGCCCTGATTGACCAGGAAAACGCTGTCGTATTTGCCCGCAAAGGCGTTGCCGAAACCATCTTCTTGCAGGCTGGAGGAACGCACCAGAATCGGATATTGCCCGTAGTGGTCGAGCAGCCGTTCCAGTTCGGTCCGGATTTCATCCGGAAACTGGCCGCTCAGAATGCCTTTCTGCAAGGCCGGGGCTTCGCTCAGGTAACCGCTGGCGGAGCGCTGACGCATAATGGTTGGCCACAGGCCGTTGTGGACCAGAAACGCGTAGTAGGCATCGGTGCCCAGATAACTGGAATCATGGGGCTCCAGTTGCTCTTGCCATTGCTGCGGGTCGTCTTTGAGCAGGATGTTACGGGCAATCAGCATGCCGGTGGCCTTGCCGCCAATATAGCCGCTGCCAATCAGCCGACTGCGGATGCTCAGCAGGTCTTCCAGCGACAGGTAACGCCGGGCCAGGTCCAGTATTTGCGGGTCTCTGCTCACCAGAACTTGAAGGACCTTTTCCTGCAAGGCGGCGATGGCATCAGGATTCTGTTCGGCCAACGCTCGGCTTGCGTCCTGAAACAGACGGTCCCAGTAGTCCAGCAGAGGCTGGTTATGCAGACTTTCCTGCTCGAGGGAGGCCTGCAGCCGGGTTGCATCACTGCTGTAAGTGATCGGTTGAAACTGCCCGTTGTGCTCGCGATGCGGCAGGAACATGGTGGGGGATTGCCGCCGCCAGGCTTTGATCGGCTGGACCTGCACGTTGTCACCGTGGCGGTGTACGTCGAGCATCACTTGGGTGGTTTGGCGGATACGGTCCAGTGTCATCCGGGAGTGACGGTCCGGATGAAGAGCAAACCAGGCGACGGTATCCAGCTCGAACAGGAACGGACAAATAACCCGGAAAAAATTGCCCACCATGGCATCGGTGGCCCAGGCGTTGAGGAGTTCGCTCAGGCTGTCACAGATATAGAAAGCACCTCGACCATGTTGTTCGATCAGGCGCCAGACCCGGCCGGTGAAGCTTTCGAAGCCGCCCAAGGCGTCTATTTCGATGGTCCTTACGGCGGGGTGGTTTTCGATGATCGGGGGATGATCGCCAAAACGTAGGTAGAGAATCTGTCGGCCTGAATTCGCGGCAGCCTCTACAAAGGGGAGGACGAAACGGCGATAGTCATCGAGGTCGGATACCCGCCAGACAACATTGTCGCCGATTCTGAGGTGATCCAGAACCTCATCGAGCCCGTCCAGACCGGTGGATACCCGGTCCGGGGACTGACGAGGATCGTTCTCGTTCATGACAGGATCAGATAACGCCCATGGCGTCCATGGCTTTGGCTACCCGCAGGAAGCCGTTGATGTTGGCGCCCATGACGTAGTTGCCTTCGGCTCCGAACTCGGCAGACGTTTCGTAGCAGTTCTTGTGAATATCGATCATGATTTCCTCAAGACGCTTCTGGGTGTAGTCGAAGGTCCAGGAGTCGCGGCTGGCGTTCTGCTGCATTTCTAGCGCAGACGTGGCGACACCACCGGCGTTGGCGGCTTTGCCCGGGCCATAGGCGATTTTCGCGTCCTGGAAGATCAGAATGCCTTCGGGCGTCGTTGGCATGTTCGCGCCCTCAGCCACTGCGATACAACCGTTTTCAACCAGAATCTTGGCGTCTGTGCCGTTCAGCTCATTTTGAGTGGCACACGGCAGCGCGACGTCACAAGGCACGGACCATAGGTTACCGTTTTCAACGTATTTGGCGTCTTTGTGGATTTCAGTGTAGGCGCTGATACGGCGACGCTCAATTTCTTTGATCTGCTTGAGCGCTTTCAGATCGATGCCCTTCTCATCCACGATAATGCCCTGTGAGTCGGAGCAGGCAATGACTTTAGCGCCCAGCTCATGACACTTTTCGATGGCGTAGGTGGCCACGTTGCCGGAGCCGGAAACCACAACAGTCTTGCCCTCGAGTGAGTCGCCGCGAGCTTTTAGCATTTCATGGGTAAAGAATACCGTGCCGTAGCCAGTTGCTTCCGTACGGGCGCGACTGCCGCCCCAATCCAGGCCTTTACCAGTAAATACGCCGGATTCGTAGCGGTTGGTAATGCGCTTGTACTGGCCAAACAGATAACCGATTTCGCGACCGCCTACACCGATGTCGCCTGCTGGCACGTCGGTGTACTCGCCCAGATGACGATACAGTTCGGTCATCAGGCTCTGGCAGAAACGCATGATTTCGTTGTCGGAGCGACCTTTCGGATCGAAGTCACTGCCGCCTTTCCCGCCGCCGATGGGCAGGCCGGTCAGAGCATTCTTGAAGATCTGTTCGAAGCCCAGGAACTTGATGATGCCCAGATAAACAGACGGGTGGAAACGCAGGCCGCCTTTATAGGGGCCCAATGCGCTGTTGAACTCTACGCGGAACGCTCGGTTGATGTGAATCTCACCTTGGTCGTCCTGCCAGGGTACTCGGAAAATGATCTGACGCTCAGGTTCGCAGATGCGCTGGATGATTTTCTTGTCTGCGAACTCTGGGTACTTCACCAGAACGGGACCGAGGGTTTCCAAAACCTCGTGGACCGCTTGATGGAACTCCTTCTCGCCCGGGTTGCGGTGAAGGACGTCCTGGTAGATCGGTACCAGCTTTTCGTCGAGTTTTGCTGTCATAGGAATAGCCCTCGGGATACGCGTATTGAAACCCGAAAAAATCCGGGTGCCCAAAAAAAGGGCAGTGATTGCACCATAATCGAGCGCCACTTGGCAAGTCGGTCGCTCAATTATTGGCAGCATGCTTATCGGTAGGGACCAAAAATAAGAGGTGAGATTGCGCCCGACTTTCGGAGAGACCGGGTCATTTATGTTCTTCCTTGTCTCCATGTTTTTATTGAAAAGTGCCCGGAATGAATCGGCGTTGGCGGAGCAATCCCGCTAGAATGAATTCAAAGCACCTGTACCTACAAAGACGCTGGGTTTGCCCCGTTGGGCCAATCAACACAGAAGGCTGACTATGCTTAAACGCTTGATCCCCCTGGCTATTATTGCTGTCGGCGTTGTGGGTTTTATGATTCTTAAAGCGACAAGGCCCGAGCCGGCGGAAGTTGCCGCGACCGAGCGCAGTTGGCGGGTGGAGATTCAACGGGTAGAGCCGGCTAGCCGGGCGCCTGTGCTGTCGCTTTATGGAGAAGTGGTGGCGCCGGATCAGCAAACCATCACCGCTACTTTGGCGGGGCGCGTAGCGCAGCGGCCTGTCTCAGAGGGGATGGTTGTCCAGCAGGGTGACCTCCTGCTGGCGTTGGATGAGGCCGACACACGCCCTGCTCTGGCACAAGCCCGAGCACAGGTGGCCGACCTTGAGGCTCAGACCCGTTCGGAACAGGTTCGCTACAGTAACGATCAGGTGTCGCTTAAGAGTGAGAGGGCCATTCTTGCCAACGCTCGTCGCCAGTTCGAGAGAATTGAATCACTGGTGGAACGTAATCTGGCCTCACGGGAAAACCTGGAGGTGGCAACCGATGCTCTGGTTCGCGCCGAGTTGACGATCAGTGCCCGTACGCGCGCGATTCAGGAACACCCTGCGCGCCTGCAAAGTACCGAGGCCAGATTGGCTCAAGCTATGGCAACTCTCGCTTCTACGGAACGCGATATCGAGCGGGCCACGGTCTTGGCGCCGTTCGATGGGGTGGTCACAGGGATTCAGGTGGCGGTGGGAGATCAGGTTTCTCGCAATGAACCACTGTTTTCGGTCTATCCGAATCACGGCATGGAAGTGCGGGCGCGGGTCCCGCAGGCGTTTCAGGCGGAATTGATGGCGGCCGTTGAAAAAGGTGATGTTCTGACTGCTGAATCTGCACAAGGACATGAGTTTGTGCTGGAACGCTTTGCTGGTTTATCTGACCCAGCCGGCACAGAAGTTGTACTGGCACTTCAGGGTGAACCCGGTGTTCTGCGCCCCGGAGCGTTGCTGGCGCTTAGCCTGAATCGCCCAGCCCGAGCGCAAGCGGTGGCGGTTCCGTTTACGGCTTTGTACGGCGCCGACAGCGTGTATCTGATGACCGGTCAGGGCCGTATGAAGCGGGTCGAAGTAGAGCGAATTGGCGAAGCCCAAAGCGATAACGGCGAACGCTGGTTGCTTATAGCCGGGGAGCAGCTTACCCCCGGGGCTCCGGTGATCATCACGCATCTTCCCAACGCGGTGACCGGTCTCAAGGTTGAATTGGCCGTTGCCGCGGGAGACCCCTCCCTGTGAAACGTAAAAAGGGGGTGATTGGTTTTTTTGTTCATCACCGCGTCGCCGGCAACTTGGTGATGTTGGTGATGCTTCTGGGCGGTGTGTTGGCGCTGACCCGAATGAACATCCAGTTTTTTCCGACCTTCGCTTTGGATATGGTTAACGTGAGTGTGGTCTGGAGTGGAGCCTCCGCTGAGGACGTAGAGCAGGGTGTCACCGATCCACTGGAGCAGCGTCTGCGCAGTGTCGATGGCTTGAAGAAAATGACCTCCACTTCAGCCCAGAGCGTGTCGTCTATCACTTTGGAGTTCCACGAAGGCACCGATCCGATTCAGGCGGTGGATGACGTGCGCCAACAGGTCGACGAGTTCAATAATCTCCCCGCGGATGCAGAAGAGCCCCGGGTCACCCGGATAGAGCGATATGAACCGGTCGCTCGGTTGCTGGTATACGGCGATGTGGACCGAAGCGAACTGCGCGACATGGTCTATCGGTTTGAAGATGAACTGCTGGACCGGGGGATCGACCGGATCAGTATTCGAGGATTGCCGGAGCATCAGATAAGCATTGATGTGCCGGTGGAGCGCCTGGAAACCCTGGGCCTGACACTGGAGCAGATTGCGGACCGGGTAGCTTCGCTGTCTCGGGACCTCCCCGCCGGCATGATGGCCCAGCAGGACGCCACACGGGAGCTGCGCTCGGTGGAGCAGCGCAGAAGCCCCCAGGATTTTGAAACCGTGCCGCTGCTGAGTGCGGATCGTATTCGGCTGCAACTGGGTGACATCGCCATTATCCGGCAGGAGAGCCGTGATAATCAGACCGTGATGGAAAACGCCGGTCAGCCCGCCGTTGAGCTGCAATTGCAGAGAGCAGAAAACGGGGATTCGCTGGCTGCCGCCGAGGTTCTCGAAGGCTGGCTGGAAGAGACCCGCCCGGGCCTGCCGCCCACGATCAAACTCGATGTTTACGACGAAACCTGGCAGTTGCTGGAAGACCGTATTTCGTTGCTGGTGAACAACGGTCTGGGTGGTTTGGTGGTGGTGATTACCTTGCTGTATTTGTTTCTGCCCGGCCGAGTGGCCGCGTGGGTCGCGGTGGGTATTCCTACCGCGTTCATGGCGGCATTAGCGGTGCTGTGGTTGTTGGGCGGATCCATCAACATGATCTCACTGTTTGCACTGATCATGGCCTTGGGTGTCATCGTGGATGACGCCATTGTGGTCGGGGAAGACGCCGACGCCCACGCCCGACTGGGGGAAGAGTCCATCTATGCTGCTGAAGGGGCCGCCAAACGCATGGTTTGGCCGGTATTGGCCTCTTCCCTGACCACCGTCGCCGCGTTTATGCCGTTGCTGGTGGTGGGCGGTATTATCGGCAACATTCTCGGGGACATTCCGCTGGTGATGATCTGCGTTCTAGTGGCATCTCTGCTGGAATGTTTCATTGTCCTGCCGTCACACCTGCGCCGTGCGTTTATTGCCAAGACGAAAGGCAGTGACGACGAAGCCCCTCGGGGGAATCCGGTTGCCCGATTTCGGGATCGGTTTGAACAGGGATTCGACCGTTTTCGGCACGGTTCGTTTCGCCGATTTTCCCGGTACAGCCTGGAGCATCGAGGTGTGACGGTTGCCACGGCGGTGGCGCTGGCCTTGGTGACCGTGGGGCTGTTGGCCGGAGGCCGGTTGGGCTTCAATTTCTTCCCCACGCCCGAGCCTTCGGTGTTTTATGCCAACGCGAGTTTTGTCGCCGGCACCGACAAACAGACCGTTCAGGATTTCATTCATGATATGCAGCAATCCCTCGCGGAAACCGAAGAGGTCCTGGGTGGCGATCTGATTTTGACTGCCGTCACCACCTACGGTGCAACTCTGGGCGCTGAAGGCAGTTCCCGTAACGACGACGAACTGGGCGCGATGCTGGTTGAGTTGGTGCCTTCCGATCGCCGCTCGGTGCGTAACCCCGATTTTATCCGGGAGTGGCGTAGTCGCTTGAACCTGCCCGCAGGCCTGGATGCTCTGAACATAAACGAACGTCAGGCCGGCCCCCCGGGGCGCGACGTGAACGTGCGATTGATAGGGAGTAATGCGACCGGCCTGAAAAGTGCTGCCGATGAAGTGGCTCAAGCACTGAGTACCCTGCCCGGTGTGCTGGATGTAGAAGATGACATGCCCTGGGGGCGGGAGCAGTTAATTTATCAGGTGAGCGCTTATGGTGAAGCCCTTGGCTTGACCACGGTTGACTTGGGTCGGCAGCTGCGGGCGGCGTTTGATGGCCGCGTTGCGCAGATTTATCAACAGGGTCGTGACGAAATCGAAGTCAGGGTGCAGTTGCCGCGAGATCAACGCGAACAATACTCCACCTTGGCACGGATGACCGTGCGCGTGCCGGATGGCCGGTTTGTACCTTTGGCGCAGGTGATGAATCTGGATCACCGGCAGGGCTTCCAGGCATTGCGTCATGCGGATGGCAAGTTGGCGGTGGAAGTGACGTCGGCTCTGAATACACGGATAGTGACGACCGATCAGGTGCTAGAAAGTTTGGAAACGGACGTATTGTCCGATATTGCCAGTCGGTATGGGGTGCGCTATAGCTTCGAAGGCCGGTCGGCCGATCAGCGTGAGACTATGAATGATATGAAGGCGGGTCTGATCATCGGTGTCGGGCTGATGTACGTGGTGTTGGCGTGGGTTTTTGCATCCTGGATGCTCCCCGTGATCGTAATGGCGATTATTCCATTCGCTCTGGTGGGTGCGTTACTGGGGCATTGGCTGATGGGCTTACAGCTCACGATTTTATCGTTGTTCGGTCTGTTTGGTTTGTCCGGTATTGTGGTGAATAACGCGATTATTCTGGTCGCCTTCTATAATCAGCAGCGCCAGAAAGGCCTGGCCATTACCGATGCGCTGAACGAAGCCGTTGTCCAGCGAGTTCGTGCGGTATTACTGACCTCGCTCACCACCATTGGCGGGCTGATGCCGTTATTGTTTGAAACGTCACTGCAGGCCCAGTTTTTGATTCCGATGGCGACCTCCATCGCCTTTGGCTTGGGGTTGTCTACGGTACTGGTGCTGTTAGTTATTCCGGCCCTGTTATCGTGGGTGGAGCATTTTCGGGCGTGGCGGAGCGAACATCAATAATGGTTTCGGTTTGCCGGGCACTGTGGTCAAGTAGCTCTCGCAGGCGCAGCCGCTCTTCCTCTTGAGGTTCGTGCATATCGACGATGATCTCGACGCGGCGGTTCTTGGCCCGGCTGTCCGAGGAATTGTTGTCAACGCGAGGTTCGGTATCCGCAAGACCTTTTACCGCCAGCCGGACCGGTTCAACGCTGCCGGTTGCCAGCAACGCATTGGCAACGGCTGCGGCGCGAGCCGCTGATAGATCCCAGTTGCTGTAAAAACGTGAGTTGCGAATCGGGATGTCGTCCGTATGGCCTTCGACGGTGAGATCACCCGGAATATCCGCTAGCACCTCGGCCATCTCCAGCAGCAGTGTCTCAAAGTCCCAGGTCAACTCCGCTGAGCCAGAAGGGAAGGACCCTTTTTCTTCAACCCGAATAACGATCCGGTGTTGATCAAGGTCGGCTTCGACCGTAATGCGTCCGTCCTCAAGGGCTTCTGCCAGAACTTCCCGAATACGTGCAGCATTGGCTTCGAGCGCTTCTTTTGCCGCCTGTTCGCGGGCTTCTTCTGTAGGGCTCTTTAGCGTCTCCAGCTCAGGTTTTTGATCGGTGGTGGTTTGGCGGATTTCGTTCACCACCGTTGGCTCGGGCGGAGCCGGAGAGAAGGTATCGAAGATCGGGCTCGTACCTTGAGGTATTTCCAGAGCGGGCACTTCGCGCTGCACCCCGAAGGCTTTTGAAAGCTCGCCAGCAATCTGCTTGAACTTCATCGCATCGATCTCAGAGAACGACAACAGAAGTACAAAGAAGCACATCAACAGGGACATCAGATCGGCGAATGTGACCACCCATGCCGGGATGCCCGGTTTTTCCTCTTCTGGGAGCTCATCCATAGTGCTTATCCGTCGCTAGTCGCTGCCTCAGGCGCTTTGTCGCGCTGATTCGGAGGCAGGTAGCTAGAGAGCATCTGTTCGATGACACGAGGGTTGGTACCTTGCTGTATAGCAACCAGAGCGTCCGTGTAGAGCATTTGCATGCGAGCCTCTTCGGTCATCCGAAGCGACAGTTTGTCGGCAATGGGGGAGGCAATCATGGTTGCTATCATGGCGCCGTAGAGTGTGGTGAGCAGTGCCACAGCCATGGCCGGCCCGATGGATTTGGGATCTTCCATGTTGGACAGCATCTGCACCAAGCCGATCAGAGTACCAATCATGCCCATCGCCGGTGCGACGTCTGCCATGGCAGTGAACACTTTGGAGCCGGAGCGGTTGTAATCCAACGTCATCAGTCGCTCTTTGTCCAAAAGCTGTTTGATGGTTTCGTCGTTCTGACCGTCTACCAGCATCTGAATACCGCTGGCCAGAAACGGTGAGCTGACATCCCGACCTTCAAGGCCTAATGGCCCCTCTTTTCGGGCTATGCCGGCAATCTCCACCAGTTCTTCAATGCTCTCCTGAGTTTCCGGCAATTTGAATTTAAACGCTCGGGCGGCAGCTTTAAATGCGCCTAGAAACTGGGGAATGCTGAATTTGGCCAATACCACCAGCAGGGTGCCGCCAACGACAATCAGCAGGGAAGACGAGTTAAGGAAAACGTCGGGAGATACGCCGAGAATAACGGCAGAAGCGATGAGTAACAGTGCGCCGACAAGGCCGACCAGAGTAGCGAAATCCACATGCGCTCCGGAAAGTGAATGACTTAAGGTTGGAAGAAGATTACTGGCAGTTCATGGTTGAGGCAATTGGTTTATGATTTTACTCGCTTCCTGACGAAAGTTCTTTCCAAGCGGCGTACTTGTGTAAATCCGCTTCAACCAATTTCAAGCAGAGTGCCACAACACCCGCATCGTCGAGCAACCCGAAGCCGAAAATGAGATCGGGGATCAGATCCAACGGGTTCAGCACGTACAGTAATGCGCCTGCGACAGCGGCAATCGTTTTCCACGGAACGGTGCGGTAGCGACCTTTCCAGTAATCCCGAATCAGGGAAAACATCAGTTTGATGTCAGTGCTGAAGCGCTGGAGACGACCGCTGCTTTTGACCTTTGCTTCGATCGCCTCCTGCTTTTGTAGCAGTGCTTCCAGATCGTCTTTGCGAACTTTGCCCGCTTCGTCGTTCAGTTGTTTTTCTGCTGCTCTGTTTGAAAACACTGCCATGGCTGGGTGCCTATAAGTTTTAGCCCACAAAAATGCGCTTGGCCAGACCGGCCCCTTTCAGGCCCTGAATGGAAAGCGTGGTAATCAACCCGCCTATCATCGCGCCAACAACGCCACAGGTCAGAATGTCCTGCCCCGTCAGATACAGGCCGGGAATATCGGTTTTCGGTCTCAACCAGCGTTGTTCGAAACGCTCCGGGTTGTGATCCAGACCGTACAACTCACCTTCCTCGTAACGGCAGAACCAGGCCGTCGAAAGCGGAGTTGAGGTCTCCACGTAATCTATTTTACCGCGTAGTTGGGGGAGTTTGTCATACACCTCTTCCAACAGTCTTTCGGTGATGTTGGCTTTTAGCGCTTCGTATTCCTCTCCGCGCTTGCCCCATGTGGTTCCCTCCCAGGCCTCGAACAGTTCCCAGGGCGTGGGCGCGACCACTTCAAGGGTGGACGTGCCCGGCCAGCGGTTCTGGTAGTCCGGGTCTTTCGCCGCCGGGAACGACAGGTACACGACGGGGAAAGGCGCGTTGTGCGGGTCTTCCATGAAGGTTTTTACATTGGCGTCGTGATCTGCGCCCGGGTAAATCCAGAAGTTAGTGCGTGGTAAGCCAAGCTCTTCAGGCGTGCCTTTCAAGCCGATGTATAGGCCGATGTGCGCCATGGACGGCTTGATGTGTTTGCGGTCTTGCGGATAGCCGATCTTTTCGGATGCGTCCTTTGGCAGCAGTCGCTCAAAGGTGTTGATGACGCCAGCGCCACTGATGATCTTCGGCGCCCGGATTTCTTCTCCGTCGGCCATTCGCACGCCCACGGCCTTGCCCTTCTCGATCAAAATATCGGTGACGTCTGCGTAGGTAAATACTTCGCCGCCAGAGCTTTGAATGCCAGGAATGATCGTTTTGGCAATTTCCGAAGCCCCGCCTACCGGGTAAAAACCACCGTGCAAATAATGTTTGGCGATGATGGCGTGAATCATGAAACTCGACTGCTTCGGGGTAACACCACAGTCGCCCCATTGCCCGGTGATGGCAGCGATCAGTTCGTCATTATCGGTCAGCTCACGGAGTACCTCGTCAGTGGTGCGGTTAAAGCAGTCTGGCAGCACTTTATTCAACCCTTTGGATACCAGAGGGCTGATGAGTGAGGGTGAGAGCTTGGACAAGGTATACCACTGCATGCCGCTGGTGACTTGGTCGAGCAGCGACAGGTAGCGGTCGATGGCTTCCCCTTCTTCCGGGAACGCGTTAAGCAGCGAGTGTCGCAGGCCCTCTTTGCCCGCGCGCAGATTAATCACCTTGTCACCGAGGAAGAAACGGTCGTAGTTTTCATCCATCGGCGCCCATTTGAGCTTGCTGTCGGTGATGTAGTCGAACAGGCGCCGCGCGAGCGTGGTGCTTACCCCCATATCCCCGATGTAATGAACGCCCACATCCCATTCGTAGCCGTTGCGGGCGTAACTGTGGGTGTAGCCACCGGCGGTGTAATGCTGTTCCAGTACCAGAACTTTTTTGCCCGCCCGGGATAGGCACGCAGCAGCGGTCAGGCCGCCAATGCCGGAACCAATCACAATGGCATCGTAAGGGCCTTTCAAACGGTTGGCTCGGTATCGGGTACCGATTCTGATGGTGCTGGGTTTGAGGGTTCTTGGAGTTATTGTCTGTGCCACTGTGATGTCCTCATGATCCTGGATCGGGCGGTCTGATGAGGCGGTTCCAACTCAGCCGTCCCGGTATTATTGTTAGAGTAACTTTCAGCATCCTATGATCCTGTTTGCTTGTCTACACCTACGCGTTGAAGGTCTGAACGGGGCTTCCGTTTGATTAGCGGTTATTAACGCCCCTGCAGCATGAAGGTTTCATATTCCAGCCGATCAAACTTGCGAGATAGCAGTGCCAGCCCAATCACCGACGACAGGAAGGTAGCACCTGCGTATCCGTAGCCGTAGAAGTTCGCGCCAAGTTCGATGGTGGCGAAGGTGAAGATCAGGTTGCTGGCGAAAAAGATCACGCACAGGGATACGTTGATGTGCCGGGAGTCGAGATAGAACAGCACGTTCTGGATGGCCAATAGCATCAGCTGCATGCTGACCGAGACCAGATCAATGTAAAACATGGGCAGGTACAAGGTAGAGATGCCGATAGCGGCGAGAATCTCGTCAGCCCAGATGAACAGAATGATCAGCGTGAAGCTCTGAACTTTGCAAATCTCGTAAATACCGTTGCGGGCCACTCGCACCATTTCATCTCGAAAACCATTGATGTGGGCCAGTGTGTCGCCTTCCCTTACGGCGGCGTAGAAGCGGTCGTAGGCTTCGGAAAAATCGGTTTCCATTCTAACGAGAAAGACCGCCATGCCGGGAATGATGGCGAGGTAAGCCAGAAAGATCGAAAGATCGTAGATGGCCGACGCCCGGAGCGTGCCGATAACGTGCTGGGAGGTGTCGGGGTGAAACCAGAAGATGAATTTGTCGGCCCAGACCGCAGCATTAAACAGTAGTCCGGTTGCGATAAGGGCCGGAAACACTTGTGACCGGCGAGCAAAGCTGAAATCGATCAGTTGGTCGCTGGGGTATTGCCGAATGATGGTGAACAGAAAGCTGAACAGCAAGAGACTGTGGCCAAGAAGCAGGCCGCCCAACAAGCCTTCGAGTCCCAGACCGGATAGCAGCAAGGAGGCGATAATCGCTGTTGTGTAGCCAACGGCAAACAACACCACAATCAGGTAGTAAGATTTCATGCCCGACAGGAATATGGTGACAGGCCAGAGATTACACAGCACCACAAAATTGGCCAGCATCAACAGCTTATACAGCGTGCTGGTATCGGGCAGTAAAAACACAATGGCAGGCAGGCCACCCAGCAACGCCAGCACGGTCGAAAGCCAAAGCACGCCCATCAGGTTAGGCAGGATCAGGTCGTTGCGTTTTTCATAGAGCCGGTCGGCCACCCAGCGTGTAAACACATGCTGGAATAACCCGGAAAGGACCAGTGAAATTGCCATCAGGTAGGTCACCGAGACCAGGAACTGGATGATTTCCAGGTCACGAACGGCCAGTGTCAGACTGACGATACCAATCAGCATGACCCCGAGCACCGAGAGCACCCAAGGGCCCGAGCTGATGATGCTGGCAAGCCCGTAAGCGCCGATCAGGCTGCTCAGGCTGTCCCGCTTCAGAATGCGTCTGAGTTCGAATCCAATGCCAGCCATCAGTCTTCCCGGCCCTTGGCCGTTAATGCAGTGTCGTAGATATCTCGGTAGGAATCGTACATGGAATCCAGCGTGTAGAATTGTTTAACCCGAGCCAGCCCGGCTGCACTGGCCTGACGCCAGAGTTGGCTGTCGAGCAGAAGCCGGGTGGCCGCTCTGGCTGTGGCTTCAGGATCTGCGATTGGTACCACCGCCCCGCTGGCTCCCAAACGCTGGTCTTCGCGCGTTCCGCCTTCAATGAGCTCGCGACAGGCTCCGACATCGGTCGCAAGACAAGGCAGGCCTGCAGCGTTCGCTTCAAGGATTACCAGGGGCAGTGCCTCGGAGATCGACGTCAGTACCATCAGGCCCAGCTGTGGGAGTATGTCGTTCACGTTCTGGAAACCCAGGAACTTGACGCAGTCTTCCAGACCGAGGCTGCTGACCAATTCGCGGCACTCTTTCACATAGGTTGGGTCTTCTTCTTCCGGTCCGACGATCCAGCCTTCAACGTTCGGTATCACCTCGTAAACGGCCCGCATGGCCCGGATGAAGGTTTTGATGTCTTTAATAGGAACAACTCGGCCCACCAGCCCCATCACCATCGGTACTTCGTCAGACCGGGCGGCCAAAGCACCTTCAAAACGGCGGGGATCAATGCCGTTGGGAATAATGTGAGTGCGCGCCGGGTCGGCCCCGTCCGCGAGTTGGCGTTGCTGATTGCCCATGTAAAGCGAGATGATCGGGTCGGCCATTTGATACGACATCCGACCTAATGATTCGAAAAAGCGAATCCAGAGTTGCCGGATGTACCCCAGATCGTCGTTCAGGTTGGTGCTGACTTTATCGGTGACATCTTTGATCCAGTCGGCCTGAGAGAGGTCGATTTTTCGCTCTTTGGTGTAAATGCCATGCTCGGTCAGGATGTAAGGAATGCCTCGAGATTCTTTCAGCATGGCCCCCATCAAACCGGCGTACCCTGTGGAAACGGCATGCACTGCACGGGTTGGCGGAATGTTCTGGGCAATCTCGGCGATCCGGAATAGTGGCCCGTGCATGATTTTGATGGTCCAGAAGTAATCGATGAACGACGGGTCGGTGCAGTACTTGGTGTAGCTTTCGTCAATCACCTTCCAGCTTTCTTCGCTGTACAGAAAATCTTCTTTGCTGATGCCGTCTTTGCGCCCAAGGCCCTGGAATATTTCACTCATAACACCTTTCTGTACCGGGGCTTTGTTTCTTAACTGGGTGTGCAGCTTGCGCTGGGTATTGAACGCCGCCCGATTGCCTTTTCGAGCTTTGGGCTTTGATTCCGCTAAAGGATCCATCAAGTAGTGGCATTCGAGATGGACAACATTGTCCGGCAGTTCGTATTGTTTTTCCCCGTAGTGGCTGCGGTCGCCACCCAGGAAAATCAGCGAAAAATGGTATTGGGGCAACCCGGAAATGATCTGGTGCACCCAGGATGAAACACCACCGCGAACAAACGGGTAGGTGCCCTCCAACAACAGGGTAATGTCGGCAGTGGGTGTTTCCGGTGCCGCTGGTTTCCGGCCAATCATAGCCAACCCTCCATCAGTTCTTTTACCGGGGCGGAAGGACCGAAGCGTGAGCAGTTGGCCAGGTGAAAGCGTACCTTCTGAAAGTCTCGTGCCAGAAAGGCCATTTCTGCCTGATAGGGGTATATCAGCTCGGGGGGCGCGCCACTGGCCAGAGCAGCTTGGAATGCGTTATTGGCAGCTTCGGTATGGCCCAGAGCTAGTTCGATACGGCCAAGCAAACGCCAGTCGTTGTGAAAAGATTTTGCCGCGGTCAGGTCGGCAAGCAGATTGCGGGCATTCTCGAGGTAATACTGTTTTAGGCCGCCTTGTGCCAAGCCAAGATATGCGATTTCCCACCAAGTATGGGCCAGTCGGCGAGTCAGCCGGTGCCAGTCAGGATGGTCCGGATCATCGATAAGTTTCTTGAGCTTCTGGGCCCGGGTTGCGAGTTGTTTCTCTTTTTGTTCCAGCATTGAATAAGCCAACAGCCGGATGTCGTCCGTGGGGTCTTTGAGTGCTTCTTTCAAAATGTCGACGGCTTCCTGATCGGCTAATTGTCTCGATGCAAGTAAAGCTTTCAGGCGTTTGTCGGAGGAACTCGCCTCACGAAGCACTTCCCGCAAGCCGCCGTCACTAAAGCCCAGTTGCTCATCCATATCCACCGGGCGATAGGGTAGATCCGGGATGGCGGTTTCCTGCCACGGAATGTGGTGTTCGGAACGAGGCAGGCGAAGGGGCAGCAAAATACCCGCAAACACACCAATGCTGCCGATGACGGGCATGGCAAATTGTAGAGTGAATAAAAAGACGCCGGCCAACACCAAATTACGACGATAGCTGGCGGGTAAAAGGGGCAGACATACCACTGTAAACAGCAGTGTTGCCAGTGCGTGGGCGGTTAAATAGGCAGACAGCGCCAATAGCGAAGGCAGATCGGTAAAAAGCGCGGCAAGGCCGCCAGCTTCTATGGCCAGCCCCAGCGAAACAATCCATCCGCTCATGCTGGCTCCTTTTGTTGGCGATCAAGCCATTCGGATGGATCGATTTTGTCGCCAAGCGAGAGCTGCTGAATTCGAGCGAATGACTCCAGATAACGGCCGGACTGTAGCTGCACTGCATCTGCCAAGCGCTGAAGGTAGGCGGCAGTTCCTAGTTCGTCTGTGAGTGGTAACAACACGACAATCTGTGTATCCGCTGCTCCCGGCGGCTGGGTAATAACGTCCAAACCACGCCGCGTCTGCTGCATCATTTGGTGGACGTGAGTCGCGGAAGCCGCGCTGTTAAAGGCAAAGTGGACTAGTGTAGACGGCAATTGGTGGTCGCGGGCATCGGTTGTGACCCGTGCAAGTTGGAACAGGAAGTGGCGCCAGTCGGACTGTACCTGCCCTGAGATTTGGCTATGTTCCAGCAATATATCGGTCATGTGTCCCGACATAATCGCCAGTAAACGAAGTGTTTTAGGTTGGAAACTGAAAAAGGGCATAGCTTCTACAGTGACGATGCCGACCATATGCTGTTCCGAATCAATCAGCGGAAGGGCGAGAAGCAGTTGGGTGTCCAGATCACCCCGGTTGTCACGATATTCAGTGTGCACAGAAACCAAGGTTCTTTGTTCCAGCGCATGCACTAATAATGGATCGTCCGGGTTGAGTGGTTGCCCGCTGCCCACGGTTGCTACGGGCTCTTGTGCCAACACGCCATCGTTGATCGGATAGATGGCCGCAATTTGTAATTGCCCGTAACGCACCAGCAATCGCATCACCAGTGCCCCGGTCTCTGGGTTAAGGCCGGTGCCCCGGGCATGGGATATCTCGCTGTATAGTCGCCGCAAAGCTTCGCGTAGGCTGTTGGAGTTGCCGGCAAGCTGCTGTTCGAGACGATCGTGAGACACTTTTAGAAGGTAAAAGTTACGGGTGAATTCTTCCAGACGAACGTGACGGTATTGGTTGGCCGCGATGAGCTTTTCAATACGACGGTCCCAATAGTCCCGGAACTCCCCTGCCAGCAAGCCGGTTGTCAGAACACCGACGCCCCAGGTGTAAGGCAGCGGGTCACCCGGTAAGAAACCGGCCCTATGCATCAACCCGGCGGCGGTAAAAATCAGGCTGGAAGAGACCAGGGCCATCATGAAACCGTATCTTAGACCTGCGCCCAAGGCTGCCAAAACGGGCCAGGGGAAAGCTTCGCCAATAAACAGGGGGTTTTCCGGGTTCAGCCAGAGGCCTGCCGCGATAAACAGCAGTGTCATGAGAATGGTTTCCAGCCATTTCACCCAGACAGCAGTTTCCTTGCTGGAGAGACTGAGGTCGCCGTGTACGTCGGATTTAGTCATGTCGGTTTAACGTACAGCTTCAATCACAGGCATTTCGTCCAGCAATTCCTCAAGTACCTTGTGGCCGGCAACCGCAACGCCTTCTCGGCCCCAGCCAGTGCGGGCACCGGTGGCTGACCAAATCACCGAGTTGTCGTCGGCATTACGAAACACCAGGGTGAGGCCAACGGCGGGCTCGCCGTCGAGGCCGGATTTATACCGCCACTCATCCACGGTGCCTTCCACGATGATGTCTGCGCCTTGATCCATTGCCGTCGCAATGGCGTCCTGCTGGCGGTCATGGTTATCGTAGATCAACGGGTTGTCATCGGCGGGGAGGTAAAGCTCAACTTGCGTAGCGCCACGAGCTCGCAGCAGCGCACTGAGAATACTGGCGGCTTGGTCTCCGGCTTGAGGGGTCTGCGACAGGTTGCCTAGAGGAATCACCGCGAATCGGCTGTCGAGATCGACCGGCTCGGATTGAACCTGGCTTTGCATGACCGAGCAGCCAGCCATAAAGGCCAGAGATAACCCGAGGGTAAGAGATCGGATGAGCATCATAAAACTCCTGTTAGTGACCAAAATAAAGGGTATACGTTAATTTTGCGTTTGCACGGGGCTGGCCGCCCAGACTGTCGGAGCTGTAGCCGCCAGACAGGGCTAATTCGTCATCGCCAATCACCCGCCAGCCCAAGCCAACACGGGCACCGAAGTCAACGCTTGCGTTGGATAGTACGTACCCGGTATCCAGAGCTATAAAATAGCGAGGTGATGGCGTGGTTCGGTACAGGGCATGAGGTTCTCCGTGCGACCATTCGGAAGTGAAGCCCACGCGCTGATAGTCTTCGGTAAGCAAGTCACCCGGTGCGAACGGCGTTTCCAACAGCGACAGAGCCTCAGACGATAACGTATCACCAACGCTTAATTGCTGGCGTTGATAGTTCAGCGATAGGCGCCAAGCGGGATCATTCTCGAACAGGCGGTAGGTCGTTTGCAGGTTGGCGTTGTAGCCCTTGGCTATCCGGCCTCCGAAGGCTTCGTCGATCGTTCGGTAATCAAGACTTCCGTTGATCGTCAGCCTAGGCCAGGGGGCGTAGCTTGCGGATAACGACAGTCGATTGCTAGAGCTAAGCCACCAGGCCTCAGCGCTATCGCTAACGCGTTCATTGAGGGCTGCCGTGGCGGAGACGGACACACCGTCTGTGGGCTGGCTGTCCAGTGTGAGTAAACCAGACAATTGTTCCCCGCCCGCGAAGGTATAGGTGCCCATTTCGGCCGTAAGTAAGTGATCGACAAAGTTGTTCTGCAATTGCAGTTTGCCGTTAGTGCCCGGTTCCGGTGTTTGTTTGAGTAGCCCTTGGTCGTGGGCACTGGCTTGTTCTGCTGAAAACAGCCAGCGGTATCGGTCATGGCTGAATTGGCCGGTTAATACGGCAGTATTCAGAGAAAAACCGCCTAGGTCACGTATCTCGAGGCCAGCTTGCAAGGCTCGGTTGTCCGATTGGTAGAGGGGCGCTTGACGCGATGGCTCTGGGTCTCGGAGTACCGAATAGAGTTGCTCAACAACGTCCGGGTGCAGCTGTTCACGCTCTCTGGCGTTGTGCACGGCTTGTTGCCGCAAGGCTTCGGCTTCCGCGGCTTTGCCGGATTCGTAGGCCTTGGCATAATCGGCCAATGCCAGTAGCTGGTTCGGTTCGTCTGTTAATTGCTGACGCGCGGCGCTTAACCAGGCATTCGCTTTTTCCGGTTCACCCAGCGCGAAGTAACCATAGACCTGAAGTGCGTAATCATTGGCAGCGGGTGAGTCCTCCAGCCTCGTCAAAATGATGGGTAACCGCCCGGGTAATCGCTCAGGTTGACTGAGCAGGAACCAGCCCCAGCTGGAGAGCAGTCCGGTATTTTCCGGCGCCAAGCGATGCGCCTGAATGAAGGCCTGCTGTGCCGCTTCTGTGTTGTTCTGATGCTGATGTAAACGTGCGCTGAGCCGCCAGAACATCGGGTCACTCTTTGTTGCTGCTGAGCGTTCGTTCCATGTTTTGAGTGAGTCGGCCAGTTCGTCGAACCGGCCTAGGGAGCTTTGCAGCTCGGCCATGATGGTCAGGTAGCGGGTTTCATCGGTCTCTTGATATTGTTCGCTGCTCAGTTGCAGGGTTTCTTCCGGAGACCCGAATTGCCATGAATAGCCAAGCAGTTGCTCTCTTGTTTCTGCGGTCAGAGTGCCAGGTGGGCGTGAAGCAAGGCGATTATAGTACTGCCCGAGAATATCAGTACGATTCAGAATGTGGGCCAGGTCCAGTCGCATGGATTCGACTTCCTGCGCCAGTGCAGGATCTTCAGGGGTGAAGTCTAACGTAGCTAAAGCGGCCTCTGGATTTCGTGTGCGCCAATGGAGGTTGGCCACTTGTACTTTTTCTTCATCGGTGAGGTTCGGCGCCGCTTCCAATAGTTCAATGGCCTCGAAAAACTGACGATTGTCCGTTAACAGGGTAAGTTCGCGTTGCCGGAGCGCCTTGCTGGCCGGAAATTGTTGGGTGCCTTCCTTCAGATAACGATCCGCAGCTTGCCAGTCCCCCGCGCTGATCAGTGCATTCGTTAGTTCGATATAGCCTTCTTCAGACAGCTGCCGCCGCTCGGCATGCACTTTGTGCAGCTCAACCAACGTGGACCATTGAAACAAGCCCGCCGCCAGATTGGTTGCACGATCGTAGGCCCGGGAGGAATTGTCAGTCGGGGATTGCTCTAAAAACAGCTTGCGCCAATAGCTCAGGGCTTTTTTCGGTTGGTTGCTCCACTCATAGAGTTGGGCAAGCTGTTCTTGGTCTGAGCGGGTGAGGCTCCGGCCGTTTGTCTCCATCCGTTGTGCGGTTTTCAGGGCTTCCGACAGGTTGTTTTGCCCGAGTTGATGCGCCAGTAGCTGGCGCTGGATATCGGTGTTTGAAGGTTCGGCTATTGCGAGCTGAGCTAACCAGCGGGTGGTGATTTCGGGTTGCCCGGCAAAATTCGCAAGGCGAATGCCCTGCCGTAATTGTGGAGCATTCAGCTGGTTGCCTTTGTGCAGTGCAACGAACCTTTGTAATGCGCGTTGCGGTTCACTGGTGGCCAAATCGAGCCGTATCAAATTTTCGACAAAAGCTTGCTCTTCCTCCGCGGACACGAGCTGCCGGACAGATTCCAATGTGTAGATGGCGTCAGTCGGGTTGCCCAAAGCTTCTTGCTGTTTCGCTAAGGCTTGGCCCGCTCTTAAGCGTTTACTGCCTGTGGTCAGCTCAAAGAACTGTTGACGTATGGTCAGTTGTTCGTTGGCGGTAAGCAGCGGCAGGTTGTCGGCCATGAGTGTTTCTTTTTCCTCAATGGCATAAGGCTGCAACAGGGCTCGCCTGAGGGTGGTCGCGAGTTGGCTGCGTGCCAGTGCGTGCCCCAGCGTGGTTTGGGCTCGAAAGAACTCGCCTCTAATGAGCTCGGTGTAAGCGGTCATGGCTTCGATTGGCACACTGGGATTGTTCATCAAAGGCAGGAGTGTGCTTATTGCTTTGTCGTGCTCGCCTATTTTTTGTTGCATTCGACCCAACGTGAGGCGCAGGGCCTGGTTGTCCGGGTCAGATCTGAGCAGCGTATCCAGATAAGCAAGGGAAATGCTGTCTGGTGATTCAAGATACCCAGCGTTTTCGTATATGGCTTGTCGCGGAAACAGCAAATACAGCGTGACCATAATCAGCGCGGCCAACGCCAGCAAAGCGGGAACGCTGAAAAAGGCAGGCTTACGTGGGCGCATAGCTCAATCGCACTCCAACTCGAAGCGTCCTGCTTGTTGTGTGCGCGAGCGAAGGTGCACTGAATTATTGGTGGTACGTTGAATCAGCTTGGCCCCTTTGATGTCGCAGTGCGAGGTTCCTGACAAAGCAAAATCCAATGCTTGATAGCCTTTCAGTTCGATTTGAACTTGCCAGCGACCGTCATGGTGACTGCGTTGCCAGTTGACGACCTGCGCATTGGCGGAATCGAGCATCGGGCCGGGCTCGGGCTCTGGTGATAGCATCAGGAGAGGATCGCTACCGGCAAGATGGACGAAACGCACCCCTCCAACATCGTGATATCCGGCCACACCCTGGCTAAGTTTCATATTGGGATACTGGTTCTGGCTGATGCGCACGGTTGATGGTGGCCGAATGCCACGCCAACGGTAGCTGTTTTCGTCCGGTTGCAACAGAACGGAATAGTACTGGCCCTGAACACGCTCGGCATAGTCACTCAAATACAGTGGCGTTACGGGTTGTGACAGGGCGTAATCGTAGACTTCTTTCAGTGCTTGAAGCGCTTCGGGCTTGGTGCCGGAGTAAAAATGGTAATAGATACCGATGGGTTTCAGGCGATTGTGGGACGCCAGAATCTTGAAGCTATCTATCACGTTGCGATAGCCGAAAAATGGGCCCGTCCAGAGGTTGGTGTATACGTTTTCGTTCATGACCGGAGCGTATACCTGCAATTCGTCGCCTACCGGTCGCGCATCCGGCCAAACACCGGCTAATTCAGAATCGAAAGGTAGTGGGTGGGTGTCGCCACCGTTGACGTTTACCAGACCCAGCTCCCGGACGGCCTTCAGGGCTTTCGGGCCCGGCCGAGCATCGCCGGTCCAAAGGAAGATGGATACGGGCTTGTCTTTCGGGGCAAGGCGATTGTTGATGTAGGCGACAGCGTCGTCAGTTTCCCGGTCAACGTAGGGGCTGTAGCCGGGAATATTCATGGAATAGCCGTACAGTGTGTCGTTGAAATTCGGCGCTTTGCCTGAATCGCCCTCGAGTATGGCCCAGAAGAAAGGGTGGCTGTATGAGTGTGAAGCCACCTCGACTTTGTCCATTCTGAACATATCTCGGGCACTCGCCTCCGCTTCGGCACTGACTCCAGGGTAAAGGCCTTTGGGAGACGTTTCGGCTTCAATCACAGACACCGTATGAGGAATATCGTACACCTGCAGGATATTCTGTTGGATCGCTTCTGAGCTCAGCGGGCGGCCAGGTAATTCTGCTCGGGACACCAAACCGTCGCCGTCAATGTGTGCCGTCAGTATGCGACGACCACTTTCGGTGGTGCTATCAATGGCCGGGAGGTGGTTCAGCCTCAGTGCTTCTCTGAGGAAGCTGAACGGATCAAATAGCCAGTACGCTTGATCATCCGGCCCTTTCTCGAAAATAAAGGTTGCGCTGGCCACGGCACCTTTTTCGTGCGTGTAAACCGGACTGAACCGGGCGCCGGAAGCATCGGTGATTGTTAGCCACTGATTGGCTGCACCAGGCTGAGGTAATGGGTCAAAAGCGACTGGAGGTAGACGAGTGCTCTCAAAGTTGCCCATGGACGGGTGTCCTTTGGAAACCTTTAACTCCCCTTTGGGCGCGGCCGTTCGGCGGCTTTGCATCAGTTTGTTGCACTGAGTTGCGGTGGGCCGCAACCCGAACAGGACCACCGGGAAGTCGGCAGACTGTGATTTACTGGCCCAGCGACAAAAATTTGTTTTTCGAGCGTTGGTTTCCCACCAGGCGATCATGCCCACGTAACGGTCATCCAACGGCTCGTTTGGAAAGGGCTGTGAAAGGGAGCGATAAACTGGCACCAGCCCCAGACGCTCCAGCACAATGCCTAAACGTCGGTGTGCATCGGTTCGATCCATTTGGTCTTCTGACAGGTCGTGATACACCAGAACGTGGCGTTTTTTGACCACTGGATCCGACGGGCCAAGGCGGTTCAGGTTGTGGTCTGACACATAGGGAATGAAGCCGTCCTGTCTTAGCTGGTCCGACAGGTCCCGGGCTTGGGCGCTGTTTTTGGCGTAGTCGATCGCAATAATGGGCAGCTCGGGGTGCGTGTTACGCCAGTGAGCGAGTTGGCTGGCGAGCCACTCACGATCTTGATCGGAGACGGCGTAGTATCGGCGTCCACCGGCTTCGTAGCCGTTGCGCCAAGATTCGAAGGCCAGTGCATCGACGATGTCATGGGTCGATTCAGGCAGATGGAAACCGCGATTGATAATGATCCGGCTATCTGGAAAACGTTGGCGGATGGCTGTGATGAGCAGCCCCTGAGCCTCTGCGAACGCCTGGGCATTTTCCTGACCTTCAGTGGTCAGGAGATGGCTGTCCAAAGTGTCCAGAAAGACGCCTTTGAATCCGCGTGCCATGGCGGGTGCGATTAATTGCTCGAGCATAAAATGCCGGACATCTTCTCGTCGAATATCCAGCACATAACTCTTCCAGGCTGTATTTTCCCCGAGTACCCAGTCTGTTTGTAAGTTCTTTGATGCTTGGTCCGAATACGCCATTTCACCGGCGCTCAGATAGGCGATCGGACGGGTATTGCCTTTGTGCAGTAAGTCGAGGCGGGCGTCCGTAACCTGACTTGGCTGAAGCACCAGCCAGTCATATGCATACAGGCTGCCGATGGGGGCTTCGTGGCCGTAGTAAAAGCCCACGTTGCGAGGCGAGGTGGGGCCTGGAACACTTGCAGCCAGTGTTTGTATCGACAATAACAGTGTTGTGAGAAGTAGAAGATATCGATACATCTTATGCAGGGTCAGTTCTCTTTGGTGAGGCGGGGCACTCTTCCCCGGATGGGTTTCGACCAATCAGATGAGATTATAGATTTACATAGACTGACACAAGGAGTCCTTAGGCCAAAGCGCAGAGGTGTGTTAGTGGGTGTTCTTGGAACTTACAAAGCTCGATGCGGTCTCGCATCGAATCGATAGCGATGAGGGATAGGTATGACAACCATTCGGTTGTGGGATTTGCCCACGCGTTTGTTTCACTGGCTCTTGGTGCTGGCGGTCACGGGCGCAGTGATTACGATAAAAACAGGGATGCCGGAATGGCACGGACGACTGGGTTTGTTCGTGGTTGGTTTGTTGAGTTTTCGGGTTTTTTGGGGCTTTGCCGGCTCCACCTACGCACGTTTCAGTTTTTTTGTTCGTGGGCCTGTGACGGTTGTTCGCTATCTTAAAGGGCAATGGCAGGGCGTGGGGCATAATCCACTTGGCGCTCTGTCGGTGTTGGCCTTGCTCGGCTTGTTTGGGTTCCAGGCGGTGAGCGGTTTGTTTGCCAATGACGAGATTTCGTTTCAGGGCCCGTTGTACCCACTTGTTTCATCAGCGTGGAGCGACACGCTAAGCAGTTGGCATCGGCAGACAGAATGGTACCTTTACGGATTGGTGGCGCTGCATGTGCTGGCTGTGATGTGGTATTCGAAAGTAAAGAAAAACAGTTTGGTAAAACCGATGATTACCGGCAAGAAGCAAGTCGCGCCGGGCACGGCAGCTGATGCCAGTGGTGGCGGAGCGGTCGCGTTTTGGGTGTCGTTGGCGCTGGCGGGTGTTGTCGTTCTGGGTGCCAGCGGCAGTTTGGTGCCACCGCCGCCGGCCCCGGAGCCACCACCCCAGAATCTGGGGTGGTGACGAGCGTCGCTTACTTCGCGCGGAAGTTGTCGTGGCAGGCCTTGCAGGTCTTGCCCAAAGCAGCAAACTGGCGCGCCAGTGCGGCTTTGTCACCCTCGGCGGCAACAGCCTGAAGTTTGTTGGCTTCACGACCAAAGTTCATGCCTACTTCGCGGGCTTTTTCGGGCTGTTCGAAAAACTCGGGCTTGAGACGAGTGTCGTCAGCTTTATCCAATGATGATCCTGGGCTGAAAAGCGCGCCCAGGCCAGAATTGGCAACGGCCGCAATGGCATTGGCGGCGGCTTTCATCTGGTCGGCGTTGAAAGCAACATCACCCTCGATTGCTTGTGCTTTGATTTTGCTCATGTTCCAGGCCATGAACTGGTAAGCCGATTGGCGAGCTGTGATTTGATCTTCAATGCTCATCTGGGCAGCGGCTGGCATGGTGAATGACAGTGCCAGAGCAGCGCTGGTCAGCAGGTGTGTTTTTTTCATTTCAGATCCCTCTCTTGTTGGTAAACCTAATGGCAAAAAGGATTATAAAGGCGTGGTTCTAAGCATCCTACCTGTATAAACTCATTTCGTGACAATAATATGAGCCTAAAGTTCAACCCGGAGATCTTTCAGAATGGCAATTTGGACAGTAACCCCGAATCTTGAGCAAATGACCGCTGCAAGTCAGAACACGGCAGTCAGTCACATGGGAATCGAGTACCTGGAAATTGGTGACGATTACGTGAAAGGGCGTATGCCGGTTGATGAGCGGACTGTTCAGCCGTTCGGTATTTTGCACGGGGGTTCCTCGGTGGTGCTGGCAGAAACGCTGGGCAGTATGGCGGCCAACTGTGTTCTCAAAGATAAAGGTACCGTTGCGGTAGGCCTGGACATCAACGCTAACCACATTCGGCCAGTGGCCGGCGGCTGGGTTTACGGCACTGCTCGCGCTCTTCATATCGGAAGCGCGACTCAGGTTTGGGAAATTCGCCTGGAGAATGAGCAGGGTAAGCTCACCTGTATTTCCCGCCTGACCATGGCTGTGACCAAGCGCCGTTAATAGGCGCGGCCATTAAGCTGTGTCGGTCAATGCACCGTGAGATGCGCCCCCGAAGAGTCGTGATCAATTGGACCGTCTCGGGCTGGCGAGGCCCTGCATCACCAGGAGCTAGTGTTTGTTATGAATTCTGCTGATTCGTGTGTTCAGTGTCCTTGTGGTAGCGGGAAGGAGTACGCGCGCTGTTGTCAGCTCTGGCATCAGGGGGAGCCTGCTCCTTCGCCAGAAGCGCTGATGCGTGCCCGTTACACGGCCTTTGTGCTGAACAAACCGGACTATCTGCTGGCAACCTGGCACGCCGATACCCGGCCCACGGAGCTGGAACTGGAAGATTCGCCGGATTGGACGTCGTTGCAGGTGATCGACACCGCCGTGAAGGGGCGCCAAGGAACGGTGCACTTCCGCGCGACATATCGAGCGGGCGCTGGTTGGGGCTATCTTGAGGAACGATCGGATTTCATTAACGAAGGTGGTTGTTGGTACTACCTGAGTGGTGAAACGAATGAAGGCCAACTCAAGCCCGGACGGAACGATTCCTGCCCTTGTGGTAGTGGCCGTAAATACAAAGTCTGTTGTTTGCGTAAGTGATTGATTCATGGCCAACGCGGTTTCTGAATCCAGTAAGGGAGTGGCGTATGGCTTGGCGGCCTACACTCTGTGGGGCAGCTTTCCTCTGTATTTCGCGCTGTTTGAGGGTATTCCTGCCTGGGAGGTATTGATTCACCGGGTGGTGTGGTCGTGCGTATTTCTTGCGGTGGTCATTTCGCTGCTGAAACGCTGGTCACCGGTGAAAGCCGCTCTAAAACAGCCGAAACGGCTCGGTTTTGTACTGGGCTGTGCCGTGTTTATCGCCCTGAACTGGGGAATCTATATCTACGCTGTGGAAACGCGGCAGGTGATGCAGGCCAGCTTGGGTTACTTCCTGACGCCTTTGGTGAATGTGGCCATGGGTTTGCTGATTCTGGATGAACGTATATCGCGGCTGCAGGTGGTTGCAGTGGTGTTGGCTGCTGTGGCGATTGTGTACCAGATTGTTCTACTCGGCGAATTGCCCTGGATTACCTTGGTCCTGGCGTTTAGCTTCGGAACCTATGGGCTGATGCGCAAGAAGGTTGAGCTGGATGGGTTATCAGGGCTGTTCGTGGAAACCCTGTTGTTGTTGCCGCTGGGGCTGCTGGCACTGGCTTGGTTGTCGGCACAGGGGTTGTCACACCTTTCTGACAGCACAGGTAGTGCTTTGCTACTGCTGTCGAGCGGTATTGTGACCGCGATCCCGCTGCTGGCATTTGCCGGTGCCGCCCGCCGGTTACGGCTGTCTACCGTCGGGTTTCTGATGTATATCAACCCTACCCTGCAGTTTTTGATTGCGATGTTTATTTTTCATGAGCCACTGGGTACGGAGAAACTGATCAGTTTCGTGATGATTTGGCTGGCTTTGGCCATCTACTCCTGGTCGGCTTGGAATGGCAGGGTCCGGGCATGAAGCAGCCGATTACGGGCTACCACAAGGATAATGAAAACCATTGGGTTGCCCAGTTAGCTTGCGGGCATAACCAGCACGTACGCCACGACCCGCCGTGGGTGAATCGGCCCTGGGTTATTACGCCCGAGGGCCGGGCGTCCATGCGGGGGGGGCGAGCTGGACTGCAAAAAGTGTGATGTCAGCGCGCCGTTGGATGAGCAGCCTTAAACCATGGTCCCCAGATAGGTCTCAAGCTCGTTGGCCAGCCAACATACTACCGCGCCGCCTTGGGTTTGCTCCGTCTCCAACGCACTGAAGACTTTCCACCATCGGGCGCTCCGGTGATGGATGGTTTTCAGTTGCTCTTTCCTCAACGCTCCTGCAATCAGGGGCAAGGGCAGGTCCGCCCAGCCGGCGCCATCAATAACGGCATCTCGAATCAGTTCGTATTGCGTGAAGGCGAGATAGTTAGCCGTTTCCGGTGACTCCGCAACCAATTGAGAGTCTTCCATGTAGGCCATGGTAATCTCCGTGTGGGCGATCAGCTGATCCTGCGTCACCCGCTTGAGCTGGCACAGCGGATGGTCGGGCGCGGCTACCGTTAGCATGCGCACATCGGCCAGTTCTCTAAACCATTGATAGCCTTCGCTCAGGAGTTCGGGCATCAGGCCGTAGGCGACATCGACGGATTGATTTCGTACCAAATGGGCAAGTTCTCGAGGTGGCGCGAGATAAATCGACAAGCTGGTTTGTGGGAACTTTTGTTTGAGGCGTTTGAGAAGATCCCGCCAGATGATCTCTGGAATTGCGTCGTCTCGGGCGATGCGCAGCACGGATTCCGCGCCGCTTAAATGGTGTTGGCAGCGAGATTGTATTTGGCCGGCTACCTGGTCGAAGCGCCGGCAATCCGTCAGGATCGACTGGCCGATGGCGGTCAGGTGCAGCTGATTTCCGCTGCGTTCAAAGAGGTGGACTCCTAACTCATCTTCGAGCGCGGCCAGAGCCGTGCTTACGGTGGTGCGGCTGCGGTTCAGTTGTCGAGCGGCGGCGACAATACTGCCGTTATCGACAATCGCCAGAAATGTTTTGATTTGAGATGTTTTCACGATTGCTTGGTCTCGACGGTTTTTCCGTCGCTCAGTGACTCACGCTGACGAATTGATCCCACTAATATGGCCCCTTCCACACAGGAGGTCAAAATGTTCACTTCTATAGCGCGGGAAAAGCTGGCGCTGAAATTGTCTGCGATCGGAGCCGGTTTGTTTGCGGTTGCCGGTATTGTTTGGGGCCTTTGGGTCGATTCTCTGGTGATTCTTTTCGATGGCGCCTATTCCTTTGTCAGCTTGGCGTTGTCGCTATTGTCATTGTATGCCGCCCGTTTAATTCGTCGCCCAGCAACGGAAGACTATCCGTTTGGTATGGGCAGCGTAGAGCCGTTGGTTATTGCGGTGAAGGGGCTGGTGATCGGTTTAGTGTGTGTGCTTTCATTTGCCTCGGCGGTAGTGTCGATTCTACAGGGTGGCCGGCCGGTAGAGGCGGGTATGGCGCTGGTTTTTGGTGCCGTGAGTGTGGTGGGTTGTTTGGTTGTTTGGGGTTATTTGCGTTTGACCAGTCATCGCAATGGTTCCGGCCTTGTGCTGGCTGAGCAAGACCAGTGGCTTATGGATACCGTGTTAAGTGCGGCTGTGATGCTCGGTTTTGCCATCGCATGGCTGATAGAACGCAGTCAGTGGTCAGCGCTGTCGATGTACGCTGATCCGGTGATGATGCTGCTGATCTCGGGTTACTTCATGACGGTTCCTGTCAAAATGGTTCTGGGTGCGGTGCGTGAGTTGTTGCTCGCAGCGCCAGCGGAAGAGGCCATGGATGAAATTCATGATGCTTTGAAAGACCTTGGCGTAAACCCCGAGACGGTGAAAGTTGCTAAGCTTGGGCCGAACCTGTTGCTGGAAGCAAAATTGGTGCGTATGTAAGTGCTATTCGCGCACATGTCGCTGAAAAATTTGGTTAAACTGCACTTAAGTTGTGGCCGTATAGGCCGATACCAACATCAAACAAAGCCACTTTTTTGGCCGCCGCTGATACCAACAAGAATCCGGAGTCACAGACATGCCGCTGATACGCAATATGCGAATACGAACTCGACTGCTCATCGGCGTATTGGTGCCGGTGCTTCTTACTGCGGGGGCGATCGCCTGGATCACGGTCACTGAAATCAATGCCAACGGTCAGGCAGAGTTGGAACGCCTCGAAGAAGAGCTGTTTGCGGCGAAGAAACAGGGGCTTCAGGATCTAATTGAGGCGATCAACGATGTCGTTGAGGAGGCCAAAAATAACCCTGATCTATCGCCTGAAGAAGCCAAGAGCGAGGCGAGAAAGCGAATTCGCTCGATTTCGTTTGGTGATGGTAATTATGTGTTTGCTTACACTCGCGATGTATTTAACCTAGCGTATGCGCCGAATCCTGACAAAGAGGGCCCGACGACCAATCCCGCGGTCCGGGAGCTTGTCGGCGCTCTTTTCGAAGCGGCTCGTAATGACGGCTTTCATCAGTACGAATGGTCGAACCCGGCCTCGGGCGGAGATATTGAGCCGAAGATGTCTTACGCCGTCTTGGTCCCTGGTTGGGACTGGATGATCGGGGCAGGCGTTTATATTACTGATATTGATCGGGTGTTGGCGGCTGCCGAGCAAGATATTGTCGACACCATTTCATCGGCCATGCTCTTTATCCTGATAGCTACCATTGCGGTGGTGATCGTCGCACTGATCGTGGGTTTGTTGATTGGTCGCACGGTCACGGTGCCGTTGAAAAAGGTCACTGACCTGATGCAGGAGATTGCGGATGGCGATGGAGATTTGCGCCAGCGCTTGCCGGAGGAGGGTTCCGATGAGCTGGCGGATCTAGGGCGCCGGTTCAATCACTTCGTGATCAAAATGCAAAATACCATTCGCGAAGTCGGGATCACTACTGATCAAGTGGCTTCTGCTGCGGAAGAGCTTAGTCGGGTGGCCGCTGAAACCAGCCAGTCGGTGCAGGAGCAAGGCTCCGAAACGGATCAGATTGCCTCGGCGATCAATGAAATGGCCGCGACCATTCAGCAGATCTCAGGCAATACCAACGAAGTAGAAAGTGCGGCGTCGGATGCTGACCGCATGGCTCGCGAAGGGGGTGAAACCATCTCTAGCGCCCAGGGAGCGGTCACGCAGTTGTCACAGGAGATCGAAAGCACAGCCTCCAGCATCAATGCGTTGGCGGAGAAGTCCGGTGACATTCAGCAAGTGCTGGATGTTATTCATGCGGTGACCGAACAAACGAATCTATTGGCATTGAACGCCGCGATTGAGGCCGCCCGGGCAGGCGAGCACGGGCGTGGTTTTTCCGTGGTTGCCGATGAAGTGCGTCAGTTGGCGAAGCGCTCGGCGGAGTCAGCGGACCAGATTGGTGAAATGATTGGCGGCTTTGTCGCAGAAACCAAAGCCTCGGTCGAGCGGATGAATCATTCACGCCGGAGTTCTGAGGAAACGGTTGAGCGCATTAATCACGCCACCTCTGCGTTGAATACCATTGTGAATTCGATTGAGCAGATTCATGATCAGGTTACTCAAATTGCGGCGGCTGCTGAGCAGCAAAGCCAGGTGGCGGAAGAGGTGAACCAGAACGTGGTTCGGATCGTCGATGCTGCGCAACGAAGCGATACGGGGGTCACGCAGACCAACGACGCCAGCCACGAACTGGCCCGTTTGAGTGAGAGTCTGCGAGAGTTGGTCGCGCAGTTTAAAGTGTAAAGTCATTTCGGGTCTTGCTGGGGAGGCGATCCTGCGCGTTTATTGTGGTTAAATAAGAGGTTAGTGCACGTGCCCAATAGTTTTAACAATGGAAGTCTTTACTATGTTTATGCGTAATACCTTTCTGGCAGCCCTCGCCGCAGTTGCGGTTCTCGCCAGCCCGTTTGCAGCTGCCGATAAAACGTACACCATCCGTTTGGCGGAAACCTGGGGAACCAACTCCGGTTTGCTGAGCGATACAACTCGTAACATGGCCGCCATGGCCGAAAAGATGTCCGATGGTCGGTTGAAGTTTCGAATTGACTCGTCCAATAAGCACAAGGCGCCCTTCGGCATCTTCGATATGGTGCGTAACGGTCAGTACGACATGGGGCATACGGCCTCGTACTACTACAAAGGCACCATTCCGAACGCCATGTACTTCACCACCACACCGTTCGGTATGATTGCGCCAGAGACCTACGCGTGGTTCTACCATGGCGACGGTATGGAGCTGATGCAGAAGGTGTATGAGCCGTTTGGTTTGCTGTCCTTCCCGGGCGGTAACACCGGCAACCAGATGGGTGGCTGGTTCCGCCAAGAGATCAAGTCGCTGGAAGACCTAAAGGGCTTGAAGGTTCGGACTCCCGGGTTTGCGGGCGAAGTCATGTCAGAGTTGGGCGTGGCGGTGACCAATTTGCCACCTGGCGAGCTCTATACGGCTCTGGAGCGCGGCACCATCGATGCTGTCGAATGGGTGGGACCGGCACTGGATCTTAGAATGGGCTTTCACCAGATTGCCGATTACTACTACTCCGGCTGGCAGGAGCCGAGTGCCGAAGTTCAGTTTCTGATCAACCAGAAAACCTGGGAAAAGCTTCCGGAAGATCTGCAGGAAGTGCTGAGAGTTGCGATGCGTACCGCAGCCTACGACATGTACATCCAGACCACTCACGAAAGTGGCGCAGCCTGGGCCAGCATGAGAGCAGAATACCCGAATGTGACTCATAAGGTGTTCCCACCGGATGTGATTGACGCCCTTCGCGAGACCACCAACCGTTTGTTGAATGAGTTTGCCGCGGAAGACGAGCTGGCGAACGAAATCATTACGTCCCAGCGTGAATACCTGAAGCAGGTTCGTCCTTGGACAAACATTTCGGACAAAGCGTATTTGAACAGCGTAGCTGACCAGTAAAATCGGCATGAAAGCCAAGGGGCGTTGGGGTTGTGGAATACCCCAACGCCCCTTTTTGTTTGTCATGGTTTCTGGAAAAATACGCCGTTAACCCTTTAGGCGGCGGTCGATGAAACAAACACTGCTTTCTCTGAGCAAGCTTTCCAAGCAATTTGATGATCGTAAGGTGCTGGATTCGCTCGATCTTGAGATCTTTGATGGCGAATTTATCACCTTGTTGGGCCCTTCCGGCTGCGGCAAAACCACGCTCCTGCGCATGATGGCAGGGTTTGAACACCCGGATGAAGGTTCCATTACTCTGGGTGGCCAGGACCTGACACACACGCCTCCAGAAGCCCGCCCTCTTAATACCGTGTTCCAGAACTACGCTTTGTTTCCGCATATGTCGGTCTTCGACAATGTGGCCTATGGCTTGAAAATGGAAAAGCGTCCGAAGCCGGAAATTCTGCGGCGGGTCGACGAAGCTCTGGCCATGGTGCAGCTGGAAGATTTTGCCGAGCGCAAACCGCATCAGCTTTCCGGTGGCCAGCAGCAGCGGGTCGCTATTGCTCGGGCTGTGGTCAAACGCCCGAAAATGTTGCTGTTGGACGAGCCGCTGTCGGCACTGGATTACAAACTGCGCCGCACCATGCAGGTGGAGCTGAAACGCTTGCAGCGAGAGTTGGGTATTACCTTTGTGTTCGTGACCCACGATCAGGAAGAAGCTCTGTCTATGTCTGACCGCATTGTGGTGCTGAAGGACGGCTTGATACAGCAGCTGGGCACCCCGCGTGAAGTCTATGAGCGCCCCGCCAACCTGTTTACGGCCCGGTTTGTGGGAGAAACCAATCTCTTCCCGGGACGGTTAGATAGCCTTAATGAAGACGGCACCGTTATCGTGGATGTCTTCGGTTTGAAGCGCCGATTCCGCAAACCGGACTTTCCCGTTACTGAAGGGCAGTCCCTGCATGTTTTACTCCGGCCGGAGGATATCCGTGTGCTGGCACCGGACGATCACGATGGCGTGGCTGGTAAAGTGGTAGAACGCAACTACAAAGGCAGCACCCTGGATTCGGTGATCCATTTGGCCGATGGCACCGAAGTGCTGGCCTCTGAATTTTTTGATGAAGATGACCCGACGTTTGACTATCGCCTGGGTGAGCCGGTCCGGGTCAGCTGGGTTGACGGCTGGGAATGGCTATTGCCGGAAGAGCCTACGGTTGTGACCGAGGAAGACACCATTGATGGGTAACACATTGCAGCAACCATTCAGAACCGCGGTGCTGGTTCTGGTGTGGGGTTGGTTGCTGTTTCTGGTGTTTACCCCGAATCTGCTGGTGGTTGGTGCCAGCGTGATGACCCGAGACCCGAGCAACTTTATCGCGTTCCCGGTCAATCTGGATGCTTACCGCCAATTGCTGAATCCGCTGTATCTGGAAGTGTTTTTGCATTCCTTGTACATGGCGGCGATGACCACGTTGATTTGTTTACTGATTGGCTACCCGTTTGCGTGGTCGTTGTCCAAAATTGCCCGAAAACATCGGGTGTTACTGATCTTTCTGTTGATCGTGCCCTTCTGGACCAACTCCTTGGTGCGTACCTACGCCCTGAAGTTGATACTGGCAACTAACGGGCTGCTAAACAATGCTTTGATGGCGATGGGAATCATCGATGAGCCCATGCAGATGCTGTATACCGAAGGGGCTGTCATCATCGGTCTGGTGTATCTGTTGTTGCCGTTCATGATTTTGCCGTTGTACACGGTGTTCGAGGATTTGCGCGAAGATTTCCTGCGGGCTTCCCACGACTTGGGCGCAGGCCGTTGGTCAACGTTTATCCACGTTATCGTGCCGCTGACTCTGCCGGGCGTGCTGGCGGGCGTTATGCTGGTGTTGCTGCCGGCCATGGGCTTGTTCTTCGTGCCGGACGTTTTAGGTGGCTCGCGTAACTTACTGGTGGGCAACGTGATCAAAAACCAGTTTCTGGATGCTCGGAATTGGCCCTTCGGTGCGGCGGCCAGCATCATGCTGACTCTGGCAATGGCGTTTTTGATGTTTGCCCACCGGCTGAGTAAGCGGCGTATCGGGGAGGGCGGTGTATGAACCGCTGGTTGCCTCGGACCTACCTGACCCTTGTGTATGTGCTGCTGTATGTGCCGATTGCTGTGTTGGTGGTGTTCTCGTTCAATGATTCCCGCACCGGTTATGAATGGGGCGGTCTGAGCCTGCGCTGGTATGAGGCGCTGTTCAGCAACCGCGCCATGGTACAAGCCATGTGGAACTCGCTCTGGCTGGCGCTGTCGGCGGCGACCGTGTCGACCCTGATCGGCGCGCTGACCGCACTGGCCTTGCACCGATACCGTTTCCGGGGCAAGCAAATGCTGAGCGGTATGCTGTTCATCGTGATGATGTCGCCGGAAATTGTCCTGGCGATCTCGTTGCTGGGCTTGTTCCTGATGGTGGGGCTGCAGCTGGGTTACGTTTCCTTGCTGTTGGCACACGTCACCTTCTGTCTGCCATTCGTGGTCATTACGGTGATGGCGCGTTTGAGTGGCTTTGACGAGCGGTTGCCGGAGGCGGCCCGGGACTTGGGCGCCAGTGATTTCACTATGACGCGCACGGTGTTGATACCGGTGATCATGCCGGCCCTGCTGGCGGGGTGGTTGCTCGGCTTTACCCTGTCGTTGGATGACGTGGTGGTGAGTACCTTTGTCAGCGGCCCCAGTTATGAAATTTTGCCTTTGCGCATCTACTCTATGGTGCGAGTTGGCCTGAAACCGGAAGTGAATGCCCTAGGTACCCTGTTGCTGGTGTTTTCACTGCTGATGCTGATGTTATCCCAATGGATCCTGTTAAGGAGTAAACGATGAAGAAACTGGCACTGGCCACGATGCTGGCGGTTGGTCTGACTGGCTGCAGCAGTTCTGAAGAAACCCAAGTGTTGAACCTGTACAACTGGTCGGAGTACATGCCGCAGGAAGTGCTGGATCGTTTCACCGAGGAAACCGGCATCCAAGTGGTTTACACCACGTATGACAGCAACGAAGCTATGTATGCGCGTCTGAAACTCTTGGACGACAGTGCTGCTTATGATTTGGCCGTGCCATCGACTTACTACGTGAGCAAAATGCGTCAGGAAAACCTTCTGATGCCCATCGATCGCAGCAATATTGAAGGTTTCGATAATCTGTCACCTGAGTTGGTCAATCTGGACATCGACCCGGAAAACGCATACAGCGTGCCGTACTTGTGGGGCACCACAGGCCTTGGTGTGGACACCGCAGACGTAGAAGGCGAAGTGACTGCGTGGGCTGACCTTTGGGAAGAGCGTTTTGAAGGTCGCGTGGTGCTGACCAATGACATGCGCGAAGTGTTCCACGTAGCGTTGCGTGTATTGGGCTATCCCGGCAACAGCACCGATCCGGAACAGATTGAAGAAGCGTATGAGAAGTTGACCGAGCTGATGCCTGCTGTTCGTACCTTCAATTCCGACGCTCCGCGGATGCCTTTCCTGGAAGGTGAAACTGACATTGGTATGATCTGGAACGGTGAAGCTGTGATGGGGCGTGAAGCGTTGCCGACACTGGAATACGTTTACCCGGCTGAGGGCATCATTGCGTGGTTGGACAGCTTCGTGATTCCGAAAAACGCGAAAAACCCGGAAGCCGCTCACGAGTTTATTAGCTTCGTGCTAAAGCCGGAAATCTCAGCGCTGATCAGTGAGGACATCGGTTATGCCACGCCAAACCTTGCTGCCCGTGACTTGCTGGATGAATCGGTAGCCAATGATCGGTCCAGCTATCCGACGGCTGAAGACATGATCAACGCCGAATTCCAGGCCGATATCGGCGAAGAAGCTTTGCAGGTGTATGCGAAGTATTGGGAAAAGCTGAAGTCTGGTCTCTAAAGCGGTTTGTTCACCGGATTGAAAAAGGGAGGCCTCGGCCTCCCTTTTTCGTGGCGGGGTTTCACACAATCGTCATATATGGTCTATAACTTCCTGATAACAAGAAGTTAGCGAAGTGCTTCGCCACTGAATTTAGAGGAAGAAACGACCATGAAAGCCCAGAAAACACGGAACGCGGCACTGTTGTGTACCTCTCTGCTGGCCGCATCGGCCTCCAGCCAGTTGTTAGCGGAGGAGCTACGGTTGATCACTTGGGGCGGTTACGCTCCGGACGAAGTCGTGGCGCAGTTTGAGGAAGAAACTGGCATTGATGTAAAGATCACGCTGTCGAACAATGAAGACATGATCTCCAAGCTTCGGGCGACAGGCGGTGCCGGTTTTGATTTGGCCCAGCCGAGCCAGGACCGGATCGTTGGCGTTCAGCGCCAGTTCAATGTCTACAAGCCCATCGACTATAGCCGTATCAATACCGATCAGTTACAGCCATCTATGGTGAACGCCACCCAGGAAGCCACCGCGTTGAATGGCCAGTCCTACGGCGTGCCGTCGGTCTGGGGTACCAGTGGTTTGATTGTGCACAGCTCCGTGGCGGATACCGTCAACGATTACACCGACCTGTGTGATCCTGCTGTGGCGGGCAAGGTGAGTTACCGGCTCAAGCGCCCGACGCTGATGGGATTCGCCTTTGCCATGGGGATGGATCCGTTCGCGGCATACAACGATCGTGACGAATATGCGTCGATCATGGCGAAGGTCGAAGACAAACTGATCGAGTGTAAAGCCAACGTGAAAACCTACTGGACTGGTGGCGATCAATTATTGTCGCTTCTGCGCACCGGCGAAGTGACCGCGGCCATGGCTTGGGATGCCGGTGGCTGGAAGCTGAATGCAGAGAATCCGGAGATACAATTTGTTGCTCCGGAGTCCGGTGCTTTGGGTTGGATTGATACCTTTGCTATTCCGCGTCGCAGCGAAAATGAAGATGCGGCCTATAAGTGGATTAATTTCGTGATGCAGCCGGAAATTGCCGCGAAGATCACCAACGCCTCTGGTAACTTCACCGCGTCTAAAGCTGCGGACGAATTTGTGAAGGCGGACCTTCGTGATGCTTACCGCGCGAGCTTTGACGAGCAAGCCATCACCAACATTAAGTGGTACCCACCTGTGCCACCTGGGCTGGAAGCCACCGAAGGGCAAGTGCTGGATCGTGTTCAAGCGGCGAACTGATCTGCATGGCTACACAATCAGATCTTTCCTGTAACGGGCTGGTGCGGCGCTTCGGCGCCCATACAGCCGTAAATAACATTTCACTGGACGTACCTGCGGGTACCTTCTTCTCTATTCTCGGCCCCTCCGGTTGTGGAAAAACCACGCTGTTGCGCCTGTTGGCGGGCTTCGACAAGCCGAACGAGGGCGATATCTACATCCGTGGAGAGCGGATGAACGATGTGCCGCCCAACCACCGGCCAGTGAACATGGTGTTTCAACATCTGGCGTTGTTTCCCACCATGTCGGTAGGAGACAACATCGGTTATGGCCTGAAGCGGCGAAAAGTCGCTGCGGCGGAACGCCGGAAGTTGACGGCGGAGGTGCTCGAACAAGTCGGGCTACCCGGGCTTGAACACCGTAACCCGATGGAGTTGTCTGGTGGTCAGCGCCAACGGGTCGCCCTTGCCCGTTGTTTGGTGCTGAAGCCTACGCTGTTGTTGCTGGATGAGCCGCTAGGTGCGCTTGATCTTAAACTGCGGGAGCAGATGAAGGTCGAGCTCAAACACCTTCAGAAACAGTTCGGTACAACGTTTGTATACATTACTCATGACCAGTCGGAAGCCATGGTGATGTCGGATCAGGTGGCGGTGATGAAAGACGGTCGCTTTGATCAGGTGGCGCCACCGGAAGAACTCTACCGGGAGCCAGCGACCCCGTTCGTGGCGGGCTTTGTCGGCGATAATAATCGACTGTCGGGAGACGTGATCTCGCTGGCCGACAATCTGGCGCAGATTCGACTGGATAACGGCGAACTGGTGCGCGGGCGCGTGGCCGCGAGTGACCTTCAGCTCGGCGAACGTGCAGAATTGTACATCCGCCCTGAATCTCTGGTGTTCAACGATTCTACGCCGGATAACCACTATTCGGTGATGCAGGCCAGAGTGAAGGCGACACTTTTTGACGGCGCGAATAGTCGGGTTGAAGCGGAGAACAGCGGCAGCCCGATTTATGCTCGGCTGCCTCAGGACGGTTCGGCGCCGGCCTTGACCGCCGACAGTGCAATCAAGCTGGCTTGGGACCCTATGCTGGCTCGAGTGTTCAGGGCAGATTGGTCATGAAGTCTTCGGCGAGTCGTCTGTCACTCTGGCTGTTGCTGACTCCCTTCCTGCTGTGGATTGTGTTGCTGGTGTTGGTGCCGCACATACAGATGCTAAGGGTGTCGTTTCAGGTTCGGGAGAGCTGGGATACGCTGGCCTGGGGGCTGGAACAGTATCAGAACTTCTTTACCGAATCCTATTACTGGCGGACCTTCGTTCGCACCGGCGTGATGTCGTTGTTTACCACCTTTCTGACGCTGCTGGTGGCGTTTCCGATTGCCTGGTACATCGCCAAAATGGCCCGCGGCCGGAGTAAGGGCGTTCTGTTTCTGGCCTGCCTGATTCCATTCTGGGCCAGTGAGTTAGTACGTACTTACGGCTGGATGATCCTGTTGCGTGAAAGTGGTTTGTTCAGCTCCTGGCTGCAGGCATTGGGCTGGGCTGATGGTCCGGTGGAAATGCTCTATAACGATGTCGCGGTCATTATCGGACTGGTCTACAACGGCTTGCTGTTCATGGTGGTGCCTCTGGTGACCACTTTGGACGGTATGGACGAGAATCTGGTGGAGGCCGGTTACGATCTTGGCGGCGGCCATGCCACGGTGTTGCGGGAAGTCGTGGTGCCTTGGGCCATGCCCGGCATTGTTTCCGGTTGTATCGTGGTGTTCATGTTAACCCTCGGCAGCTACCTGACCCCCGTGTTGATGGGCGGTAAAGACAGTGCGTGGTTCACCGAACAGATCTTTACCCAGTTTATTACCCGTTTTAATTGGGAACAGGGGGCCGCGTTGGGTGTGCTTCTGCTGGTGTTGTCGTCCGTGATGGTCTGGTTGGGGCTGAAATTGTCCGGACAATCTCTGCGCAAGGTAATGGGGTGACCGCATGATCCGTTCAGTACCCCGTTCACGATTGTTTGATGGTCTGTATCTGGCCTATTTGGTCGCGTTTTTTGTGTATCTGGCGCTGCCGTTGCTGGTGACGGCAGCCTTTGCGTTCAATGATTCCCCGTTTCCTTCGTTGCCTTGGCAAGGTTTTACGCTGGATTGGTATTTGGCTGATGGTGTCGAAGGAAGAACGGGCCTGTTCCATGACGATAGCTTGCTTGGAGCACTCTGGGTCAGTACCAAAATTGCCTTCTGGGTCACTCTCGGCAGTGTTGCGCTGGGATGCGTGAATGCGGTGTTGTTTGAGCGTCTGCAGTTCCGCGGCAAGGAGTTCCTGTATTTGCTGATGCTGTTGCCGCTGGTGATTCCCGGGGTGATTCTCGGGGTCTCCATTCTGGTGTTCTATAGCGGTACCGCGAACGAGGTGTCCCGATTGTGGGGTATCGAACTGGATATCTTTCGGCCCGGCATGACGCTGGTGGTAATGGGGCAAGTAACGTTTATTACCACGCTGGCAACACTGGTGATCGGGGCACGGTTGCGAAAGTTTGATCCACAACTGGAAGAAGCCGCGCTGAACCTGGGCGCGACGCCCTTGGTGGCGTGGTTTACCGTGACCCTGCCTTGGTTGTTGCCCTCGATCTTTGGGGCTGCCGCGATGGCCTTTCTGATGTCTTTTGAGAACTTTAATACCACGGTCATGCTGACGGGCAGTGATACGCCCTTGACCGTTGCCTTGTTCAACCGATTGCGAGAAGGGTCCACGCCGGTGCTGAATGCCGTCGCGTTGTTCTTGATGGCGGTATCGGGGTTGTTAGCGATGCTGACCTTGCGGCAAAACCGAGGGAGTTAATGGTTCGCGGTATACAACGAAAAACCCCGCAGTTATCAACCGATAATTGCGGGGTTTTTCAGATCAGCGCCAGATGTTGCTGTCGATCTTTTCGTGCAGCTCCGGGTAGTCTTTTGACTTGAACTGCGGGACCACGCCTTCCTTGCGTTGGGCTAAGTAGTCTTGGGTCAGTTTTACGACCGTGCCGGACAACAGCACAATGGCGATCAGGTTGATCACAGCCATCAGACCCATGGACGCGTCTGCTGCGTTGAACACTGTGACTACGGCCTCGTAACCTCCCCACACGACCATGCCCAGAGCGGCCAGTCGCAGGATTGTCAGGCCCAGGGTGTTGCCCCCTTTGAGATACACCAGAGCGTTTTCAGCATAGGTATAGTTGGCGACGATTGAGGTAAAGGCAAAGAACAAGATGGCTACGGCAATGAAGTAGCTGCCGAATTCGCCAAGGTGAACTTCCATAGCCTGTTGTGTCAACTGAGTACCGGTAACGCCGGAGCCTGGCTCCAGAACGCCTGCCAACAAGATCATGACCGCCGTTGCCGTACACACCACGATGGTGTCAACAAATACGCCGAATGCCTGTACCAAGCCCTGGGAAGACGGGTGGTGTGGTGCAGGCGTTGCCGTTGCGGCAATGTTCGGTGCTGAACCCATGCCCGCTTCGTTAGAAAACAAACCACGCTTGATGCCGTTAAGCATGGCAGCGGTGACGGAACCGGCGGCGCCACCGGCAGCTTCTTCAAGGCCAAAGGCACTTTTGACAATCAGTGCCAGTACGCCCGGTACTTCAGTGATGTGCATGGCCATAACGCCCAACGCCAACAGGACATAGGCTCCGGCCATAAACGGCACAACGAATTCAGCGAAACGAACGATCTTGCGCAAACCACCGAAAATCACCACGCCGGCACAGGCTGCAATCACCACACCCACGCCGAGTTTTGGAGTGCCAAAGGCACCTTGCATAGCATCGGCAATGGAGTTGGCTTGAACCGCGTTAAACACCAGACCGAAGGAGATGATCAGGCACACTGCGAAAATGGCAGCAGCCCAAGGGGCTTTCAGCCCCTTGGCGATGTACACAGCGGGCCCACCACGGTATTGGCCGTTGCCATCACGAACTTTGTAAAGCTGTGCCAGCGTGCTTTCGGCATAGCCGGTGGCCATCCCGACCAAAGCGACCATCCACATCCAGAAGATGGCACCGGCACCGCCCAGATACAGCGCTACGGCAACACCAGCCAGGTTGCCTGTGCCTACGCGCGAGGCGAGACTGGTACACAGAGCTTGAAACGGCGATATGCCGTGGACGTCACTTTCACGGGAACCGCGGATGGCTCGTACCATCTCTCCGAAATGACGAAATTGAAGAAAACCGAGGCGAATGGTGAAAAAAATACCGACGGCGAGCAAGCCGTAAACGAGGACGTAGCCCCAGATAATGGAGTTGAGAAAATCGACAATTGCGGTCATCGACAAGCGCCTTGTGGGTTGTGAATGATGATTAACCTAGAGGCGAGGCAGTTTAGCACGGTGAAATTTTACGCAGCTTGCGGATATCCGTGATAGCCCGGCAGCAAAAAATCTGCTGCCGGGTGGTGTTCTGAAGGAGGGGGTGGCGTTGTCAGACCACCAGTACCGGGCACTTAGCCTGGGAGGCTACCCGGTGCGAGACGCTGCCCAGAAACATTCCGTCTTTGTCGGTGTTGGTGCCCTTGGTGCCGACGACAATCAGGTCGGCTTCTTTGTCCTGGGCGAACTTCACAATGACTTTCGACGGTCGGCCCGCTTTCACAAAGCCGCGGACCTTGGTGGCGCCATGTTCCTTGGCAAACTCTTTGGCGTGGTTAACCACGCCTTTCGCGTATTCCGACAGCACCTTGTCCGGAATGTCCATATCATCTGGCCGCCCTATTGATAGGGAGGCCTCAAACAGGCTGTGGTGTTTGTAAACGCAGAGGATGAAAATCTCCACGTCTGGCATCAGCTGTTGTAGCCCAATCGCCTTATCCAGTGCCCTCAGCGAAGTTTTGGAGCCATCAACGGCCGCCAGAATTCGTTTAAACATAGCAGTCTCCTGTTATTGGCCGGCAATCCGGCTTACTGCGGGTAAGCCAGATCCCTCAGGAACAACGCAATTTGCGGGAAGGCGATAATCAATCCAGCCGCCGCCACCAGCATGAAGATGAACGGTGGCGTGCCACGGATAACCTCCAGATAGGGCCGTTTGAAGATGGCGATGGCGGTGAATATATCGCAGCCGAACGGCGGTGTTGCCGAGCCAATTGCCACCTGCAAAGTGATCAATACACCGACCAGAACGGGGTCAAGGCCGGTGGACTGGATTGCAGGTGCGAAAATCGGGGTGAGTACCAAGATCACCACAATCGGGTCCACAAACATGCAGGCAACGAAGAAAGCGATACAAATCGCGATCAGCACGCCAACCGGGCCGGCTTCGTTGACGCCGACGGATTCCAGGATGGCTTGAGGAATCTGGGCAAAGGAAATGATCCAGGAGAAACCATTACCAACCGCGACCAAAATGAACACCACCGCTGTGATCAGGCCAGTGGATTTGGCGATCCGGTAAATGTCATTGAGTTTAAGCGAGCGGAAAACCACGAATTCCAGCAAGAACGCGTAAAGCACGCAAACGGCCGCCGCTTCTGTTGGACTGAAGATCCCGCCATAGATGCCACCGACAATAATGACCGGGAACATCATAGGCCATGAGGCATCCCGCACAGACAGAGCGCGTTGTTTCCAGCTGGCTTTTGCTTCCGTTGGCACGTCGTTCTTGTAGGCGTAAATCAGGCAGTACACCGAAAACATAAGCAAGATCAGAAGGCCCGGACCAATGCCGGCGATAAATAATTCTGCAATGGAGGTTTCGGAGATAACGCCGTAGATGATCATTCCGATACTGGGCGGAATCAGGAAGGCAATGTCACTGGCGTTGATGATCAGCGCCAGCGTAAAAGAGTCAGAGTAGCCAGCTTTCAGCATTTTTGGGCGCAGCGGAGAGCCCACGGCAACGACTGTTGCCTGAGTAGAGCCCGAGACTGCCCCGAACAGGGTGCATGAAGTGGCGGTGCTGATCGCCAGGCCGCCTTTAACGTGGCCAATAAACGACATAACCATGTTGATCAGCCGGTCGGCTGACTGGCCGCGGGTCATGATGTCTGCGGCCAGAATAAACATGGGTACGGCGATTAACGACGCCGGCCGGATGCCACCCATCATTTGCTGGATGAAAGTGCCCATCTGGCCGAAACCGTCAAACATCATTACAAAGCCAACCACCGCAGCGGTGATCAGCGGAATCATCATCGGGAAGCCCAGAAGCAGCAGCCCGATCATGATGAGCATCATAGTAGTTGCCATAGTATGCGTGTCCTCAACCTTCCAGGTTTCTGCTGCTGTTAAACTTCCGATTCTGTGTCGGCATAACCGTCAACCACCCCTGTTGAAAGGTAAACGTCCTTGCTGGTGAAGTTTTTGATGGCGGTGAGGAAGTACTGAATACCAGTGATAGCAAAACCGATCGGTGCCCAAACGTAAATCCACCAGATAGGTAAGCCCAGCGCAGGCAGGATTCGGCCTCGGCCGTGCAAGGTTTCTATGTATCCGTAGGAGTAGTAACACAGGAAAAACATCACCACTGAGGTAAAGAGAGCGATGATGATCATCAGAACTTTTCGACCGCTGGCCGGAAAAGCATCGTAGACCGCAGACATGCGAATATGGCGGCCGTGCCGGGCGGCATAACCAATGCCGGCAAAGGTGATCAGAATGATGAGAATTCGATTGATTTCGCCGGAGAAAAACAAGCCTTCTCCAAACACGAAGCGGCCAATCACGTTAGTACAGGTGTTGATGGCCATCAGGATAACGCCAGCGGCAAGCATCACCGCTTCGGTTTTGGCAATCCACTCGTCGATGGTGCCAAGAATGCCGGGCAAGCCGGATTCGTAGGTGCCGGTATCGTCTTCAACAGCCTCTTGGGGATGCTCAGACATGGGTGTTGCTCCACAACTGATTGCTCCCGGCCGGCAAAGACCCCGGCGGGGCGGGTTTAATCCTTAGCCGGACAACAAAGGGTGGCCTCAGCCACCCTTTGAATCCTGCTCTTTATTCGCCTTGGACGGCTTCCAGGTCGGTTTTGAACTGTTCCAGAAGGTCCTTGCCACGTTCACCGGTCATTTCAATGAACTTCTCTTCAACCTGCGGCGCGCGGGCGCGGAAGGCTTCGATCTGCTCATCGTTCAGGCGGGTAACGGTGACCTCGTCACTCTTCGAGGTAATCTTTTCCAGAGCTTCGTCGGCCAGGCCATCGATGTGCTCGATGATTTCTTCGAAGGCATAGTCGGCGGCATCCTGAACCAGTTTCTTGTCATCGTCAGACAAGCCGTTGTAGAAGTTCTGGTTGGCCATCATGGCGGTGGTGAACCAGCCGTGTCCGGTGAAAACCAGGTTCGGAGAGACTTCGTACAGGCCGCCTGACTCAATCCAGAAAATCGGGTTTTCCTGGCCTTGAATCATGTTGGTTTGCAGAGCACCATACACTTCACCCCAAGGGAGTGGGGTCGGGGTAGCGCCGAACGCCGAGTAGGTTTCAGACAACAGTGGGTTGGTCATAACCCGAATTTTTTTGTTGTTCAGCTCTTCAGGTGAGGTGACCGGCTCGTCAACGGTGACCACCATTTCCCCTTCAGGATACATCTGCAGCAGTTCCAGGCCCTGCTCTGAATACAACGCAGGGAAGTCCTGGTTGATCGCCTTGGATTCACGGAAGAATTCGATCACCGTGTCCATGTCGGTGGGCATCAAATAGGGGATAAAGAAAATCTGGGCTTCAGGAATCAGAGAGCCGGTGAAGCCAGGAGACTGGTTCACAAAATTGAGGATGCCAGCTTGGGTTTGCTCCATGATGTCGTCCGACTCACCCAGCTCACCAAAGCGGAATATTTGCAGCGTGTGGTCAGAGTTTTCTTCGATGTACTCTTTGAATTTGTAGGCGTAGACGTCTTGAACATCACCCTCGTATTCTTCGTGGGCGTAACGCCAGTTGGCTGCATTTACCGCGTTAGCAGCCGTCAGTCCGGCAAAAGCCAATGCAGAAACACCGACCAGTTTCCGGAATTTGTTTGTGCTGTTCATTGCGTGATCTCCGCTCGCTTCTGTTCGTTAGTTCCTTGTTAACCTTATAAAGACTGGCAAAACAAAGCGCTTTTCGCAAGGAATTGCCCAAAATTAGAAAATATGAGTAAGTGAACGAACGGAATCTGCAAGGTTCTGATTTTAGTCTGGATTCTTCTCTTGTAGACACGTTGTCATGAAATGACGAAATTCCCTGACGACCCTGTCCACGCTGTGTTCAAGCCGATGACCATCGGGAAGTACCAGCGTTTCCAAACCCTGCTGGTGCGCCAGATCAAGCACCGGCATGACGGGAACGACATCGTCATTCCAGCCATGAATAATTTGGCTGTGGTTGGCTCGAATGGTTGGGCTGGATTGCGGGTATTTCGCCAATGCCAGCGCTGGCGCCAGCAGAAAACAACCTAATACCGGGGTGTGCGAGCTGGTCTGAGCGCAGACCCAACCACCCATACTGGAGCCCGCCAAAATGGTCCGTTCCGGGACGGCACCCGCTGCAGTGATAGCTTCCTGCATTTGCTGGAGACGGGTTGCCGGGTCTTTGGTGCTGGTGTGATCAATTGCATGCGCAAAAACGCCGGGAAACTCTTCAGCCACGGCTTTCATGGCCTGAACTTTGGTACCGTTCGGGCCGCTTTCGAGCCCGTGTGAAAGAAAGACGAAAAAGCGAGGATCAGTCATTGGCCAAACTTCCAGCGAGAATGTCGAGAGCGTGCCGGCGCTTTTCCGGCTCATAGATATCAACGGTAAACATCAGTTCTTCTACCTGAATGTCGGAGAGCAGTTCGTCCAGTTGCTGTTTGATGTCACTCGAATTCCCGAGTACCTGCAGACCGAGAAAGTCTCTCACGCCGGCTTCTTCGGCGGCGTTCCACAGGCCTTCCATGGAGTCGACGGGAGGCTTCATCCACAAAGGTTGGCCACGGAACAGCGAAAGAATGCGCTGGTAGCTGGTGGTGGTCAGGTGTTTCGATTCATCCATAGAATCAGCCGGTACGGCAGGGATTGCGAGCATAGCGTAGGGCTTGTGCAGCTGCTTCGACGGTTGGAAGTTGTCGCGGTACACTCGCAGTGCTTCCCGGTACAAGCGGGGGGCGAAATGCCCAGCAAAGGCATAGGGCAACCCGCGCATCGCGGCAAGTTGTGCGCTATAGAGGCTCGAGCCCAACAGCCAAATGGGCACGTTGGTGCCCGCGCCCGGAATGGCTTTGACCTGTTGGCTTGGCTGCAATGGGCCAAGCAGGCTTTGCAGGTGTGCAACATCTTGCGGGAACTGGTCGGCCCCGATGCCTTCCCGGCGCAGTGCTCGGGCTGTTATCTGATCTGTGCCCGGTGCGCGGCCAAGCCCGAGATCAATGCGGCCCGGGTAGAGGCATTCCAGCGTGCCAAACTGTTCGGCAATGACCAGAGGCGGGTGATTCGGCAACATAACACCGCCAGAGCCGACCCGAATGCAGTTGGTTTTACTGGCAATGTGGCCCACTAGTACCGAGGTAGCCGAACTGGTGATGCCTTCCATGTTGTGATGCTCGGCCAGCCAGAAACGTTTGAAACCCAATGTTTCAGCGTGTTGCGCGTAGGCTACGCTGTTGGCCAGTGTGGCGGATACGGAATCACCTTCGCGCACGGAGGCCAGTTCAAGCAGGGAATATTCGAGTTTTCTGGACATGGGACTCCCGAGTGGTGGAAAGGTACGGCGTCAGTCGCCTAAACATGGCGCCGATAGGATGTGTCTTCAAGGGTAGACTGAAAATGGCTGGGTAAGAATCCGCTATTCTTTGGGTGTAGGAAGAAGTTTCTCAAGGACAGTTCGAAAGCATTCCGTTCTCGTTTGGCAAAGGACAGGATTGATGGTCGAGTTCATTGCAGTCGTGGTTGAACAACTGAAGAAAAACCTTGGAGATACACTGAGCGCTTTTGGTGGTCATGAGTTTGCCTGGCGCGAAGTGGGCGCTTATGTGCTCAGCCAAGTGGCGATTTCGATTCTGTATTTGGCTTTGTTTCTGAGTGCCTACTTGGTGTTGATAGGGCTTGTTCGTCTGGTTGCCGGTAAGCAAAACATGGATCGCTCGATATTCAGGCACGGAAAAACCGGATTGCGGTATCTGGCGGGACTGGGTGCGTTGCTGGTGATACTGGCGCAATTCGGTGCCGGAGTAGAGTTTTTAAAAGCGGTAGCCAGGGCCGGCTTGCTGGCGTTGGGATTTTACGTGGCGTGGCTGGTCATTCGTCGCCTGACCGCAGAAACCCTGCGTCGCAACCGGTTGGATGCGTCTATCCAGCAGTTGGCCGGTAATGTGTTGTCTGTGGTGATGTCGACCTTTGCGGTGGTCACCATTCTTGCGCAGTTCGGGTTTGACCTGCTGTCGATTGTAGCGGGTCTGGGTATTGTGGGTATTGCCGTGGGGTTTGCGGCTCAGTCGACACTGTCAAACTTCATTGCCGGTATCACCTTGCTGATTGAACGCCCCTTTCGCATTGGTGATTGGGTCACCATCAATGGTCAGGATGGAAAAGTGGTGAAGATTGCGCTGCGCACCACTTGGCTGCGGACCCGGGACAATATTTTCACCATGATTCCCAATGACAGCGTCGCTTCTTCCGAGATTGTTAATTACAGTGCCGAAGGCGCTACAAGGCTGAATATTTCGGTGGGTATTGCCTACAAAGAGTCTGCTCAGGCGGCCAGAGATGTGATTATGCCGGTCCTATTTAAACACCCGGATGTGCTGCAGTCGCCGGGCATGGAGCCCCGGGTAGTGCTTAAAAATCTGGGCGATTCGTCGGTCGATCTGGAAGTCAAAATCTGGATTACACCCGATAACCTGGATGTCCAGCCAAGCATCATGGCGGACGTGCTGGAACGGATCAAAGAGGCGCTTGACGAGGCCAGCATCGAAATACCCTTCCCGCATCTTCAACTCTTTGTTGATGAAGCCAAAGGTTTGAAACCTTTGTTGGAGCCGCTTTATCCAAAAAGCAAAGAAAATCAACAATTAGAGTCCGGAGGTGATAACGCGTGAGTGAACGGTTCTACGATGCTGCACCCAAAGCCACCCGGGCCGCGCAAGAAAGGCCAGCACCCAGGGTGTATCCCGAGAAGCCAGCGGAAGTGACGCTGTTCGGAACCTGCGTGGTGGACCTGTTTTTTCCCGAAGCAGGATTGGATGCCATCCACTTGCTGGAGCGAGAGGGCATTCGAGTGCACTTCCCGCAACAACAGTCTTGCTGTGGTCAGCCCGCCTGGACATCCGGTTATGTCAACGAGGCCAGAGACGTTGCCCGGTCCCAGCTGAACCTTCTGGATAACGGCTTGCCGGTGGTGGTGCCCTCCGGCTCCTGTGCAGGCATGTTTCGCCGGCATTATCAGGAAGTTTTTGCGGATGAGCCTGAGACCCTTGAACGGGTGGCGGATCTGGCCGAACGAACCTATGAACTGACTGAGTTTCTGTTGCACGTGTGCAAGGTGCAGTGGCGCGACATGGGCCAGCCCACCGAGATTGCCCTGCACACGTCCTGTTCGGCGCGCAGGGAAATGAATACCCATCATCACGCCCGGGAGCTGTTGGCCAAGTTAGAGAAAGTGACACGGCTGGATCACGAACACGAAAGCGAATGCTGCGGGTTTGGTGGCACCTTCGCTGTCCGTATGCCGGAAGTGTCCGGTGCCATGGTGCTCGATAAAACCCGAGCTCTGAGGGAAACCGGAGCCGTCGAGATGGTGACCGCTGATGGCGGCTGTCTGTTGAATATTAATGGTTCTTTGGATAAGCAAAAACAGGCTTTCCGAGGGCGGCATCTGGCCAGTTTTCTGTGGGAAAGAATTAATGGTGAGGGTGCGTCATGAGTCAGCGTATTCCTGTGACAGAACTCACCAGCAGTTTCCGTGGCCGTGCTAAAGAAGCCCTGGCGGACAGCCAGTTGCGGACTAATTTTCGGGTTGCTATGGACTCGCTGATGCAAAAGCGAGCGGACGCCTTTCCTGATGAGCAGGAGCGCGAGGGGTTGCGGGAACTGGGCAATCACATCAAAGCTCGTGCCTTGTCTCAGTTACCGGATTTGCTGGAACAACTGGAAGCCAAACTTACCGAAAACGGCGTCAATGTCCACTGGGCTGAAACTACCGAAGAAGCCAACCACATAGTGCATTCCATTATCGAGTCAAAACAGGGCTCACAGGTGGTCAAAGGCAAATCCATGGTCAGTGAAGAAATGGAGATGAACGACTATCTGGCCGCGCGGGGAATAGAGTGCCTGGAATCCGACATGGGCGAGTACATTGTCCAACTCGATGGTGAGAAGCCGTCTCACATTATCATGCCTGCCATCCATAAAAACCGCCAACAGGTCGCGCAACTTTTCCACAACAAACTGGGTGTCGAAGAAACCGACGATGTGAACGAGCTGATTCAGATTGGCCGGCGTACCCTACGCAAAAAATTTATGGAAGCGGATGTCGGGGTGTCGGGCGTGAATTTCGCGATCGCGGAAACCGGAACCTTGTTGCTGGTGGAGAACGAAGGCAACGGCCGCATGAGTACCACCGTCCCGCCTGTGCATGTGGCGGTCACCGGTATCGAAAAGGTGGTGGAGAACGTTCGGGATGTGGTGCCGTTGTTATCCTTGTTGACGCGCTCGGCACTGGGGCAGCCGATCACGACCTACGTAAACATGATCTCGGGCCCACGCCAACCGGAGGAGCTGGACGGCCCGGAAGAAGTGCATCTGGTGTTGCTCGATAACGGTCGCAGCGCGGCCTTCGCCGACGCACAGCTGCGCCAGACCCTGAACTGCATTCGTTGCGGCGCCTGCATGAACCATTGCCCGGTGTATACCCGAGTGGGCGGCCACACCTACGGCGAGGTTTACCCCGGGCCGATTGGCAAGATTGTGACCCCGCACATGGTTGGCCTTAAGCAAGTGCCAGACCATCCCAGCGCCTCGTCTCTGTGTGGCGCGTGTGGCGAAGTATGCCCGGTAAAAATTCCGATCCCGGAACTGCTGCAACGGCTGCGGCAGGAGAACGTAAAAAGCCCTGACGAGTCGTCGTCCGTTAACGGGGCTGGCGCCAAATACTCGCGTAAAGAGCGCGCGCTTTGGCGTATTTGGGCATCTCTGAACACCCGACCGGTTTTGTACAAATGCTTTTTGTGGGCGGCAACCCGTTTTGCCAAACTGACACCGAGCAAGCTTGGCCCCTGGACGGACAATCACACCGCGCCGATACCGGCTCGCCGGTCCCTACACGATTTGGCGAATGCCCACCTGAACACCAAGAAAAATCCGGGAGGCCAGCCGTGAGCGCTCGCAACAACATTCTGAACAAGCTGCGAGCCGGCTTGGAAGGCACCACGCCAAGGCCGGATGACTTTGACGAAGCGCTGGTGATCGAGCCTTGGCAATATGCCCCGGAAGATCGCATTCAGCGCCTTCGCAGTTTGATGGAAGCTGTTCACACCGAGGTAGATACACTGCCTGCAGCTGACTGGCCAGCCAAAGCACAGGCATTGTTGGACAGCCGAAATTTACGCAACGTGCTGTATGCACCGAGTACCGAGCACGGCCAGCAACTGGCAGAACATTGGGCGGATGCCGGAGCCAAACAGTTACTAGTGGCCTATGATCGTCCGATTGAAGAATGGAAAGACGAGCTGTTCTGGCAAGTGGATGCCAGTGTTACCGGCACGGCTGGCGCAATTGCGGCGACCGGATCGCTGGTGTTGTGGCCAGACCGGCACGAGCCCCGGTTGATGAGCCTGTTGCCGCCGCTGCACATTGCTTTGCTGAAGGCCAGCGAGATTGAAGACAACCTGTACCGCATGATGCAAAAACAGAACTGGGCGGCCGGATTACCCAGCAATCTCCTGCTGGTTTCCGGACCTTCCAAAACCGCGGATATCGAACAGGTGCTGGCTTACGGTGCTCATGGCCCGAAAGAACTGGTTGTCCTCATCCTTGAGGACGCCTGAATTCATGCATACGTCGTCAGCGCTTACTTAACGCCGAACCCTCGTTTGTTCAGGAAATCTTTCATGTGCGCGCGTAGTTTAGTAGTGAACAAAGGCTTCAACTGTTCCGACCAGTTGGTGCTCTTGTTGCCGCCTGTGCGCTCCTGGTAGTAACGGGCCATGGTGTCGTTAAACTCAGCGACCTGCGCTTCATCGTCAGAGTCGTCGTAGACGTCTTTTTTCAGGATGCTGGCCAATGGCAGGCGGGGTTTCACCTCCGGGTTTTGGTCCGGGTAGCCCAGGCATAGCCCGAACACCGGATAGACATGCTCCGGAAGCTTCAGCAGGTCGCTGACTTCCTGCGGGTTGTTGCGAATGCCGCCAATGTAGCAGATACCCAGACCTTCGGATTCCGCAGCCACCACCAAGTTCTGCGCCATTAAGGCGGCATCAACACTCGCGACCAGCAATTGCTCTGTCATGCCACGGATGACCTCTGCGCCCGATCGCTCGGCGGCTTCGGTCGCACGTTTCATATCGGCACAGAACACCAGGAAATCAGAGGCGCTTTCGACATAGGGTTGGCCGCCCGCCAATTCGGCCAGGCGCTTCCGGCTTTCAGAATTGACCACATGAACAAGGGTGTACGCCTGCACATGGCTGGAGGTGGCTGCACTCTGGCCGGTCCGAATCAGTTCTTCAAAAAGTTCCTTGGGGATCTGCTGATCTTTGAACTTGCGAATGGAGCGGTGTGATTGGAGAAGTTCGATTGTTGGATTCATGGTCTCTCATCGGTTGTGGATAGAAATCTGGTTAAGGTTCCCATCGTCGGTTAATTCCGTGTACTATGCTACTGTATAAATATACATGCATTTAACGACTGCGAGGACGCCTCATGGCAGTGCAATCATTATACTTTTCTGATCGGGACGGACTGGAAATGGCACTAAGCAACCCAGATACCATGCTCTTTCAAAGCAAAGCCGAAGCCGATGCACGGGATAAAGTACTGGAGTTGGCGGAGAATGTGGCGCTCTGGATGGAGAAAAATGTAGACGGACTTTCTGAAAAATTAGCAGAGCAGTGCGCGATGAGCATTGCCGAAAACAAAGATCTGTTCGCCAAAGCCATGAAAAAGCCGGAATTGCTTGCCGAGGCTGCGGAAGCCGCGCCGACGGAAGGCTGAGTTGCCGTCTTGGGCCCCGGCTCGAACAGGTTATCCCCGGTTCAGTTCGTAGGCGGCCATATTAACGGCTGAGGCCAGATTCAGGGACTCAATCGCCGCCGCGCCAGGGATGGTGTATCGATGGGCCTTGAGTTGGGTTAACGCTTCGGTCGGCACACCACGGGCTTCGTTGCCGAACAGGTAGCAATCGTGGTTCTGGAATTCGGGCCGGGTGAGGCTGTCACCGCCGATGTCCAGACAGGCAATGTTCGGGTAACGCTGGCTCAGGGCATCCAGACCGATGTCGGTTTCCAGCGGAACATGAAAAATGGCACCCATGCTGGAACGGACCACTTTCGGATTGTAAGGGTCGACACTGCCGGGGCTGAGCAGGCAACGCATGTCGCCAAACCACGCCAAGGTTCGCAAAATGGTGCCAAGGTTGCCTGGGTCCTGAACTTCATGCAGGTAAACGGCTTTTTCGCCGTCTGCAGAGTCGGTGCTGGCGGCGGTGGGCAAAGGAACCACCGCGAGGATACCTTGTGGGTTTTTGGTGTCAGTCAGTTGTGCCATTTGCCGATCGCTGATGACCTGCTTGGGCCAAGGGCTGCGCCAGTCTTCGTAGGTGCTGGTGACAAACAGCTGAGCCCGCTTCCAGTGCGGGTTGCTGGCAGTCGCCTTTTCCAGTTCGAGCACCAGGTGCTCACCTTCCACCAAGAAATGCCCCAACGATTGGCGATATTTCTTTTGATGCAGTTTCTTGATGTCGTCCAGCTTCACGGTAGGCTTCCATTGTTAAGCAGTGCTTGGCGGTGATGTGCCATTGTACTGGTGCACCTGTTGCTTGTCAGGCGCTTGGCGGCTTTTGCGGTCGTGTAGGCAGCGGCGTACAATGGCGCTTTCCCGCAGTAAACAGAAGACGATTCCGATGGCCCGTTCAAAAAGCAGTAACCGCTGGCTCGAAGAGCATGTTAACGATCCCTTTGTGAAGCAGGCTCAGCTGGACGGCTATCGCTCCCGTGCCAGTTACAAATTGCTGGAAATCAACGACAAAGATCGCCTGATCCAGCCCAACATGCTGGTGGTGGATCTTGGTTCCGCACCGGGTGGTTGGTCGCAGGTGGCAGCCAAACTGGTGGGCCACAAGGGTCGGGTACTCGCGTCGGACATCCTTCCTATGGATAACATCGCCGGAGTTGAGTTTATTCAGGGCGATTTCACGGAAGAGTCGGTGTTTGACGAACTCATGGGGGCGTTGGACGGCGCCAAAGCTGATGTGGTTATTTCCGATATGGCACCCAACATCAGTGGCGTGAACGCGGCCGATCAGGCGGCATCGATGTACCTTGTGGAGCTGGCTTTGGACATGGCCTGCCAGGTACTGAAACCGAAAGGCAGTTTCGTGGCCAAAGTGTTCCACGGTGAAGGCCACGATGAGTACGTAAAATCGGTGCGCGCCGCCTTTGATAAGGTGTCGGTGCGCAAGCCGGATTCCTCGAGAGCCCGTTCCCGTGAAGTGTATCTGGTCGCCAAGGGGTTTCGGGGCGCCTGATGAGTACGGGGCCTGGCTGGCCCCAACGCCGATTGTTCTTGACGTGTTTTTGCCTTTTGGTCCTGCCGCTTTTGAAGGCTGTTTCCTACCCTGCCTTACGTTATCCCTGAATCCTTCCTCCACGACTCCTTTCGCAAAAAGGCTTCCACGGAATTCCTCGAAATTTTCCTTTTGGCGATTTACACCGCTCACCTAATTGGCTGAATTTCATGCTGAATTTCCGGTTCCTTGTAAAACTCATTCAAGTACCGAATAAAAATACCTATAAAACCAAGTAAAAACCATTGATTGGGTGAGTGGTAATGCTTAGTATCCTGTTGGGGTTAAACCTCTACTGTTGCATTTCCACATTCCGTTGGATGGAGAATAAAAACAATGTCCTTACAGAAGAGACCAGCAGGCGGTGAGCAGCCGTCGGCGTTAGGGGCGTTAAAACTACGCGTACCCTTCGTGCACTACAAACTAGAAATTCCGGATATTTTGCAGGGCGCAATTCTTTGTGTTGTCCCTTTGAGTATCACGGCACTTATGACTTCCGTATTAGGTATTCCGTTTGAGATCGCGGTTGCCTTTGTATTGTTCAACAACATACTTTACTTGCTGCATACGCACTTTGGTGACCCTACGGTTGCCGGTTGGATTACTGCGGGTATTCCTTTGTATGTTGCATTCTTGATGGGTTATCCAGAGGGGGAAGCCAGAATACTGGCGCTCATTGCTCTCCAATTGACCGTTGCTTTGGTTTTTCTGGGGCTTGGGGTTTTTAAGGGGGCGGATTCGCTAGTACGAAAAATGCCCATGTCTCTAAAAGCCGGCATCCTTATTGGTGCAGGTGTTTCTGCGGTGATGGGAGAGTTCGCTGCAGATGGTCGTGTTTGGACGATGCCAATCACTATTCTGACGGGCGCCGTCCTTGGTTTCTTCATGCTCTTCTCAGAAACGGCCGGACCACTGCGTGCCCGTTATGGTTTTTTCCGTTTTGTAGCTCAGTACGGTATAGCGATTCCTTTCCTAATAGCATACGTGTTCGGTCTGATTATCGGAGAGGTCGAGATGCCTGTGATCGAGTGGGGCTTCACGACTATTCCGATAGGTACGATCCTCGAGGAATACAGCATCATCGGTCTGGGGCTGCCGCCGTTTCAGTACTTTATCGATGCCATCCCGCTGGCTTTGGCTGCCTATATTATTGCGTTTGGCGATATCTTGGTTATGGACTCGCTGTTTAAAAATGCTGATAGCACCCGCAAGGATGAGAAGCTTGTTTTCAGCCCGCGTCGTAACAGCATCATCGTAGGCATTCGTAACACTCTGCATGGCATTTTTGCACCGTTCATCAGTCTGTCGGGTCCGGCTTGGACGGGTGGTCAGGCGCTGGTTATTAACCGCTATATGAACAATCCACGTTCTGTCATGGATAGCTACTGGGGTGGAGCAACCAGCCTGTACTGGGGGATGACCATAGCGATTGTGTTGGTGCCCGTTGTGACCTTGTTTAAGCCAGGGCTCAACATTGGTATGGCATTGACCTTGTTGATTCAGGGTTACTTGTGTGGATATCTGGCCATCGAAATGCTGGAACGTGAAACCAATCTTGAACGAGGCGTTGCAATCATTGTGGGGTCGGTTCTTGCCGTTAAAGGCGCGGCATGGGGTTTAGGCATCGGTCTCGTGTTGTGGCTTGTGTTGGAAAAAAACTGGTTCGCAGACGCCTACATTGCAACACATCACCATGATGACGAGCCTGCACCAGATGCAGATGCAGATGCAGATGCAGATGCAGATGCAGATGCAGATGTTGTTGCCGAACGAAGTTAAAGGCAGCAGAGCGTCGTCTGAGGGAACAATAAGAGGTTAAACGAAATGGAAAATATGTTTGAGGTCGGACTCGATAAGACAGAAGCGAATTATACGCCTCTGACACCTATCACCTTTATTCAGAGAACGGCCCTGGCGCATCCGTCGCGCACAGCGGTTATTCACGGGAGCATCCGTCGGGATTGGTTGGAAACCTATGAGCGCTGTCTGAAAATGGCCTCTGCGCTGCGCAAGCTCGGGGTGCGTAAAGGCGATACGGTCGCTGCTCTGTTGCCAAACATTCCTGAAATGCTGGAATTGCATTTCGCGGTGCCGATGATCGGTGCGGTATTGAATGCCCAAAACACCCGGTTAGATTCCAAGACCATGACCTTCATGCTCAATCACAGTCGCGCCAAGGTGTTCTTTACTGATAAAGAATACAGTGACCGATCCCGAGAAGCACTTAAGGGCTGCGATGCCAAGCCCACTGTCATCGATGTTGAAGACCCGAACTTTGAAGGCGGTGAGCTGATTGGAAAGATGACCTATGACGCTTTGCTGGCGACCGGTGACGATGATTTTCAATGGGAAATGCCGGACGATGAGTGGCAGGCCATTGCTTTGAATTACACCTCGGGCACTACCGGCAACCCCAAAGGCGTGGTTTACCATCACCGTGGGGCCAATTTGAACGCCATGAGTAATGTAATTGGTTTTGGATTGCCTGCAGGAGCTGTTTACTTGTGGACGCTGCCGATGTTCCATTGCAACGGCTGGTGCTACCCGTGGGCAGTAACAGCTGTGGCAGGCACACATGTGTGCCTGCGCTCACCGCAGCCTAAGGCAATCTATGAGGCGCTTTCAAAACACGGTGTTACTCACTTTTGTGCAGCCCCGGTTGTTATGAACATGCTCATTAATGCCCCCGAGGAAGATAAGAAGCCGTTTAGCCAACATGTGACAGCCGCAACTGGCGGCGCGGCGCCCCCAGCTGCAACCATTGAGGCTATGGAAGCTATGGGCGTGCAGGTGGTTCACTTGTATGGATTGACGGAGACCTACGGCCCCAGTCTGATTTGTGAATTCCAGGACGAATGGAGTTCCATGGATGCCAAGAACAAAGCCAGCAAGATGGCGCGCCAAGGCATTATCTCTCTGTCTATGACAGACATGATGGTGGCAGATCCTGTCACGCTTGAGCCCGTTGCAAAAGACGGGGTGAGCATTGGTGAGCTGTTTGTCCGAGGCAACTCCGTGATGAAGGGTTACCTCAATAATCCAGAAGAAACTGCCAAGGCCTTTAATGACGGTTGGTTCCACACTGGTGACCTCGGTGTATGGCACAGCGATGGTTATGTGGAAATCAAAGACCGTTCCAAAGACATTATTATCTCCGGCGGTGAAAATATTTCGACTTTAGAGGTCGAAAGCACACTATACGAGCACCCGGCGGTATTGGAAGCGGCGGTCGTTGCGGCGCCGGATGATCATTGGGGTGAAATTCCGTGTGCCTTTATTACCCTGAAATCCGGGAGTGACGGTGTGACAGAAGCGGACATGGTGGCTTTTTGTCGTACCAAGCTTGCCGGTTTTAAAGTGCCTAAGAAGATCGTGTTCGCAGATGATTTGCCGAAAACATCAACCGGTAAACTGCAGAAGCATGTGTTGAGGAGCCAGCTGACAGCATAGCGGTGGATTTGTTGTAACGTTGTAGCTATGTTCCCCCGGCCTCGGCCGGGGGCTTTGTTGGCATAAAAAAACCCGGCTAAAAGCCGGGAATAAGCCGTGAGATGCCAAGTTAAAGGGCGAAGCCCCCCAATTTGGTTTCCAGATATTCTTCAATACCTTCCTGAGCACCTTCCCGTCCAAGACCGCTGTTTTTCATGCCGCCAAATGGTGCTGCAGCGCTGGTGGGATTGATGTCGTTGATACCGATAATGCCGAAATCCAGAGCTTCAAACGCGCGCATAGCGGTGGTCATGTTGGCGCTGTAAATGTAGGCGGCTAAGCCATACTCGGTGTCGTTGGCCATAGCAATGACATCGTCTTCAGAACGATAGGTGATCACAGGAGCTACTGGGCCGAAGGTTTCTTCCCGGTAGATCTTCATGTCTGGAGTGACGCCGGATAGAACCGTTGGTGCGTAAAAATAACCGTCTGACAGGCCGTTTTCTGTCAAGCGCTGACCGCCGGTTTCAATTTTCGCGCCTTTGGCGACGGCATCCTGAACCTGACTGTCGACTTTCGCGATGGCTTGCTCGTTAATCAGCGGGCCAATGCCGACGCCATCAGTCATACCGTTACCGGCTACCAGGCGTTTGGCACGACTGGTCAGTTCTTTGATGAACGGTTCCAGGTGTTCTGCGTGCACGAACAGGCGGTTAGGGCTGATGCAGGCCTGACCGGTATTCAGGAACTTGACCAGTGAAAGGCCTTTGGCTGCATGCACCGGGTCGGCATCGGGGAAGACAATGGCGGGCGCGTGGCCACCGAGTTCCATAGAAACTCGCTTCATGTTGGCTGCAGCCAAAGCGTTCAGCTTTTTGCCAACAGGCGTAGAGCCGGTGAAGGTCAGCTTGCGGACTCGCGGGTCGGTGCAAAAGGCATCGCCTATCCGGGAAGGATCCTGCACGGTGAGCATGTTAATCACGCCGGCCGGGAAGCCTGCTTCGGCGAAGATTTCCAGCATCGCTTTAGCGCACAGAGGCGTACTTTCAGCCGGTTTCAGGATGACCGTACAACCGGCCGCCAGTGCGGGTCCCAGCTTTCGGGTAATCATGGAAATCGGGTAGTTCCAGGGCGTAATTGCGCCGACCACCCCGACAGGGGATTTCTGAACCATAAATCGCTGATTTTCCCGGGCGGAAGGGATGCTTTGCCCATACACGCGCTTGGCTTCTTCGGCAAACCAGAGCAGAAAATCGGCGCCGTATTGCACTTCATTGAGCGATGCTTTCAGGGGCTTGCCCTGCTCGCGGGTCATCAGTTCGGCGAGTTCGCGTTTCTGTCGGATCATCAGTTCCCAAGCTCGGTAGAGCAATTGGGAACGGTGATAGGCCGTGGTTTTTTTCCATTCTTTAAAAGCACAATCAGCAGCCGTAATGGCCGCCTCAATATCTTGATCTGAGCAGTCGGGCACGTGCCCGATGACTTCACCCGTTGCCGGGTTGGTGACCGGAAACTCGGTGCGCCCGGTTACCCATTCTCCGTTAATGTACATGAGGAGATACCTCTTCGTTGTTATTAAAACGCTGTTTCCGACAGCGCCATGATGGCGTCGTCTCCGGATCGCATCGAGCTCAGGTGCGCGGAGCAGCGCGGCAAGATGTGGTCCATGAAAAAGTTCGTAGTCGCCAGCTTGTTTGCTGCGAATGAGTCCGGGTCAGCTTCTGTATTCGCGGCTGCAGTAGCGGCTTTCAGCATTAGCCAGCCTGCAGTCACGGTAGAACTTAGCATCAGGTAGTCGAAGGCAACAGCGCCGGTAAACTGGTCGTCATCGCCGCGCTCTAGAATCAATCTTGTGGCATCTTCAAGGAAGGCTACCGATTGGTCAAATCTGGCCTGGCGCTCAGCAGTGAGCACCGAGCTGCTGAGCAGCGGCCCCGTGAGTGGTCGCATATCATTAATAAGCTCGGCCATGGACTGGCCATTGTCACGAACGGTTTTTCGGCCAATCAGGTCAAGGGCCTGAATACCGTTGGTGCCTTCGTATATCGGTAGAATGCGGGCGTCACGATAGTGTTGTGCAGCGCCGGTCTCTTCGATAAAACCCATACCGCCGTAACATTGAATGCCCAGAGACGTGACTTCCTGAGCGATTTCTGTGCACCAGCCTTTAACCAGTGGTGTCAGCAGGTCCGCTCGGCGCTTGTAGCGAGTTTGGATGTCGTCTGGCAGGGTTTTCGCGTTGGCGTAATCAACGGCGACACAGCCGGTATATGCGAGTCCTCGGGCGGCTTCGGTCAGGGTCTTCATAATCATCAGCATGCGACGTACGTCCGGATGCTTGATGATCGGGGAAACACCTTGTTCACCGGGAGCCGTGCCTTGTGTGCGCTCTAGCGTGTAGTCGCGCGCCTGTTGGTAAGCACGCTCGGCAATAGATACGCCCTGTAGGCCAACCGTCAGCCGTGCATTGTTCATCATGGTGAACATGCAGGCCAGGCCGCGATTCTCTTCGCCTACCAGATAACCGATGGCGCCCTCATTATCGCCGTAACTCATGACACAGGTCGGGCTGGCGTGGATGCCTAGCTTATGTTCCAGCGAGACCGCTTGGCAGTCGTTTCTTTTTCCGGGCTCTCCGGAAGCATCCGGCAGATACTTGGGTACAGCAAACAGTGATATACCTTTGACGCCGGGGGGTGCATCTGGCAAGCGAGCGAGTACAAGGTGGATGATGTTCTCCGCCATGTCATGCTCACCCCAAGTGATGAAAATCTTTTGACCTTTTATCCGGTAGGCATCGCCATCTGGACAGGCTTGAGTGCGAATGCCTGACAAATCCGAACCGGATTGTGGTTCAGTCAGGTTCATGGTCCCGGTCCATTGTCCGGAGATCATTTTTGGCAGCAGATGCTCTTTCAGCACATCGCTGGCGTTCTCCGAAAGCGCCTCTACGGCGCCTTGAGACAACAAAGGACAGAGCCCCCAAGCCATGTTGGCGGCGTGCCACATTTCCTGAACAGGAATGGCCAGAGAGAAAGGCAGGCCTTGCCCACCGAACTCCGGGTCAAACTGCAGACTGGCCCAGCCGCTCTCAGCGTATTGCTGGTAAGCCGCCCTGAAGCCCGATGGCGTTATTACCTTGTGGTCGCTATCCAGACGCACACCGGTTTTATCACCGGTGACGTTGGTTGGGGCGATGACTGAGCCGGCAAAACGAGCGGCCTCTTCAAGAATAGCGGCAACGACATCCTCGGAGGCATCTTCGTAGCCACAGGCTTTCGCCATTTCTGAAAACCCAGCGACTTGCTGCAGGGTAAATGCCATCTCACGGGTGGGTGCTCTGAACTCTGTCATGATTTACTCCCTTAGGCCATGTATTGGCCGCCGTTAACCGACATGTTAGTGCCGGTCACGAAGCTCGCTTCATCAGCCGTCAGGTAGGCTACAGCTCTGGCGATGTCTTCAGGCTTACCAAGGTGGCCAACCGGAATACCCGCAACAATGTTGTTCAGAACTTTTTCAGGTACCTGACGAACCATTGGGGTATCGATGTAGCCAGGGGAAACGGAGTTGGCGGTTACGCCTTTACGCGCACCTTCCTGAGCAATGGACTTGGTGAATCCATAGATGCCGGCTTTCGTGGCGGCATAGTTGCACTGGCCGAACTGACCTTTTTCACCGTTCAGGGACGAAATGTTCACGATCCGGCCAAAACCGCGCTCGCACATGTTCTCGAACACTTGCTGACACATATTGAACATGGAAGTCAGATTCACATTGATGACCTGGTTCCACTGTTCGGGCTGCATTCTCTTTAACGGTGCATCGTTGGTGATACCAGCGTTGTTAACCAGAATGTCGATGGAGCCTAGATCTTTCTCAACAGCAGTAACAAAAGATTTGCAGCCGTCAAAGTTGGTGACGTCCAGCGGGTAAGCGGTAACTTCAATGCCTTCTTGTTGAAGGCCGGCTTGCCAGTCTTTGGCCTGGGTTTCGTCGCCAGGCAAGTGAGTGCCCACTACTTTGCGCCCCTGAGCGGCCAGCGCTTTACACATAGCGGTCCCCAGACCACCGGTTGCTCCGGTAACAACTGCGATGCGATTCGTCATGGTGTTCTCCTTTCATTTTACGGATTGTTTATTTCAAGAGTTTCTTGATGTTGGATGACTGGGAAATGATTCCCTCTGAGGTGTACTGGTTACTGCGGTCAACAATCTTCGGAAGTTCGTACAGGTAATTAACCATCAAACCGGCAGATTGCTTCAGGCCTTTGTCTGAGGTGTCGGCCATCCAGTTGAGTCGTGCAACCTGGGCACCGTTGCTCAAATGGAAGTTGGCCACTGGGTCGTTTGCGCGCGAGGTGCCAGGTTTACTGGAACACAGGTAGGACACCGCCAGTTTCATGATGGCTTCCTGTTGGGCGCCGGTGGCATCGGCCTGACTTGCTCGAACCGGGTCCCGTGGCGGAGGGAAGCTAAGCCATTGTTCCCCACCCGGCAATTGGGTCAATTGGTCTGCCGGTGTGTTGTCCAGCCAGCGGCGGAAGCCCGGAATGGGTGACAGGGTTGCGAACTGTTTTAATTGGGGGAATTCCACCTGAAGCTTGCTGACCACTTGCTTGATGAGAAAGTTACCAAAGCTGATGCCTGCCAGGCCTTGTTGGGCGTTGGAGATTGAATAGAAAATCGCAGTATCAGCTTTATCAATGTCTTGCGTGGGGGCGTGCTCGTCCAGCAGTTTCTGAACGTTATCAGCCAAACCGTTCACCAACGCGACTTCAACGAAAATCAACGGTTCGTCGGGCATATTCGGATGAATAAAGGCGAAGCAGCGGCGGTCAAAATCCAGACGATTTTTGAGGTCGCTCCAGCTCTTGATGGCGTGTACGGCTTCGTAGGCAATCAGTTTCTCCAGCATGGCACCACTGGAATTCCAGCTGATTTCTTCCAGTTGTAGCAGGCCGATGTCGAACCATGTCGCCAGCAGGTCGCGAAGGTCGGTTTCCAGTGGTTTCAGTTCTGGATAGTGTTTGCAAAGCTGTAGCAGTTCTTCGCGCATATCCACCAGAAACTTAACCCCGGAAGGTACCCCATTAAATTGCTTAAGAAGCGCCGTACGGCTGGGCACCAGTGCTTTGCGCAGAGATTGGGCCGCTTGTGTTTTCTTGTTGGCTTTAGCGTTGTGCCACTGCTCGATGGCTTGCTCGACGCTGGCTTCGTCAACGCCGTAGTGCTCAGCGAGCAGGCCCAGGAAACGGGTTCTTCCGGTAGCCGAAAGTTTTAAATAGGCGCGACCGAGCAAGGCTGCGCGCTTGCGGGCTTCTACTTGACCGCCGTTTTCGGCAAGGCAATCGTCGATCCATTCTTTAACAGCGGCAAGATCCGGCTCCGGGAGGTCTTCGGCTATGTTCATGATGTCTGAACCGCGACGGCCTGTAGATTCCAATCCGCCCGGAACCAGTTTTTTAAAGGCCTTCTCAAAAATGCTTACGGGTTGCCTCTGCATAACCGCGACTCCCTATGTACAAAGCGGTGTTGTCTTTGTGAATGAAGGAAGGCTACCAGAGCATTTTGAAAAAACCAAGTAAAAGTACTTGGTTTGGTGGATACAAACCAGTAAAGTAGTCGGCATATGGATCAACGAGAGGAAAGCACAATGCAAGAATTACACGGTTATTACCTGGAAGACCTGGAAGTTGGAATGGAAGCGTTTTACGCCAAGACCATCACTGAGGCAGATGTTGTTTTGTTTGCCGGTATCAGCGGTGATGACAACCCGGTACACATTAATGCCGAGTATGCGAAGACCACACCGTTTAAAGAACGGATCGTTCACGGCATGTTCAGTGCGGCTTTGGTTTCTTGCGTGTTGGGCACACGCCTGCCAGGCCCGGGGGCCATCTATGTCGATCAGCAGATCAGATTCAAAGCACCGGTTCATATTGGCGACACCGTTGTTGCCTCTGCCAAGGTGATTGAGATCAATGTAGAGCGACGTCGGGTAAAACTGGAGACGGTCTGTAAAGTCGGCGACACCGTGGTTGCAGAGGGTGTTGCAACGAATATGGTTGACCGCCGCCCGGCGTAAGTCTGGAGATTATTATGTTAATGGATCAAGAGAATTGCCTCGTTGCCGTGATCGATGTGCAGGCCCGCTTGTTGGGCGGGGTGCATGAAAACGAGAAACTGGTTAACAACTGCAGTTGGTTGGTGCGCCTGGCCGGATTGTTGAACGTACCGGTGATTGGGTCCGAGCAGTACCCAGAGGGCTTGGGCCATACGGAAGAGGGGCTGCGCGAACTGGTGGGGCCTGCCAACATTTACGGCAAAACATTTTTTGCCTGTATTGATGACCCAGACTTCGAAAAGGCATTCCAGGCGCACGACCGCAAGCAGGTGGTTCTGTGTGGTATGGAATCTCAAGCTTGCGTGATGCAATCAGCTATAAGGCTGCTGGAAAAGGGAATGGAGGTGTTTGTGGTGGCGGATGCCATTTCCGCACGCAACTCGTACGACACTGAAGTGGCGCTGCGCCGGATGGAGCAGGCCGGAGCCCGGATCGTGAGTAAAGAAATGGTCGGCTTTGAATGGCTTCGGCGTTCGGATGCGGCCCAATTCAAGGCCTTCAGCAAAGAGTTTCTGCGCTAGTCAGTCGCGAGCCCCTGGCGCCCTGTGGTCAAGGGCTCCAGAGACCTTCAGAATAGGGTTAATTAACGCAACCCGAGCGCTCGAGATCGCATAGCCATGAAAAACCACACACCGGAAGAAGGGCTGACGGCCCTGACCGACGATGCCGAACGTAACCGCCTGCTGGCGGAAATGGCGGAACAATCTACCGACATGATCTCCCGGCACACACCGGAGGATTGGCGATTTATCTATGCGTCACCGGCCGTTATGCACTTGCTGGGGTATTCTGTTGAGGAGATCGTTGGCATCTCCGCCTACGACCTGTATCACCCCGATGATGTGGAAGATTTCCGTTTACGGGCACCGACGGTAAATTACGATCGGGGTTTGTATACCCACACTTACCGGTTTCGGTGTAAGGATGGTCATTACACCTGGCTGGAAAGTACCAGTCGAACCATTCGGGATCCTGAGACCAATGATATCCGGGAAATTCTGGTGGTCTCCCGAGATGCGAGCCACCGAGTCAAGGCTGACAAAGCCAGCCGTCGGTTGGCGCGCGTGCTGGAAAGTACTCAGGATCTGGTGATATTCGCGAACCTCGATTTTACCGTTTCACACCTGAATGAAACCGCGCGAAATGCTCTGGAGCTGGAACATACGGATTACAGTGCTTTCCCTTTATCCCGCTTTGTGACCGGAAAAGGCCTCGCGACCTTAATGGAAGAGGGGTTTCCTACCGCGGAAAAAACCGGGAACTGGCGTGGGGAACTGACTATGCGGAGCCTGAAATCCGCCCGCATACCGGTCCTGCTGGAGTTGCTTGCTCACCGTTCTTTACACGGAGACATCGAGTATTTCTCCTTGGTGGCCCATGACCTGACAGAGAAAAAAGCTGCGGAAGAGCAGCTCAAGCAGTACCAGGCTGATATCAATCACGCGAGCCGGTTGGTGACCATGGGAGAACTGGCATCGAGCCTGGCCCATGAGTTGAACCAGCCACTCTCGGCGATGGTGAACTATCTCCGCGGGATTGAGCGCAGGTTCGCCGATAAGCCTACATTGTCCTGGAGTGATGTAGAGTTACCGATTACCCGAAGCATCAAGACAGCGCTGAGGGCTGGGGAGATTATCCATCGAATGATGGACTTTACCCGCAAACAGGAACCGGTTGTTACCCGCCTCAATTTATCCGAGTTGATTGGCGAGATGATCGACTTCTGCGAGAGCATGGCAGAACGGGATAACGTTGGCATCGTGTTTGAGCAACCGGCAGACTTGCCAGCAGTCAGAGGGGATAAAATTCAGCTGGAGCAGGTCTTGTTGAACCTGATTGTGAACGCTATAGAGGCAAGCGCTTCAACCGACCAGGAAGAAACGGCCACAGTGACCATTAGTGTCAAGCCCCATGCAAACAATCAGTTGCGGGTTGAAGTGGATGATCAGGGGCAGGGGGTTTCGGAATCGGATATGTCCCGCCTATTTGATCGTTTTTTCTCAACCAAAGAAACCGGGCTTGGAATGGGGCTAGCCATCAGTCGTTCATTGGTAGAGAATCTTGAAGGTGAGCTTTGGGCAGAAAACATCCCTGCTGGAGGCGCTCGCTTCTCATTTACTCTCAATATTACTGATTGATCACCCATGAACTCTAATAAAGATGCACAAACAGTTTTCGTTATTGATGACGACACGGACGTAAGAGACTCTTTGAAGTGGCTGCTTGAGTCTGTCGGTCTCAACGTGCAGACCTACGAAAATGCGTTGGCATTTTTCGAGGGCTTCGATTCGAATGTTAGCGGTTGTATTGTGATGGATGTGCGAATGCCGGGCCTCAGTGGCATTAACGCCCAGAAGAAGTTACCTGAGTACAATATCGAACTGCCTGTGATCATGATTTCCGCCCACGGTAATGTGGATATGGCCGTGACTGCGTTGACGCAAGGTGCCACTACGTTTATCGAAAAGCCCTTTGATGATCAGGTGCTGATCGATCACGTTCACAATGCTCTGGAAAAAGATCAAACCCGATTTGCTCAGCGCCGCTCCCAGTCTCGGATCCGGGAGCGTTACGACAGCTTGACCCGAAGAGAGCGTCAGGTCTTGGAGCTGATTGTTAAGGGGTTATCGAACCAGGAGGCGGCCGATGAACTCGGTATCAACAGGAAAACTGTTGAGGGACACCGAGCCAACATGACGGCCAAAATGAAAGTAGATTCGTTTGCTGAGCTGGTGCAAGTGGCCATAGCCTTGGGGCTTGTTCAGGGCATCGCTCAGTAAGCTACAATCGCCTCTTTGCCCGACTGCCGGGCGCCGTGTTTCCTTCCTTTTTCTGTGTTCCCTTCCCTCCGTTCTGATGACCTTTGCTAGGAAGTCATCAGGGCGAATGTTGAGCAATGCGCCCGCCTACCGTCCAAACGGATTTCTCAATCACTCATCAATGTATGAGCCCATAAGGTTTCTTTGGCTAATCGTGCTACATGGTTCCGAAGTGCGGAATATAGTTTTGTAAATGGCCATAGAAAAGACTAATCTGGCTCTATCTCAATTACAAGAATTGCTCATCTTTGGTGGCTGACTGGTTTATGAATGGAACCCTTCGCTGGTTGCTAGCGTCTGCTGTGGTCATGGAGCTCGGGGCGATTTGCCTGCAGAGTAAGCCTCTTAGCGCCTTTGCAGGGCTAGTGTTCGTGCTGGTGTTTCTGGTGGGCAGCATGCGTCTTCAAGTTTATGCCCGAACTTTGTTCCTGCTTTCTCTCGCGCTAAGCATTGGCCTGTTGGCGAGCGGCAGTCTCGGGTTTGATGGCGGGCTTGATGCGCTGTCGGATGCCGCGTTCTATTCCACGTTTCTGGGCAGTCTGGGGATGATGCAGTGTCTGGTGCGCCGGTTTGAAGTGCTTCGGCGCATCCACGATGTCATGCTCGGGGGCAGGGTCTCCCTTTTGTACCCCAAGTATGCCTTGGTGAGTTGCGGTATTGCGTCAGTACTCAGTTTCGGAATGATGACTCTTTTGTGCGGCACCCTGGCCGACAGTCTCAAGGAACGAGGGGTCGAGGGACATGCGCGTGTTCAGTGGCTCCGAAGTGTACTGATTAGTGCCTTACGGGGATTCGCGTTGGTACCGCTGGTGGCGCCGACCAGTGTGGCGGTCGCGATTCTCACCCGGGAGCTGCCGCAGCTAAGCTGGTCATCGCTTTTGCCTTTCGGATTTGTGGCCGCGTTGTTGATGATTGTGATTGGCTGGATGTTGGAAAGGCACCGGTTCAGGGAAATCAGCGGTGAACGTGTTGCTCTCGACGGCTGGCCCGCGGGCACCGGTAAACTATTTGTGTTGGTTCTGGTGGTGTTCTCTTGCATGGGATTGCTGGTCGCGCTGGTCGAGGTAAAAGTTTCGGTGGCGGCAATGCTGGCAGTTCCGGCGGTTACTCTGGCTTATATGATGTGGCAGGAGCGTTCTCCACGCTCGGCTATAACCGAGGGTGTCGGGCAGTTGACCGGGATGTTCAACGAGATGGCGATTTTTGCGGGCTCTGCCATGCTGGGGGTATCGGCGGCGGCTATCGTGCCTGCGAATATGTTCGACGGGTTTGTGGTTAGCGGTTGGGGGAGCTACCTGATTGCGGCATTGGGCTTGTTGATCATGCCGCTGTTTTCCATGGTCGGCGTGATTCCGATAACCGTACTCAGTGTTCAGTCAGGCATGCTCGCGCAACTGGTGGCAAATGGTGCAGACCCAATGCTGGTTGCTATTGGTCTGGTTATCGGCTTCTCGCTGGCGATGATGGTTTCACCTTTCGGGCCTTCGGTGATGTTGCTGTCCCGGTTTGGGCAGGTTTCCCGTCACGTGGTGGCTTTTCAATGGAACGGTCTTTTTGTTGTGCTGGTGGTGCCGATGTTGCTGGTATTGCTGGCGGTATTTGCGGTGGTTCTGCCGACCTTGGGTTGACCGGCAGCCCCTTGGCTGGTCGCGACGTTAGTTCGCGCCTGGAGCAGCTGGTCCGCTACGAAGCGTGCCGTCATCGATGCTGCGAAGTAGGTGTATTTGTCAATTACACGAACCTATTCCGCATTGCAAAATTACGTGCCGATATTTTGTGATAAAGTTTGCTCGAGCATCCAATCCGGTTGTTCAGTGGTGTGCGGCAGTGCATGTGTTTCAAATCTGGCATGAAAGTTGATTGAATATTGTGGTTCTTGTGTTTCTCATCAACTAGAATAGCTGTAATTATTAAGCCCACGGTGCTTTGGGTTATCCGTGATCGGCAATGAAGTTTCAGAAAATAGGCATTTTATGGCAAAAAAGCAGCAGGATAACTCACCGGAGTTGAACGTGGCGTCAGGTGATGGGACGCCGGTCCAGCCGGGCAAGGATCGTAAGTTTGTGGAGGCATTGTCCCGGGGTTTGGATGTGCTGCGCGCGTTCAGTCAGGGCTCTGTCATTCTGGGTAATCAGGATATTGCCAGAATTGCTGGCCTCCCGAAGCCTACCGTTTCCCGTATGACCTATACCCTGACAAAGCTGGGTTATCTGAGCTACAACCAGCAATTGGAAAAGTACCAGCTTAGTTCTGGCGTACTGGCTTTGGGTTATGCCTATGTATCGAACCTGAAGGTAAGGCAGTTGGCCAAACCATATATGGATGAGTTCGCTCGGCAAACCAATATGTCTGTGGGTCTTACTTGTCGCGACCGCTTGCACATGATTTACGTGGAAAACCGCATGCCGCCGGAGGCAACATTGCTGCGGATGGATATCGGCCTGAAACTGCCAATGTCGACGACTTCTGCCGGCCGAGCTTATTATTGTGCGGTCAGTGATCCGGTACGCAAACAGATTGACGATGCGCTGGCTGAGAAGCATGGCGAAAAATGGTCGACCATTAAAGAGGGGCTTGATCAGGCGGTATCCGATTATCAAGAGCACGGATTCTGCTTGTCATTGGGCGACTGGGACCGGAATATTAACTCTGCGGGTGTGCCGATTCATTTGCAGGATGGCACGACTATGGCGTTAACCTGTGCGGCACCCTCTTATCTGGTGTCTGGTGAGAAGTTACGTAACTCTTACGCTCACCAGTTGGCAATGCTAGGGCGAGACATTGAATCGCTCGGTGTCTAGCTGTGAGCACCAGTGAATAGCGAGTTAGCTAGAGAAGACAGAGCTGTTTAAGGAAACCGCAGATGAATATCTGCGGTTTTTTGTGCCCGAAACAGCCCGATGCTTGAGATTAAAGGCGCGTCTTTATTAAAAATTAATAATATTCCGCTGGATAAAACATGGTTTCATTAAAGGTTTGAGTGCTATGTCTTGGATTGTTGCTGTTAAGCCTTGGCCTTAAGCCTCACCATCATCTTGGTGTAGCCGCGGACAAAGTTTGACTGCACATACTCTGGCTCATCCAGCACTTCAATGTCGTCGAACCGCTTCAGGATTTCCTCCCATAGAATCCGCAACTGCATTTCCGCCAAACGGTTGCCCATGCAGCGGTGCACGCCAAAGCCAAAAGAAAGGTGTTTACGCACGTTCTTGCGATCGATGATAAACCGGTCCGGATCTTCCTCGAAGGCTCGCTCATCGCGATTGCCCGAGGCGTACCACATCACCACCTTGTCGCCCTTCTTGATCGTTTTACCGGTCAGCTCAAGGTCTTGTTTGGCAACGCGGCGCATATAGGCTAAAGGCGTTTGCCAGCGAATGATTTCCGAAACCATGTTGGGTATCAGGCTGGGGTTTTGTTTGAGTTTGGTGAATTCCTCGGGGAACTGATTCAGCGCTAACACGCCCCCGGTCATGGAGTTGCGCGTGGTGTCATTCCCACCCACGATCAGCAGCACCATGTTGCCCAGAAACTCCATGGGGCGATTGATCATGGTGCGGGTGTTTTCGTTCGACAGCAACAAACTGATCAGGTCGAAACCGGGCTCTTCTCCTGCGGCTTTTCGGGCTTCTTTTTCTCGCCACAGCAAGGACATCTGTTTAGCCATGTCGGCCGATGCAATGAACGATTCATCGATGCCTGCGGTGCCGCCGGTCGATTCAGGAGGCGCGGCGGCCATGTCGGACCAGTAGGCCAGTTTATGGCGTTGTTCGTAAGGGAAGTCGAACAGGGTTGCCAGCATGCGCGAGGTCAGATCGATGGACACACTCTGAACCCAGTCAAAGGGTTCGTTCACCGGTAAGTGATCTAATACATCCGCTGTACGACTGCGAATCAGACTTTCCATTTGTGCCAGATTTTTAGGTGCGACCACGCCTTGAACGGCCTGACGCTGAACATCGTGCTTGGGCGGGTCCATGGCGATGAAGGTTTCTATTTCCAGACCCGGCGGTGGTGGGCCGAGGGAGATGATGGGCTCGGCCGAGAAAAGATCGTGGTGGGTATCGACAAACATGATGTCTTCATAGCGGGTCACCGACCAGAAGGGCCCGAAGGGACTGTGCTTCTGATAGTGTACGGGGCACTCGTCCCTTAGCCGCTTGAAGTAGGAATGCGACAAGCCTTGCCGGTACAGAAATGGGTTGCTGACATCGATGTCTTCCAGCGCCAGGGAGGAGGCCTCCGGGAGTGGCGTTTCTTTGAAAATCGGTGGCTGTTCACGCCTTCCAATATGTTTCTTCAAGTTCTGAAAGACGTGCATACCTTTGATTTGCCATTCAATAGGCACAGTAGCTGCGGCTTTATTCGCCACCGGTTCAAGGAAAGGGCTCAGTAGGCTCATGCAAAGCTCCAGGGTCAGTGTTATTTTTATGGAGTATGTATCATCGGTTACAAACAGAATGTGCGCGCCCTGGCTTACATCTGAAACTCCGGCAAGCGCACGACCAAGCCATCCAGCAATTTTGAAAGCGTGATCTGACACGCCAGACGCGAGGTATCGGATCGCTCGGGAGTGAGCTGCAGCATACCCAGCTCATCGGCATTGATGTTGCCGGTGGCCTGCATCCAGTTGTCATCGACAATGACATGGCAGGTGCCACAGGCGCAGGCGCCGCCGCAGTCTGCGTCGATGCCGGGCACGCCGTTGTCGACGGCAGCCTGCATCAGCGATTGGCCTTCTGCGATTTCCACCACATGTTCTGCGCCGGTGTGTTCGATAAATGTGATTTGTGCCATAGACACCTCGTTTGTGTGGGCTTCGGGATAAGCGCTATGGCAGTCAGATTACGGGTAGCTTGGGTGTTCCGGCAGGTCATTACTTGACAGGTGGGGGTCATTAAAAGACTCTTATTGAATGCGTGCTGTGTGCGCTGCGCTGAAGCTTCACGCTAACTAACTGATATAACAATAATGATGAACGTTGTTGACCTCGATTTGCCCAGCATTCCTTCCAGTTATAGCCGCTTAGTTGCCCGGGAGTTGGGTTTGCTGGCCCGTGATATGTCGGACCTATTGGCGAACACCCAACTGTCGGTAGAGCAATTTCTGCAGGAAAGCACCTTACTGACGCCGCATCAGCAACTGAAGATCCTGAGCAACTGTCTGCGGATCGCCAAGGACGATACCTTGGGTTTGCGCTTGGGTCAGAGGCTGACCTCACCCACCCACGGTGCCCTGGGGTTTCTGGTGAACAGCAGTCCGGATTTGCTTACCGCATTGAAGGCCTTTCAAGCTTACCTGCCAACGCGAATGAATCTGGCCCGGCTTGATCTGGTGATTGATGGAGAATGGTTGGAGCTGAGCTGCGAATACGCTGTGGCGCTGGAACAAGACCTTCTTCGACTGCTAAGTGAAATCTTTACAGTCATTTTTTTCGACACCGCAGAGTTCATCGTCGGGCGTCCTTTATGTGAAGCTAGCATCGATTTCATGCACCAAAAGCCTGCTTATGCGGTTCGCTATGAGGAACACATTCCGGCAAGTATCCGGTTTGGCGCCGACGCCTACGTTCTGAAAGTACCACTTGAGGTCTGCAAGATTTCGAACGCTTCCGCTAACCATGAAAGCTATAACATGGCGCTCCGGCATTGCGAAGCGATGCTGGCACAGCTGAATCCAAACACGAACAGCTGCAAATATCAGGTACAGAAAATGATGCTGTCACACCCGCCGGGCGTGCTCAGTGAAGAGGAGGCGGCCGCTGCGATGTTCATCTGTAAGCGCACCTTGGCACGGCGGTTAAAGCAGGAAGGTTCCAGCTTCCGTCAAGTGCGGGATGAAATTCTGTCGCAGCAGGCGGTAGGGTATTTGCTGGACAGTAAACTGTCGGTTGAGGCAATCGCCGAGCTATTGAATTACCACGACAGTGCCAATTTCCGGAGGGCATTCAAGCGTTGGTTTAATCTGACACCGGATCAATATCGACGTCATCATTCATCACTTGAACGCGGCTTGTCGACCTGAGCGATTTGGCTCAGCGTGGGGTTCGCCCGTCAGCTGAAAACCCTCCTCATTGTTAACTTACTCATTATAACCATGCACTCTTTTTGAGCCTTAGTGACTGTTTTGGTGCGCTTTTATTTTTGGGGCTAAGGTTTACAGGATGAGAAATGCGAGAAAATCGTGCGCAAATCAATCACTCTGATTGGTATTTAGTCAGCTGTTGGCGAAACGACTAGAAAAGACATCAATGGCACACTCTGTGCTTTTCTCCGGATCAGGCGCGCAGCAACGCGCTTTCAATTTCATTCGGAGGTTTGAGTATGCACAGATCAAGTTTGTCGGCTGTGGCATTGGCCAGCGTTCTGCTTTCAGGAGCAGTGCAGGCGACTGAGGTTTTTGTGCCAGAGGTTCTGACCGTGGAAGAGCGGATTCAGCCTGGCCCCAACCTGTTTGTTCTGGATCAGAGCTGGGAAGGCTCGAGTCAGACGGTCGTTTTGTCGAGAGATGACCTCAGCGTAAAGGGAAACCTGAGCTTTGGCATCGTTGGCCAAATGGCCGTCAACAGTGATTTCACTCGCCTCTACAGCTTGTCTCATTACGCAAAACGAATCATGTCGGGGCCAACGGAGTCCGTCCTTCAAGAATATGACATTCCAACCCTGACCACCTTGCGTGAAGTGATCGTGCCGGATAAAGCGGCTCAGGTCGCGCCATCCAATGCCATTCTGGCAATTTCACACGATGACAATTACGCGTTTGTACAAAACGCCACACCTGCGACTTCGGTAACCGTAGTGGATCTGGAGGACGGAAGCGTTCTGCAGGAAGTACCCACCCCCGGTTGCTATGGCATCTACCCGGCTTTGGATTCGGTGAAGTTCACCACGATTTGTGGCGATGGACGGTTCCAGAGTTTCTCTTTGGATTCCAACGGCGAGTTTGGTTCTCCGGACAGTAGTGAAGCTATTTTTGACCCTGACCAAGACCCCATTTTTATCGTGGGTAAGCGTGCGGGTGAGAACCTTCTTTTCATTTCCTTCAGCGGCGATCTTTACCAGGTTTCGGACAGCGATACAGCCCCTCGTTTGGTCAGCAAAAAAACGGTGGGTTCCATGGGCGACGGAGAATGGGCCCCAGGCGGTGTGGATCTGATTGCTTACAACGAAGCTAACGACTTGGTGTTCATCACCATGCACTCCGAACCCTACGATGGCAGTCATAAGAATGGCGCAGAGGAAGTGTGGGTAGTCGACCTGGAATCCGGTGAGGTTCAGGGTCGTTCGGAAGTCAAACATCTGGTTTCGCTGTCGGTAACGGGTGGCGAGCAGCCGGTGCTGTTTGGTCTGGATGAGGACGGCATGCTCTATCGCTATGAGGTGCAAGTGGATGCCGACTTTGCGCTGGAAGAAACCAACTCTCTTGACGGTGTGGGCGGCTGGGCCATTTTCTCTCTGACGGAGTCCTGAGAATGGTTCTGGAGTATCTGGAAATGAGTGTGCTGACGGCGACGGTGGTGCTGGCTCTGCTGTTTGCACACGCGGTATGGCACAAGGTTTCGGATTACGGCCGGTTTCTGGGTTACGTCATTGACTATCGCCTGGTGCCGGAATCGGTGGCCGAGTTTGTAGCCAAGGCATTGATTGCTGCTGAAACCATACTCGTTTTGCTGTTGCTCTACCCGGCCACTTCCTGGCTGGGTGCCATCGGGCTGGGAGCTCTGCTGTTGCTTTATGGCTGTGCCATGGCGGTGAACCTGTTTCGCGGGCGCAGTCAGATTGAGTGTGGCTGCGGCGGCGCCTCCCATCCGGTGTCCTGGTTGCTAGTCGTGCGCAATCTGCTGTTGGCCGGTATGGCGATCGTGGTGGCGATGAACGCTGTGGAAGTGTTGGCCGCAAGCGCGTTGGTGGTGGCCCTTGGCGCGGGTATCGGGCTATGGCTGATCTACAACCTGCTCGGGACCATTGCCGAGAATCAACGGCGTCTCACCACCACTGGCAAATCGTGAATTTCAGAGGGTAATACTGTGGCAATTTTATCGTTTTCTGTTTTTGTTCTGGCGGTGCTGGTTGCAGCGCTGATACTCGGGTTCTTTGTGATGGCCCGCCAGATCGGCATTCTGCATGAGCGGGTTGCGCCCGTGGGGGCAATGATCAACGACAGCGGCCCTAAAATCGGTGAAACATCCCCGGTCTTTAATCTGGATAGCCTCACCGGAGGCAAAGTCAGTATTGGCAACCCGTCCAACACTCATACGCTGGTGTTCTTCCTGTCCCCAACATGCCCGATCTGCAAAAAGCTGGTACCGGCCTTGAAGTCGATCAGCGCGTCCGAAGCCGATTGGTTGTCTGTGGTTCTGGCCAGCGATGGCGATCAGCCGAGGCACGAGAAGCTGATTTCGGAGCAGGGGCTGGAACAATTTCCCTATGTGCTATCGGAGCACCTTGGCGTGACCTACAAGGTCTCACGCCTGCCATTTGCTGTGCTTCTGGATGAACAGGGTGTGGTAAGAGCAAAGGGATTGGTGAACTCCAGGGAACAGCTGGAGAGCTTGTTCAATGCGTTGGAAACCGGCTATGCATCCATCCAGGATCTGGTCAGCAAAACTGCACATTAATGAAAATTGGGGAGGACATTATGTCCAACATGATGAATCGTTTATTTAACCTGGTCGATAAAGCGTCCGAGAAAAGTACCCGGAAAGCGGCTCAACAATACGGCCGCAGGTCGTTCCTGGCCAAAGCGGGTACGGTGTTTGCCGGTGCCATGCTGGCTCCGGTTCTGCCGTTCGACCGCTCTTTGGGAGGCGCCGCATTTGCCGCTACCGTAGAGGATGAAAACGACTGTAGCTATTGGAAACACTGTGCTCTGGATGGAAATCTCTGCTCCACGTCCGGTGGCTCTTTGACTTCTTGCCCTCCGGGTACAGAGGCTTCGAAAGTGTCCTGGATTGGTACGTGCCGGAACCCCAACGACGAAAAAGACTATCTGGTTTCGTACAACGATTGCTGCGGCCGGGCAACGGTGCCCAGTTCGACCTTCTGTTTCACCAGCGAAGGTGAGCGCCCGGGCTACCGGATGGCACTGCACAATGACATCAACTGGTGCATGGCCAATACCAACAAAGGCTACCACTGCACGGTATCGGTGGTTCTCGGAGTGGCGAATGGTTGATTTGTCAGTTGGTGTTAAACCATTTCTGAGCACAGGGAGTTAAGACAATGAGCGGGAAACGGGTGGGGCGGTTGTTGATCCCTCTTCTTTTAGCCGGGCAACTGTTGTCGCAGGCCGCTGCGACGGAACGGTCGGCTGAGGCCAACTATGTATTACGGTGCGCAGGTTGCCATGGCACGGATGGCGAGGGAGTAGAGGCGGCCGGAATCCCAACGTTTCCCGGCTTTGTTGATGAATTTTTTAACGATGAGGAAGGGCGGCTTTATCTGATGCATGTGCCAGGCGTTGTCGGCGCCGGCCTTAGCAACAACGAGATTGCCCGCGTGATGAACCTCGTGGTTGATCGTTGGGGTAAGCCCGGTGTGGTGGTTGAACACTTTACGCCAGATGAAGTTCATCGGTTACGGCAACAACCAGTGAAGGATGTGGTCAGGCTGCGGCACAGTATAACGTCCCGATTGTCTGAGCAGGGAGTGGCCTTGCCTAAGTACACCTGGCCGTAAGCTCTCACGCCTTCACTAAAAAATGGATGAAATTGTGGGGAGAAAAATGACGTCAGGCTTCTGAGGTTGAGTTCTCAGGAGCCATGTTGGTTTTGCCTGCGATACTCACCTGGGGACATGCCCATCCATCGCCGGAATGCGCGGGTAAAGCTTGCGGTGTCGGTATAGCCCAGGTGAATGGCCAGCTCATCCAGCTTCATGTCACTGCTGCTGAGTATCTGGGTGGCGGTTTGGCGCCGCTCTTCTTCAACGATTGCGCGGAAACTGCTGCCTTCCTGTTCCAACTTCCGGCGCAAACTGCGCGGCGACATAGCCAGCTTGCTGGCGACTTCGTCGAGTGTGGCGACCAGCCCCAGCGCACCCAGCACTTGCTGTCTCACCATGCCCGTCAGGCCACTGGTTTGTCTTTGTTCGAGCTGAAACCGGCATTGGTCGTCCAGCATGCGCACGAGCCGGGGGCTAAAGGTCGGCAGCGGCCGGTCAGCGGCTTCGGCGGAAACCAGCATGGCTGTGCGGTGGCTATGGAAACTCGGTGGTACACCCAATGTGTCAGTGAGCAGCCCGACGTGATCGGGCGGTGGCCCCTGAAATTCGGCGGCGCAGATGCTCAGACCAGACAAACTAAGCTCTTTCAGCAGGTTTATACCGGTGGCCAGATCCCGTTCCAGCAGGAACTGGCGCAAATGGTGGGGAATAGGTTCCGGGTCTAGCCCGATTCCAAAGCGTCCACCCTCCTCAAAGGTGTACATGCGGCAATAGGCGGTGCTCAACGGCAGATAGCGCAGTGCCGTGTTAGCCGCATCTCTTAGCGTTCGGCTGGTGCGGAGCGCAAAACCCCACACCCCGAAAGTCGCCACGTTGTATTGCAGCCCGAGCTTGAACCCCAGCGCAGGCGTGTCCGGGAGTGCCTGAATCAAGTTCTCGATCAGGCGAATTTCCTGTTCCCGGGTAATCAGTGCTTCCCCGTCCTGCAGCTCGCCTCCAGTGATTGATGTTCCATCCAGACAAACATCCGCCGTGACACCATGGCTGGCGGCAAAGTTGATCATTACCTGACTGATGGCAATGGGGTGGAGGGTCGATTCTTGTTTCAGCATGGGCAAAGTGTATCGGTTTCGGTGATTGCATGGTACTTGGCCTAAAGAGTCCCTCGAATGGCCGCAGATGTCCTTGGGGAATGCGTCTCGGGCAACTAGATTGTATGGCTGTTCGAATCCTACGCATGAGACCGGAGCTATGTCGCACGATAAGAAGAATCCAAACCGAGAAGCGGTGGAGTTCGCCAAACACTATATGGGCGAGATAGCCTGGCCAACGATGGTGCTGGTGGCGTTGGTGCTCTCGGGCTATGTGGTGGTTTTGTGGTTGTTTGCCATTGGGTGGCTGAATCCGGGTGTGACAGTGCTGGCGTTGGCGGCGTTAACGTACATGTCGTATACGCCGGTGCATGAGGCCGCGCATGGAAATGTTCACGGCAAATACGAGAGTTTGCGCTGGCTTAATGACGCTTGCGGCTACTTGATGGCACCGCTGATTGCGATTCCGTATGCCTCCCATCGACTGGAGCACATGACCCACCACCGGTACACCAATCAGCCGGACAAAGATCCCGATTATGTGATCAGCGGTATGGGCAAGGGCCTGATGAATGCGGTGGTCACGGTGTTCCGGTTTCTTTGGCTGCAAAACACATTTTTCGTGACCACACATTGGAGCAAGGCAACCACCAAAGAGCGCGCTGTCTATTGCACGGAAGTTGCGGTATCGCTGGGCTGGCGAGTCGCTTTTGTCATGCTGACGGACGTGGCCTATGCCGGCTGGGTATTGTTTGTGAGTTACTTTATTGGCGGCTTTTTTACCGCGTACTGGTTCGCTTATCGGCCGCACATTCCCTACCAGGACTCCGCTCGTTATCGAAACACCAACAGCTTGATCATGCCGGTCTGGATGAAACCCCTGGGCTGGTTCTGGTTAGGGCAGAACCTGCACTCGATTCACCACCTGTTCCCGCGCGTACCGTTTTATCGTTATCACGCATTACACGATGATATCGAGCCGATTCTGCGGGAGCAGGGTACCCCTATTGTTGGAATTTTCAGTCGCAAGCCGGTGTCCTAGACTACTTGAACCTGACGACCAGTTCGTGCAGCTCTCCGGCGATTCTCTCCATTTGCTGCACGCTAACGGTCGATTCTTCACCTTTATCGAGGTTGTCTGCCGCGAGTACGGAAATCTGGGCCACTTGCTCGTTAATTTGATCAGATACCTGCACTTGTTCCTCAACGGCCGCCGCCATTTGAATGGCCATCTCGGCAATTGTGCTCACCGAACCGGTGATCTGAGAGAGCGTTTCTTCAGCTTCCAGCATTCGATCGAGGCCTTCGTCAGCAGCTTTGTTTCCTTGCTCAGCGACGTTGACGGATTCCGATGATCGCGACAACAACATGTCAATGATGCCGTGAATTTCGCGAGTGGAGTCTTGTGTGCGTCTTGCAAGATTGCGGACTTCATCGGCGACCACGGCGAACCCTCGGCCGTGCTCCCCAGCCCTGGCGGCTTCGATAGCTGCGTTTAGGGCGAGCAAGTTGGTTTGATCGGCAATGTCTTCGATAATCTTGGCGGCGCCGGCGATCTTGGCGCTTTCTGTTGCCAGCTCACCGACCGACTCGCTGATGCCGTGCACGGTCGTTTTCAGGTTTTGAATGGACTCTCGGGTGGCTGCGACAACCGTTGCGCCGCGGTTCGAAAGCTCCCGGGCGCCCTCTGCACTTTCTGCTGTTTGTTGGACGTTGGCCGATACCTCACCAATCGTCTGAGCCATCTCGTGCACGGCGGCGGCCACTTGCTCGGTTTCGGCTTGCTGTCTGCGCAGGGTCTCTTGAGCCTCGTATGTGATCTCCAGACCCTGGACGGCACCGACTTTTACGTTCCCGGCAGCGTCTTCTATCCGGGTTAGAACGGCATCAAGATGAGCTTGTTGCGCCCGAACGCCCACTTTGACTCTGCCCAGCTGCAGATCGTCATCAGTGTAGGTGCGTGCCGCCAGGTTATCCGTGAATGTTTTGCCCATCAGCTCAGTGATCGATTGAATCAATTGCTTCTTGGCCACATGAAGCCCGATGATGTAAGCCGCGGTGCCGACAGCAACCACAATCTGCGCTGCAAGCGGTTGGCCAAATAAAAACAGGGCCGCTGTAGCGAGTAGCACGCCCGTCAGGAACAGTGTGCTTGGTGTAAAGCGCTTCCACCATGACGTGCTGGCCTTACCTTGACGGAGTCTGCTGTAAAGATTGTCGGCTCGAGCGACATCTTGCGCGTGAGGGCAGGACCGAACGGATTCATAGCCTACAACTTCTCCGTTTGCGGTTACTGGCGTTATATAGGCGCTGACCCAATAGAAATCGCCGTTTTTGCAACGGTTTTTTACCATCCCCATCCAGGGCTGACCGGACTTCAGGTGCGACCACATATTTTCATACGCTTCCGGAGGCATGTCTGGGTGGCGCACGATGTTGTGGGGTTGGCCAATGAGCTCTTCTCGGGTAAAACCGCTGACCTCAACAAAGGCGTCATTGCAGTGGAGAATCTTTCCCCGAAGGTCTGTTGATGAGATTAGCTTTTGAGAGGGAAGAAAATTCTTCTCATTGTTCGTGACTGGAAGGTTCTTGCGCATGCTGTGATCGCCTGGTGCGGACTCTGGGAGAGTGGGTCCTTATGCTCTATATATCGACGCATCTTCCAGAAACTTCAGAATTTTTTTTATTTTTATAAGCCCATTGCTAAGTCGGGGCCGCACGTGTCCCCGGGGCGTTCTTATCGGGAGCAACGAGTCGTGGCGGTGCAGAGGGGGTTGGGTGACCCTGATTGGTGCGTTGTTTTTCAAAGCCGACGGCAATCGCCATAGAAAAGCCCTTTTAAATATGGACTTACAAAACCTGAGCAATTGGCCAGCTTTTTGCTGAGTTTTCTGTTTAGTAAGCGATCCGAACGGAAAAGCAAAACGAGCCAAACCCTCAGGAGGGTATCCATGAAACTGAAATCGAGCCTGGTACTTGCTGCCACACTCAGTCTATCACTGCCGGTCATGGCAGAAGACCCGATGAAGGTGGGCTTTGTCTATGTAGGCCCCATCGGTGACCACGGCTGGAGCTACCAGCATGATCAGGGACGCCTTGCCCTTGAAGATCACTTCGGAGACAAGGTTGAAACCGCCTATGTTGAAAACGTCAATGAGGGGGCCGATGCCGAGCGAACCATCCGTCGTCTGGCCCAGGCCGGCAATGATGTAATCTTCACGACTTCCTTCGGGTTTATGAACGCCACTGAGCGGGTTGCGAAGGAGTTCCCGGATATCACCTTCCTGCACGCAACCGGGTACAAGCAAAGCGAAAACCTGGGCACCTATCTGTCGGTCACCTACGAAGGTCGTTATGTGACCGGTACGGCTGCCGGCCTGGTAACTGAGACCAACACGCTCGGCTACATTGCTTCCTTCCCGATTCCAGAAGTGATCCGTGATATCAACGCGGTCTATCTTGGCGCCAAGGAAGTTAACCCGGATATCGAGCTCAAGGTGGTATGGGTCAATACCTGGTTTGATCCGGCGAAAGAGGCAGATGCCGCCAATGCGCTGATGGATCAGGGTGTAGACGTGATTGTTCAGCACACTGATAGCCCGGCGCCGCTGATCGCAGCGGACAAACGGGGCAACTGGGGTGTGGGCCAGGCTTCAGATATGCGGAAGTTTGGTGGCGATGCTCACCTGCAGTCCGTGGTCAACAATTGGGCGCCTTACTACATCGACACGGTGCAGTCGGTTATGGATGGCTCCTGGGAATCGGCTGACTTTTGGGGTGGTATCTCTGAGGACGTAATCCGAGTGGTTGGCATCTCTGACCGTTTGACCGAAGAGCAGAGGGCCAAGGTGGACTCTGTCATTGAGGCCATCGGCAATGACGAACTCCATCCGTTTACCGGCCCTCTGAAAGACCAATCCGGCAAGCTTCGGGTGCCTGACGGGGTGTCCATGACCAAAGAAGAGCTGGCCACTATGGACTGGTACGTTGAAGGCATGACTGCGACGCTTCCGAAGTAAACGCGGCTCGCTCTACACAAAAAACCGGCGGGTGGTTAGCCCGCCGGTTTTTTTGATTCTCAGCGAGGATCAGGCGTTATCGAGGAGTTGCCTGACGCTTTCCTGCACCTTCCGGGTTAACTCAGCCTCGTCCAGACCGCCAATCTGACCATCGGTCACAATTCGCCTGCCCTGCACGAAACTGTCTCTGACGTGCACCGGCTCACCGCACATGAGTGGCGACATCAACGGAGCGTGCACCCCGGCAAAGCGGGGTTTGTCGATGTCATACAGTACCAGGTCTGCTGCTTTTCCGACGGCTAGGCTGCCGGTGTTCTCCAAGCCTAGGAGGTCGGCGCCACCCTGGCTTCCCCACTCAAGAATCTGTTCCAGTGTGGTCGCATCGGGCCCGTTCTGAGCTCGGTGAATCAGCCAGGTCAGGTTCAGCTCCTGCAGCATCGAGCCGGACTCGGCAGAGGCCGAACCGTCTACCCCCAAGGAAATGGGGACACCGGCTTCAGCCATGCGGATCACCGGCGCGATCCCGCTACCAAGGCGGCAGTTTGAGGTGGGACAATGTGCGATGCCCGTCTGTGTGGCGGCAAGGCGCTCGATGGCATGGGGGTCACTGTGAACCAGGTGCGCGTACCACACGTCCTGTCCCAGCCAGCCGCAGGATTCCGCATAATCGATCGCGCTCTGACCATATTTCTGCTGGGCCTGAATCTCGTCGAAATCCACCTCCAGCAGATGCGAGTGCATTTTCAGCTTGTTTTCCCGTGCCCACTGCGCTTGGGCTTTCAGGCCTTCCGGTGAACTGGAGTGGATCAGGCTGGTCGGTGCTACCACCAGCTTTTTCATTGCGTCGGGGCCGGTCTGATGGTGCTTCTTTCGGCTTGCATCGAGACGCTCGATGATCTGCTCAATGCTTTCCGGCTCGATCTTGTGTTCGATCATGCCCTCATGAGAGCCGGTTTCCGTGGCGCTGCCCCGGCACAGAACCATCCGGATGCCGAGTTCCTCGGCGGCCTGCCAGACGGCGTCTTCCAGCTCTGGGCTGGTGGTGCTGTGGTAAAGGTAATGGTGGTCGGCGCAGGTTGTGCTGCCCGAACGGATCAGTTCATACAGCCCGAGACGAGCCGCATGGTACATGAGCTCCGGCGTAACCTTGGGCCAGAAACGGTAAGGCACACTGCTGAGCCAGGCGCCAAGGTCCTGGTTCAGCCCTTCCGGCACGCCTTTCATGATAGACTGGGCAAGGTGATGGTGAGTGTTCACCAGCCCCGGCCAGACCACGCAGCCAGCCGCGTCAATGACGGTTTCCGGATCCTCCGGTGTGGGGGCCAGGGCGTTGCCTAGCTCGGTGATGTATCCGCCCCGAATACGCAGGTCCCGGGCATCCGGGAACTCGGTGGACGCTACTGCGGCAGCGTTCTTGATAAGGTAGTCCATTGGTTGCTCCTCTCGATGTTCAAGAGCAATGTCCCGAGGTGTTGCCGGTATCGGGCTTTCCTCTGACCGCTTCTACTCTTCTGAATAATGATTACCCGGGACTGCAATGCAAGATTGTGTCCATTTCCTGACCGGTCGGTCAGAACGGGGGACTTTCCTCGCGGCCGCCGGTTTTTGTGCTTTCTTCTGGTGCATCAAGGCCGGAGCGTGCACTCGAGTGGCTCTCCTGGAGCTCACCTTAGTCCTCTGCATAGCCCCAAGCACTTGAATTTCAACGCGGCCGTGGAGTTAGGTGGGTGGCACGAATGCTGCTTTCTTCTGCATGGCAGGTTCGGTTCTCTCGGGGATCGCCTGCGAGTCTGAGTAGAAGCAGTCAGGAATCGCCAAACGCGCGATCTCAGGTCATTGCTCAGTCGTCGACCGGAAGCGCCCGCAGGCGCGGTTGGCGGCGATGGCCTTGTTCTGCCTCCCGCATTCCCGCCCTGTTCGCCTTCGGAAACCGTTCCATTCATTGACGATATGCCGGGAGGCACGATGACTCACACTGCAGAAAAATACGCTCTGAAAGAACTGAACCTGGAAACCACCTTTGGCGGTATGGGCCGGGAGATCGAAGGGGACATACCCATTATTGATCTGTCTGACTTTGAGCACCGTCGGGAAGAGATCGCCGATCAACTCTGGCAAGCCGCCACTGAGGTGGGCTTTTTCCAGCTGTCCAACCACGGGCTTGAACTTGACCTGATCAAGCAGGCTTTTGCCTTGTCCGAGCGCTTTTTTGCGTTGCCGGAAGGCAGCAAGCAACAATACCCGCTGAAAAAAGGGCTGAATGCCGGTTGGGAGTTCAAATCACAGGTACGGCCGTCCACCGGAACGGCGGATGATAAAGAGTCATATCAGATCACCCTTCCGCATATGGATGGCCTCTGGCCGAACCAGACGGTGGTCCCGGAATTCAACCGGGTGATGCTGGATTTCGAGAACCGCGCCTGGCAGCTGGGTATGACAGTGCTGTCTTGTTTTGCCGAGCGCCTCGGGTTTGAGCGGGACTTCTTTACCCAAGCCCATGATCGTCGCCTGGACGATTATCAGAGCACGCTGCGGTTGTTGCATTATTTGCCTTTGGCCGACGATGCTCGCTTGGACGAGTCGATCTGGCGCGCTGGGGCCCATACCGATTTTGATTGCCTGACCATGGTGTTCCAGCAGGAAGGTCAGGGTGGCTTGCAGGTCAGTCCGGGCAAAGGTGCCGAGGGCAAGGGCGATGATCGCGAGTGGTTCACGGTGGCGCCGAAAGAGGACCGGATTACCTGCAATATCGGTGACATGCTGATGCGCTGGAGCGATGATCGTCTGAAGTCCACCCTGCATCGGGTCAGGATGCCGAAGGAGGGCGACTACAACGGCCCACGTTACAGCATGGCGTTCTTCTGTCAGGCGAATAAAGAGCAGATCATTCAAGGGCCGGAAAAGAAATACCCACCGATTTCTGCACGGGACTACCTGCTGCAGCGAATCCAGGCCAACTTCGATGCCGCAGAGAAGGCGGCCGAAGCTCGGAAGTAATCGGGATAGCATGCCCCAAATGAGAAAGGGCCTCCTTCGGGAGGCCCTTTTTTTCAGGGTAATGTCAGAGTTTGTTGTCCTGCAGCCATTGTCCCAGTTGCTGGCGTTCCTCGTCGGTCATGCCAGTCAGGTTGCCCAGCGGCATGTAGTGAGAATCTACCGCCACCTGGCGCACCTTGCCGGCATGCATGGCCAGAAGCGATAGGCTCTCCAGTTTGATACCGGCCGGCGCTGCCTGAAAGGCCGGATGGCCTGGGCTGCTGGCATGGCAGGCCACGCAGTGGGTGTTGATGAGGGCGCTTGCGGCCTCGTCACTGACCTCTGGGAGGTGAGTCGTATCAGACATGGTTGTCGGTGCCGGGGCAATACTCCAGATTAATGCGACGGTGAGCCCCGCGGCGACTGCCAGTATCCAGGGCTGGTTGATGTCCCGGTGGCGCAGGTTGAAGTAGTGCCGGGCAAAGGCTGTGATGAACCCGATGGCCGCCAGAACCGCCCAGCCGTGTGGATTGCCATACAGTAGCGGGTAGTGGTTGCTGATCATGATGAAGATGATCGGCAGCGTCAGGTAGTTATTGTGGGTCGAGCGCAGTTTGGCGAGCATGGCCAGTCGAGCGACCTTTTCGTTTGCGTCTTCCCCCGCCTGAACGGCGGCGACCAGTGCCCGTTGTGAGGGCATGATGCCGAGAAAGACGTTCGCCACCATGATGGTCCCGATTACGGCCCCGACGTGGATAAACGCGCCTCGGCCTGAGAACACCTGAAACAGACCCCAGTCGACGAGAACCAGAATGCCGAACAGAATCAGTGCGAACGCCTTGCCTTTGTCAGCCAGAGGGCTTCGAATCAGGGTCTCGTAGATCGCCAGGACGACGGCAATGGTGCCAAGGCCGATTGCGATAGCGGCACCGGTGCTGAGATCTGCCTTGGCCGGGTCGATCAGATATCCCGGCGAGCCCATGTAGTAAACAACAAACAGCAGAGCCAGACCGCTGAGCAGAGTTGAATAGGCTTCCCACTTGAACCAGTGTAGCTCCCGGGGCATTTCCTTCGGCCCCATTTTGTATTTGGCGACCTCGTAAAAACCGCCGCCGTGAATGGCCCATAAGTCACCCTTTATGCCTTCCTTTTTCTTCCATTCCGGTGGTTCCCGCAGGTGATTGTCCAGCCAGATGAAGTAAAACGATGCGCCGATCCAGGCAACGCCTGCGATAACGTGAAACCAGCGGACCAGAAGGGACAACCATTCGCTGAGGTAGGCTTCCATGGTTCAGGCTCCTTGGGTGAGGTAAGTGGGGGTGATGGCAGCGTCAGTTTCGGCTGCCTGGTGGCGTATTTCACCGGCCACGATGGTGGCGGTGATGGCCCGGTCGTCCCCTAGAATCATCAGATTGAAGAGAGTTTCGAAGGGCGTGTGTGTGAATTGCTGTTTCATGGCCAGTTGAGGTGTTCCACCCGGATTCAGGACCACGAAGTCGGCATGACGTCCAGGTTGAAAGCTGCCGGTCTGCTGATCCTGATGCAGGACCCGGGCATTGCCGAGTGTGGCGAGGTAGAACGCCTGCCAGGGCGTCAGAGTCTGGCCTCGAAGCCGACAAACCTTGTAGGCCTCGGCCATGGTGGCGAGCATCGACAGGCTGGTGCCGCCGCCAACGTCAGAGGCAAGCCCGACCGCAACACCGGCTTCGCGGGCTTCCCGGAAGTCGAACAGTCCGCTGCCCAAAAAGGTGTTTGAGGTAGGGCAAAAGGCGATGCGGGTGCCGGTCTCTGACAGTCGTTTTCGGTCGACATCATCGATGTGAATGCCGTGTGCCAGAACGGTGTGATCGCCGAGCAGACCATAGTGATCGTAGACGTCCAGATAGCTGGAGCGTTCCGGGAACAGTTCACGGATCCACTGGATTTCGCCGGTGTTCTCCGCCCAGTGTGTCTGCACCATGACATCCGGGTGCTCGGCGGCCAGCTTGCCGGCGAGCGAAAGCTGTTCCGGCGTTGAAGTCGCGGCAAACCGTGGTGTGATCGCGTAGCGTTGGCGTCCGCGTTTGTGCCAGGTCTGCAGCAGCGCGAGGCTGTCGTCGTAGCTGCTCTGGGCCGTGTCCTTCAGGTTTTCGGGGGCATGGCGGTCCATCATGGCCTTGCCCGCGGACAGGGCCATGCCCCGCTGCTCGCCAGCCTCGAATAGGGCATGCACCGACTCAGGGTGGGAGGTGCAGAACACCAGGCCCGAGGTGGTGCCGTAGCGCAGCAGCAGATCGGTAAACCGGTTCGCTTCTGCCCGGGCCCAGTCTATGTCGCTGAATCGGGCTTCATGGGGAAAGGTGTAGGTTTCCAGCCAGTCCAGCAACTGGGCACCGTAACTGGCCATAACCCCCAACTGGGGCATGTGTGCGTGGGTGTCGATAAAACCCGGCAGGATCAGCTGGTTTTTCCAGTGGGTCACCTCGGTGCCTTCGGGCAATCGGTGCAACCACTCACTGGCGTCACCGGCTACCAGCACTTTGCCGTGATGCACAATCAGCAGGCCGTCCTCGAAGAAGGCCACACTGCCTGCCGCCGGCTCCGGTTTGTTGCCCGGGTCCTCCAGAAAATGGAGCACGGTGCCTCGGTGAGCCTGACAGCCCGCCGGAAGCTGTGTTTCTGTCACTGTGGCCATCAGCTTCCCCGATATGTCGAGTAGCCCCACTGATTCAACAGCAGGGGAACGTGATAATGGGCATCCGGATCGTTGACCCGGAAATCCAGGCAGACCTCGGGGAAGAAGGTGTCCATCCCGCGGCCCTGGTACCAGTCGCCGGTCGCAAACCGGAGCTGGTAGTGGCCGGCCTCAAGAGCGGTATCGAACCAGTTCATCACGCGGCCATCGGCATCGGTCGTCCCGCTGGCAATGGCGGTATGATTCTGGCCCTGAACCCGGAAGAGGCTGACCGCCACACCGGCAGCAGGCTGACCGCTGCCGAGATCGAGAATGTGAGTCGTAACGGGGCTTTTGGCGCTCATAGCAGTTTCTCCAGTCGCAATTCGGTAATCCTGGCCTGCTCTCTGGCCGCGTTTTCAAGTTCCTCAGCGCGGCTGTTGGGCAAGCGGGCTTCCAGCAGTTCCAGCATTTCGCTGGCCGATTTTCCGGAAGCGCAGACGATGAAAATGAAACCGAACTTGGCCAGGTAGGCTTCGTTACCGGTCTTAATGCGTTGCAGAACGTCTTCGGACGCTGTGCTGGCTCCGGCTTGTTCGCCACTGGCCATGGCTTTGGTGCTGGCGTACTTTGCACGCAGGCTGTCGACGTCTCCGATCTTCGGATGGGCTTCAAAGGCGTCAAGCCAGTCTTGCTCTGTCAGCTCTGGCCAGAGTGCATGGCTGCGGGTGAACAGGGCTTCGGAACTGGCATAGGGCCGAGCGTCCAGCATGCCCTGAACCCAGGGATTCGCCGCGCAGCAGTCCCGGAACCGGGCTTCGGCTTCCTCATGGTTCAGGACGTTGAGTGCTTCAATGGTCATTCGGTTGTCTCTTTCGCATCGGTGTTCTGGATCAATCCCCGCAGTTGCCGCCAGGGCAAGCCACGTCGGGCGGAAGTTGTCCGGTGGGGGGTGGTCAGAGCCAGCAGTTCGGCGCTGATCGAGACGGCCACTTCCATTGGCCGCTTACCCGGGACGTCAGGATGACCAACGGGGCAGCGGATGGAGTTGATGGCGTCGGCACTGAACCCCCGGTGGTCCAGCCGCTTGCGGAATCGTTCGGCCTTGGTTTCTGACCCGATCAGGCCCAGGCTTGCGCAATCGCCTGCGGTTAACAGGGCGCGGCAGAGATCGAAATCCAGCTGGTGATTGTGGGTCAGGATCAGAACCTGTTTACCCGAGCACAGGTCGGGCGCATCACCGACGGGGTCATCGGTGTGGTGGATATGGACATTGGCGGGTACATCAGATGGAAACAGCTCAAGACGTTCGTCCACCCAGGTGATTCGCCAGGGCAGCTCGGCGAGGATAGTGACCAGCGCTTTGGCGACATGGCCGGCCCCGAACAGGATCAGTTCCTGCTCACTCCCCGGGTGCGCTTCCAGCAACACCGACACGCTGCCGCCGCAGCACTGACCAAGGCTGGCGCCCAGCGGGAAGTGTGCCAGGTCGCTGGTATAGTCCTGACGAGCCAGCCTTTCCCTGGCCTGCTGGCAAACCTGGTACTCCAGGTGCCCGCCGCCGATGGTGTCGTAACTGTGTTCGCCGGTGACGACCATCTTGCTGGCTGGCTCCCGGGGGACTGATCCGGCCACGCCGAGAACCGAAATCAGGACATAGGGCTCACCGCGCGCTTCGCAGTCTGCAACGGCCTGGTACCAGAGCTTTCGACGTTCCATCAGGATGCCTCCTGCTGCTTGCCGGCCCAGACCTGGCTGGCGGTGACGGCACCCAGCACCCGCTCAGGTGTGGCGGGCGTGTCCAGCGGTGGGCTGAAGCGATAGTCGGTGAGGCTTGAGACCGCGTCCCGCAGGGCACTCCAGACGGCGATGCCGAGCATCAATGGCGGTTCCCCGACCGCTTTGGAGTGGAATATCGTGGCTTCACGGTTCGGGCTGTCGGCCAGTAGAGCAACTCTCAGGTCAGGCGGGCAGTCCGAGACCGCTGGAATCTTGTAGGTGGCAGGACCGGTTGTGAGCAGTTTGCCTTCATCGCTGTACACCAGTTCTTCCGTGGTCAGCCAGCCCATACCCTGGACGAACCCGCCTTCGATCTGGCCGATGTCGATATCGGGATTCAGAGAGCGACCGGCATCAAACAGGATGTCGGTACGAAGGACCCGATATTCCCCGGTCAGGGTGTCGATCACCACTTCAGAGCAGGCGGCGCCGTTTGAGTAATACAGAAACGGGTGCCCCTTTCCGCTTTTCGGGTCGTAGTGGATCTTGGGCGTGGCGTAGAAACCTGAGGAAGACAGCGGTACCCGGTTCATATAGGCCGCCTGAACAAAGCTTGCCCAAGGCATCTGCAGGTCGCCGATCTGCACCTGATTATCCGAGAAATGGATGGCTTCTGGTGAGACCGACCAGTTCTGTGCTGCAAAGTCTGTCAGCCCCGCGAGAATCTTTTCACAGGCGTCCAGTGCAGCCATGCCGTTCAGGTCGGAGCCGGAAGAAGCGGCGGTTGGCGAGGTGTTGGGCACCTTGTCGGTGCGTGTGGCTGACACTTTGACGCGTTCAAGATCGACCTGGAAGGCGGACGCAACCACCTGCGCGACCTTGATATAGAGCCCCTGGCCCATCTCGGTGCCGCCGTGATTTACATGAATGCTGCCATCGGTATAGATGTGCACCAGAGCGCCCGCCTGGTTCAGGTGTTTGGCGGTGAAGGAAATGCCAAACTTCACAGGCGTCAGCGCCAGCCCTCGCTTAAGTGCCTCGCTTGACTGGTTGAATTGGGTGATTTCCGAACGCCGCTGACGGTAGTCCGAGCTGGTTTCCAGCGTCTCCAGCAGCTTCGGAAGGACGTGCTGTTCAATGGTCTGGTCGTAATGGGTGATGTCGCGTCCGGGTCGGTACAGGTTGAGTTTGCGGATATCCAGCGGGTCGCGGCCCAGGTGGCGGGCAATATCATCCATGGCCTGTTCGATGATCATCATGCCCTGGGGTCCGCCAAAACCCCGGAATGCCGTGTTCGAAACGGTGTGGGTCTTGCAGCGGTGGCCGGTAACCCGGGCCTGGTCCAGATAGTAAGCATTATCGGCATGGAACATGGCCCGATCGACGATGGCATCGGACAAATCTGTGGAGTAACCGCAACGGCCGGCCACCATGATGTCGGCACCCTGAATCAGGCCCTCATCGTCAAAGCCGATATCATAGGTATTGAAAAAGTCATGCCGCTTGCCGGTCTGGATCATGTCGTCGGGGCGTGACAGACGGTACTTCACCGGTCGGTTGGTTGCATTGGCCAGCAGGGCTGCGATGCAGGCGACTGGAGCCGCCTGGGTTTCTTTCCCGCCGAAGCCGCCGCCCATTCTTCGAACCTCAGTCTGGACCTCGTGAATGGGCAGTCCCAATACCTCAGCGACCAGCTTCTGTACCTCGGAAGGGTGCTGGCTGGAGGTGTGAACGAACATGCCCCTGTCTTCGGTGGGTTCGGCCAGACAGGCCTGTCCTTCCAGGTAAAAATGCTCCTGTCCACCGACGACCTGTTTGCCGGTCAGGCGATTAGGTGCCTGGGAGAGGGCTTGGTCCGGGTTGCCTCGCAGCTGGGTCTGGCTGGGGCGGACAAACAATTCCTTGTCCAGTGCCTGGTTTACGGTAATGACCGCATCCAGGGGTTCGTATTGAACGTTCGCCAGTTTCGCTGCCTTGCGTGCCGCCTCGTGAGAGGTTGCGGCGACGGCGAACAGGGGCTGTCCGATAAACTCCACGATATCATCTGCCAATACCGGGTCGCCGGGGAAAACCGGGCCGATGTCGAGATGGCCCGGCACATCCTTGGCGGTGACCACGGCGATGACGCCGGGGTATCGGCGGACGGCCTCCAGATCCACGGACACTATTCGGGCATGGGCCTGTTGGCTGTGACCGACCGCCGCGTGCAGGATGCCTTCCGGCATGGGTAAGTCGTCAATGTAACGGGCCTGGCCACTGACGTGTTTCCAGGCGCTGTCGTGTTTGGCGCTTTGTCCGGCTAACCCCTGGGCGGTGTGGGCCGGTGTGGGTGTGTTCAGGGGCAGTTTACGCATAGTCGGTCACCGTCAGTTGCTCGCGTGGGAGTGAATCCGAAGACAGCCAGGCGCGGCGCAGAAGGTTGCCGGCAACCTGAAGCCGGTAAGAGGCCGAAGCCCGGACATCACTTAGAGGGGAAAAGTCGCTGCCAAGGACGTTGATCGCAGCGGCCACGTTGTTTTCGGTCCAGGGCTGCCCCTTGAGCGCGTTTTCCGTTTGCAGTGCCCGGGCGGGCGTGGCGGCCATGCCGCCGAAGGCCAGGCGACACTCACTGATCACACCATCCGTTATGGTCAGTCGGAAAGCACCCAGAACGGCGGAGATGTCGTCGTCCAATCGCTTCGAGATTTTGTAGATGTGCAAAGTTTCGTTGGGTTTCGGTGCCGGGATCCGCACAGAGTGCAGGAATTCGCCCGACTTCAGGGCCGTCTCTTTATAGCCCAGGAAAAAATCTTCCACAGGCATCGAACGCGGCCCGTCCGGGCCATCGAGCACCAAAATGGCATTGAGCGCGATCAGCGGTGGCGGCATATCGCCGATGGGCGATGCGTTGGCAATGTTGCCGCCCAAGGTGCCCCGGTTGCGGATCTGTAGTGAGCCGAGGCGTTCGAGCATGGCGTCGAACGCCGGCCAAAGTTCGCACAGGGTCTTCCGGAAGGCCTGATAGGTGGTGGCAGCACCGATCACCAGTTCGTCGCCCTCCAGGACGCAGCCTTTCAACTCCGGAACACGTTCGACACTGACCAGATGATCCAGGGAACTCAGCTGTTGTGTGATTTCCAGTGCTAGATCCGTACTGCCGGCGACCAGTCTGGAATCGGGATAGGCGCGGCGCAATGAACGAAGGTCCTCAAGGCTGACCGGCGCGTCATACCGTGCACCTCCGGCTGCCTCCACGGTGATGTTGTCCCGGTGAATCCGGCTCAGCGCAGAGTCCGAGGGCCCTGGGCCCATGCCTGCGGCCGGGTGTTCAGTGTCCGGCGTCCATTCTTTAACCATGGCATCCTGGCCCGCCTCGATGATCGGTCGGTAGCCGGTGCAGCGACAGAGATTGCCAGACAGCGCTTCAAGAATCTGATGGTCGCTGACCGTGCCGTCCTTGCGTCTGGCATGCAGGGCGGTCAGAGACATCACGATGCCCGGCGTGCAAAAACCACACTGGGCACCGTGCTTGTCCAACAATCCCTGCTGAACCGGATGGCGTGGTTCCTGCTGGAAGGCTTCGACAGTAATCAGTTCCTTGCCGTGAAGACTTCCCAGCAAGGTAATGCAGCTGTTTATTGCGTCGTAATGGGTGTTGCCATCTTGGTCAGTGGTTCCTGTAATGACCGTGCAGGCACCACAGTCTCCGGAGGCGCAGCCTTCTTTGGTGCCGGTAAGGCGCATTTTGGTGCGTAACCATTCCAGGATGCTCAAATTTGGGTCGAACTGGTCAACTTTTTCAATTCGGCCGTTCAAAAGAAATTCGATCACGGTTCTCTCCGCTAGCAGGCTATTTGCGGTGTTTAGCGGTACCCCATTCCTCTCTTCAGGCAGGTTTTCCGCAGCGTCTGGAAGGTTTTCTGCAAAAAACTGACCAACTGGTTCAATTAAAGGTTTTTTCGGTTTTATTAACTATTGGCAAGCATATTGCTCTCACTTGAAATGTTGATTACTTGGTCAGTTTCTTAGTCGGCTGGCCAGGCATACATAATAGAAAGAGGCTGTGTATGACTGCGGCGTTGCGCTTGAAACTGGAAAACATCGTCAAGGAATACCCGGGTTGCCGGGCTAACGATGGAATTGACCTCACGGTGGAAGCCGGTGAGATTCATGCGCTTTTGGGAGAAAATGGCGCCGGCAAGAGCACCTTGATGAAGGTGATCTATGGCGTTGTTCAGCCGGATGAAGGCCGGATGCTCTGGAATGGTCATGAAGTCAGGGTGACCAGCCCGGCTCAGGCCCGGAGTATGGGCATCGGCATGGTGTTCCAGCATTTCTCCCTGTTCGAAACCCTGACCGTCGCCGAGAACATTGCCCTTAGCCTGCCTCCTGTTGAAGCCCGGGACCGGAAGCGCCTAGACGAGCGTATCCGTGAAGTATCGGAGCGCTACGGTATGGCGCTGGATCCCCGGCGTTATGTCAGTACCTTGTCTGTCGGGGAGCGTCAGCGGGTGGAGATCGTCCGCTGTCTGATTCAGGAAAGCACCTTGCTGATTCTGGACGAACCGACATCGGTGCTGACGCCTCAAGAAGTTTCATCACTGTTTGCCACGCTGAGGCAGCTCGCGAGCGAAGGCTGCAGCATTTTGTTCATCAGTCACAAACTCGAAGAGGTGCGCAACCTGTGCCACAACGCCACGGTATTGCGCCAGGGTCGTGTGAGTGGTGATTGCAGGCCGGCAGAGGTGTCGGCGAACGACATTGCGCGCTTGATGGTCGGTAACGATACGCCGATTTCAACCCAGGTGACCGCAGCGGCGCCCGGCGATGTTCTGCTCAATGTCAGGGCGCTGGAATGGAAGAGTAACGACCCGTTTGGCACCAGTCTCAAGAAGGTGGCCCTGGAACTGCGCAAGGGTGAAATTGTGGGGATCGCCGGGGTTGCGGGCAACGGCCAGGATGAGTTGTTGAAAGCGCTGTCGGGAGAAATCCTGGTGGATACCGGTAGCATCAGCCTGGATGGCAAGAGCATCGAAAACCTGTCGCCGGATCAGCGCCGGGATCTTGGGGTTGCGATTGTTCCCGAGGAACGCCTGGGACGGGGGGCGGTTCCCAATATGTCGCTGGCCGACAACGCTCTGTTGACCGCCTCCGGTCAGGGGCTGGTGGGCCGTGGATTGATTCGTTTTGGGCGGGTCCGGGAGTATTCCCAGGAGGTGATCCGTCGTTTCGGTGTGCGCTGTAACGGTGAAAACAGCACCGCCGGCAGCCTCTCGGGAGGCAATCTCCAAAAATACATTATTGGTCGTGAAGCGTTACAAAAGCCCCGCTTGCTGGTGGCGTCGCACCCTACCTGGGGCGTTGATGTCGGCTCTGCTGTGGCGATCCATGAAGCTCTGGTTCAACTGCGGGATGCAGGGGCGGCCGTTGTCCTGATTTCGGAAGACCTGGATGAGCTCTACCAACTTTGCAATCGGTTGGGCGCCCTGTGTGAGGGGCGGCTTTCACCCCTTGCGCCTACCTCTGAGCTGAGCATTGAACAGCTCGGGCAATGGATGGCAGGAGACTTCGAGTCTGCGGAGGTGAGCCATGTTGCTGCTTGAGCGTCGCCCCGTTGATTCCGCTCTGATGAGATGGGCATCGCCACTGCTTGCCCTGGTACTGACCATCATTACCGGCTTTTGCCTCTTTCTGGCGATGGGCAAGGACCCTGTGGAAGGTCTGAAGTTCTTCTTTATTACACCGATCAGCGACCTGATGGGACTTGCCGAACTCGGGCTGAAGATGGCGCCGTTGCTCCTGTGTGCGGCGGGGCTGACTGTTTGCTACCGGGCGAAAATCTGGAACATCGGTGCTGAAGGGCACTTTCTGATGGGGGCTCTAGGGGCCAGCATCATGGCGGTCTGGTTGGTTAATGCAGACGGCTTTTGGGTGCTGCCAGTGGTTCTGCTGTCGGGAACCCTGGCGGGCATGTTATGGGCGGGGGTTGCGTCAGGACTGAAAACTCATCTGCACTGCAACGAGATTCTCACCACCATCATGCTCAACTACATCGCGCTGAATCTGCTGCTGTATGTGGTGCATGGTCCTCTCAAAGACCCCTATGGTTTTGGCTTTCCTCAGTCTGTGATGTTTGCGGACTCGGCCCTGTTGCCAGCGCTGATTCCCGGTACACGGTTGCATCTGGGGCTGGCGTTCGGGTTGCTGGCTGCAGTTGTGGTCTGGGTGTTGTTTGCCCGCAGTTTTATCGGTTTTCAGCTCAACGTGGTGGGGCAGGATCATCGGGCCGCCGCTTTCGCAGGTTTTGGGGCCCGCCGGCTGACCTGGTTTGCTTTTCTGGTGGGCGGTGCCACCGCCGGCCTAGCCGGGGCTTCGGAGGTCACTGGCCCTATTGGTCAGCTCGTGCCGCAGGTGTCTCCCGGGTACGGCTACACCGCCATCATCGTCGTGTTCCTTGGCCGTATGCATGCTCTTGGCATCGTGGTTGCCAGTGCGCTGCTGGCGCTGACCTTCATAGGGGGAGAGATGCTCCAGATCGCCATGAATATGCCCAAGGCGGTGACCGGTCTGTTCCAAGGCTTGCTGCTGTTCTACCTGCTGACTTGTGACGCTTTTATCCACTATCGCATCCGCCTGAAACGGCCGGCGCGGCAAACCACCATGGCAGCCAAGACTGCCCTTGGGGAGGCCTGAAATGGAATTGCTGACGAACGTGCTGGCGGCCACTGTTGTGGCGGGTACTCCGCTGTTGCTGGTGGCGCTGGGTGAATTGATCTGTGAGCGCTCCGGGGTACTGAACCTCGGGCAGGAAGGCATGATGCTGATGGGCGCCGTCGCCGGGTTTGTCGCGGCGCTGACTAGTGGCAGTCTGGTTGTCGGGGTGGCTGCTGCGATTTTGGCCGGGATTGGCATGTCGTTGCTGTTTGCCTTCATGGCGGTATCCCTGGCCGCAAACCAATACGCCGCCGGATTAGCCTTGACCATTTTCGGCACCGGATTAAGTGCCTTCCTCGGGGCCGGTTTTGTGGGCCAGTCGATTGACGGTTTCTCCCGTGTCGCGATTCCGTTCCTGAGCGATATCCCGGTGCTGGGGCGTGTTCTGTTTAATCAGGATCCACTGGTGTATCTGTCCCTGATTGCCTTTGTCGGTGTGGCCGTTTTCCTGCGCCATACCCGTGGTGGCCTGTTGTTGCGCGCGGTGGGTGAAGACCCTGAAGCCGCCAATGCCAACGGCTTGAAAGTGCTGACTGTGCGCTACCTGGCGGTGGCGTTCGGCGGCGGCATGGCCGGCCTGGCCGGTGCTTATCTATCTCTTGCCTATACCCCGCTTTGGACCGAGAACATGACAGCCGGCCGTGGCTGGATAGCCCTGGCGCTGGTCGTGTTCGCTACCTGGCGGCCCGAGAGGGTTGTGCTGGGTGCTTATCTTTTCGGAGCAGCCAGTATTTTGCATCTGGTTCTGCAGGGCCTCGGTTGGACGAGCTCTACGGAACTGCTGGCGATGCTGCCCTACGTTGTCACGATTCTGATGCTGATTCTGTTGTCCTGGAATCCGGCCCGAACCCGATTGAATACCCCCCTTTCCCTTGGTCAGCCCTATCGGCCGGGACGCTAACAAGAACCGTTAAATGAGCACCAACAATGAAACCAAAAGAAAGTAACCTGAGAGGTAATACCATGAATGCATTTCGTAAAACATTGATTGCCGGCTGCGTGGCCGCTGCTTCCTTCGCCCCTGCTGCCCATGCTGAGAAATTCTTCGGCAGCTCCAGCATCTCGATTTTGCACAGTAACCAGTACGAGGGTGTTGAATTCGACGCTGGTGGCAATGGTGGTATGGAATATGAAGCCACGTATTTTACCTTCGAGAACGCATCGGCTCACAACTGGGGAAGCACCTTCTTCTTCATTGACCGTGATCAGGGGCAGGGTGATGTCGAAGGCTCCGATAACGTCTACGGTGAATTTGCTCCCAACGTGAGCACCAGCTGGCTGACCGGTGCGGACATGAGCTTTGGTCCGATCAAGGACGTGACCCTGGGCGCCCAATATGAATTCGGTGGAGGCACTCAGGTAAACAACTACATGGGTGGCTTCGGACTGGCGTGGGACGTGCCTGGCTTCATGTATTTCAACACCTCTGTTTATTATGTCGATAACGAACAGGTCAGTGATGATTATCAGCTGACCGTTACCTGGGGCGCTCCGTTGGAGGTTGGTTCTGCCCTGTTCCTGATCGACGGCTACATCGACTGGTCCACCGCGGAATCTGACCATGAGTCCGAATTTCAGTTCACCCCCCAGATCAAGCTGGACGTGAGTAACTTCTGGGGTGCTCCGGGCGTGCTCTATGCTGGTATTGAGTACCAGTACTGGAACAACAAGTACGGTCTTGGCGATACCCTGATCGGCGATCAGAGCTCCGTCAGCGCCCTGGTGAAATTCCACTTTTGATCCTGAACAGGAGTCCGGCAGAATATTGCTGTCGGACTCCTGAAAAAATGGACAATAAGTGAGAGGCCCATGACAAACAATTCTGCTGCAGAAAGCTCCGTTGCCGTCAAAAAAGACAGCAATGGCAAGAATCGTACGTATCGCCCCGGAAGGATACGGGAGCGTAACCGGGAAAGGATACTGATTGCCGCCGAGGAAGAGTTCGCGCTGAACGGCTACAAGGGTACGACGATCCAGAATATTGCCGAGCGGGCAGGATTGCCAAAATCCAACGTGTTGTACTACTTCAGCAATAAGAAGCGCATGTACGGGGCCATGTTTGACGACATCCTCGAGCGCTGGAACAAAGTATTCACCGAGATCAGTCCGGAAGACGACCCGGCGGAAGCCCTGACGACGTTTATCCGGAACAAGGTGGAAATGTCGCGCCAGTACCCGTTGGCATCCCGGTTGTTTGCAATGGAAATTATCCAGGGTGCCCCTTTCTTGCTTGAGCACCTGCGCACCAACATGCGCGAGTGGGTTCGGGGTCGGGCGGAGGTTATCCAGTCCTGGATCGACGACGGGCGCATGGCTCCGGTCGACCCGGTGCAGCTGATTTTTCTGATCTGGTCTTCAACCCAACATTATGCCGACTTCCAGGTGCAGATCCTGATGGTGGAAAACAAAGCCGAATACGAGAAGCGCGACTTCGACCATGCGGCGAATTTTCTGACCGGTGTGATCCTCCGGGGGTGTGGTCTTGAGAGTCCGACATGAATGAGCGTGTTTCATATCCGAGGGATATGCGGGGTTATGGTGAACATCCTCCTCATGCCCAGTGGCCTGGTAATGCCCGGGTCGCGGTGCAGTTTGTACTGAATTACGAAGAGGGCGGGGAAAACTGTGTGCTTCATGGTGATGAGCACTCGGAGAGCTTCCTCTCTGACATCATTGGCGCCCAAGCCTACCCGGATCGGCACATGAGTATGGAATCCCTCTATGAGTACGGGTCCCGCGCCGGTGTCTGGCGCATTTTGAAAGAATTCCGGAAGCGGGAACTGCCGCTGACCGTTTTCGGCGTAACCATGGCGATGGCGCGTAACCCGGACGTTGTTCAGGCGTTCCTGGATGACGGCCATGAGATTGCCTGTCACGGCGAGCGCTGGATTCATTACCAGGATATGAGCGAGTCTGAGGAACGCCGCTACCTTGAGCGGGCGATCGAACAGCATACGCAGCTCACTGGAACGCCCCCACTGGGCTGGTACACCGGTCGGGACAGCCCGAATACCCGCCGGCTTGTGGTGGAGCAGGGTGGCCTCGAATACGACAGCGATTACTACGGTGATGACCTGCCATTCTGGACCACCGTCGAGACCAGCGCGGGCGAACAGAAACCCCATCTTGTGGTGCCTTATACGCTGGAGGCTAACGACATGCGCTTCTGTTCACCTCAGGGTTTCAACTCCGGAGAGCAGTTCTTCCAGTACCTGAAAGACAGCTTTGATGTGCTTTATGAAGAGGGTGCGGAAGCTCCGAAAATGATGTCCGTTGGCCTGCATTGCCGGGTTGTCGGGCGTCCGGGCCGATTCCGCGCATTGCAGCGCTTCCTTGATTATATCCAGCAGCACGAGCGGGTATGGGTGTGCCGGCGCATTGATATCGCCCGCCACTGGAAGCAGATGCACCCTTACCAACCTGATTGATACCGGAGTTTTAGAATGACTGACGCCGTTGTGGCTCCTCTTGTGGAGGGCCCCGAGTTTACCCGTCTTGGCTTGAATCTGGCAGATCGTAGTCTGGGCGCGGAAGTGACCGGGGTGACAGACGAGTTTTTTGGACCCAGAGAGCGCATGCTCGACCCAGAACAGCCCGTATTCTACCCCGACCGTTATGACGATCATGGGAAATGGATGGACGGCTGGGAAACGCGTCGCCGGCGGACGACCGGCCACGACTGGTGCATCGTGCGCCTGGCCATGCCGGGCATCCTGATGGGCGTTGATTTTGATACCAGTTTTTTTACCGGAAATTTTCCTCCAGCGGCCTCTCTGGAAGCCTGTTTCAGTCTGGACGCAGAGCCGGATGAACACACAAACTGGCAAGTGCTGGTGCCTGCTACCGGACTGAAAGGCAACGATCATCGCTTCTGTGCGATTGAATCCGATCAGCCCTGGACCCATTTGCGACTGCATATCTACCCGGATGGCGGGCTGGCGCGCCTGCGCGTGTATGGCAAGCCCTTCTGTGACTGGACAACGCTGTTGGCGACGGATGAGAGCCGGAATTTGCTGGCCCTGGAACATGGCGGGGACCAGGTCGCCTGGAGTGACGCCCACTACGGCGAGCCGCGCAAGTTACTGCGACCGGGGCGCGGTCTCAACATGGGTGATGGCTGGGAAACCCGCCGACGGCGTGAACCCGGCAACGACTGGTGCATTCTGGCGCTCGGTCACAAGGGTATTGCTGAACGCATAGAGGTCGATACGGCTCACTTCAAAGGAAACTTCCCGGCCGCTTGTTCCATTCAGGCAGCCTGCGTGGCGGAGGGAGCCGGCACGGCAGAGTCCCTGATCACCCAGAGTATGTTCTGGCCGACCTTGATGGAGGAGCAGCCGTTGACGGCGGACAGTATCCATCAGTTCCAGGAACTGGTGGATCTAGGGCCTATTACGCACATCCGATTCAATATGATTCCTGACGGTGGTGTCAGCCGCGTTCGCCTGTTCGGAAAAGCCGCGTCATGAATGGGGTCAGGATTGTGATGAGATCAATCCTCAGCAATCCATCACATCCATTCAGGCCGCTCGCTAGCGTATCTCCGTGCCAGCCGCCCTGCCTGAAATGAGCCCGGTGACCGCACGGCGAGCGATCCGGGTCCTGCGCCCGGATTCTCCCGGCGAGGCGGTCCGTCTGGCCCGCCAGTTCAGGGCGCCTTATACCGCAGGCGGTACCTGGCTTCAGCCGGCCCATGAGCGGGATCAATGCTGGCCGGAAAAACTGGTGGCACTGAATGCCTCGTGGCCTGCCTTTCGGGGGCTGGAAGAGGGGCCGGACGGGCTGGTTGTGGGTGCGCTGACCTCTTTGTCTGAAATGGCACGGCACCTTCTGGCCCGTGAATATCTGCCGCCGCTGGCGGTTTTTCTGAACCAAGTGGCGGGGCCGGGCGTTCGGGCGCTGGGAACCGTTGGCGGCAATCTGATCGTGGGTGGTGATCTGTCTGCCCTGGCCATGGCGCTTGATGTACGAGTGGACGTAGTCGGTCACGCAGGCGAGCGGGCACTGCCGCTTTCCCTATGGCTGCGGGAGCGGGCACCGGACGATCTGTTGCGTGGTTTTACGATTCCGGATTGCAGGGGGTGGCGGATGTCGCTGGAGAAACTCGGCTATCGAGAGCGGTTCAGTCCGACCCGCGCCACTCTGGCTTGTGTTCATGATGGTGTTCGGGTGCGTCTGGCGGTGTCGGGCGAAGGAGGCTTGCTTCGGCTGGCGGCGACGGAAGCGTTTGTTCACGATCAGGCTGCTTCGGCACCGGGTGATTTCGGAGCGGTGATTGACCGCGAATTGGCTGCTCACGGTTGGCAGGACCCCGATCTGCGCATGGCGCTGCGACGGATGACGGAGGGGCTGTTGTCGGAGGTGGCGCTTGGAACTTAAAGCTCAGCCCGCTATGGCGGGAACCAGTGTTCTTCAACGCATCGAAGGGCGCTTTGGCTACGCCACGGACCAGCAGCACCTGCCCGGTCTGTTGCACGGGGTCATCCTGCGCAGCCGGCACGCGCATGCCCGTCTGCTGCGGGTAGATACGACCCGGGCCAGGTCGATGCCGGGCGTCAGAGCCGTGGTGACGGCGGCGGATGTGCCGGGCCTGAACCGTTTTGGCATTGTTGTGCGTGATCAGCCGGTGTTGTGTGAAGACCGGGTCCGCTATGAGGGTGACGCGATTGCGGCGGTGGCCGCAGACACCCTGGAGCAGGCGCGGGCGGCGTTGGCGCTGATTGACGTCGATTACGAACCCCTGGTTGTGGTCGATCAGGCTGAAACGGCGGAACAGATGGCGCCCCTGCATGGCGAAAGTAACGTTGTGGCCCGGGACTCTCTCGCGCGCGGCGATAGCAACGCAGCCTTTGCACGATGCGCCGTGATCGTGGAACATCATTATCAAACACCCCGGCAAATGCACGCCTTCATGGAGACTGAGGGCGGCGTAGCGATTCCGGATAACAACGGTGGCGTGGCCTTTCGGGTAGGGTGTCAGTCAGGTCACCGTGATGTTGAACAGCTGGCCGACATTCTCGGCCTGAAGCCGTCTCAGGTCACAGTGGAGGCGACCCCGACCGGCGGTGCCTTTGGCGGTAAGGACGAGCTGACCATTCAGCCGGTGGCGGGCATTCTGGCGTTACAGACCGGTTTCCCGGTACTGATCCATCTGGACCGGTTCGAGTCCTGTCGTGTTGGTATCAAGCGGCACCCTGTGTCGGTGGTGATGACCACCGGGTGTGATCGCCAGGGCCGAATTCTGGCCCATCGTGTCGACGCGCTGCTGGACACCGGTGCCTACGCCAGCCTGGGGCCTGCGGTGTTGGAAAACTTTTTGGATCACGCCACGGCGCCTTTGTACCGGATCGAGGCGTATTCCGTTTCCGGGCGTTTGGTCTACACCAATAACGGCGTTTCCGGTGCCTTCCGGGGGTTTGGCGGGAATCAGGCGACGTTTGCCGTGGAATCCCAGCTCGACGCCCTGGCGGGAAAATTGAAGATGTGCCCGTTGCAACTGCGCAGAATCAATCTGCGCACGGTGGATGAGCCGGGAAGTCGGGGGCAGGCGGTGCGCTGGACAGCACCGCCGACCGAGGTTCTGGCTGAAGCTGCAGCATCACCACTCTGGTTGCCCGCTGCTGCCGACGCTTGTGGGCGCTGGCTAACCGGCACGGGTATGGCCATGGGGGCTCAGGGTAACGGGCTCGGCGATGGTCTGCCTGACAGTGGTGGCGGCCGGATGAGTCTGACCGCAGAAGGCCGGATTCGCCTAGAATTCGGCTTCGTCGATTATGGCCAGAATCTTGTCGAAGCCATTACCTGCCTTGTGTGTGAGGCTTTGGGCTGTGCCGCCAGCGATGTCGACGTGGTGCTGGGGAACTCGCGGGGACCGGATTCCGGTCCCACCAGTGCTTCGCGCAGCTCGGTTTTGGTTCAGGGTGTACTCGCAACTATTCTTCCTCGCTGGCAAGACCGCGTGCGGGATCAGGCCGCTGCGCTGACAGATCTGCCTCGTGACGAGCTGGACAGCGGCCCTGGAGGCCTGTTCGTTAATGGCCAGCGGGTGCTGAGCTATCAAGAACTGGCTAAAAAAGGTCAGCCGGAACAAACCATGGTGGATGCCAGCCAGGAATTTCCCGTTGCCCCGGAAGGGAATCAACCTGTGGGTCGTTACCTTCAGTTGCAGATTGCGACAGTGGCCCGGGTGGCCGTCGACCGATTGACCGGTCGGGTTCGCGTTACGGAGCTTCATCACATAACCGCGGCGGGTCGCGTTATCTACCCTCCCGGCTACCTCGGACAGATCGAGGGTGCCGCCATCATGGGCCTCGGCATGGCCCTCACCGAAGATATGCCGACCCGGGAAGGTCGCTATCTGGCCGACAACCTGGACCAGTACATGATACCCACCATGCACGATGTGCCTGACCAGCGTGTGGATATTCTGGATAACACACCGGAGACGGACCCCTTTCCGGTGCGAGGGGTTGGAGAACTGGGCATTGAGGCGGTGGTGCCGGCCATCTGTTCGGCGATTGAGGCGGCCACTGGTATCCGGCTGCGGCACCTTCCGGTCGACGCCGGCTCTCTGTTGTCCGCGCTTTGTGCTCAGGAGGAACAGCGCTTATGACCAGACCTACTCAGCCGGAAATCTGCACCCCGGAAAGGGTAACGTTTAAGCTGAACGGAGACGTTATTTCACAGCGGGTAGCGCCGGCAACCACGTTGCTGGACATCCTGAGGGACAGCGGGCGGATCACCTCTGCGCGTGCCGGTTGCCGTATCGGCAGGTGCGGCGCTTGCACCGTGCTGCTGAACGGTGAGGCCGTTCCCGGGTGTCTGGTGATGGCTTGGCAGCTATCAGACTGCACGGTGCAAACCGTTGAGGGTTTGACCGAAGACCCGGATTTTGTCCAGGTGAGAGACGCACTGGCGACCGAAAGCGCCTTGCAGTGTGGCTATTGTACGCCGGGTATCGCGGTATCGCTGGTGTCAGGTTTGCGCCAGCAGCAGAGCGGCGATGCCGTTGATCTTCAAGAGGCCGTGGCCGGTAATCTGTGCCGATGCACCGGATACGGTGGTCTGAAACGTGCCATCGCTGTGCTTACAGAGGCGAGTTCTGAAACCTAGGGGGAGGGCTGAGTGAATTCAGGCCCCCACCTGCCGGTTTCTCGTTTCTAGCAAGGGCTCTGTTCTCGGTGAATGGCATACGGCCCCCAGGCCTGCCGCACCGGTACCATCTCCACCCGATTGATATTGATGTGATCGGGCAGGTTGGCTATGTGAGCGATCTGCTCGGCAATGTCCTCCGCGGACAGGGGAATGGTCCCCTCGTAGACCGAGTTCGCTGCGGTTTTATTGCCACTGTTGCGAACCAGCGAAAACTCGGTTTCAGCAATGCCGGGTGCGAGATCGGTGACGCGCACCCCTGTGCCTAGAAGGTCACTGCGCAGGTTGTAGGAGAACTGTTTGATAAACGCTTTGCTGGCTCCGTACACATGACTGCCAGGGTAAGGCCATTCACCGGCGGTGGAGCCAATGTTGATGATGTTGGCGCCGGCTCCGCTTTCGATCAGCGTTGATAGCAGGGCATGGGTCACATTGACTACCCCGGTGATGTTGGTGTTGATCATAGTGTGCAGGTCGGCAAGCTGAACATCCTGCATGGCCGCCGGTGCCAGTGCCAGGCCGGCATTGTTGACCAAGGTATGGATCTGGCGAAAGTCTGAAGGCAGTGAGGCGATCGCCTGTGTCACCGCTTCAGCGTCCTGGACATCCAGTTTCAGGGCATGCACCTGAGTCATGCATCCAAGCTCATCCGCCAATGCGTGCAGGCGTTCTTCCCTGCGGCCGCAGATAACAATGGACCAACCGTCGGCGGCAAATCGCCGGGCTGTGGCTGCGCCAAAGCCGGAGGTCGCACCGGTGATAAACAAAGTCTTGCTCAAGGTATTCTCCTCGTGATTGATGTTGGGTCTGGTTCCGCCGGTTCAGGTGCGTTCTTCCCGTATAAACGGTGTCCCCAGAGCGCCGGGCTGGCTGTTGCTGTCCCGCTTTGATGCGGCCACCCAGATCATGACGCCCAAGGTGATGGCATAAGGCGCCATGAAGACAAAGTATTGCGGGAGCTTGATGCCGGAAGCCGCCAGTTGGGGAATCAATGCTTCAATACAGCCGAACAGAACCGCCCCGGTCAGAGCCTTCCAGGGAGACCAGCGAGCGAAAATGACCAGTGCGACGGCAATCCACCCCCGACCTGCGGTCATATTCGAAATCCAGAGTTTGGTACTGAGAACGGCAATGAATGCACCCGCCAGACCAATCAACGCGGCTCCGATCACAATCGCAGCCAACCGGTAGCTCAAGACGGGAATGCCGGCGGCGTCTGCGGCTTGCGGGTTTTCGCCAACGGCACGCATGCGCAGGCCCGGTGTGGTGCGATTCAAGGCCCAGACGGAAACCAGGAAAATCACCGGTACCAGGTAGACCACAGGATTCTGAATGAAGAACCGGCCCAGGTAGGGCAGCTCGGAGAGCGGCCAGAATGCAATGGTCTCCAGTCCGGGAACAGGCTGGTTGGTCCAGCCCATCAGTGTGCCCGTCAGGGTCGTTAGGCCCTGGCAGAAGAACACCAGTACCAGACCCGAGATAACCTGGTTCATGCGCATGACCAGCACCATCAGGGCAAACAGCAGGGAGACCACGCTGGCGGCAATCATGGCCATGATCAGTGCGACCGCAGTGTGTTCAAAGGTCAGGTAGGCGCCGATTCCGGCAACGGCACCGACCAGCATCAGGCCCTCGGCGCCCAGCGCGAGAACGCCGGACTTCTCGGTGATGATCAGTCCCAGCGCCGCAAGGGCAAAAGGAACCGCAAATTCAGGGATATTACCCATCCAACTCGAAATCAGGTCCATGATCAGTCCCCCCCCTGTACGCGGCGAATACGATGACGAATAAAGAAATCTGAGGAAGCGACGCAAATCACCAGTACGGCCTGGATCAGTTGCACCATGGCAAACGGGATCTGGTAGAACACCTGAAGGCTTCTGCCCGCAACGAACAGGGTAGCGATCAGCAACGCGGCGAAGGTGGCCGCGATCGGATTGTTTCGGGCCAGAAACGCGATCAGAATGCCGGAAAATCCATAGCCCACATAAAAAGAATGGGTGAGACGACCTTCCTGCCCCGCAGCGACCATAAGCCCGGCCAGCCCAGCCAGGGCTCCGGAAAAGAGCACCGCCATCAAGATGGTTTTGGCGACCGGGACCCCGACGGCACTGGCGACTTTAGGACTCTTGTCCACGAATCGAAGATAGAGGCCGGCACGGGAGATGTTGACGAACCAGAGTACGAGCAGGGCAATGCCAATGGCGATGGGAATGGACAGGCTGAGGCCGTTCCCTAGCTCCGGCAGAAGCTCAAAGCTTTCATACTTCGGCGAATAGGGGAATGCGTCTTTAGGGTCTTTCCAGGCTCCGTACATCAGGTGCAGCAATACGTTGATCGCGATGTAGTTGAGCATCAGGGTCGAGACGATTTCATTAACCTGCAGTTTGAGCCGGAGAAGCACCGGGGCAACGGCCCACAGCAACCCGCAGGCCATGGCCGCAGCGATCATCAGCGGCAGACGCATGCCCGGAGCGCCGATGTCCCACATGGTGATCGCCGTCGCGCCGATCGCTCCGAAGATCATCTGGCCTTCCAGGCCCAGGTTCCAGAACTTGGCCCGGAATGCCAGGCAACCGGCCAGACCCACCATGATCAGCGGTGAGGCCTGAAAGAGCACGGATGACAGGCTCTGGGCATCAAACAGCGTGAGGATGACGAATTCATTCAAGAGCTCTCCTGCCGGAACTCCCGCCACCACGAGAATGGTGCCGGAAATCAGCAGACCCAGAATCATTGATCCGGCGAGGATCAGTGCCTGCCAGTGCCAGGCCATCTGCTGGCGGACTTCCAGGGTATATCTGCGCTTGATCAGTGGTTGTTCTAAGGCAAATTCAGACATGGTTCACCATTGCTTGGCCAATGGCCTGACGATCGGCAGGCTGTGAAAACTCGGTCACGATACGTCCGGCGGACATGACTCCGATCCGGTCGGCCATGGCCATGACTTCGTCGAGATCCTCACTGATAAGGAGAACCGCTGCGCCATTGTCCCGGGCCGCACGCAGGCGTTCCCTGACGGCTTCGGTCGCTTTAACATCGAGGCCCCGGCTTGGGCTGTGGGCTAGGACGAGCTTGGGGGGATGACTGAACTCCCGGGCGATGACCAGCTTTTGTGCGTTACCTCCGGATAGCAGTGCTGATTTTTGTTTCAGCGAACGAACGCCCTGGACATCGAATTGTCGAACAGCTTCCGCCGCGTCTGCTTCGATGGCTCCTGTTTTCAGATACCAGAACGGGCCGTATCGCCCGGAATGGATGTCGCCGAGGGCAAAGTTGTCGGCGATGGAGAGTGGGCCGGCCAGTGCAGAGCCATAACGGTCGGCAGGGATGGCAGCGACGCCGATGGCGCGGCGCCGGGCGGCATCGAAGTCGGCGAGATCGCCCTCGCCGATCAGTTCCATGGTGCCTTTAACACTTTCGGGAATGCCCATCAGGGCGTTGGCCAGCTCGCTCTGGCCGTTACCGCCGACTCCGGCAATGCCATAAATCTCTCCCTTGTTCAGGGTCAGATTCAGGTCATTCAGGGCTCGATGGCCACCGGTGCTGGTGAGCCCTTTGACCTTCAGGAAAGGCTCGCCGGGGCTTCGTTTCGCCGTCGCAGCCATTTGTTCCGGCGCCGATTCGCCCACGGTCAGCTTCACCAGTTCATCGACGGATACCGAATCCGGCTTCAGGCTTTTGATGGTCCGCCCCGAGCGCATGATGGTGACCTGATCGGCATAGCGCAGAACGTCATTCATCTTGTGGGTCACGAGGATCACCGCAGCGCCCTCCCGGGCAAATCCCTGCACGGTAGTGAGCAGGTTTTCGGCTTCTTCCTCGGTCAGCACGGCGGTCGGCTCGTCCAGAATCAGTATCTTGGCGCCGGCCAGCAGTACTTTAAGAATTTCCACGCGTTGTTGTTCCGCGATGGACAGTTGATCAATTCGGGCGCCGGGGTCAATTTCGAACCCGATGCGCTCGGCCATGGCGCGGATGTCGTCAGACACCCGGCGCAGGCGTTCGCGGTAAAGCCCGCTGGTTTGTATATGGCCCAGGTTCAGCAGGATATTCTCGGCAACGGTGAAGGGTGTCACCAGCTTGAAGTGCTGGTGCACCATTCCGATGCCGAGTTTTGCGGCTTCTTTCGGGCCTTTGAGTTTTACCGGGTTGTCATCAATGAACAGCGATCCGCCTTCAGGGCCGTAGAGGCCGGCCACGATGTTCATCAGGGACGACTTTCCGGCTCCGTTTTCGCCCAGCAGGGCGTGAACTTCGCCCCACTTGGCGGTGAAATCAGCGTCGGACAGGGCCTTGAAACCGTCGAAGGTCTTGCTGACGCTGCTCAGCTGGATCGCGTTCTGTTTATTCATTGCTGGGTAATCACTCCGTCAACAAACCAGTCCATCTGCCAGAGCGCGCCGTCGGATACGACTTCGCCCTCTGCCGCGCGCACTGTGCCGTTCTGGTCGGTCAGCGGTCCGGCATAGATCTGCAGTTCGCCATTCATCAGCTTCTCGCGGGCAGCCATGATCTTGGCTTTCTCTTCTTCATCGATGTTCGGACCACAGCATGCGATGTCGGTGCCACCCTCTTTCATGGACAGCAATGCGCCATGGGGGGCTGGTTCCCAGTTGCCTGCGATGATTTTCTCCAGCTCATTCTTCAGGAAGCGATCCCAAACCCAGACTGACGAACAAATCGTGGCTTTCGGCGCGAACTCGCGGAAATCACGATGGTGCCCCGTGCCGTAGACGCCATTCTCCTGGGCGACCAGTTGAGGGGTCGGGGTGTCTACATGCTGGCCGATCACATCGGCACCCTGATCGATCAGGGCCTTGGTCGCTGAGCGCTCTTTGGTAGGGTCGTTCCAGGCGCCGGTATAGACCACGGTAACGGTTGCATCCGGGTTCATTTCACGGGCACCCATGGCGTAAGCGTTGATGGTCCAGTTCACAACGCCGAACGGGTTGGCAGCGACGAAGCCGAGCTTGCCGGATTCAGACGCTGCGCCGGCTGCCATGCCGCAAAGGTACTGGCTTTCGTAGGTGCGGCCATAGTAAGACAGCAGGTTGGGACCGTTGGTGGTACCGGAACCGTTCAGGAAGGCGACGTCCGGGTAATCTTCAGACAATGACTTGAAGGTATCGGAGTAACCGAATGCCGTACCGATAATGATGTTGGCGCCACGCTTGATAAAGCGTTCGACGGCCGGTCGGATGGCGGAGGCCGATTCAGGAACGCTTTCCACATACTGGATCTTGATATCCAGCTCATCTTCTAGGCGCAGGCGGGCTTCATCAAATGCCTGGGTCCAGCCGCCATCATTGGTCGGGGAAATGTAGAGCATGGCAATCTTCGGTTCGCTCTTGAGGGTGAGGCCCTCTGCGTGAGCGTTATTTAACAGGCCCAGGAAACCGGCCAGTGCGAAGCCGGCACTGAGTATGAGTTTTTTCATCTTGGTACTTCCTTTGTTGGGAGAAACGGTCTTACATCATGTGATTGATTCGAAAGACGTTACCTTCCGGGTCCAGCAGTACAGCCTGGTACCAGTTGTAATAGGTGGTGTATGGCTCTTTGATGAGCGTTGCGCCGGAGGCGAGGGCCTGGGGAACGTACTTGTCCACCTCTTCCTTGCTGTCCACATCGATGTTCAGCAGGAACTTGCATCCTTTGGTGTCGGAGTAATCATCGAGCTTGAGCAGGTCGTAGGCGTCCAGCGCATTGAAACCGATGCAGGAGCGCCCCGTGTCCAGGCCGCGGAAGATGGGTGAGCGGATCTCCGGGATTTCCTTGAATCCGAACAGATCCCGGTAGAAAACATTCAGGGCTTCTATATCTTTGGCGAAGACATTGACGTAAGAGAGCGTACCCATATCAAGCTACCTCCTGGGTGCCACCAAAGGTGGTTTGTTTGACGAATTTGGATTTCAGGTGGTCGCCAGAGCTGACAGCCGGGTATTTGCCTTTGCCAGCTTCGTCTAGACAGCTGGGCAGACATTCGATCATGGCGTCGTAGTTTGGCTGGTGGAAAAAGACGATGGACTGGCGTGGCTTGGTGGTCGCGGCGTCCAGAGGCGGGTTGACGACACGGTGCAGGGTCGAGATCCACTGGTCATTGGTCCATCTCATCATGAGGTCGCCAATATTGACCGCAAAACTGTCGTCCACGGAGGGCACGCTGACCCATTCCCCGTTCTGGTTGCACACCTGCAAACCACCCGGTGCGTTGTCGGGTTTGACAATGGTCAGGCTGCCATAGTCTGTATGGGCCCCGGCACGCATTTGGCCGGCTTCAATATTTGTCCCCATGTTGGGGTAGCTGAGGGTTCTTAGCATGCTGATTTCTTTGTCGATTTTGTCGTCGAAGAAATGCTCATCCAGCTTCAGGGAAAGGGCAAAAATACGCATCAGCGAACGGGCCAGGCCGCTCATGGCATCGAAATAGTTTGAGTAGGCCTCTCTGAAGCCCTCAATGGTTTCCGGCCAAACATTGGGCGCAAAGTGAGGGCCTGCGGCGGCGCCACTGTGGTACTCGTCGTCCGGGACTTCCGTGGGCCCGATGGAAAAGGATTCTTTCAGGTCTCCCGGCGCAGCCTCTTCCATCGAATAGGACAGGCTTTCTTCGGCGATGGCGCTATAACCGCGCACCATGTCAGGACTGGGGCGATCTACTTTTCGCTTCTCGGGCATGGGCTGGTTGAAAAACTTGCGACTCAGTGAATAGACGCGATCTACCAATTCCTTGGGGATTCCGTGGTTAGTGATGACCAGGAAACCAATATCCTTACAGGCCCTGTCGACCTCCTTCGCTACCTGGGCCTTTCCTTCAGGGGTACCTTCGAAGTAAGGGGCAAGGTCGATCGTTGGTACGTGTTGCAACTGCATGGCACAACCTCCTTCAATTCAGTTTTGCGAGAAGGGCCCGGATAAAAAAGCAAAGGAGTCGTTCTCGCTCGCTGATTGACGTAGCAGCAAGCGTGCCATTTTTCGATTTTGTTAAAAAACAAAGAGTTAGGGATTTGTAAAAAACCGATATAGATCAAATGGTCTAAATTAGAGCGTTTGGTTCTAATCTGAGCCCGAATTAAGGGCAGGAGAGATTCGGGGGAGAGTTCCGCTCCGTTCAGCGGGGGCGGACTCCATTAAGGATGATGGTTTCGAGACTGTTGAGGGTTTCCTGAAAGAAGTCCGGATCTCCCAGTGTTTTCCCGGCGACAGCCTCTACCTGCACGCGAAAGTCTGCGTAGTGCTGTGTAGTCGCCCACAATGAAAAAATCAGGTGGTACGGTTCTACGGGCGCCAGCTTGCCCTGATCAATCCAGGTCTGGATAACCTCTATTTTGTTCTCTACCAGATCGTGCAGTGGTTGCTGCAGTTCGGCTAGGAGTAATGGCGCTCCCTGCATGACCTCCATACAGAACAGTCGGGATTCGGCAGGGTGATCCCGCGAAAACTCCAGTTTGACCCGAACATAATTTCTGATGGCATCGATAGGATCCTGCTCGACCGTGAATGCCCGGAGCGGTTTGAGCCACAAATCCAGAAGCTCGCGAAGCACGCTGACATAAAGTTCTTCTTTATTACTGAAGTAATAAAACAGGTTGGTTTTGGAAACATCGGCCTGAAGCGCAATTTGGTCGATGCTGGCGCCGTGCAACCCGTATTTTGAAAAGGTACATAGCGCGGCCTCCAGAATGGTTGCTCGTTTCTTCTCACTATTGCGCATCCGCCGGTTGAGCGACGCAGCGGAAGGTACCCGTTGTGGCTTCCGTTTGCTCTGGCTGGCGGTTTCCTTGCCCTTTCTGGTGACGCTCACGTATTTCTCCGCTGGGTTGACCGGACGCTCATTCTAGCACCGGATTTCCCGGTGAATAGGTCTTTTGGCTGTGATTGGTCGGCTCGCCCCAAAAATGCCCGCAGTGCACAAACCGAGTGCTCTATTTCAGACCGATTGGTCTGAAATAGTTTTAAGGAAAATCATAATAAATTGATTTTTAACAATAAAAACTATTTTGGCCGGCATTATGCCTTGGTGTTAGAGAACGTGAGTCAAAGGCGGTGGCCCCTGGGTGCGCCACCGGACCGAAAACATCAAGGAGAATTCCATGAGCGAACAGATGAATATCGGCGTCTTCATTCCCATCGGTAACAACGGCTGGCTGATCTCAAAGAACGCGCCTCAGTACATGCCGACGTTTGAGTTGAACAAGGAGATCACTCAGAAGGCAGAAAGCTATGGCTTCGACTTCGCGCTGTCGATGATCAAGCTGCGTGGTTTTGGTGGTGAAACCGAATTCTGGGAGCACAATCTGGAGTCGTTCACCCTGATGGCAGGCCTTGCTGCCGTCACCAGCAAAATCCAGTTGTTCGCCACTGCTGCCACGCTGACCATGCCGCCGGCCATCGTTGCGCGTATGGCCTCCACCATTGATTCCATCTCCAATGGGCGTTTCGGGGTGAACCTGGTGACGGGCTGGCAGAAGCCGGAATACTCCCAAATGGGGCTATGGCCGGGCGATGAATTCTTCGGCTCCCGTTATGAATATCTTGGTGAGTATGCCCAGGTGCTGCGGGATCTTTGGGCGACCGGCCACAGCGACTTCAAAGGCGAGCACTTCCAGATGGATGATTGCCGCGTGAGCCCCGTACCGCAAGCCGACATGAAGGTCATCTGTGCCGGGCAGAGTGAGGCCGGAATGGCGTTTACCGCCAAATATGCCGATTACAACTTCTGCTTTGGTAAAGGCGTCAACACGCCAACCGCCTTTGCACCAACCGTTGAACGCCTGGTGAAGGCTACCGAGGAGGCTCAGCGGGAGGTCAGTTCCGTCGCCCTGTTCATGGTGATTGCCGACAAGACCGATGAGGCGGCCCGGGCCAAGTGGGAATCCTACAAAGAAGGTGTCGATGAAGAGGCAGTGGCCTGGCTCGGCGAGCAGGGTGCCGTGGACAAGAAGTCGAAGTCCGACACCAACATCCGTCAGATGGCCGATCCGACTTCCGCCGTGAACATCAACATGGGCACCCTGGTAGGTTCCTATGAAAACGTTGCCCGGATGCTGGATGAAGTGGGTGCGGTCGAGGGTGTCAGTGGCGTAATGCTGACTTTTGACGATTTCGTTCAGGGCATTGAGAACTTCGGAAAATACATTCAGCCGCTGATGAAAACGCGGGTACATATCAACCAGGAACTGGAGCAGGCCGTATGAGCATCGCCACGGAGCAATCGGGTTACGCCCTGAATACGGGTACGGAACCGGTTCTGGAATTGCCGGGAAAACCCGAACCCCTGAACATCCGCGCCAGTGAGTCGGCGCTCGTCGTGGTGGATATGCAGAACGCGTATTCCACGATCGGAGGTTATCTGGACCGGGCCGGATTCGACGTTTCCACAACCGGACCCGTCATCCAGCAGATCAAGAAAGCGATCACTGCGGCGCGGGCGGCAGGTATTCCGGTGATTTTCTTCCAGAACGGCTGGGATCCCGAGTACGTGGAAGCCGGTGGCCCCGGTTCCCCAAACTGGTACAAATCCAATGCCCTGAAAACCATGCGCAAGGAACCGGAACTCAATGGCAGCCTTCTTGCCAAGGGTACTTGGGACTATGACCTGGTGGACGAGCTCCAGCCGCAGCCCGGCGATATTGTCATTCCCAAGCCCCGTTACAGTGGTTTCTTCAATACCTCGTTTGACAGCATCCTGCGCAGCCGGGGCATTCGTAACCTGATCTTTACCGGCATCGCGACCAACGTCTGTGTTGAATCGACTCTGAGAGACGGCTTTTTCCTGGAGTACTTCGGGGTGGTTTTGGCTGATGCAACGCACCAGGCGGGCCCGGAGTTCGTCCAACAGGCTGCGCTGTACAACATTGAAACGTTCTTTGGCTGGGTGTCCAGCACAGAAGACTTCTGCCAGACCTTCGGCGGCGCTACAGGCGACGCAGAAACAGCTCAAACTGAATCCACAGCTGCATAAACGACGGAGATACACCATGCCAAAGACTTCCATTATTCCCGAAGGTTCAGGAAAACCACTGGCTCCTTACGTCCCCGGCTCTATGGCCGACGGCGTTGTCTACGTTTCCGGGACCTTGCCGTTCGATAAGGACACTAACGTGGTTCACGTCGGCGATGCAGAGGCCCAGACCCGTCACGTTCTGGAGATCATCAAGGGTGTGGTTGAGGCTGCGGGCGGAACCATGGACGACGTTACCTTCAATATGATCATGGTCACCGACTGGGACAACTACGCGGCGGTCAACAAGGTGTATGCCGAGTACTTCCCGGGAGAGAAACCAGCCCGTTACTGCATTCAATGTGGTCTGGTGAAGCCGGATGCGTTGGTTGAGATCGCCAGCATTGCGCACGTAGGTCAATGATGACTGGTAACGTAAGCCCACTCTATTGGGAAATCCATGGCCCGGCCGACGGTGAGCTCGTTGTGCTGAGTGCCGGGCTTGGTGGGTCCAGGAATTACTGGGCCGCCCAGTTGCCTGCTCTGACCAAACGTTATCGGGTGCTGGTCTATGACCACTTCGGCACCGGACGCAGTCGGGGTGAAATCCCGGAGCTCTACACGGTTGAAGCGATGGCGGCTGAGCTGGGTGGGCTGCTGGAGGATCAGGTTACCGGGCCGGTGCATTTCATTGGTCATGCACTGGGCGGACTGATCGGTCTGGAATTGGCCCGACGGTCGCCGGAGCTGGTCGCCAGCCTGCTGTTAATTAACGCCTGGTCAGAACCCAATGCGCATTCCCGTCGCTGCTTCTCGGTGCGCAGGAAGTTACTGCTGAATTCCGGGCCTGAGGCGTATCTCGAAGCCCAGCCCCTGTTCCTGTATACGCCGGTATGGATAGCGGCCAACACTGAGTGGCTGGAGCAGGAGTCTTCCCATGCGCTGGCCAGTTTCCCGCCTCCGGCAAACGTTCTGAGGCGCATCGCGGCGCTTCTGGCCTGGCAGCCGGCTGCGCAGGAACTGGCCAAGGTGCATGCGGAGACGCTCGTGCTTGCGACCCGTGATGACTCATTGGTGCCCTGGACCTGTTCCCAGAAGCTGGCAGCCCGTCTGCCAAACTCCTGCATTCGGCTTCTGCCCGAGGGCGGTCATGGGGTCAATGTCACAGAGGTTGAACGGTTCAATGAACTGATGCTCGACCACCTCAGGAAACATCGTTTGCCCGCAGCGGCGTTAACTACTCAGGAGGCCCTATGAGCCAACAACTTGATGAAAAGGCTCTCGGTCAATTGTTTACCGAGGCGCGCACCCACAATGGCTGGCTGGATCAGTCCATCCCGGAAGACACGCTCCGGGCGTTATACGAGCTGGTGAAAATGGGCCCGACGTCGGCCAACAGTAGCCCGGCTCGATTCGTATTTGTCCAAAGTGCTGAAGCCAAAGAGAAGCTGGCAGCAGGCCTGTCCGGCGGTAACCTGGAAAAGACAATGAGCGCCCCGGCCACGGTGATCGTCGCTTATGACGAAGAGTTCTACGAGCGCCTGCCCGAGTTGTTTCCCCATGGCGATGCCCGCAGCTGGTTTACCAGCAGCCCCGAAATGGCTTACGAAACCGCATTTCGCAACAGTTCGATGCAGGCTGCCTACCTGATACTGGCTGCCCGGTCGTTGGGCCTGGATACCGGGCCAATGTCCGGCTTTGATCCCGGCAAAGTCAATGAGGCGTTCTTCGCCGGAACGACCTGGAAGGTCAATCTTCTGATCAACCTTGGCTACGGCAATCCGGACAAGGTTTACGGCCGATTGCCTCGCCTGGAATTCGACAACGCTTGCCGACTGGCATAAGGAGAGAATGATGAAATTTCAACCGCAACTTCGTGAGGTGCTTTCCATGCCACCGCTCGTGGATAAGCAGTCGTTCCGCAATGCCATGTCGACCCTGGCCGCTGCGGTCAATGTGGTCACTACCGATGGCCCCGGTGGCCGCGCGGGTTTCACTGCCACGGCTGTCTGCAGTGTTTGCGACGAGCCGCCGACATTGTTGGTGTGCCTGAACCGCGGCGCTTCGGTGTACGACACCTTCCAGCAGAATGACAGTGTGTGCGTAAACACACTGGCGGATCATCAATCTGATTTATCGAACCTGTTCGGCAGCAAAACTTCCATGGACCAGCGTTTTGCCGGTGCTACTTGGAGCACCGCGGTCACCGGTGCACCGGTATTGGAAGACGCGCTGGTGAGCTTCGACTGCACCGTGAGCAAACGGGTGAGCGTGGGTACTCACGATATTCTGTTCTGTGAGGTCGCCAACGTTCGCCATCAGGATGATATAGGTGGCCTGGTCTACTTTGATCGTGGCTACCACCGCTTGGGAGGCGAATGACGGGGCCGCTTGCTGTCCGGTAATCGACCGACCGGACAGCATGGAACGTTAAGCCATCAGTAGTTCCGCCATCCGGTTCTGTTGCTCGATGATGTGAGGTAGAGAGCGGGTCATCAGATGTCCCTCTTCAATCACCACACGACCATTGATGATGCTCCATTGAACGCGCGGTGGGGTGCAGAACACCAGCGAGGCCAGCGGATCGCTCTGGCCGCCGGCCATGGCAATATCATCGGTACGGAAGGCCACGATGTCCGCGCAATAGCCCGGTTGAATTCTGCCCAGAGTATCACCCCGGCCGAGCACCTCCGCACCACCACGGGTAGCGATCCGCAGTGCTTCCCGGGCGGTCATGGCGCCGGGCTCCTGATCCCTCACGCGGGCTGACAACATGGCCAGGCGTGCCTCATCCATCAGATTGCCACTATCATTTGAGGCGCTGCCGTCCACTCCGAGCCCCACCTTCACGCCGGCATCCAGCATTTTCCGGACCGGGGCAATGCCTGAGGCCAGTCGCATGTTCGAGCAGGGGCAATGGGCGACGCCGGTGCCGGTTCGGGCAAACAGTGCAATGCCGGGTTCATCCAGGTGCACGCAGTGGGCGTGCCAGACATCCTCTCCGACCCACCCGACCTCTTCCGTATACTCTGTCGGCGTCATGCCATAGCGTTCCTGACTGAACGCCAGATCCTTCCAGTTTTCCGCCGTGTGGGTATGTAAGCCTACCTTCAATGACCGGGCCATGGTGGCGGCTTCGCGCATCAGGTCGGTCGTTACGGTAAAGGGTGAGCAGGGTGCCAGTGCCACCCGAGCCATGGCGTCCGGGCTGTGATCATGGTGTGTTTCCACCACTCGCAACATGTCCCGGAGGATCGCGTTTTCGTCCTGCTCCACCAGTTCGTCCGGTGGCAACCCTCCCTTGCTCTGACCCAGGCTCATGGCGCCCCGTGCGCCATGGAAACGGATGCCCATTTCTGCGGCCGCCTGGAAGCTGTCGTCCAGAGTGATGCCGTTAACATGGAGGTAGGCGTGGTCGGCGGCCGTGGTGCAGCCCGATAGCATCAGCTCCGCCATGGCGGTTCGGCTGGCCGCCCGTTGCATGGCCGGGGTGATGTTTCGCCAGACTGGGAATAGGGCGCTCAGCCAGTCGAACAGCTCGCCATTTTGTGCTGCGGGCAGTGCGCGGGTCAGGGACTGGAACATGTGGTGATGGGTATTGATCAGTCCCGGAATCACCACATGGCCCTTCAGGTCGATGGTGCGATCTGCGGTATCGGAGCAGTCGGCAGCAGCGCCGACCGCTTCAATACGGTTATTGCGGATCAGAATGTAACCATTCTCGATCTCTCGGTCGTTGTCGTCCATGGTGGCGATAACGCGAGCATTTTTAAGTAGCAGAGTTTCTGTCATTGCTGGAATCGTCTTGGTGGTATGTGGCCAGATTGCTATGCAAGAGTGGTGCCTTGCTGGTTTTCGGAAAAAGCCTGACCTTGTGGTCAATAAAATAGCAGGGCGCACTTATTTGATGCAGAAGATCTGCTTGATAGTCCAATTATGGGGCTTTTAAGGCGGTTTTTTCATGGCACGTCATTTGCAAATTATCTGACCAACTGGATAACAAAGCATGGTGTGATGTAGGAGAAAGCATGCCGAACGAGACACAGGAAATACCCGTAATTGAATTTGAACGGTTCTTGAACGGAACCAGTGCGGAACGTAAATCGGTGGCGGATCAGATGCGCCGGGCCAGTCAGGATTGGGGGTTTTTCTATCTGTCGGGTTGTGGAATGCCAGAGCAACAGCTGGAAGCGGCATTCTCCGGTTCGAAGGCGTTTTTTGCCCTGCCACTGGAGGATAAGCAAGGAGTCGCCTGGCAGAACCCGGAGAGTAATCGAGGTTATGTGGGCATCAAACGGGAAAAGCTTGATCCCAATCGTCCGGGTGACTTGAAAGAGGCTTTCAATCTGGCGCCGGAAAGTCCTGGCCCGGACAGCCATAAAAATCTTTGGCCCGCCGGTTATCCCGGATTCGAGACTGTCATGACCCAGTTTCTCGGGGAGTGCATTCTAACCGCCGATCGGGTGCTAGAAGCCTTTGCTCTTGCGCTGGGTCAGCCGGAAGATTTCTTCAAGAATGCCCACAACGAACACGACCATACCCTGCGGCTGCTGCATTACCCGCCATTGCCCGAAGGATTCGAGCCGGAAGACGGTGAAAGCCGTGCCGGAGCCCATACCGATTACGGCAGTATCACCCTTTTGTTCCAGGATGATGTTGGCGGTCTTGAAGTGTGTACCCGCTCGGGAGAATGGATCCGGGCGACGCCGATACCCGGCACTGTTGTGGTCAATACCGGTGATCTGATGCATCGCTGGACCAACCATGTGTTCTGCTCGACGCCCCATCGGGTGAACGTCGCGCCAGAGCACCGTCATCGTGATCGTTACTCCATTGCCTTTTTCTGCCACCCCAACAAAACATCGGAAATAGCCTGCATCGAGAGTTGCGCCACGGCCGACAATCCCCCGATTTACGCGCCCATATTGGCGGGGCAGCACTTGAATGAAAAACTCTCCAACACCTACGGGGCTCAGGCCCAAAACTGAGGATTTACCATGAAACAACTGAAAAATCTTGCGGCTGGCCTCACTCTGTCGCTCAGTGCTGCTGCCGGTTTTGTCCAGGCAGAGGAGCTGACCCCGGTCTCCGTCGCTACAACCTGGTACGCCCAAGCTGAACACGGTGGCTTTTATGCCGCAAAAGCGATGGGGATTTATGAGAAGCACGGACTGGATGTCACTATCAAGATGGGTGGTCCCCAGGTGAACAATGTCCAGTTGCTCATGGGTGGATCGGTGGATTTCATCATGGGTTACAGTCTGCAGTCGTTCAATGCCGTTAATCAGGGAATCCCCCTGGTGACGGTCGCAGCATTCTTTCAGAAGGATCCACAGTCGTTAGTGGTCCACGAAGGTGTCGGCAATGATTCTTTGGAAGCCATGAAGGGCAAGTCCATGCGTGTCCCGACCGCCGGACGAGTCGCCTACTGGCCGTGGCTGAAAACCGAATATGGCTACACCGATGACCAGCTGCAGGCCTACGATTACAGCTTCGCCCCGTTCATCCAGAATGAGCAGACGATTCAGCAGGGCTATGTAACCAATGATGGTTTCTTCCTGGATCAGGCCGGTGTCAAAGGGAACAGTCTGTTGCTTGCCAACTACGGCTGGGAAGCTTATGCGGCCACGCTGGATACGACGGCTGACATGATCGAAGAGAATTCGGAGATTGTGCAGAAAATGGTGGCCGCGACAGCGGAGGGCTGGAAAGCCTATTTCGAGAATCCGGCCCCTGCGAATGCCTTGATCAAGGAAGACAACCCCGAGATGCAGGACGCCTTGCTGGCCTACAGCCATGCAAAAATGCAGGAGGAGGGCATTCTCCTGTCCGGTGCTGCCGAGGACGGTCTTTACGGGATGATGACTCAGGAGCGCTGGCAGGCATTCTTTGAGGATATGGTTGAAGCAGGCACCCTGCCGGAGGATCTGGATTGGGAAAAGGCGTTTGATCTGTCCTACATACAAGCGGTCTACGCTGATTGAAGTAGCGTACCCGGTAGCTTGAAACAAAAGGACGGCCGTAAAGGCCGTCCTTTTTTACATCTGGCTGGCTGTAAATTCTGCCAGAGCACAGGCAACGAGGCCTGGTGCCGCAACTTGAGGAACGTGACCCGTGTCCAGTGAAATGACCCTGGCGCCCGGGACTAACTGCTGCATTCGCCGTTGCACCGGCAAGATCACGGAGCGGTCTTGTCTTGCTTCGATGTAAAGTCTCGGCAGTTTTCCAAAACGTGCGTCAGTCCAGTGAGGCACCAACATCCGGCTGCCCTCGGCCTGGGGGTTGAAGTGGGGGATGGCCTGCTCAGCGATGGATTCACTGACGTCTTGCAGGAATATCTGGCGTATGGCTGCTGCCGGCACCCGGGAAACCCGTCCGTCGTCCTCCCAGGTCAGAAACGGGCCAATGCCGGAGGCTTCCGGGTGCTGTTCCAGCATGTCGCTGACGACTTCGCCAAAACCCGTGCCGGAAGGGAGCATCATACCGGCGAGATAGGCAACGCCAATGACTCGCTCGGGAATCGCTTCCGCCAGTTGGGTCGCAACGGCGCCGCCACCGGAATGCCCGACCAGAAGCAAGGGGCCTTTGACCTGCTGGAGCATTTTCTCCAGGTCGGCGACGCACTGGTCGAGTGAGGCGTCGGCCGGGTTGCCCAGGCGGTTTCCGCACCCCGGAAGGTCTGGTGCCATCACGTTGAAGCCCTGTTCGGTGAGGTAAGACGTAATGGTTTCCCATACCCAGCCGCCGGCCCAGGCGCCATGAATCAGAACGGCGGTCGTCATTTGTTCAGGCATAGGTTCTCCGGTACATCTCCATCAGGTGGGCCTCGACCGTTGTGGACGGGTAATGGGGTTGCTCACCCTCGGAAAGGCATGTGGGTAGGCAGCTGACAGTGTGGTCGGGGTTGCCGCTGAAGAAAAACGGCACCGAGTAGCGTTCGGCGCCCGACGTATTGACGACCCTGTGCAGGGTTGAGCGGTAACGGTCGTTGGTCCAGCGGGCGATCATGTCGCCAAGGTTGACCACAAAAGTGCCGGGGATGGGTTTTGCTTCGATCCACCGTTCACTGTGGGCATCCCACACCTGAAGCCCCGGCTTGTCGTCTAACAGCAAGACGGTGATGCCGCCAAAATCTGTGTGGGCTCCGCACCCTTTTTCCCCGGGTTCCGGCTGGGCGGGTTGGGGTGGGTAGTGCAGCAATCTCAGGGTGGATAATGGTTGATGGCAGAAGTCCGTAAAGAAGTCCGGCTTCAGATCCAGCGATAGCGCCAGAGCCTCCATGATGCGGGTGCTGAGCTGGTTCATGGCGTTGAAGTATGCGGTCATGGTGGTGCGAAAGCCGGGTAGCGTTTCGGGCCATTGGTTCCCACCCTGGTTGAACCGGCCGGCCTGTACGCGGGGATCGGTTTCGTCCAGTTCCTCGCCTATGTAAAACCCTTCTTTCAAGTCTGGTGGCCCGCCGGGCTCCAGTGTCTGCCCCTTCATTGATTCATAGCCCCGGTTCGCTCGGGAGTGAGCTTTGTGGATCGCCTGCTTGTCTTCCTCAGGCAGGTTGAATAGAGCCTGTGACTCCCTGAAAACCTGATCGATCAGCTCTGCGGGGATGCCATGTTCGCGGATATAGAAGAACCCCGTGTGCAGGCAGGCTTCGGTCAGAGAGCGCGCCAGCGCCTGTCTTTGTTGCTCGGTTCCCGAGAGTAACGACAGCTCAATGATGGGTAATGAACCGTCTGTTTCATTCGTGGTGCTCATGCTTTGACTCCGGATTACGATTCTAAAACTGTCCATATGGTCAGTAATTCACAAAGCGTGCCAAGCAAGAAATATCGTTGGCCGGGCGGATGGCGGGAAGCGCCACGGTTTTCGGGGCTTCAGTGGCGTTACGTCGGATTTCGAAAAGGCTTCATATCAGGGCGATTCATCATTTCATGCACCAGATTCGCGCGCCATAAGACACCGCCCCGTGCTTGTTTAGGCCTGCACGAAGAGTCATGTGGCTGAGGCACCCAAACGCAACACTGGCCCGGAAATTGGTGTGTTTTCAGCGGTAAAGGTGAGATCCCGACCGATTTGTGCGGTGGCAGACATATTCTGGCCTGTCCTTTGCAGTTCAATTTTAAAACCTGACCGAATGATCAAAAAACTCGGAAAGATAAAACCCGAAGGAGAATACTCATGCACAAAGGTTTCAAACGCTCGATTCTGATCGCGGCCTCACTGGCTGGCGGGTTGATGGCACAGGCAGCACTGGCGGCCGACAAAGTGGTTTACCAACTGGATTGGCTGCCAGGGGGGGATAAGTCTCCGGTGTATGTAGGTGTACAGGAGGGGTTCTTTGAAGCCGAAGGTCTGGAAGTCAAGATCGCCAGTGGCCGGGGTTCGACCGACGCGATCACCAAGATTGCGACCGGCCAGGCCGACATTGGCAGCGCAGACATTGGTGCGCTGATGGCGGCCAAGGCCCAGGACAATAGTCTGCCGGTGACAGCCGTCTATAGCATTTTCAACCAGGCACCCCATGCGTTCTTTACCTTGCAGACGTCCGACATCAGTGAGATGACGGATATTGAGGGCAAGAAAGTCGCTACGTCACCGTTCACATCCTCCAATGCGTTCCTGCCTCTGGTGCTGAAAGAAAATGGCATGGCAGAGGATGCGGTGCGTCTGACCAAGGCTGATCCGGGTGCCCTGGGGCCGATGCTGATGAACGGCGGAACCGACGCCATTATCGCCTGGGTCACGAATATTGCCCTGTTTGCAGACCAGGCCAAGGCCACCGGTAACGAACTGGTGGTACTGCCATGGTCCGATGCCGGCCTGGAACTTTACTCGGCATCAGTGGTGGCCAGCGAGGCCTTCCTGAGCGAGCGCCCGGATGTGGCCAAGCGCTTCTTGCGGGCTTTTGACAAGTCCCTCAAGTTCACCAGCGAGAATCCGCGCAAGGCGGCCGAAGCCCTGAACAGCATGGTGCCGGAAGTGGATGTTGACGTAGCGACCGGCCAGATTGGCGACACCATGGAACTGATTATGAACGACGTCAGCGACCGTGATGGCCTCGGAGCTCTCACCGAGGAGCGTGTGGCACTGACCTGGAGCTGGGTTGCGCAAGCCGAGAAACTGGCCGGTGATGCACTGGACCCGGAAATTATCATCGACCGGACCCTGTTTGAGGCGTTGTAAGCATGACTGAGCCCGCCACTAATCGTTCGTTTGTGCGGCTCTCCGGAGTTGGACACCGTTACGATCCGAACCCGGAAATCCCGCCTGCGGTCACCGGCATTGAACTGGACATCCGCCGTCACGAATTCGTGGCGGTGGTGGGACCTTCCGGCTGCGGAAAATCCACCTTGCTGCGCATGATTGCCGGGCTGTTGACCCCGACTGAGGGCGAGGTCTCGGTATTTGGAAAGCAGGTCTCCGGGCCCCGGGACGACGTTGGTATCGTGTTTCAGAAACCAACGCTGTTGCCCTGGCTGAGTGTTCGTAAGAACGTGCTTTTCCCGCTCAAGCACAAATTCGGCCGTTACGGTCGTGACGATGAGAAGCGTGCCGACGCTTTGCTGGCCATGGCGGGCTTGGAAAGTTTTGCCAACAAGATGCCGAATGAGCTCTCCGGCGGCATGCAGCAGCGGGTCGGCATCGTCCGGGCGTTGTTGCTGAACCCGGATATCCTGCTGATGGACGAACCTTTCTCGGCACTTGATGCAATGACTCGGGAGCAGATCGGGTTCGATCTGCTGAAGATCTGGCAGGAAAACCCCAAGACCGTGCTGTTCATTACCCATTCCATTGCCGAAGCCGTGCTGCTGGCCGATCGGGTGCTGGTCATGAGCAAGCGCCCCGGTACCGTGTTGGAGATGGTGGATGTGGATCTGCCTCGGCCACGCACGACCCAAACCATATCCGAACCCAGGTTCGGCCAGTTAACTGAGCGTCTGAGGAAGCATATCTATGAGCCTGAAGCTTGAGAGCAGGGCGGGCCGCTCCCTGTTGACGGCGGCGCCCTGGTTGTTCTTTGTGGCGCTGATTCTGCTATGGGAATTGGTCTGTCAGGGATTCTCGTTGCCGGCCTATGTGCTACCGGCCCCCTCGGCTATCGTCGAGGCCTTTTTCAATGTCGAGATGAGCCGCTGGTTTAGCCATCTGTGGGCGACCTTGCGGGTGGCGTTGATGGGTTTCGCGGTGTCCATCTTGGTGGCAATTCCCATTGCCATCGCCATGATGCGATCGGAGTTGCTGACACGCACACTCTTTCCGTTACTGGTGGTGGTTCAGTCCACCCCGGTAGTAGCGGTTGCGCCACTGATCATTGTATTGATGGGGTCCGACGACCCGTCACGGGTGTTGATAACCTGTCTGTTGACGTTCTTCCCGCTGGTGGTTTCGACGGCGACCGGCATCAACGAAACCCCTGAAGAATTGGTTGAACTGAGCCGCTCGCTGGATGCTCCTCTGCGTCGGGAAACCTGGCAGATCCGGATACCTTACGCCATTCCGCATATTTTCAGCGGCCTGCGTGTGGCCATCACCCTGGCCATTATTGGCGCCGTGGTGGCGGAATTTGTTGCCGCCGAAGAGGGGTTGGGGTACTTCATCCAGTTCTCGACGTCGTTTTTCCGGATTCCGCAGGCGTTCGCCGGGCTTTTCTTCCTGGCGGTGGTCAGCTTGCTGCTGTTCAAGTCAGTTCAGTGGACGCAACAAATTTTCTTCCCCTGGAGCCTGCCCAAAAAGTAAGGCTGGGCAGGCCCGTATGAGGTAAACGATATGTCTGAGTTGGAAGCCTTGAATGATGTCGATCTGGCCATGATGCATCACGTGATTGACATGGCCGACACCCTGGCCGCAGAGGGCGTTCACCCGTTTGCCGCGCTGCTGGTGGATGGTGCCGGGAACATACTGATGGAACAGGGGAATGCTTATCTGCCAGATCAGGACATGACCGGTCATGCCGAGCGGGTGCTGATGACCCGGGCCAGCAAAACCTGGCGCCCGGACTTTCTGGCCGACTGCACCATGTATGTATCCGCCGAGCCCTGTGCCATGTGCGCGGGTGCCGCGTATTGGGCGGGCTTGGGACGACTAGTCTACGGGCTCAGCGAGCACCGGTTGAAGAGCATAACCGGCAATCATCCTGAAAACCCGACCTTGGATCTGCCCTGCCGGAAGGTATTTGAATCCGGGCAGCGGGAGGTTGAGGTGATTGGGCCTGTGCTGGAAGACGAGGCTGCGAAAGTGCATGAAACCTTTTGGCAGAAACACGGGAAATGAGGGCGGTCACCATGACAGCAAGCCGGGTAACCGTGGTTGTTGATTCACGATACGGAAGTACTCTGGCGCTTGCCCAAGCAGTGGCTTCGGGCGCGGCTTCAGAAGGTGCCGAGGTTCGTCTCTGTCGGGTGGGGATTGATGAGCCTGAATTCAGTGTGGATTCTGAGCGCGATGATTTTATTGCCGCCCAAGCCGAGTTCCGGGCCCTCCCCCGAGCGACTGCTGATGATCTTGACTGGGCCAAAGGCATTGTCTGGGGCTCTCCCACCCGGTACGGGTTGATGAGTACACCGCTCAGGGCGTTTATCGACGAAGTGGCGCCACTTTGGCGGCAGGGTGCTTTGATTGGCAAAGTGGGGGCCGCGTTCACGTCCACCGGCGGTATGCATTCCGGAAACGAGATGACGTTGCTCTCCTTGTTGTTGCCCTTTATGCAGCATGGAATGGTGTTAGCGGGGGTTCCGCACAGCGTTCCGGAACTGGTACGGACGGACAAGGGAGGTTCGCCCTATGGGGCGACAACGGTAACCGGATTCGATGGAACCCGGGGCGTTGATGAGAATGAACTCGCCATTGCTCGTGCACTGGGTGCCAGAGTAGCGAGACTTTCAGGCTGGGTAACGCCCGAGCCGGCATCCGTTGAGCTTGCGGCTTATTCGACTCAGGTCCCAGGAACGGTGTGAGTGTAAGGTTGTGTCGTCATTTTGCCGCCTTCGGGCGGCTTTTTTTTGCTTGTTCAAAAGTAGAGCGGTTGGCCAGCATTTGATTCAATCTGGTGCGCATGGTGCTTTCGTGAATTCTTAACCTTATGAAAAATAACAATAAAAAGTTATTTTTTATGTGGCATGGCGGTTGCTTTAAAAAACCTGAACAGTTGGTCAATTAAAAGAGGCGTCAACCGCCTGAATCAGGAGAGTATCCATGAAGACGAAACTGAGTGCCGTTCTGGGTGGTTCGATAATGATGGCTGGCCTGGTCGCTTTCTCGCCGGTATCTGCGGATGAACTAGACAAGGTCGTGTTTGGAACCAATTGGTATGCCCAGGCTGAACATGGTGGCTTTTATCAAGCGCTGGCGGAGGGGCTCTACGAGGAGCACGGGCTGGATGTGGAAATCCGGATGGGTGGCCCTCAGGTAAACGGAACCCAGCTATTGGTCACCGGGCGCTACGATCTGCTCATGGGCTATCCCATCGGCAACATCAATGCCGTTGAGAAAGGACTGCCGGTTATGACCGTCGCCGCCTCCATGCAGGGCGATCCCCAGTCTCTGGTGGCGCACCCCCACGTTGAATCCATTGAGCAAATCAAGGAAGAGGGCCTGCCCGTTTACCTGGCAACCCAGGCCCATTCCACCTTCTGGCCATGGCTGAAGGCTGAGTATGGGTTTGAGGACGATGTTGTGAACGCTTATACCTTCAGCGTTGCACCGTTTCTGATCAATGAAAACATTGTCCAGCAGGGGTACTTGTCATCGGAGCCTTTCGCGATTAAGAAAGCTGGGATTGAACCGAACGTCTTTCTGTTGTCCGACCACGGTTACCCGCCTTACGCCACCACTATCGAAACCACAACCGACATGATTGAAGAGCGACCAGATGTGGTCAAACGGTTTGTGCAGGCCAGCATGGAAGGCTGGCAAAGCTACCTGGAGAACCCGGAGTTAGGCAACAAGCTCATCATGCAGGAAAACCCGGAGATGACGCCGGAGCAGATTGCCTATGGCATCGAAAAAATGAAGGAGTATGAACTGGTGACCGGCGGCGACGCGGGAACCCGCGGTATTGGTGTGATGACCGAGGAACGTTGGACGAAGATCAAGGACTTCATGGTTGGCGCAGGTCTTGCGTCTGCAAACCTTGATCTCAGCAAGGTTTACACCCTGGAATTCCTTCCCGAAGAGCCGGTGCTGCCGTAAGCATCGAACCCTATCCTGATGCCGGTCGGTGACGCCATCGACCGGTCCTGGAGATATCATTATGACAGCGAACACAGTAACACCCCTGAATCCGGCCCGGGAGCCGGATGTTGATGCCCCGGTGCCAGAGGCACTCGCTGCGGGCCGACCGGTCCTGCAGGTGGACGGGGTCAACAAGATTTATGGGAATGGCACGGTCGCCCTGAAAGGAGCCGATCTGACCATAAAACAGGGAGAGTTCGTCAGCCTCCTCGGGCCTTCCGGCTGTGGCAAGAGCACCTTACTCCGGATTATGGCGGGTTTGGGTGAAGTGACCACCGGCACGGTCAAATGGTGGGAGCAGGATTACGGGGTGGTTGGCAGCAAGGGCCGAAAACTGGCCTTCGTGTTTCAGAATGCCACGCTGATGCCCTGGGCTCGGGTGCGCAAGAATATTCGTCTTCCGCTGGATCTGGAGCATGCTGGCAACGCACCGGAAGTCGAGAAAAAGATTGATGACGCCCTCGATATGGTGGGCCTGACGGGGTTCGATGAGAGTTTCCCTAGAGAGCTTTCCGGCGGCATGCAAATGCGAGCGTCCATCGCTCGTGCCATGGTGACCGAACCCGACCTGTTGTTGATGGATGAACCTTTCGGCGCCCTCGACGAGATGACCCGCAACAAGTTGAATGACGATGTCCTGAAACTCTGGAAAGAAAAAGGCTGGACCATTGTCTTCGTGACTCACAGTGTTTACGAGGCGGTCTATCTGTCCAGCCGGGTGGTAGTCATGGCAGCGCGCCCCGGACGGATCGTGGATGACATCGAGATCAAAGAACCCTATCCCCGTTCCCCTGATTTCCGGGTATCCACCGAATTTGCCGGATATTGTCGGCAGGTGTCGATGGCTCTCGAACGAGCCAGTGCCATGGGGGAAAAAAAAGAGGGGAATGATTCATGAAAACACCATTGATCCAGAATGAGCGTTTTGTTCAGATTGCGGCCCCTCTGGTTGTGGGCGTGTTAGTGCTTCTGATGTGGCAATTGACGGTGATGGCGTTTGAGGTCCCGAAATACATCGTACCCAGCCCCGTGGATATCGGACAGTCTCTGGTATCCGATTTCAGTTCTCTATTTAACGCCTTGTTGATGACCCTCAAGGTAACGTTCTTGGCCTTTGCTATTTCGGTTGTTGTGGGCGTGGCAGCCTCGTTGCTGTTCGTGCAGAGCAAGTGGATCGAGATCAGCCTGTTCCCCTATGCGGTATTGATGCAAGTAACACCGATTGTGGCCATCGCGCCATTGATTATCATCTGGGTGAACGACACCACTTGGGCTCTGACCATCTGTGCGGTAATCGTGGCGATTTTCCCGATCATCTCCAATACCACATTGGGGCTGCGCAGTGTTGATCCGAACCTGTTAAGTATGTTCCGGATGTACCGTACCAGCCGTTGGCAGGAACTGGTGCGTTTGCGTATCCCGAGCGCCTTGCCTTACTTCTTTGGTGGCTTACGTATCAGCTCTGGTCTGGCCTTGATCGGCGCGGTGGTGGCCGAGTTTGTCGCCGGCACCGGGGGCGCCAAGGCGGGCCTGGCCTACATGATCCTGCAATCCGGCTACAACCTGCAGATTCCCAAAATGTTTGCGGCCCTGATCCTGATCACCGTCACGGGGATTCTGCTGTTCGGGCTGATGGTCTGGATGTCGGACCGGGCTCTGCGTAACTGGCACGAGAGTGCATTGAAAGTTGAGCACTGACTATGTCGCATGCCGGTCCGGTAATGCCAACAGCGGGTACGGGCTACGCCTGGCGCAACGGATACCTGTTGGTGGCCTTTACCGCACTGGCCTGGGGGATTAATTTTCCCATCATGAAGATGGGTCTGGCCTATAGCCCGCCGCTTTTGTACACGACCTTGAGGATGCTCCTGGGGACTCTCACCATGTTCGTGATTGCCCGCATGATGGGGATTCTCCGGATGCCGCACCGAGCGGACATACCGGTGGTTTTCTCGGTTGGCATTCTTCAGAACATGGGGTTTATCACTCTGGTGACCTTTGGCATGCAGTATATGCCCGCGGGTCGGGCGGCGATTCTGGCCTATACCTCACCGATCTGGGTGGTGCCGGCAGCGGCCTTATTCCTCGGAGAGCGATTAACCCTGTTCAGAGCCTTGGGTACCGGACTGGGGCTTTCTGGTCTGCTGGCCATATTCAACCCGGTGACTGTCGACTGGCACGCCGAAGGCATGTTAATCGGGGGCGGCTTGATTGTCTTGGCGACGCTGGTCTGGACGGCGGGTTTGATTCATGTTCGCCGGCATCATTGGCGAGGTGATGTGCTGTCGCTGATTCCTTGGCAGTTGCTGTCGTCGATCTTCTTCTTGGTGCCTTTGTCGTTGGTTCTTGAGGATGTTTCCACTATCCGGTGGGAACCCGCTTTCTTGGTAAATATCCTTTTCAGTGGAGCCATCGCCTCGGGGCTATGCGTTGCAGCCCAGGTTGGCGCCATCCGTTCCCTGCCGGCGGTGACCATGTCCCTCAGTTCGGCAGCGGTCCCAGCGGTCGGCTTGATTTCCGCTGCCCTGATCCTGAATGAGCAGCCGGGCGTCCCGGACCTGGTCGGTTTCTGTCTGATTGGTCTCGGGATTTTAGTGGTAGGACTGGCGGACCGGCGACAGGCGACGATGTGTCGGTAGCCGCCGAAAAATGCAGATTTTTCCGACTCTAGCGGACACTCACAAGCAGATAGAACACATGGTGCAGGATCAGAATGACCGGCACCATGTGCTTTTGCAGTGATTATCTTGCTTCGATAATCGGCTTTCAATGATCCTTGAAGATCACGGCTTCATTGAGCGGAACACGTGTGGTCCGGGTCTTGTTGGCTTTGACTTCAGGATCTTCGTAACCGAAAGAAATACCGAAAAGAACACCCATATTCTCGTCCAGTCCGAAGGCCTCGCGCACCAGGTCCGGGTGCGATCTCAAGCTGCCCATTGCGCACGAACTGATGCCGTGTGCTGTCATTGCCAGCATCAGCGTTTGCGCGTAAATGCCGACATCAAGAGCTATAGTGGCGCCAAAGGAGCGATCCATACACAAGAAGGCTACATGCGGCGCGTCAAAGAACTCGAAGTTACGCAGCGCAGCGCGATTTCGCCCAGCTTTGTCATCGCGGGCGATCTCCATTTCCCCATACAGGGCCGAGGCGCACTCAACCTGGCGAATACGATAAGGACCATCAAATTTGTTGACGTAGCTGAAATCCGGCTCAGAGGGTATTCCCGTCATGGCCCGATCTACGAATTGTTTGCACAGCGAGTCACGCAGTGCGCCTGACGCCACGACGACTTCCCAGGGCTGCGTATTGCAATTTGACGGGGCTTTCTGGGCTTGTTCAAAAACCGCTCTCATCGTACTTTCTGGCACAGGTTTTGGTAAAAAACCACGGACGGACCGTCGCTGGTCAATCGCATCTGCCAGGGACATGTTGGGCTTGCTGATAGCGTTCATATGAGACTCCAGGAAACTGCAAGGCCGCTGGAGCGCTCGTGACGAGTGCTCCAGCGGGGCTGGCGGTGCTTAGAAAAACACACCCGGCAGCCAGGTAGCGATTTGCGGATAGATCATGATGATGGCAATGGCCAGTATCTCAATGATCACGAATGGAACAACGGAAGCGTAAATATCCTTCATGGTAATGCCCGGCGGAACCACGCCCTTAAGGTAGAACAAATTAAAGCCGAAGGGTGGCGTCTTGTAGCCGATTTCCATGTTGATCACGAACAGGATGCCGAACCAGATAGGATCAAAGCCGAGGGACTTCACGATCGGCATGAACACCGGCAGGGTGATCAGCATGATACCGACCGGGTCGAGCACCATGGCCAGGAAGAAGATGATTACCATCATGGCAATGATGATGCCCCAGGGGCCGCCGGGAATGTGCTGCATCATGCCTTCGATCAGTTCCTGGGCGCCCATGCTTTGATAGGCCGCGCTGAATGCGTGAGCGGCAAACAGGATCCACATGATCATGCCCGTGAGCTTGAACGTTCGGATAGCGGCTTCCTGCAAAATACCCCACTTGAGCTGACGATAGACGGCCGCCGATATCAGTGACCCGAGCACGCCCATAGCGGCGGCTTCAGTTGGCGTAGTGATACCGCCGATAATGGAGCCAAGCACCATGAAGACAACGCCGATGGGCAGCAGGACCGCTCTCAGGGCGCGAAACTTATCGGGCCAGGAGCCGCGCTCCTCAGGGGGCAGAGCGGGTGCCATATGTGGCTGGAGGGTTGACCGTACAACGATGTAAATGACGGTCATAACCATCAGCAGAACACCCGGCATAATACCCGCCGCAAACATCTGGCCTACGGATACGCCGGTGATCAGTGCGTAGAGAATCATCAGAATGCTGGGAGGGATCAGAATGCCCCAGCCACCACCGGTATTGATGACGCCCAAGGCCATCTTACGGTCGTAGCCGCGCTCCAGCATGGAGGGTAGTGCGATGGTGCCCATCGCAACCACGGCTGCGCCGCTGATACCAACCATGGCTGCAAATACCGCACAGATCACCAGGGTTCCTATTGCCAGGCCGCCGCGAAGGCCACCAAACCAAAGGTGCATCATCCGGTACAAGTCTCGTGCGACGCCGGTTCGCTCCAGCACCATGGCCATGAAGACAAACAGGGGGATAGCGACGAGGGTAAAGCTTTCCATCGTGCCCCAGATCTGCGAGGCCACCATGTAAAAAGAGTCAAACCCCCAGGTGAAGTAGAGGAAGACCACCGAAACACCACCGAGAACAAACGCCAGTGGTAAGCCCAGTAGCAGGAAGAACAGCAGCGAGCCAAAAAACAGGAGGGTCAGGACTTCAATGCTCACGACTGCTCTCCTTCAGAAATGTTTTGATCAGGACGGTAGTAGTCCAGGTCGAATGCGATGGCTATGTCTTCAAGGAGCTTGGCCAGGCCTTGAAGCACGAGCAGCCCGGTGCCGACCGGAATGGCAAGTTTGACCGGCCAGATGGGGGGGTTCCAGGCTGAGTAAGAGGTTTCCCAGCTTGCGATGGATTCGCTGGCCATATCGATGCCGAACCACAGCAGGGCAAGTGTAAAGATAAAAAATAACAGGGAGGTGGCAATGTCCATGACTGCCCGCTTGCGAGGTGGCAGTTGCGCGTGCAGAAGGTCGACATTCACATGGCCCCGGTGAGCCATGATGTAGCCCCCGGACATCACCGCATAAACGCCGAACAGCATTTGGGTCAGTTCGTTGGTCCAGACTGTGGGTGCATTCAACAGGTAACGGAAGCCGACTTCGAGCAGCAGGAACGCGAACATCGCGAAAACCAGCATGGCTATCCAGCGCCCGACGAAGTCATTAAGACGGGTAATCCCTGTTATGAATGCGGTCAGCATACTCATGACATTCTCCAGGAGGACGTTAGGTTTTTTTCAGGGAGAAAAAGGCCGGAGGTGAAAGACTCCGGCCATTGTTACTTGTTCAGGCTTTCAGCTCAGAGGTAGCCGAGATCGGACAGGTAGCCTTTCAACATATCCAGCGCCTTCTTTGTTCTGTCGCTACGCTCGCCTTCTTCGTCCCACATGGACTGGGCAGCTTGGACCAGTTTGTCCTGAACTTCGTCTGGCAGGACGTTCACCTGAACACCCTGTTCGGCGATGATCTTGGCCAGAGTTGTGCGCTCTTTATAAAGGTATTCGTTCGTGCGAATCCAGAACTGCTCGGCGAGTGCCTGTTTTACGATCACTTGCATGTCTTCCGGCAGCTTATCGAGAGCTTTCTGATTCACAAGGAAGACGTCTGTGCCCGCGATATTCAGAGCTGGCTGAACGTGATATTTGGCAACCTCATACAGGGACATACTGGCTGCGCCCTGAACTGCGCCCCAGTGAGCACCGTCAACAATGCCGGAATCCAGTGCGGAGTAGAGTTCGCTGCCCGGGATATAAGATGCGGCAGCACCCGCTTCGGTCAGAAACTTCTGCAGGACACCGGAGGAGCGGATTTTCAGTTTAGTGAAATCATCCCAGTTGTTGATCGGGTTTTTAACGACTATTTCCGTCGGAAACACTTTGTCTGTGGACCAATAAACACCATGCTCTGCCGCTTCGTCACGAAGCATTTGTTCGAAGCCCAGTTGCTGGTGGAAGTACGCCGCTTCCCAAACATTGCGAAATGCAAATGGCAGTCCGGAAGCAATGCCTGCAAGAGAGACTTTGTCTTGAGCGTACGATGGTGAGATCGCACCCATCTCCAGGATGCCACGGCTCACTGCGTTGAAGGTGTCTTTGGCTTTGAAGAGGGCGCCGGCTTCATAGATGTTGAGCTTCAGGCGTCCGTCGGTACGTTCCTCTATGACACGTTTCAGTCGCAACATACTGTCCGTGTAGGAAGAGCTGGCCGCGGGCCAGTGTACTTGTACTTTCCAGGTGAAGGTTTCCTGAGCGGCAGCGGGTGCAGCGCTAAGGGTGGCGGTAACGCCAAGAGTCAGGGCTGACGCGTAAACGGTCAGGGTTTTGCGTAAGGTGGCAAAGATGTTCACGGCTATGCCTCATTCGTTGTTGTGGTAGAACCTGTTATTGTTTCACTCTGCAAAATTTGTGATTGCAGGGTGAATTTAAGTTCCCTGAATCTATCATAAGATCGGGTTTATGCAATAGGATGTTTGATACCAAATCAACAGAATGTTTCTGGAAGGATAATTCAATGATTGAAAGAGAGCAGTTCGAAGGTGTGCTTCACCTTGTCATTAATCGCCCCGAAAAGAAAAACGCCCTGACCCGGGCAATGTACCAGGCACTCGGTGCCGCGGTAACCGATGCCAATAACGATGAGACTGTAAGCGCCATCGTCATCTCCGGAGCCGGTGGTGTGTTCACCGCAGGCAACGATCTGGATGACTTCCGGGCAAGGGCCACGGATGAAACCCCGAAGCCCTCGGACGGGCTGGCGTTTATTGAGGTACTGATGGATTGCGATACGCCGGTCATTGTCGCTGTTGAAGGCCTGGCAATCGGTATTGGTACAACATTGCTGCTACACGTAGATGTTGTGGTGTCGGCCGAAAATGCGAAATTCAAAACGGCGTTTGTGGACCTTGGGCTGGTGCCGGAAGCGGCTTCTACGGTAACCATGCCCCTGCACCTCGGGGCTCGAAAAGCCACTGACTTGCTCTTACTGGGCGAGACAATCAGCGGTCGCGAAGCGAAGGAGTGTGGGCTGGTCAGTCGCACTGTGCGAGACGGAACGGCGGTAGCAGAGGCGTTGGTAATGGCCGAAAGCCTCACAACTAAGCCTCGTCAAGCTCTGCGGGCTACCAAGCGTCTGATTCGTGCGCCCTGGCGCGAACAGGCAAAACAGGCAATGGAGCGTGAGCGAGATGTGTTTGCCGAGCGGCTTCGATCCGAAGATTGCCGGGTAGCCCTGGATAGGCTGGCCCGGCGTTAAGGGAGATTAGAGTGCGGCCTTTTGCCAATAGGGTGCGCGCAGTTCCCGTTTCAGGATTTTGCCTATGGTGGAGCGGGGAAGTTCATGGCGGAACTCAATAGCTGAGATCCGCTGGCTCTTGCCCAGTTGCTCGTTGGCCCATTCAAGAATCTCAGGCCCGGAATGATTATGTCCGGGCTTGAGAACGACCAGACCCAGGGGGGTTTCACCCCATTGTTCGCTGGGAATGCCGATAACCGCAACATCATCCACTGCAGGGTGCGCCAGCAGGGCCTTTTCAAGATCCACCGCGTAGATGTTGAAACCACCCGAGATGATCATGTCCTTGCGGCGATCGAGAATATGGATAAACCCGTCCTCGTCGATTCGCCCCATATCCCCACTACGATAAAAAATATCGCCTTCAGGGCTGGTCCATAACATTTCCTCGGTCTGCTCGGGCCGGTTCACATAGCCCCGCATCATCGAAATGGCGCGACCAACGAGCTCGCCGGTTTCGCCTTTAGGCAGTTCACGGCCATCATCGTCGATCACCCGCACTTCAGCGCCCTCTGTGGGCACGCCCACCGTGCTCCATTTGTCCGGGTGTGCGGCGCAGTCCAGGCTGGTGGAAATGCCGCCTTCGGTCAGTCCGTACACCTCACGGATGTTGCCGGGCCAGCGTGCCATGGCATCCCCTATAACGTCTGGTCGCAGTGGAGCACTGGTGCACAGCTTTAGCTTGAAGCTGGATAGATCAAAGTGATCAAATTCTGGCTCAGCCAGAATCCTCTGATATTGCACCGGTACCAGCATGGCGTGCGTGACGCGGTGCGTCTCTGCCAGCTCCAGAAAGCGCCGAGCATCAAATTTTGCCATCAATACCAGGGTGCCACCGTGAAACAGCGTGGGTAACACGGATACCAGCGTCGTATTGGAATAGAGCGGTGTTGAAACCAGGTTAATGGCATCGCCATCCAGTCCGAAACGGCTCATACGCACCATCTGGCGTTGCCGGAAGCGGTAGTCGTGAAGGATGCCCTTCGGGGTGCCTGTGGTTCCGGAGCTATAGATGATGTTAAACGGGGCGTCCAGTGATACATCCGCGGGCCGGGCCTCAGCTGAGGCGTTAGCCATCCAGTCACCCAGTGTCTGGCCAATTCCTTTGCCGTCTTCGCCCAGAGCAATAATATGGTCGTCCACTATTTCGCTTAACTCGGGCCGAAAACTATCAAGGAGCGCGCGGTTTTTCTGGGAAACAAACAGAAATTGTGCACCGCAATCAGCCAGCATCAGCTGCAGTGCTTCAGCACTGGCCATACCTGACAGCGGCACCATGCAGCCGCCCGCCGCAAGTGTACCCAGGTACAGCGCGACGTAATCGGCACTGTTCTCTGACAATGCTGCGACTGTGTCACCTTGCTGCAGGCCGGCGTCTCTTAAACGATTGGCTATCCGATTGGACTGTTCCAGAAGGCCCTGCCAGCTCAGAGTGCCCTGTTCACTAATCAGTGCCGGGTGATCTGGCTGCGTGTTGGCAAACGTCTGTATACGGTGGCAGATCGCCTCCATCGGCTCGTTGGGGGTTACGGGTGCATACACCGGCATTTCGCTCAAATTACTTTTCATTTTTATTCCTTGTGCTGTCATCGTGTTTTGACTAGTGAAACTTGCTTCCGATATATTGACTCCAAAGCGTAATGCATGACAAATTAATGCGAAAGCAAAACCGATAGCGTAATAATAAAACCAAGAGCACAAGGAACAACGGTATGAGGCGTATTGATGATCGGGTGGCTATTGCCACCGGTCAGGCGCTGCCGGTCGACGGCGGCAACACAGCTTCTTTGAACCTGCCAGGAATGAAAGCGTAATGGACAAGAAAGAACCCCTTTATCTCGACAGTTCGGAGCTACCTGGCTTTCACAACATACTCGGCTACCGCCAGGCCTCCTGGGAAGAAAACGAAGCGGTTATTGAGTTGGAGTTGCAGCCCAAGCATCTGAATCTGGGTGGCGTTATTCACGGTGGCGTGCTGACCTCGCTGCTGGATATTGCCTTGGCTCAGGCTGGTACACATTGCCCTTACCCGGGGCGGATGCGTAAAGCGATCACCTTGTCTTTGACCACCACTTTCACCGGGCAGTGCTCCGGCGGCACCATTCGTGTGACTGGGCGCAAGCGGGCCGGTGGTACGCGAATTTTCAACAGCAATGGCGAGGTTCATGACGATAAAGGCAACCTGCTTGCCATTGCTGAAGGCACGTTCCGGATTCGCTCCGGCAGCGATAAGCCGGAAGGTGTCCCTATCTGATTTGCAGTCGTTAAAACAAGAACCTGACGGGCTCCCAAAGCCGGCCACAGACCTGATACCAACAATAAGGAAGTCAATATGTTCGCGTTGTCTGATAAAGCTAAAAAACTGCAGGCGCAGCTGACTGAGTTCATGGATGCGAACATCTATCCCAATGAGGCCAAGCATCACGAACAGATTGAAGCGGCCGAGAACCGCTGGGCACCGGTACCGATCATTGAAGAACTGAAAGCAAAAGCCAAAGCCCAAGGCCTCTGGAACTTGTTTCTGCCGGAGAGCGATCTGGGTGCCGGTCTGACCAACTTTGAATATGCCCACCTTTGCGAAATTATGGGCCGCTCTGAAATGGCTCCGGAGGTGTTCAACTGCTCCGCGCCAGACACCGGAAACATGGAAACCATCGCCCGTTACGGTAATGAGGAGCAGCAGGAACAGTGGCTGAGGCCGTTGCTGGCCGGGGAGATTCGTTCGTGCTTCTCCATGACCGAGCCCGAAGTAGCCTCTTCGGATGCCACCAATATTGCCTGTGAGATTCGCCGAGAGGGTGATGAATATGTGATCAATGGCAAAAAATGGTGGTCGTCCGGTGCCATGACCACTTCCGCCAAAATTGCCATCGTTATGGGCAAGACCGACCCGGCTGCACCTAAGCATCAGCAGCAATCCATGATCCTGGTTCCTCTGGATGCTCCCGGCGTAAAACTGACCCGTCCGTTGACGGTGTTTGGGTATGACCACGCACCTCACGGTCATGCCGAGATTCACTACGAGAACGTACGGGTTCCTGTCAGCAATATGTTGTTGGGTGAGGGGCGCGGATTTGAAATCGCTCAGGGTCGCCTTGGGCCGGGCCGCATTCACCACTGCATGCGCACGATTGGCGTTGCTGAACGTGCGTTGGAAATGATGTGCAAACGCGCCAATCAGCGCGAGGCATTCGGCAAATCCCTGTCCAGTTTTGACTCTATCCGCAAGGACATTGCTCGCAGCCGTATCGAGATTGAGCAGGCCCGGCTTATGACGCTAAAGGCAGCCCACATGATGGATACTGTGGGCAATAAGGTCGCTCGTCAGGAAATCGCCATGATCAAGGTGATTGCTCCGAGCATGGCGTTGAAGGTGCTCGATCGTGCCATTCAGGTGCACGGCGGCGCTGGCGTAAGCCAGGACACCTTCCTGGCCTCAGCATGGGCCAAAGTGCGGACGTTGCGGCTGGCCGATGGTCCGGACGAGGTGCATCTGGACTCTGTTGCCAAGATGGAGCTCCGTCAGTACCGCTAATCAGACTAAAACCTTGGTGGCACAGCGTTCAGAGGGGCATTCCCTGCACGCTGTTCCCGCACGTTCCTGAAGCTTCGAGTATGAGGATCGAGTTATGAATAACCCGCTTTTTGATATGACTGGAAAGGTTGCCCTGATTACGGGTTCTACAAAAGGTATTGGCCGTTCAATCGCTGAAGAAATGGCCCGGCTGGGCGCCAAAGTTGTTATCTCCAGCCGCAAAGCCGAAGCCTGCGAGCAAGTGGCAAATGAATTGAACGCCCAGGGTTATGAGGCCATAGCCATACCCTGCCACGTCGGAAAAAAAGATGACCTTCAGAACCTGGTGAACAAAACCAACGAAGCCTGGGGTGGTATCGACGTACTGGTATGTAACGCCGCCACCAACCCGGTTTACGGCCCAACCTCCGAAATGACCGACGAGGCCTGGGACAAGATCATGGACACCAACGTCAAAGGCACTTTCTGGCTCACGAATATGGTGCTGCCGCAGATGGCGGAGAAAGGTGAGGGCGCGATCGTATTGCTGTCCAGCATCGCCGGAATCCGTGGCAATACCACCATCGGCACCTACGGTGTATCCAAAGCCGCAGAAGCAGCGCTGGCAAGAAATCTGGCGGTGGAATGGGGTCCGAAAGGCATCCGTATCAACAGCATCGCCCCGGGTCTGATCAAAACCGATTTCGCTAAAGCACTCTGGGAAGATCCCGTACGTGTGAAGCGCGCGGAAGACAAAACCCCGTTAAGACGAATCGGCGATCCAGTCGATATTGCTGGCCTGGCGGTATTCCTGTCAACCAAAGCCAGTGCATACATAACCGGCCAGACCATAGTCGCCGACGGCGGCGAAACTATCTGCTGAGCGGCCAATAACCCAAACAAAGCATCGGTCGCAGACCATCGCCTCAGCACAAAGTCGCCAACAATAATGAAGGCAGTAAAAAAAATGAGCATAACCCCAGAGCTGGTAGACGTCCTCCCGGCCCACCAATTCGACGAAGCTAAACTTCTGTCCTGGCTCCAGCAAGCCATGCCGGGTTTCGGAAACCGCCTTGTTGTAAAACAGTTCCAGGGCGGCCAGTCCAATCCGACCTACCTGCTGGATACTGACAGTGGCCGCTATGTCCTGCGTAAGAAGCCACCGGGAAAAACGCTTCCTTCTGCTCACATGGTTGAGCGGGAATATAAGGTTATCCGTGCGCTGTCAGATAACACCTCCTTGCCGGTACCCAAGGCCCGCGTGCTCTGTGAAGACAGTGATGTGATCGGCACACCGTTTTATATAATGGACTTTCTTGAGGGCCGCATCGTCAGTCATTCAGCGTTGCGCGCACTGGACCGCAAAGAAAGACTGCCGGCCTATCAATCCGCCATCGACACGCTGGCCGAGCTGCACTCCGTTGATGTGAATGCGGTGGGTCTGTCTGATTTCGGTCGTCCGGAAGGCTATGTCGCCCGGCAGGTAGCGCGCTGGAGCAAACAGTACCTGGCCGCTAAAACGGACGAGATGCCGGCCATGGACAAGCTGATGGCGTGGTTGCCCGAAAACCTCCCTTCGACGGATGAGTGTGCTATCGCCCACGGAGATTATCGTTTCGGCAACCTGATGTTGGCACCGGATCAGCCTGAGGTGATTGCGATTCTGGACTGGGAGCTTTCTACTCTCGGGCACCCGCTGGCGGATCTGGCCTACTGCTGCCTGCCTTATCATTTGCCATCCGATATGCCGGGTATGCGCGGGTTGAAGGGCGAAGACCTGGAGGCACTGGGTGTTCCGGATGAGGCGGAAATCATCGCCCGCTACTGCGCTAAAACGGGTCGTGAAGGCATCGCTGACTGGCACGTGTATCTAGCATTTTCATTGTTCCGGTTGGCGTCTATTGTTCAGGGCGTATACAAGCGCGCGTTGGATGGTAATGCTGCCAACGCCAATGCTCTGGAAGTGGGCGCGCGGGCGAGTATGCTAGCCGAGACCGGCTGGAAAATTGCCTGTGAAGGAGAAAGAGCATGACGGCTCCCATTGTAAGGCGCATTCTCATTACCAACGACGATGGCATCAACGCGCCGGGGTTGGCGAGGCTGGAAAAGATTGCCCGTAATCTGGCGGAAGAAGTCTGGGTGGTTGCCCCGGAGCACGATCGAAGCGGCGCAGGGCAGAGCATTTCCATACACCATCCTTTGCGGGTATACGAAACCGGAGATAAGCGTTTTGCGGTTTCTGGTACTCCGGCAGATTGTGTGCTGTTTTCCCTTGCCCAGTGGTTTGGCGAAACGCCTCCGGATCTGGTGCTGTCTGGCGTTAACTGTGGTGCCAACATCAGTGATTCGGTGCAGTATTCAGGTACGGTGGGAGCCGTGCTCAGCGCCCAGCATATGAACATTCCTGCCATTGCCCTGAGCCAGGCATTCTTATCCAGAGACGGCATTCAGTGGGGACCGGTTGAACGCTTCGGTGAGACGGTCATCCGACAGCTGTGGCAGCCCGGTGAAAACCGCGCCTGGAACGTGAATTTTCCCGCTTGCGATGCCGACGACATTGTCTCTGCGCGCCTTTGTCATCAGTCCAGTGGCTCCATTCAGGACGCCAGACTGCTGGCTGGGCAGGATGCCCGTAGCCTGCCTTACTGGTGGCTAGGGTTTAATCGGAGCTCCCAGCACATCGTGGATCCGGACTCGGATGTGGCGGTGCTGAGAGATAAAGCCATCGCCATCGCCGCCCTGCGGCACGAAGGATCCCTGCCGGGGGATATCAAAGAGCTTGATCTGTCCTCCATGCCGACAAATTGAATTTAACCTGAAGAGAACAAGAACCATGTTCACACGCCATTACGATGTCTGGCCCAAAGAACTGCCAAAGACAATGACCCTGCCGAATACCAGTGTTTTTACCAATCTGGAAATCTCGGCCCTGCGGTACCCTGATCATACCGCCATTATTTTCTATGATGCGCACATCACATACCGTCACTTGTTGGCGGAAGTAGAGGCCATGGCAGGCTACCTGCAGGCACAGGGTGTTAAAAAAGGTGATCGGGTGCTGCTGTATATGCAGAACTCGCCGCAGTATGTCATTTCCTACTACGCGATTTTGCGCGCAGATGCCGTCGTAATTCCGGTGAATCCGATGAACCGGACTGCTGAGTTGGAACACTATATCGCGGATACCCAAGCCGCTGTATGTCTGGCGGGCCAGGAGCTCGTGGACTACATTGCGCCGCTGGTAAAAACGACGGACCTTGAGCAGGTAGTAGTCGCCTCATACAGCACCTACATTAAACCGAATACCGACCTGGAACTGCCCGCAGAAGTGGCAGCCCCGGCCTGGTCCGGCGATGTAACCGGTGTGGTGAGCTGGGAGAGTGCGATGGCGCCAGGCCATAGTCCTTCAGAGCACACCGCAGGCCCGGACGATCTGGCGGTGTTTCCGTACAGTTCGGGCACCACCGGCGCGCCTAAAGGCTGCATGCACACCCATCGCTCGGTAATGGCAACAACGGTACACCGGGTGTTCTGGAACCTGAGTACCCCCGACAGCGTGCAATTGGCTACCCTGCCATTTTTCCATGTAACCGGCATGACGGGTTCCATGAACGGGCCGATCTTTTCGGGCTCCACGGCTGTGATTATGACGCGCTGGGACCGAACCACGGCCTCAAAGCTCCTGGAACGATACAAGGTCACAGCCTGGACCAACATCGTTACCATGGCGGTGGATTTTCTCTCTAACCCGGATATTGGCAACTACGATCTCTCCAGCCTGATCATGATTGGTGGCGGAGGCGCGGCCATGCCGGCCGCTGTTGCAGAAAAACTGAAAAAGCTGACAGGCCTTGATTACATCGAAGGTTACGGCATGTCCGAAGCCATGGGTGCGACCCACATTAACCCCAATGCTCGCCCCAAAGACCAGTGTCTGGGAATTCCGGTGTTTGATGTGGATAGCCGGATTATTGATCCAGAAACATTTAAAGAGGTGGGGCCGGGGGAAACTGGTGAGATCGTGACCAATGGCCCGCAAGTAACCCTTGGATACTGGAACCGGCCTGCTGAAACGGAAGCGTCCTTCATCGAGATTGATGGTAAACGTTTCTTCCGTACCGGCGATCTGGCGTATTACGATGAGGAAGGTTATTTCTTCATGGTTGATCGTCTTAAGCGAATGATCAATGCCTCCGGGTTCAAAGTCTGGCCGTCGGAAGTTGAGGCCTTGATGTACCGCCACCCGGCTATTCATGAAGTGTGCGTGATCTCGGCGCCAGACCCCAAACGTGGTGAGACGGTAAAAGCCTGCATCGTGCTCACACCTGACGCCGAGGGAAGCACCAGTGTTGAGAATATTACCGACTGGTGTCGGGAATATATGGCGGTCTATAAAGTGCCGACCGTTGTTGAATTCGTGACGGCGTTGCCGAAATCGCCTACGGGCAAACTGATGTGGCGAGCGCTTCAGGACGAAGAATGGAAAGGACGAGCGGAGGCATGAAAAATACGCCCAGTGTTCTGATTGTTGGTGCGGGAGCTATCGGGAGTTTTTATGGTGCGATACTCAAAAGGGCCGGTTGTTCTGTTAGCACGGTGTTGCGATCAGATTATGACGCAGTCAGAGCCCAGGGCATCCGTCTAACCAGCCCGCTTGGAGATCTATCGTTCGAGCCTGATCATGTCTACCGCGATGGTGACCAGGCTGACGAAGCGCCGGACTTTCTGATTCTGTGTGTAAAAGTGCTGCCCGGTGTAGACCGGGTCGCACTGGTTGCTCCCTGGATGGGGAAGAAAACTTGTTTGGTACTGATTGAAAACGGCCTCGATATCGAGAAAGAGCTGGCTGACGCCTACCCGGATAATCCGCTTGTCAGCTGTCTGGCCTTCATTGCCGCGAGCCGGACTGAGTCTGGTGTCGTTGAACATAAGGCCTATGGCAAGCTGGTGCTTGGGCGGTATCCGGAAGGTATTGATGCGAACTGCAGGACCCTGTCTGGGCTGTTTATAGACGGCGGTATAAAGATTGATCTCACTGAACGTGTGGTGGGTGAACGCTGGCGCAAGTGCGTCTGGAACACACCCTTTAACCCGCTGTCTGTCATTGCCAACGGTGCGGATACCCGGACTATTCTGGACACGGAAGGCGGTGAAGTATTGATCCGGGCCATGATGGCTGAGGTTATGAGTGTCGCTGCAGCCGAAGGCTATCCCCTGGATGAGGGGCTGGTCGATCAGAACATTGATGCGACACGGAAGATGCCCGCCTACAAGAACAGCATGGCGCTGGATTATCTGAATGATCGCCCGATTGAACGCGAGGCCGTGCTGGGTAATGTGGTCGCGCTGGCCATGCACCATGGCATTGCTGTGCCTCACCTGAACACGGTGCTGGTTACTCTGAAAATGCGGGCGGCTTTGGAAGGGCGGGGATAGTATTTCGGGAGTCTTCAGGCTCTTTTATTCAGACGTAAGGTTAACAAAAACGGGCCGCTTCCACTGGAAGCGGCCCGTTTTTGTATCTATTTCACAGCAATTGGCGCTCCCTGTCCGCGGTTGTCGAGCCAAACCATGGCGACAAGCACAACGGAGATGATGCCACCAAGGACACTGGTCATCAGTCCGGGGAAGCTGAACGCAAAACCGGCGGCAGCCAGTGGCAGCCTCAACAGCGTCCTGACCCGACCTACGCCTAGCAACCAGCCTTCGAATCCAGCGCAAATGAGCATGATGCCGGCAACGATGGAGGGCAGAAGGTAGGTGAGCGGCATCAAGTCTCCCTGCAGTACCAGCGATGGCTGGAACAGGAAGAACAGGGGCACGAAGTAGATGACCACTCCGAGGCGCATGGCCATGAACGACGTCTGCATCGGCTTGGCACCGGCGATGGTGCCGGCCAGAAACGCTGCCGCACCGACCGGTGGGGTGATTGCCGAGACCATCGCGTAGTAGACGATGAAGAAATGTACGGCGATCTTGTTCAGTCCACCGACTTCGATGATGGCAGGCGCCAGGGTCACGGCCAGGAATATGTAAGCGACGATTGCCAGCCCCGCCATGCCCATGATGAAGCAGGCCAGTATGCCGAACAGGAGGACCAGATAGATGTTTCCACCGCCCATACCCACGAGACCTGAAGTGAGCGAGCCAGTGACGCCGGTGATGGTCAGCGCGCTAACCACGAAGGCAATCGGCAGGATGATGGCCGCTGTCTGTGTGACCAGGACACCGATCTGTCGGGCTGTCTCGTAGGTCTTTTTCGGCGTCATCCAGGTATCACGCTGAAGAAACGATAGGGCAATCATCAAGAGGCTGGCATACCATGGCGCGTAGTATTCCCAGCGCATGTAGAGTAAGCCCCAGACCAGAAAGATCATGACCAGGAGATACGGCCAGCCACGCTTTAGTACCCGGCGTGCCGACGGTAACTGGCTCTGTGGTACGCCCTTCATGCCAGTGCGGGCCGCATAGGCATCGACCTGCAGCAGCAAACCAAAGTAGAACAACAGCGAGGGAATGATGGCTGCGATCAGGATGGTGGCATAGTCCACGCCGATGGTGATGGCCATGACGAACGCGATGGCACCCATCACCGGCGGCATAACCACCCCACCCATGGACGCACAGGCTTCGATTGCGCCGGCGTAGTGTGGCGGATAACCAGCCTTTTTCATGGCCGGGATAGTAATGGAACCCGTACCGGCGATGTTGGAGAAAACCGATCCGGACAGGCTGCCAAAGAACGCGCTGGCGACTACCGAGACTTTTGCGGGTCCACCCCGGTAGCGGCCAAATCCGGCATTCGCAAGGTCGATAAAGAATTGGCCTGCGCCTGTGGCGAGTAGCACGCCGGCGAAGACCAGGAAGCCGAGGGTGATCTCTGCAACGATCTTGGTGGTGATGCCCATCATGCCTTCCGCGCGAAAGACGTGAGCCGCCATCATGCGATCGAATTCGTAGGGAATACCCATCAGCAGACCGGGAAGCATGTCCGCGACCAGAGGGTAGATACCCAACACCAGCACTACCAGCAGGAACGGGAATCCGCCACTGCGGCGGGCCAGTTCGAGCATTAATAACGCTATAACAGTGCCCAGAATGTGATGGGTCCAGCCGGTTTGTACCATTTCCCAGGCGTGGGCGGAAAAGTAGAAGCTGACCGTCAGCGCAATGATCGCGGCAACGATATCGTAGATTGGCACCTTTTTATGGCGTGGCGTGGCGGGGAGGGCGATATACGCAGCTGCGGTGAAACAGCCAATGAATATCCAGTAGTACTGCCCCTCCAGCAGGGGCTGATTATCCCAGGTTGCGCCGAAGATATAGGCTGCGCCGACGGTCACACCGGTGACGCAAAGAATAACAAAGATAATGCTCTGCCAGGAGAAGAGGCCGCCAAGTCGGGTGACTTCCGACTGCGGCATCGTGTCCTGCGCTTTCGATGGTGTGTTGTTCATGATTAGCTGCCCGAATGGCCTGATAAAACGGTCAATGTGCAACGAGCATGTGGGCGGCGTTAGCTACCCACATGCTCATTATTACCTGCCGATTAAAGTCGGGATCTGAACGGTTCCAATCCCTCGGTGTGCTTGTCGAGAATATCCCGATACTCCGGATTATCGAAACTCATCTTGACCCGATTTTCTCCTGCTTCGGCCATGGCGGCTTTACGAGCCTCCATCCAGCGGTCCATTTTGGCAATGGCTTGCTGGTTCCAGATATCGTCCTCTTCTGTCCAGGCTCCGACTTCCCGCAGATACTTCACTGTGCCTTCGTGAACGGGTAGTGGCGTGCGGTCGAGGTAGTTACGGAATTGCTCCAGTGACATGCGCGCGGCTAGCGGGTGCGTGCCCTTGTAGTCGTCATAGGATTCGTGGAACCACTTCGCCAGGTTATAGGCCAGGTCGGTATCCATGTCTTCGGGTGCTGCATAGACGAAGTTCGATGTGGCTCCGTCGATACCGTGGGCTGAGGAAACACCGATACCGATCTCTGTAGGAACAACCATCGAGCTGTGATCAAGAAAACGATCCCATGCCTCTGTGTTGTCCGAATCCATCGGCAGCCAGCGAATGCCGCCGGGTGCGCCTTCCATTTCCGACAGCAGGCCGCTGATGGTTGCACACCAGGCAACATCAACCTTGCCCTCGACGACGGAGCGGCAGTTCTCGGCGTAGCTGCTAGCAGGCACGTAGCTAATGGTTTCCTGTGCTTCTTCTTCCGACAGTCCGAGGTAGGCGGGTAGGGATTTTCTGGCCGTGGTCGTCATGGCGGATGTCCAAATGCCATCCGACATCCGAACGCCGCCTTTCTTCAGGTCTTCAACGGTCTTGAGCTCGGAATCGCCCGCGACAACCAATCCCCAGGGCGTGTCATTGTGATGCCATACGATGCGTTGCGGGACAGGTTTGGTGGCAGCATAGGCGCCATGACCTTCAGTTTGAAGCCGGGCTTCCGCTACGCTCGATGAGCTGATATGGATATTCTTGTCGACGGTCAGGCGCTGGTAACGTATGAATTCGGAGTCTTCGGGTATAACGCGTACCGCCATTCCCGCCTGTTTTTGCAGGATGGGCGCCCAGGCGTTGGACGACGCGAAGCCCCCGGTTGCCGTGCTGGGTGTGCCGACAATCAGCATTCTAGGCCAATCGAAGTCGTTGCCCTGGGCAAGGCTTCCCGAACTGATAGTTAGTGCTGCGGTGATGGATGCAGCGGTATAGACACGTCGCCATTGGTTTTTGATGATCATATTCCACCTTTTTTATACTTTATAGTTTCAGAAATGTCAGACCTGAGCTTATGAGTCGAGCGTAAAGGGTCAGGTTACATACATCGCCAGGTTTTCCGTTACACAGGCCGGTTTGTCCTGTCCTTTTATTTCGACGGTGGTTTTGTAAACCGCCAATGTTCGGTTGTCGTCTACGGGGGTAACGTCGATCAGTTCAATCTTGGTCCGGATGTCGGAGCCAGCGGGCACCGCTGCCGGGAAGCGCAGTTTGTTCGTTCCATAATTAATGGTGGCGGTGGCCCCGGTTACCCGCAAAGCCTGTGGGCTGAGCTGGGCAATCAGCGACACCGTCAGATAACCATGAGCGACCGGGCTCTTCCAAGGGGACTCCCGTTTTGCCCGTTCTACGTCTACATGGATCCACTGATGATCTCCCGTGGCATCGGCAAATGCCCCGATCATCTCTTGGGTGATGGTCAGCCAGGGACTATAGCAACACAGAGTGTTCTTGTGGCTAGCCAGATTGTCGAGTTGTATTTCCGTCATGCTGCCTCCTTTTATACCGCGTAACCGGGGTTTTTGTTGTCGAGTAGTCGCAATAGGGCAGGCCAGGTGAGCTTCGCTGCGCTGCCCAGTGCCTGTGACTGTTCTGCAGTTGTCTGGATCGCTTGTTCTGAGGGCATGCACACAGGGCCGCAACTTTGTGCTTTCACCTGTATCTCGCAAGCCTTCATGAGGAAATAGAGGTATGTGAAGGTTTCAGGCACGTCTTTGCCGGCGGTCAGTACACCATGATTGCGTAGCATCATCATGGACTTATCGCCAAGGTCACGTATCAGACGTTCACGCTCATCGAGGTTCAGGGCAACGCCCTCGTAATCGTGGTAGCTCAGGTGGTCCAGGCATAGCATGGCCGTCTGGCTCAGGGGTAAAAGGCCATCTCGATGGGCAGAAACGGCTACGCCATCGGCGGCATGAAGGTGCATCACCGCGCCAGCATCGTCGCGCCCCATATGTACGGCACTGTGAATGGTAAAACCGGCAGGATTCACCCGGCCAAGCCCACCGGATTCCACTACCTGACCGTCTTTGTCGACCTTCACCAGAGAGGACGCGGTAATTTCGTGGAACAGCAGACCGTAAGGGTTAATCAGGAAATGGTGTTCGGGACCTGGTACCCGGGCTGATAGGTGGGTAAAAACCAGATCGTCCCACCCGAACAGGGCGACGAGTCGGTAAGCGGCGGCCAGTTCACAGCGAGCCTGCCACTCTGCAGCTCGTAGGGCTTTTACGTCGGAATCTGAGGTGTTTGTTGTCATATTGTTCACCTTTTCTGACTGTGCAATAAAAAAAGGGGGGGGGAAATCACCCCCCCCCAAAAAAGACCTCTCATTGGTAACACAGAGGTCTCAGGCTCACTGATCAAGGGGGTTTAGTGTGCCTGTAACAAAGACGCGTGGCGCTCCAGGTGGAAGTCGTCGTCACCCAACTGATGATTGATCATGATCAGGCGCTTGGCGTAATGGGCAAAGTTGTATTCCCAGGTCATACCAATGCCACCATGGGACTGAACGCCTTTCTCTGAAATAAACTGCCCGCTACGGCCAATGATGTTTTTGGCGGCAGACAGCACGCGACGGCGTTCGTCATTTTGTTCCGCATCCGCCACGCTGGCGGCCAGAATGGCCATTGAACGGGCCTGCTCCAGTTCCGACATCATGTCGACCATGCGGTGCTGCAACACCTGAAACTTGCCGATGGGAATGCCAAATTGCTTACGCTGCTTCAGATAATCCAGCGTCAGTTCGTTGGCAACTTCCATCACGCCGACAGCCTCTGCGCACAGCGCTGCAATGGCACGGCCTGACTGATATTCAATAGCCTCGAAGGCATTACCTTCTTCGCCCAGCAGGGCATCGGCACTGACCTGGACGTTGTTCAGGATCAGGTCACAACCTTTGAAGCCGTCAGTCGTCGGGTACTCCCGGCGCTCGATTCCGGCAGTGTCTGCTTTGAGAGCGAACAGGCTGATGCCGCCGGTATCACGAGACTCGCCAGAGGTGCGTGCAGAAACCAGAATGACGTCAGCACAATGCCCGCCAATCACGACGGCCTTTCGGCCATTAAGGAGATAGCCGTCGCCATTTTGTTCGGCGCGGGTTTCCACGTCGCTCAGGTTGTAGAAGCTCTGGGGCTCCTGAAGCGCAACCGCTGCTTGCAGTTCACCGCTGGCAATACCGCCCAGCCAGGTTTCTTTCTGGCTGTCATTACCGGCCTGGCTGATAAGGCCGCCGCCGAAAATGACAGACTGCAGGTACGGCTCAAGGCACAGCCCACGACCCAATTCGGTCATGACGGATTGCACTTCTACGCCACCACCACCAAAGCCGCCCAGTTCTTCGGCAAATGGGACAGCTGTCAGGCCCAGTTCACTGAGCTGTTTCCAGAAGTCGACGCTGAACCCGGCGTCAGTTTCACTGTACTCCAGACGCTTCTCAAAGCTGTACTCACCGCGCACCAAGCGGGCCACGGTGTCCTGCAGCATCTGCTGCTCTTCATTAAGTCGGAAATCCATGGTTGCCTCCTTAGAGCCCGAGAATCATTTTCGAAACGATGTTTTTCTGGATCTCGTTGGACCCACCGAAAATCGAGAGCTTGCGATTGTTGAAGTAGTGTGCGGACACCGGGGCAGCATTCTCGTCAGATAAGAAATCACCGTCGTAATCGAGGTCCAGTTCTTCGGCCACAAACGGAATGGCGTAGGGGCCAATAGCCCGGCGAGCCAGATCGTTAATGGCCTGACGAATCTCTGTGCCTCTGACCTTCAGCATCGAGCTTTCCGCTCCGGGTACGCCTCCGCCTTCGACGGCGGCAATAATGCGCAGGTTGCTGATGGTGGCCGCGGTAAGGTCGATCTCAATCTGGGCAATACGCTGGCTGAATGAGGTGTCCTCAATCAGCGGTCGGCCATTCTTGATACGACGGGAGGCAAGTTCTTTCAGGTGCGTCAGTGCGGCTTTGGAAAGGCCAATGCCAGCGAGACCGGTGCGCTCATAGGTGAGCAGGAACTTGGCGTAGGTCCAGCCTTTGTCTTCCTCTCCGACCAGGTTCTCAACGGGAACCTTCACATCTTCAAAGAAGACTTCGTTCACTTCGTGCTCACCGTCAAGGGTGATGATCGGGCGAACGGTGATGCCGGGCGTGTTCATATCGATCAACAGGAAGGAAATGCCTTCTTGTGATTTTACCTCAGTGTTGGTGCGCACCAAGCAGAAAATCATGTTGGCGTGCTGGCCCAGCGTGGTCCAGGTTTTCTGACCATTGACGATGTAGTGGTCGCCCTGGCGAACAGCCCGTGTTTTCAGGGATGCCAGGTCGGATCCGGAACCGGGCTCGGAATAGCCCTGACACCACCAGTCTTCACCGCTAAGGATGCGGGGCAGGTAGGCCTGCTTCTGTTCTTCAGTGCCGAATTTGATGATAACCGGCGCTACCATGTTCACGCCGAACGGGATAGAGCGAGGCGCGCCGTACCGGCAGGACTCCTCGTCCCAGATGTGCTTTTGAACCGGCGTCCATTTAACACCGCCGTATTCTTCAGGCCAGTGTGTGGCGTACCACCCTTGCTTGCACAGAATCTGTTGCCAGCGTTGGTGGTCTTCTTTGGACAGATGACGGAGACCCTTCACTTTTGCAGCGAGGTCAGCCGGCAGCTTCTCATCCAGGAATGCTCGCACTTCGTTGCGAAAAGCGAGCTCCTCGGCGGTATAGTTCATGTTCATTGAATAGCCTCGTCGTTTTGGACTTATTGGGTTCAGCTAAACGCTGCGATACCGGTCTGGCCACGGCCAAGAATCAGGGCGTGCACATCATGGGTGCCTTCGTAGGTGTTGACCGCTTCGAGGTTCATGACGTGACGGATTACGTGATACTCGTCGGCAATACCGTTGCCACCGTGCATGTCGCGGGCAACACGTGCGATATCCAGTGCTTTGCCGCAGTTGTTGCGTTTTAGCAGGGAGATCGCATCGGGAGTGACGCTGCCGTCATCCATCATGCGGCCTAGTTGCAGAGCGGATTGCAGGCCGAGGGTGATTTCTGTCTGCATGTCCACCAGCTTTTTCTGAACCAGTTGGTTGGCAGCCAATGGCCGGCCGAACTGTTTGCGCTCCAGGGTGTAGTTGCGGGCTGCGTGCCAGCAGAATTCAGCGGCGCCCAGAGAACCCCAGCTGATACCGAAGCGGGCTTTGTTCAGGCAGCTGAACGGGCCTTTCAAACCTTCGACTTCCAGCTTGTTTTCATCCGGCACAAACACCTCATCCATAAAGATGGAGCCGGTGTCGGATGCGCGCAGTGAGAACTTGCCCGGAATCTTGGGGGTTTCCAGACCCTTGGAGCCTTCACGTTCAATAACAAAGCCGTTTACTTTGCCGTCCAGCTTGGCCCAGACCACGCACACGTCGGCGATAGGGGAGTTGGTAATCCAGGTCTTGGAGCCGCTTACCAGGTAGCCACCGTCCACTTTCTTTGCCCGGGTTTCCATGCCGCCGGGGTCAGAGCCGTGGTTGGGCTCGGTCAAACCAAAACAACCCACCATTTCGCCAGAGGCCAGCTTGGGCAGAAGGCGTTTTTTCAGGGCTTCCTGGCCGAACGCATGAATCGGGTGCATCACCAGTGAGGATTGAACGCTCAGTGCGGAACGGTATGCAGAGTCAACACGCTCGACTTCGCGGGCAATCAATCCGTAGCAGACATGGTTCAGACCGGGGCCGCCGTATTCTTCCGGAAGGGTTGCGCCAAGCATGCCCAGTGCGCCCATTTCGTTGAAAATATTGCGGTCGAACTTTTCGTGGCGGTTGGCCTCGGTGATGCCCGGCATCAGGCGCTGATCACAGAAACTGCGAATGCTGTCCCGAACCTGACGCTCGGTTTCATCCAGCTGTTTGTCAAACTGCAGAAGGTCATCCCAAGATGTGGAAGTCATTTTTTAGTTCCTATTTAAAATCAGTTGTTTACGCGTTCAATTACAGCTGCGATACCTTGGCCAACGCCAATGCACATGCTGATCAGGGCGTAGCGGCCACCGCTGCGTTCGAGCTGGCGGGTGGCGGTGAGTGCGATGCGTGCGCCAGATGCACCAAGCGGGTGACCAACGGCGATGGCACCTCCGTTCGGGTTCAACCGGGGGTCCGTGTGAGCGATACCCAGTTTGGTTGTGCACCCGAGAACCTGAGCGGCAAAGGCTTCGTTAATCTCGATGACATCCATATCCTTGAGCGTCAGGCCGGCACGAGCCAGTGCCTTTTCGCAGGCTGGAACCGGGCCCAGCCCCATAACCCTAGGTGAAACGCCCGCAATTGCGGCCGAAACAATACGCGCTCGGGGTTGAATGCCGGCGCGCTCGCCAGCTTCCCGGGAGCCGATGATCAGGGCTGCTGCGCCATCGTTAATGCCAGAGGCATTGCCTGCCGTGACAACGCCGCCTTCAAAGAGGGGGCGCAGTCCCGCCAGTGCTTCGGCGGTGGACTGAGGGCGAGGGTGTTCGTCCTGATCGACGGTGATGGGGGGCTTTTTACGGCCTTGGGGTACGTCGATTGCGAGGATTTCGTCCTCATAGAAGCCGGCGCGACGGGCCTCTTCGTAGCGAGCCTGGCTCTGGGCGGCAAACTGATCTGTCAGCTCCCGGCTCAGACCAAGTTCGCGGGCAATGTTGTCGGCGGTTTCCGGCATGGTATCTGCGCCGAAAGCGCTCTCAATACGTGGGTTCGGGAAGCGTGCGCCGATAGTGCTGTCGAATGCCCGGAAATCCCGGCTGAAAGGGGTTTCACTTTTGGCCATTACGAAGGGCGCGCGGCTCATGGACTCCGCACCGCCCGCAACAAACAGTTCGCCCTCGCCGCAACGAACGGCACGGGCAGCGTCCATTATGGCGGCGAGGCCGGAACCGCAGAGCCGGTTCACTGTTAGTCCGCCGGTCTCTTCGGGAAGTCCAGCCAGCAGCCCGGCATGGCGGGCCAGGTTACGGGCATCTTCACCGGCCTGGTTGGTGCAGCCGGCAATGACATCTTCATAGCTTTCCGGGGCAAACGTATTGCGCTCAACAAGAGCCTTGATCACGCTGGCCAGCAGGTCATCAGGTCGAACCCGGGCCAGGGAGCTGGCGTGCCGTCCAAATGCGGTTCTCAGGCCATCATAGATAAACGCGCTCATAGTTTTTCCTCTGGAGTATGAACAGGCCGCTAGGTTCTGTTTTGGGAGTCAGTAAATTAAATATCCGAGCCGGCTTTGTGTTTTTGGCTACTCGTGTTTCGTCAAGCGGAACTCGGTTTTGTAATTGCTTTTGAGAAGATTAATCCGGGTGTGTGGCAAATGCAAGCAAAGAGCAGCTCTATAAATGAAAATCCGGAGGGGATAGTGCGGTAGGTGGGAGAGTCACTGATCGTCTGGCAGTTGCTGTTGGAGGTTCTAGGCGGAAGAACTGAATACCCGTTCGTATTTTGGTGCGAAATTTCTGATGGCGTGTGGTACTTGCGTTTCCCAACGATTAGTATAGTGCACAATATTTATGCATGGGTTTCATGCATGAGATTTATGACCCTGGAGAGCGGGGTATGCGACTTTTTTGGAGGACGCCACCTTATGTCAACAGCAACAAATATTTCGCCGGAGATGATGGCGACGTCCGACGACGGAGACTCGGTGCAGACGGAAAAAGACCGAAAGTTTGTTGAGGCGCTGTCCCGTGGTCTGGATGTGTTGCGTGCGTTCAGTCACGGTTCGGTGATTCTTGGCAATCACGATATCGCCCGACTTACCAACCTGCCCAAGCCAACCGTTTCCCGTATGACCTATACCCTGACCAAGCTTGGGTATCTGAGCTATAACGCCCAGCTGAAAAAATATCAGCTGGGCTCAGGTGTTCTGGCGTTGGGGTATGCCTATGTGTCTAACCTGAAAGTCCGTCAGCTAGCCAAGCCGTATATGGATGAGTTTGCGCGCCAGACGAATATGTCGGTGGGTCTGACCTGCCGTGACCGGTTGCATATGATCTATGTGGAGAATCGGCTGCCCCCGGATGCGTCTTTGCTGCGTATGGAGGTCGGACTCAAGCTGCCGATGGCAACTACGTCGGCAGGCCGGGCTTATTATTGTGCAAGTCCAGACAAGGGGCGCAAGGTCATTGAAGATGCGATGGCGCGGAAGTACGGGCCGGAATCCTGGCCGGAGAAAAAAGAAGGGCTGGATCGTGCCATGGAAGATTACAAGAACCACGGCTTCTGCCTTTCCATCGGTGAATGGGATCGTAATATTAATTCCGCCGGTGTTCCTGTTCACCTGCAGGACGGGACTATCATGACGTTGACGTGTGCTGCGCCATCTTACGTGGTTTCGGCTGAAAAACTTCGCAGCACGATTGCTCATCAGCTTGCGATGTTGGCCGGCGACATCGAGTCCTTGGGGGTGTAACCCGGTTCTGGAATCCGCAACAACTGCCCGAAGTGTTCCGGGCTTTACGACAAAAACCGCAGAATTCGTTCTGCGGTTTTTTTATGCCTGATTTCAATTGGTAGTTGAAAACCAGAGGCAACTTGTATTAAATCGTTCCTATGTTTCGCTTGTCAAAACTACATTCCATATAAATATAAAGCGAGGAAGAAATTATGTCTGAGGTCGTAACTTATAAGCGTGAAGGCAGCACTGGTGTGATTACCGTGAATTACCCACCGGTCAATGCCCTCAGTCATGCGGTGCGTTCCGGTCTGGTTGCTGCTCTGGAACAGGGGCAGAAAGATGCCGAAGCCAGTGTGCTTTTATTGGTGTGTGAGGGACGTACTTTTATTGCCGGCGCTGATATTCGCGAATTTGGCAAGCCCATGCAGGAGCCAGGGTTGCCCGACGTAGTGGCGCAATACGAAAACAGTGACAAACCGTTGGTTGCGGCTATTCACGGCACTGCGCTTGGCGGCGGTCTTGAAACGGCTCTGGGCTGCCATTACCGCGTAGCACTGAGCAGCGCCAAAGTCGGTCTGCCGGAAGTAAAGCTTGGCTTGCTGCCCGGTGCCGGCGGCACTCAGCGTTTACCTCGTCTGGCCGGCGCGCAGAAAGCCCTCGAAATGATTACTACTGGCGAGTTTGTTGGTGCCAAAGAGGCTCTTGCGTTGGGCATCGTGGATGCTGTTGACGAAGGCAATGATGTTAAAGCTGCGGGTCTGGCCTTTGCGCAAAAGGTCGTGGATGAGGGCCTGCCGGTGCGCCGGGTTCGTGAGCTGACAGATAAAGTCGATGCGGACAAGGGCAGCGACGTATTCGACCAGTTCCGTGCCGCGTTGCAGAAGAAGGCACGAGGTCAGTTTTCTCCCTTCAAGTGTGTCGATGCTGTTGAGGCGGCGTTTAACCTTCCGTTTGCAGAAGGTATGAAGCGTGAGCGCGAACTGTTTATGGCGTGTATGGATTCACCCCAGCGCGCGGGTTTGATTCATTCGTTCTTTGCCGAACGTGAAGTTTCCAAGGTTAAAGGGTTGTCGAAGGACACGCCGGTACGCGATGTAAACAGCGTCGGCATCATTGGTGCGGGCACCATGGGCGGTGGTATCGCCATGAACTTCGCCAACGTCGGTATCCCTGTCACGATTGTGGAAATGAAGCAGGAAGCCCTGGATAAGGGTCTGGGCATTATTCGCAAGAACTATGAGAACTCTGCGAAGAGGGGCCGCATCACCTCGCAACAGGTGGAAGACCGGATGGCGCTGATCACCGGCAGCCTGAATTATGAGGATTTCAAAGACGTGGATCTGGTGATTGAGGCCGTGTTTGAAAACATGGCGGTCAAGAAAGAGATCTTCGCGAAGCTGGACAGTGTGTGTAAGTCCGGGGCCATTCTGGCGTCCAACACATCTACTCTCGATATCGATGAAATTGCCTCTGCCACCCAGCGCCCTGAAGACGTTGTCGGTATGCACTTCTTCAGTCCGGCCAACGTCATGAAACTGCTGGAGAACGTTCGAGGCAGCAAGACGTCGGACGACGTGAAAGCGACGGTGATGGCCGTAGCCAAGAAGATCAAGAAGGTGGGTGTGCTGGTTGGCAATTGCCACGGCTTCGTGGGTAACCGCATGCTCCACAGACGCGGTGCCGAGGCCATGGCTCTGGTCAATGAAGGTGCCACCCCGCAGCAGGTTGATAAGGTGTTGACGGAGTTGGGTTATCCCATGGGTCAGTTTGCCATGTCGGACCTTGCGGGTATCGACGTTGGCTATCGGATTCGCGAAGAGCGTCGCAATGCGGGTGAGCAGGTCGATGCGAGCTGGATGGATAAGCTGGCCGAACAGAATCGCCTGGGCCAGAAGACCATGGCAGGCGTTTACAAGTACGAAGAGGGCAGCCGCAAGCCGATTCCGGACCCTGAGGTCGAGCGCATTATTGAGGATTTCCGGAAGGAGCAGGGCATCAGCTCTCGGGTGATTACAGATCAGGAGATTCTTGAACGCTGCATGTATGTGATGGTGAATGAGGCCGCCAAGATTCTGGAAGAGGGCATTGCCGACCGGGCTCTGGATATTGATGTGGTCTGGATTTATGGCTACGGCTTCCCGGCTTATCGTGGTGGCCCTATGTTCTGGGCGGATCAGGTTGGTCTGGATTCGATTCTGGCTGCGGTAGAGAAGTATCACGGCGCTGTGGGTGGTGAGCAGTGGCAGCCTGCAGGTTTGCTCAAGAAGCTGGTCGCCGATGGGAAGAAATTCGGGGATCTCTAAGACCGCCCGCTTCAAGCCAGGTTAGAAGTCCGGATTTGTATCTTAGTCCTGTCCCGATTGGGGGCAGGCACTCCATTTTGATCTCGAGGTAATTCTTATGTCAGACGCAGTCATTGTTTCTACCGCACGTACCGCACTTGGGAAGTCCTATCGTGGTGCGTTGAACAACACGCACAGTGTGGACCTTGCCGGGCATGTGATTGAACACGCGGTTGCCCGCGCCGGGATTGATCCTGCAATTGTTGAAGACGTGATTCTTGGCGCTACCTTCCATGAAGGCGCGCAGGGCAAGAACATGGCGCGTCTGGCGGCGATCCGCGCAGGCTTGCCGGTAACGACGGCCGGTTTGTCGATTAACCGTTTTTGCAGCTCCGGTTTGCAGTCGATTGCTATTGCCGCGCAGCGGGTGGTGTCCGAGAAGGTGCCTGTGATGGTGGCCGGCGGTGTGGAGTCTATCTCTTTGGTGCAGAACGATAAGCTCAACAATTACCACGCAGCGAATGAGTGGCTGATGAAGAACAAGCCCGAGCTGTACCTTTCGATGATCGAAACCGCGGATATCGTAGCCCAACGCTATGGTGTTAGCCGTGAATCTCAGGATGAATACGCGCTGATTTCCCAGCAGCGCACGGCTGCGGCGCAGGAAGCCGGCCGGTTTGATGACGAGATCGTGCCCTTTGATGCGACGATGCTGGTGAAGGATAAGGAAACCGGTGAGGTCAGCAAGAAAGACGTCACGCTCACTCAGGATGAGTGCAATCGCCCGAACACCACGCTTGAGGGTCTGCAAGGGCTGAATGCTGTTCGTGGAGAAGGCAATTTTGTTACTGCCGGCAATGCCAGTCAGTTGTCTGACGGGGCCTCTGTCTGCACCGTGATGAACAGCACTTATGCCGAGAAAAACAACATTGAGCCGATGGGCATCTTCCGCGGTTTTGCGGTGGCAGGGTGTGAGCCGGATGAAATGGGTATCGGGCCAGTATTTGCTATTCCCCGCTTGTTGGAACGCAACGGCCTGACCATGGATGACATTGATCTGTGGGAACTGAACGAAGCCTTTGCGTCTCAGGTAGTGTACTGCCGTGATCGCCTGGGTATTCCGATGGAAAAGCTGAACGTGAACGGTGGTTCCATTGCGATTGGCCACCCATACGGTGTTACCGGTTCCCGTCTTGCAGGTCATGCCCTGATTGAAGGTAAGCGTCGCGGTGCGAAATACGTTGTGGTCACCATGTGCATTGGCGGAGGCCAGGGTGCAGCGGGTCTGTTCGAGGTAGTTTGATCTGCCAGCAGTTCCTGGAAACCCTGCGTTAACAACAATAAGTCATTGCAAAGGTGCCAAAACGTGCAGCAAAAAATCATCAACACTCAGGATCTGGCGTTCCAGCTTTTTGAACTCCACGAGGTGGAGCAATGTCTCGGTTTTGATCGCTACTCGGATCACAGCCGGGAAACGCTTCAGGCCGCGCTTGACCTCGCGTTGAAGGTCGCTGCTGAAGAGTTTGCGCCCCATGCGCGGTTGGTTGATGAGGAGGAGCCGCGCTTTGAAAACGGACGGGTGGAAATGCGCCCGGAAGTTAAAAAAGCGCTGGACGTGCTGAAGGGCACCGGACTGATGGCGGCGGGTCAGGATTACGAACGCGGCGGCATGCAGCTGCCGGCGGCCGTGACTCAGATGTGTGTCGGCATGCTCAAAGGTGCGAATGTTGGCACTCAGGGCTATGCCGGCCTGACCATTGCGGCGGCCAACCTGATTATGGTTCAGGGAACGGAGCAGCAGCAGGCCCGCTTCGCGGAGCCGATGATGGCCCTACGGTACTTCGGCACCATGTGTCTAACCGAGCCCCATTCGGGTTCCTCCCTAGGCGATTTGCGCACACGCGCCGAGCCTCAGCCGGATGGAACCTATCGCCTGTTTGGCAACAAGATCTTTATCTCCGGTGGCGACCATGAACTGAGTGAAAACATCATTCACATGGTGCTCGCCCGATTGCCGGATGCGCCCTCGGGCGTTAAAGGCATTTCCCTGTTTCTGGTGCCGAAAATTCTGGTCAATGAAGACGGTAGTCTTGGTGAGCGGAATGATGTCGCGCTGGCGGGTCTGATCCACAAGATGGGGTACCGCGGCACCACCTCGACCATGCTCAATTTTGGCGAAATAGACGGTGCGGTCGGTTATCTGGTGGGTGATCCCAACAAGGGTTTGTCGGCCATGTTCCACATGATGAACGAAGCCCGCATTGGTGTTGGTTTAGGTTCTGTCATGCTCGGCTATACGGGTTATCTGCATGCATTGGAATACGCTCGCGAACGCCGCCAGGGTCGACCGATAGCGGAGAAAGACCCGGCAGCTCCGCAAGTGCCGCTGATTCGCCACGGGGATATCCGGCGTATGCTGTTGGCTCAGAAGGCCTATGTGGAAGGCGGGCTAGCGTTGTGCCTGCAGGGCGCTATGTTGTTGGACGAGAAAAAATACGCGGCCACCGATGGACAGCGCAACCTGGCTGCCGGTCTGCTTGATTTGCTGACGCCAGTGATCAAATCCTGGCCTTCGCGCTATTGCCTTGAAGCCAACAGTCTGGCGATTCAGGTGCATGGCGGCTATGGCTACACCCGGGAATATCCGGTGGAGCAGTTCTATCGCGATAACCGCCTGAACCCTATCCACGAGGGCACCCACGGTATTCAGGGTATTGATCTGTTGGGCCGCAAGGTCTCTATGGCTGGCGGCGAGTTTTATCAGGAATTGATGAAGCGCATCGACGCAACCATCGTTGAAGCCCGGCGGGAACCGAGGCTGGTTGAATCGGCTGACCGCCTGGAGCAGGCGATGACGGCAATCCTTGAAACGACCGATGTGATCAACAGCGAGAAAGCCAACGGCGATAAAGAAAAGGCTCTGGCAAATGCCACGCTGTATCTGGATGCTTTTGGTCACCTAGTGGTTGGCTGGATCTGGCTTCGCCAAGGCATCAAAGCGATAGATGGCCTAGCTGGCAACGGTGAGCAGACGCCGGCGTTTTACGAAGGTAAGGTCAAAGCCTGTGAGTATTTTGCCCGTTACGAACTGCCCGGTGTGGTGAGTTCTGCAGAATTGTTGAAAGCCGTAGATACCACGGCTCTGGAGATCCTTGAGGATCAGTTCTAGGCATCCGTTGCCGGAACCAACCGTTTTGATTTCATTTAAGTGACGAAATAGGAAAGCGATCATGAAAACCCGAATCACCGAGATGTTTGGCATCCGCCACCCGATCATTCAAGGCGGTATGCACCATGTTGGTTATGCCGAGCTGGCATCAGCCGTCTCCAATGCGGGTGGCCTGGGTATCATCACTGGGCTTACCCAGCCCACGCCAGAAGATCTTGCGCGTGAGATTGCCCGGTGCCATGAGATGACCGACAAACCGTTTGGTGTGAACCTCACCTTTCTGCCTTCTTTCAGTACGCCGCCGTACCCTGAGTATATCGACGCGATTATTGAAGGCGGTGTAAAAGCGGTTGAAACGGCTGGTCGCAGTCCGGAAAAGTACATGCCTCAGCTTAAGGCCGCCGGCATTAAAGTGATTCACAAGTGCACGTCGGTTCGTCATGCTCTGAAAGCTGAAAAGATTGGCTGCGACGCAGTCAGTGTGGATGGCTTCGAATGTGCGGGTCATCCCGGCGAAGACGACATTCCAAACTTTATTCTGTTGCCCCGGGCAGCCGAAGAACTAAAAATTCCGTTTGTTGCCTCTGGCGGTATGGCGGATGGTCGCAGCCTGGTAGCCGCCATGGCTCTGGGTGCGGAAGGCATGAACATGGGCACTCGTTTTCTTGCCACTCAGGATGCCCCGATTCACGACAACGTCAAACAGGCGATTGTTGAGGCGGATGAGCTGCAGACCCGGCTGATTATGCGCAACCTGCGCAATACGGAAAGGGTTCTGAACAACGCTGCCGTAAAGGAAATTATCCGCATTGAAAAAGAGAAAGGCGAGGCTGAAACCATTGATGACATTCGTCATCTGGTCACGGGTGTTAAAGGCCGTCTCGTGCTTCAGGAAGGAAAAATGGACGAGGCAGCCTGGAGTTGCGGCATGGTGGCGGGGCTGATTCATGATATCCCGACCTGCGATGAGCTGATCCGGAATATCATGGTCGAAGCTGAAACCATTGTCCGCCAACGCCTGACGGGTTTTCTGGAAGACTAACGTTCTACGGTAACCCGAACCACATTGTTGTATTGCCGGTGTTCGAATGTCCCCGTCGGACTACCGGCCTCATCGGTTACCGGGAACACATAGCGCGGCGTCATGATGACTTCATAGTTGTAGTCACCGGAAGGGCGGACATCAACTTCAAGAAATCCGTAGTGCTTACCACCATCAACAAGCTGATCGCCGTTCCAGATTTCCGGAGCATCGCCATGGGCACTCCAGTGAGTTTCCTGAGCTTCTTCAGGTAAGAGGTCAAATGGAACATAGTCTGTTGTCGGTGGGTAGCCCGGGCCTCGAAGGCCATCGCCGGCAAAACCGACATCCCAGTAGCTCACGCCATTGATGCTCACATACTCCACCAGTTCATCGTGCCCGGAGAGTACGGCCGTTACACCGTAACGTTCGAAAAGGTCCTGATACACCCGCATCGGCATACCGGATTGGTTATCTTCTCCGTTGGCGATACCGGCAGAGCCTGAGGGTAGGCTATGAACACCGGTGCCAAATGCGGTGTGATGGAACTGCACGAAAATGATCTGGCCCAGAGCTTGGGCATTCGCGAGTTCGCGTATCGCCCAATTCCACTGTTCGCTTCCGGGGTTAAAGTCAGGCACCCGCGACTCGGTGCCATCAATATACAGGTTAGTGTCCTGGCTCGGGTCAGCATCGTTACCATTTGACGAATCAAGGGTGATGAGGGTGACGGGGCCATAATCAACGCGATAGAAGCGTTTTTCATAGCGCTCATCGGTTGCATAGTTTGTTGGAAGATCCCAATAGGTATTCCATTTGTCGTAGGACAGCATGGAGGCTTCTGCGTTGTATCCGGGTGCATCGGGATGCCAGTAATTCTCGTGATTACCCAGCGCCGGGAATATCGGCGTGCTTGAGGCCAGGGTGCCCCATTCACCGGCGCTATGCCTCCAGAATTCATCCCAATCTAACTGACGACCGCCCTTCTCGACGAGGTCGCCCGCAATTACCCAGAAATCCGGATTTCGCTCAGCCGCGTAGACCAGATTTGCCTTGTACCCGGTTGTTTGGTCAACCGGATATTGGCGCGTGTAGGTCTCAGGATCTGTTCCGAGTTTGTCTCCTCCGATTGCCAGTGCGCTGGCGGTCCATCTGACAGTTTTCTGCGTTGATTCAGGCTCTGTTTCCATGTCGGACATGGTAATGAATCTGACCGCCTCGCGGCTCCCCTGGATAGGTGCCGTGCGGAACGTCGAAGCAAAGTCGTCTGCTCCCGGTTGGTCAACGGAATAGCTGTAGGAAGTGCTTGGTGCAAGTCGTGTGATTCTGACGGAGTGCTTGTAGCTGGCCGCAGGGGCCTCGCCGTCGGCAGCATTCGGCTGTGTTTCACCGAAGTTTGAATCGCCATGTATGTAGTCGATTTCCGACGTGCCGTAGGTCAGTGCTTCCGCAAGTTGGGATTCGGACGTAAAGGAACCTATGCCCTCTAGAGAGACGGTACCCGGCTCAGCAGAATCGCTGAGCCAGCTTACTGTCATGGCCGTAGCAGTGGGGTTCTGAACGTAAGGAAGGACATGGAAGCTGCTAACGGTTGATGGAATGCTTGCTTCGTCTTTCGACGAGGACGACTCTGAACCTTCAAAGCATCCGGCGAGAGAGAGAATACTCACAGCCAGTGCCATTTTTGGAAACAATGGGTTCATTCGGTTCACTTCCTAGGGTCAATGAAGAGGTTAATGTGACCAAGAGTCTAGTGAGCGAATGTTTCGTATTTGTGACCTGTTGGTCACCGAGTAATAGAAAAAACCCCGGCAGCACTGAGCGTGCTGCCGGGGTTTTTGTCGTATCTAATAGACGTGAGCTGTCTTTTAGAAGTTGTACTGCGCTGCGAACATCAGGCGATTGGCATCACCCTCGTCACCGCTTACTTTCTTCACTTCGTAACGGCCATATTCTACGCCCAGCATAACGCTCTTAATGGGTGACCATTTATAGGTTACGAAGGCGTTTGTGTTGCGCTCGTGCTTTTCGCCAACGCTTAAACCGTCGTCTTTTGCGTCGTCCCAATCCATCGTTGTCATACCGTAGACGGCGCTGAGTGATCCGGGACCAACCTTGATAGTTGTGCCGAGGTTGGCGCTGTAGCCGACGATGGTTTCAATATTGTCGCCGTTCATGTATGCATCTTCACCGTAGTAATTGGTGCCAGAGCGCCAAAGATAGCCGTTAGCCCCATCCGTGTAGTTGACGTTACCCTGAATGCTTACGGTATCGGTCACCTGGAACTTGGCTGCGCCGAAGACCGCGTAGCCGATAGCTGAGTCATCGTTGGTGCCGTCGTCATATCCGACTTCCTGAATAAGCGCAGCAGTGGAGTACTTCAGCGCTCCTGCTTTGTTTTCGTAACGGGCAGTGAACGTCGGCAGGCCACTTTTGGCCGTCTGATCAAGAATCTTGGGTTTCGGATCTTCTACAGCGAACGAAAAATTGCCTTGGGTATAGCGTACCTGGGCAGTCCGGTTATAAAGGCCTGCGTTGCCTGCAACGCCGTCCATTTCGAGAACAGAAGTGTTACCCACAAAACTGCTGTAGTTAGACCAGGTGCGACCCATTAGCCAGTTGCCGTATTGGCCATACGCATGACGCAGGCGGAATTGGCCACCGCTGGTGCCCCCTCTGAAATCGCCTTCCACGTTAACCATGACACCATTGGCGAAGCTGGTGCGAATGCCCAGACGAGATTGAACGGCGTCGGCTCCGAAGTAACCGGAAGCTTCGCTGTCTTCAGCTGCGCCGGTGTTAACCTGGCTGAAGTCACCGGAGCGGGTACCAGTGCTTTTGTTGATATCTTCGTTGATATCGTAAGACGCGTTTAACCGGGCGTAGCCGTAGATGTCAATCTTGGCTTCGTCTGTTTCGATCTGGAATGCGCTGGCGGTGTTCGCCAAGCCCATAATAAGAACGCCAGAAAATAGTTGTACTGAGGAGGACAGTTTGTTCTTGGTCATCGTTGGTGCCTTTGTCAACGTTGTTTGTTCTGTTGCCGCAGAGCGGTGGCACGCTATGACATGATTATCCACCACCGGGAATCTCGCGGGCGGCAGAAATTATCAGTGTGGAATAATAAGGACAATTACCTAAATTGAATTTCAGTTATGCCGGGATGTTATATCTGGCCATTCAGGTTAGCTGTTAATGTGATGTCACGCCTCGGCCAAGCCGTAATCAGCCGGGGTGCTAATGCTGTCCAGAGCGTTTTTACCAAACAGCGGCCGCCCCTCCCAGATACCCTCTGCAACCTGCAGCGTTACCTGGTTCATGATGATCTCGGCGAGTTTCAGGGTGGCAAGAGAAGGCGGCAGATCGCGCGGTGTCGCAATGGCCAGAGATCGATGGAGTTCGGGGGTATCAATAGGAATGGCGACGACTTCTTTGCGCATCGCCATTTCATAGACCGAGGCGTAAGACAGCACGGTGTAGCCTAGCCCACGCTTTACCAGGTCGACCAGCAGAGGCCAGGCGTTAACCTCAATGGCCAGCTGAAGTTTCCTCTGATGTTTCACCGCTGCTTTTTCTATCAGTTCCCGCAAGCCGTGCTTCTCTTCTGGCATAACCAGAGGCAACTCAAGCACCTCTTCCAGAGAGATGCTGGGGCGCATGGCGAGGTTGTCCGTGGGCGGGGCAATCAGGAAAAAGCGCTCTTCGATCAAGGGTGTGTGCTGCACATGCTTGTGTTTACCGTGGTTGTATGTGACCGCCAGATCTACCCGGTGTTGTGACACCATTTGCTGCAAGGTACCGCTCATGGCGGATTTGACGGAGAGCCTGACACGGGGAAATTTTCGGCGGAATTCCGCAATGATACTGCCGGAAAACGTGTCGGCGGCGGTGGGCAGCATGCCCAGAATAATTTGCCCTGTGACTTCGCCGGAAATAGCGGCCACGGAAGCTTGGGTGCGCTCCAAATCCTGAAAGATGGCCAAAGCTTTTTCGTAAAGTAATTCGCCTGCAACGGTCAGCACCACACCGCGGCCGTGCCGCACAAAAACCTCCGTATTAAGAGCTTCCTCCATCAAGCGGATTTGCCGGCTCAGTGCGGGCTGAGCAACGAACAACTTTTCCGAGGCGCGACTGAAACTGCCAACCTCTGCAATGGTGAGAAAGGTATTGAGTTGGCGCAGGTCGATCTTTAACTGGAATGACATAGGATGCTCTCGCCTGAAGCGGATGTTGGCTTTGCTGGTTGGTGTTGCCGCCTGATCACGGCACCGCATGGGTATCTAATAATTAAATAGAACATATATAAAGTATATAATAGTGGTATTTTTTTTGTGATGGTATCTTTCGCGATCAATTGTAAAAGCCAGTAATGGGGCGGCTGCTATGAGTAGGACCGATGTGATCGCACAAATCGAAAACGGCGGATTGGCGCTGCAGTGCTAAGGGTAGCGATGTTGTCACGCGTGCGTTCAGGTCTTGCCTACTTGACCCTGTGTTTTGGCGCAATGGCGTTCCTGCCCGGTAGCTCTGCTGCGGTGGCGCTGTTGGCTTGTACCGTGATTTTTATGGGGTGGGGGCAGCTACGCCCGGTGGCTAGGGTGATTGCATCGCTGATCCTGGTGGTCACTGTATTGGCTCTGTTGTTGAACCCCGGGGTCCTCGCCAGCGCGGTTCACCGTATGGCCGGAATCACTGGGCTGATCTTGGCGGTGATGTTGCTTTCGGCGGTACTCAGTACGTCTAAGGACTTGGCTGCGATTTCCCGAAGCCTGTTCAGTGGGCGTTCGGCTACCCGTTATTTGGGGTTGAGCTTCGGTACCGGGGTGTTGGCGATCCCACTGAACTTCGGATCGGTGGGGTTGGTCGCCACGATGATTGGTAAACAAGTACAGGATGGCGGCGATGACGCGGCCACCCGGAACGCGTCGCGGGCTGTGATTCGTGGATTTGGTGCTTCACCTATGGGGTCACCATTGTCGATAGCGGTGGCGTTGACCGTGACGTTGTTGCCGGGGCTGGCGAGCTGGACGCTGTTGGTATGGAGCATTCCGTTCGCGCTGAGCTATCTGATGGTAGGGGTATGGTTCCGGGAGAGAGAACTGGGTGCTGCGCCGGCGTTAAGCGTATCGGACGTAAAGGGTGAAGATGAGTTACGCGCCTTCTGGCCGTGGATGCGATTTGTCGGGCTTGCTCTGTTTATCTCGCTGGAAGCCTATGCACTCAATACCTGGGTAGGCCTGAAGTACTCGCAAGCGGTGACCCTGAGCTGTCTGACCGTGATCATCTTGTATCTTGTGATTTGTCGTCTTGTGGCCGGAACGGTAAGCCTGCCGTCCATGGCGAATGTCTCCAACGAACTGGCAATCATGGGTGGAGCCTCCTTTCTGGGTGGCGCACTGACGGTCACGGCGCTGAGCTCACTGGGCAGCGATTTTGTGTTGCCGGACTGGGCGTACGTCGTCACGGTCATCTGCATTCCGTGGTTGTTTTACGCGGGTGGGGCGATTGGGATTAACCCTATTTTAACCGCAACGGTTTTCGGGGGCGTGTTGGGCCCTATCTGGCCGGAGTCCTCTATTCTCGGGCTCGGTATTTCCATGGTCACGGGGTGGGGAGTCACCATTGCCGGCACCCCCTATTCGGCAAACGCCATACTGCTTGAGCGATTTACCGGCTATGACGCGCGGACGGCTTCCTACGGCTGGAACCTGTCTTATTCATGCCTTTTTCTCGGGCTTAGCAGCTCACTGTGCGCAACCGTAGTGCTGGTTTCGTCCTGATCGTTGCAGTAGCTCTTTTCAGGTATTCATTTTAACTATCTAGCTGTCGCTTTGAGGGACAGCTTTTATCAACTCGCAAGAAGTGTGGAGGCCATAATGGCGCTTGATCAAGAAACTCTGAACCAATTTATCGATAGCGTGCGCCGCTATGTGCGAGATCGCCTCGTGCCTCTGGAAATGCAGGTTGCGGAAGAAGATCGTATTCCTGAAGAAGTGATTGATGAAATGAAGGAAATGGGCTTGTTCGGCTTGTCCATTCCAGAAGAGTTCGGCGGGCTGGGTCTAACCATGTCGGAAGAAGTCGCCATCATCCAGGAAATGGGATACACCTCACCGGTATTCCGCTCGATGTTCGGCACCAACGTGGGTATTGGCTCCCAGGGTATTGTGATTGATGGCACCCCGGAGCAGAAAGCCAAGTACCTGCCCAAGCTGGCCACCGGCGAGTTGATTGGTTCTTTTGCGCTCACCGAGGCTGATGCCGGATCCGATGCAGGCTCGGTGATGACCAGTGCCCGTCGCGATGGCGATGACTACATTATTAATGGCAGTAAGCGTTTTATTACCAACGCTCCTCGTGCCGGTGTGTTCACCGTGATGGCCAGAACGGGCACTCGCGAAGAGGGTGGTCGGGGCGTGTCTGCTTTTCTGGTGGACGCTACGTTGCCGGGCATCTCTTTGGGCAAGCCTGATAAAAAGATGGGCCAGAAAGGCGCGCACACCTGCGATGTTATTTTTGAAAACGTTCGGGTACCAGCGGATGCTTTGATCGGCGGTAAAGAAGGTCAGGGTTTTAAAACCGCGATGAAGGTGCTGGACAGGGGGCGTTTGCACATCAGCGCCCTGAGCGTAGGTACCGCTAAACGCCTGATTGATGAAAGTGTTACTTACGCCACGCAGCGTAAGCAGTTTGGTACTGAGATCAGCAATTTCCAGCTGGTGCAGGCGATGCTTGCGGATAGCCAGACAGAGTACTACGCCGGTAAGTGCATGGTTGAAGCAACCGCATGTTCCTACGACGCCGGTGAATCTGTGTCGCTGAATGCGGCCAGCTGTAAACTGTACTGCACGGAAATGGTCGGTCGGGTTGCCGATCGCGCCGTGCAGGTTCACGGTGGCGCCGGTTATATCAGTGAATACTGCGTCGAGCGTTTTTACCGGGATGTGCGGCTGTTCCGTTTGTACGAAGGCACCTCTCAGATTCAGCAGCTGGTTATCGCCAAACAGATTATCCGTAACGCCGAAAACGCGCTTTGATCGAGGAGACAGCTATGGCAGGCCCATTGTCAGGTATTCGTGTACTTGATCTATCCCGTGTAATGGCGGGCCCCTGGTGCACCCAGATCCTAGCCGATCTGGGTGCAGAGGTTATCAAGATTGAACGGCCGGGTTTGGGTGATGACACCCGGCACTGGGGACCTCCCTGGTTTAAGGACTCGCAGGGTAATACCACCAAACAGTCAGCCTATTACCTTTCCGCTAACCGTGGGAAACATTCGGTGACGGTGGATATCGGCAGCGAGGAAGGGCAGGCGCTGATCCGGGAATTGGCCGCAGAGTGCGACGTGCTGGTCGAGAACTTCAAAACCGGAGGGCTCGACAAAAAAGGTTTGGGTTATGCGGACCTCTCCAAGATCAATCCCGGCCTCATCTACTGTTCGGTCACTGGGTTCGGTCATACCGGCCCGATGGCAGCGGATGCGGGCTACGATTATCTGATACAGGCGCAGTCTGGTCTGATGAGTATTACCGGGGTCGCGGACGGCCAGCCGGGCGCGGGCCCGATGCGCGTGGGTATGGCGGTAGCCGACCTGACCACCGGCATGAATGCCGTGATTGCCATCTTGTCGGCGGTTCATCACCGCACGAACACCGGTGAGGGACAGCATCTCGACATGGCGTTGCTGGATGTTCAGGTCAGCTGGATGGCGAATCAGGCACAGAATTATTTTTGCAGCGGCAAGGTGCCCGGACGCACGGGTGAGTATCACCCCAATCTTGCGCCCTATCAGCCGTTCCCCACCAAAGACGGAAAGGTGATCATTGCGGTCGGAAACGACGGTCAGTTCCAGCGACTGTGCAAGGCGCTGGGGCAGCCGGAGCTAGCAGAAGATCCGCGCTTTGCGACCAACCCGCAGCGAGTCCTCCACCGGGAGGAGTTGGTGGGAAAACTGTGTGAATGCACACGCACCAAAACCAGCCGGGAATGGATGGATTGCCTGGTCGGCGTACATGTTCCCTGTGGCCCCATTCAGAATCTTGCGGAAGTCTTTGAAGACCCGCAGGTGCAGGCCCGCAACATGAAAATTGAGCTGGAACACCCTCAGTTGGGCAAAGTGCCGGGTATCGCTAACCCGATAAAGTTTTCCAAAACCCCGCAAGTCTATCGAAAAGCGCCTCCGCTGCTAGGCGAAGATACAGATACGATTCTTCAACGTGTGCTTGATAAGTCGCCTGAAGATATCGAGTCGCTGCGGGCCAGAGGTGTTCTCTAGTTTAACCGCAAAGTTCTTTTCAATGATCTCCATCGCCAGAAGCCGTCGCGCAAGCACGGCTTCTGCTATTCAATCTCAAGGAGCGCCTCACTATGTTGGTTTCTTATCGCCGAGTAGACGAACTCGCTGTTATCACGATTAATAACCCACCGGTAAATGCCCTTTCGCACGGCGTCCGCAAAGGCGTCCTTGACGCCATAACCACCGCCCAGGCAGACGACTCCAAAGCCGTTGTTATTCTGTGCGAAGGTCGCACGTTTATTGCCGGTGCTGACATCAGTGAATTCGGTAAACCGATCGAAGCGCCTTCATTGCCCCAGGTAAATGCGGCGATTGAAGCCTCGGCCAAGCCCGTAATTGCGGCTATTCATGGCACTGCCTTGGGCGGAGGTTTTGAAGTGGCGTTGAGCTGTCATTACCGTTGCGCGCTCGACTCGGCTGCCGTCGGGCTACCCGAAGTCACCCTTGGGCTCTTGCCCGGCGCAGGGGGAACCCAGCGAGTGCCCCGGCTAATTGGCGTGCAGGCAGCGCTTGATATGATCACCAGCGGACAGAAAATTGCCGCGGAGAAAGCGCTTACATTGGGGTTGATTAATCGCGTGCTCGATGGCCCTCTTGAAGAGGCCGCACTGGCATACGCGCGTGAGCTGGTAGCAACGGGTGCTGAGCCACGGCGTATCAGCGATACCTCCATTCCGGCGGATAGCTTCGATAGTGAGGCATTCGAGGCCTATCGCAAGGTGCTTCGCAAGCGCAAGCGCGGGCAGGAAGCGCCGCAGCGCATTGTTGATTGCATCGAAGCCGCGATGGTGAAGCCATTTGATGAGGGGCTGGCGTACGAACGCTCCCGTTTTGTCGAATGTTGCGAATCGGAGCAATCGGCAGCGTTGCGGCACACTTTCTTTGCCGAACGTCAGGCGCCAAAAGTACCGGGACTGGATAAAACCGTTGCGTCGCGATCGATTGATCGAGTAGCGGTTATTGGTGCTGGCACCATGGGCGGCGGAATTGCCATGTCCTTTGCCAACGCGGGTATTCCGGTAACCCTGCTGGAGCTTAATCAGAAGGGGTTGGATGCAGGTCTGGCGCTGATAGGCAAGAATTACGCGACCACCGTCAGCAAAGGCAAGCTTTCGCAAGAGCAGGCAGCGGCCCGTCAGGCATTGATTGGCGGTACCACGGATTACGAAGATCTGGCGGATGTTGATCTGGTTATCGAAGCCGTTTTTGAAAGCATGGACGTGAAGAGGCAGGTATTTGGTCGTCTCGATGAGGTCTGCAAAGAAGGCGCGATTCTGGCATCGAACACCTCGTATCTGGACGTTAATGAGATTGCGGCAGCGACTTCGCGCCCTCAGGACGTCGTGGGCTTGCACTTCTTCAGCCCGGCGAACGTCATGCGGTTGCTTGAGGTTGTCCGTGCCGACAAAACTGCGGAAGAGGTTATTGCGACTGCCATGGCTCTGGGTAAGCGCATTGGTAAAGTGCCTGTGCTGGCAGGGGTTTGTTATGGCTTCATTGGCAACCGGATGTTGCGCCAATACGCGCGTGAAGCTCAGCTTTGTATGATTGAAGGGGCAGAGCCCGAGCAAATCGATGGCGTGCTGACCGGGTTTGGCATGGCCATGGGCCCGCTGGCTGTGGGTGATCTGGCCGGACTGGATATCGGGTACAAGGCGCGGCAGGCGCTGACGGATGAGCAGAAGGGTGATCCGCGCAGCTATTGCATTGCGGACACGCTGGTTGAAATGGGGCGGCTGGGACAAAAGACAGGCGCCGGATACTACCGTTACGACCCTGAGACCCGCGCCCGCTCAGCGGACCCAGAGGTTTTGGCTGTCATCGAGGAACAGGCCAGGCAACACGGAGTGGAGCGCCGCGTGTTCAGCGATGAGGAAATTCTTGATCGCCATCTGATGGGGTTGATCAATGAAGGCTTCCGCATTCTCGAAGAAGGTATTGCCCAGCGTCCGAGTGATATCGACGTAGTGTATGTGCACGGTTATGGTTTCCCCTCATACCGGGGCGGCCCCATGTTCTATGCCAGCCGTCGCGGCCTGAAAGCGGTGTATGACTGTATAGAAAGCCTGCACAAGAGCACCGGTGAAGCTCACTGGGCCCCGGCACCATTGCTGCAAAAACTGGTTGAGAGTAACGTGACTCTTGATGACTGGATGGCCGGCAAAGGCTGAGTTCAAAACCTCTGATTTTGGGGCCGGGCATCTTGCTCAGCCCCTGAATTTCTTGGGCGCAGCTAGCTTGCATCGTCGATTCTTCGCTGTCATTATCCGCCGCTTCGAACAATCGTCCGATTATCGAACGGTTACTGAGGCTAATGCAGAGGGGGGGGATGAATCAGGATGAATCACCAGAATTCGGATGGTACCGGTGCAGACAAGGAGTTCCTGTCTACGTTTGCGCGCGGGCTTGAGGTCATAAGGTCTTTCGATACAGAAACGCCGTCGATGACGCTGTCGGCCGTTGCGGAAAAAAACAACCTGTCGAGGGCGTCTGCGCGTCGCTTCCTGTTGACGCTGCAAAAGTTGGGTTATGTCTCCCTGGATGACAAGAAGTTTGCTCTGACCGCCAAGGTTCTGGAGTTGGGCTATTCGTATCTGGCGTCTCTGGACTTTTCGGAAACCGTCACGCCCATTATGGAAGAGGTATCCTATCAGCTGGGCGAATCCTGCTCTGCCTTGGTACTTGATGGCGTCGATATTGTCTACGTTGCCCGAATTCCCCGTCGTGGCCTGATTCCTATTAACCTCCAAATCGGTGCCCGCTTGCCCGCTTACGCCACTTCTGGTGGCCGTGTGCTGATGGCTGCCTTGCAGAGCCCTGAACTGGATGATGTCATCGAAAAAACCCACTTCGAACAACTGACCGCTTATACCAAGGGGCCGGACGCGCTCAGAACTGAATTGAGCAAGGTTCGTTCTGATGGCTATGCCATTGTGGATCAGGAACTTGAATTGGGTATGAGGGCGCTGGCGGTGCCGGTGTTTGATCGTCGCGGTACAACGCGGTTTGCGCTCAACTCCAGTAGCCATGTCAGCTCGGTTTCGATGGAACGCATCGTGCAGGAATATGTACCCATCATGCAGCATGCTGCCCGTAAACTGACTGAAGTACTGCCCTGACAACGTGCCTCTGATGCTTGGGCCCCGATGAAAAGGGGCCGCTTACCTTCCTCCTGCTCCTCCTGCAGGCGTGTTTCCTTGAATCGGCTCTGTGCCTTGCTTTGACCTGAAAATCCGAATCGCGGAGGTGGAGTTAGCGATCACTCGCTGAATTCCTATGCTCCGTTGTGTGTTTTTTTCCGCTGAAGGTGTTGGATGTATAAGGGGAAAAATCTTGCACCTTGATCTCGAATATGTGAGATTACGTACCCGCGCAATATGCGAACATAAGTTCGATAATCGAACAGTTATTTTTGCTGAGTAGGATAACCACAAGAATGATCAATTTCGTGAAAAGTCGTGTAAGAAATAAGATTCTGTACACCCTGGCCGCATTGACGCTGTCTTATGCTGGTTTGGTGCAGGCTGATGAATGGCCGGAGGACAATATTCGTCTGGTGGTTCCCTATTCAGCCGGTGGTACGACAGATCTGTTGTCCCGAAAGGTCGCTGATCTGTTGCAAAAAGAGCTGACCACCGTTGTCGTTGAAAACCGCCCTGGTGCCGGCTCTACCGTAGCAACTGGCCAGTTGGCGCGCGGTGGACGCGGTTCAGACCATATGCTGCTGATGGCATCTCCCGGCCACACTATTGGTGCTTCTTTGTACCCGAATTTGCGTTACGATCCGGTGGCGGATTTTGCCTTTGTGCGCAACGTAATCAATATTCCCAACGTGATGGTGGTTCCGGCCGATAGCCCTTACAACACCGTTGCCGAATTTGTAGAAGCCGCCCGTGAGCAGCAACTGTCTTTCAGTTCGCCGGGTATCGGCAGTTCGATTCACATGTCAGGTGAGCTGTTCAAAAACCTGACCCAGACGAATCTGGTACACGTGCCTTTCCGTGGTTCGGGTGAAGCGCTTCCAGCTCTGCTTTCTGGCGATGTGGATGTGGCGTTCGAGAATATGCCAACGGTTTATCCCCATATTCAATCAGGCAAGCTCAAAGCTTTGGCGGTAACGACACCGACAGCGTCTGAATTCCTGCCCGACGTACCCCCTCTTCAGCAGGCAGGCAAAGGCTACGGTCTTGAGAACTATGAAACCTCAGCATGGTTTGGTTTGATCGCACACAAGTCCTTCCCGCAAGAAGGGATGGTGAAACTTCAGGCGGCCCTGGATAGGGTTATGGCCGGCGAAGACTTTAAAAAGTTCCTGCCGCAGTTCGGTGCGGAAGCTGGAACGGTTGTAGGTGATGACTTCCGTCAGTTTGTTCAGAGCGAACTGGAGAAGTGGTCTGAGGTTGCAGAAAAAGCAAACCTGAAGCGTTAATGCAGGCTGCTTTCGGGGCGGAGCTTACTGAAAGGTGAGCCCGCCTTTTTCTTTGAGAGAGATCGGTATATAGGGCCTAATCATGGAAAAGTCTGAACTGCAATTCGTCGCGGCCAGCGAGTCCCATTATGGCAGGTGCAACCCTAACTCGGTTTTGGGATGTGCTTTTTCTATTCTGGCATTGGGCTTTTTGTTCTACGTTATCCCCGCGCACATCGAGATACCCGGGCAGATGCAGCATCCGTTGCTGTCACCGCGGTTCTTGCCCCAGCTGGCGGGTTGGTTGGTGTTGGTGCTTTCGCTGATTCTTATGATCGATGGCCTTGTCACGCCACCAAAGCGAAGTGAAGCGGATGAATTCCGTCGAGGTGTTCCCATCATGCGGCAGGTGTTAATGGTCGCAGCCGGGGTTGTCTACGTACTGTTTTTTGAAGAACTTGGCGCCATTGGCAGCGGTTTTCTTGCCAGTGTTTTGCTGTTCCTGGCAAGCGACTTACGCAATATCTGGGTGTATGCCCTGGCGATCATCTTTCCCGCCATCGTGACCTTGCTGTTTATTTATGTGCTCAATGTTCCACTCCCTCCCGGAACGCTTTGGGAGTCGCTCTCCCTGATCTGAACCGCGTACCTGACGCTCTGTCAGGCACGCACGCAGATAACGACGTCCGTCTGTTATCAGGTATTACGTATTTGGGTTGCTCAAAATGGAAAATTTTTCTGAAGTTCTGACGCTCTTTTTGAGTGTTGATAATTTTCTTGCCATTGCGGCGGGTGTACTAGTCGGTGTTGTCGTGGGTGCTATTCCAGGCCTGACGGCAACCATGGCGGTGGCGCTGGCATTGCCGTTTACCTTTTCCATGGAGCCGGTCACCGCTATTCTGCTGCTGGTTGGCATCTATAAAGGCGGGATGTACGGCGGCTCGATTACGGCCATTCTGATCCGGACCCCGGGCTCACCAGCCTCTGCCTGTACGCTGTTGGATGGTTACCCCATGGCGCAGCAGGGCCAGGCCAAGAAAGCCTTGAAAACGGCGCTGTACTCATCGGTCGTGGCGGATATGATTTCCAATGTTGCCTTGATCTTCTTTGCGTCCTACCTGGCGAAAATTGCGCTGAACTTCGGTCCACCCGAGTATTTCTGGCTTATCTGTTTCTCGCTGACCATCATCGTCTCCGTATCCGGTAGCTCGGTGGTCAAAGGGTTGATTGCAGCGGGGCTGGGCATCATCGTTTCGACCATTGGCCTCGATGCGGTATACGGCACCCAGCGGTTGACCTTTGATAACTATAACCTGATGGATCGCGTTTCCTTCATTCCTCTGCTGATCGGTTTGTTTGCGATTCCGGAAGTGATCGAGTTCTACACATCGAAGGTGGCCCCGCACATTCGAACGGCGGTCAGTGGTGCATCGCTGACATGGAAAGAGTTCAAGGGCCTGTTGAAAACCATCGTCCGCGGTAGTTTTATTGGCGTGATTATCGGCGCGATCCCTGGCACGGGAGCCACCTCGGCAGCGTTTATCTCCTACAGCGAAGCCAAGCGAACCTCTCCCCGCAAGGCGAATTTTGGTAAGGGTGAGATTGAAGGTGTTGCCGCCGCTGAGTCGGGTAATAACGGCGTTGCCGGCGCGACACTGATTCCGCTGCTCTCGCTGGGTATTCCGGGTGATGTGATCACGGCGATCATTCTGGGTGCTTTCATGATCCATGGCCTCACCCCCGGCCCAGTTCTGTTCCAGGAAAACCTGACCCTGGTTTATGCGCTGTTCTGCGGCATTATGGTCAGCTCTTTCGTGTTGGTATTCGTTGGCAACGCGGCTATTCGCTACTTTTCTCTTATTGCCGACATCCCCAAAACTATCCTGCTACCCATCGTACTGATGTTCTGCATCTACGGGGCTTATGCAGTGAACAACAACACCTTTGATATTGGCTTGATGCTGGCCTTTGGTGTTCTCGGTTTTGTCTTTAACCGAACCGGAATTGCGGCCGCGCCCTTCTTGATCGGCTTTATTCTCGGGCCGATGTTTGAAGACAACCTGAGGCGTACCATGCTCATCAGTAAAGGCGATCTGTCGATTTTCTTCCGGGGACCGATTACCTGGGTCTTCGTGATGCTTACCGTTGCCTCTCTGATTTTTGCGATTCGTCGCTACTGGGTGGCACGGAAGGAAGATGCGTTGGCGTAGGTAATTCGATGTGTTCTGTCAGTGGCAGGGTGCGAACGCACCCTGCGGATTGCTAACAAGCCCCGGTATTCCGGGGCTTGTTACGTTAGGGTTTATACTCGTTCGATAAGTGTCGCGATACCCTGGCCGACCCCAACACACATAGTGCACAGAGCATAGCGTCCACCGGTGCGCTGCAACTGGTAGGCGGCGGTCATCATCAGGCGTGTACCGGACATGCCCAGAGGGTGACCGAGGGCGATGGCGCCACCGTTCGGGTTTACCCGTGGATCGTCGTCGGCGACGCCGAGTTCCCGAAGGACAGCCAGCCCTTGCGCAGCGAAGGCTTCGTTCAGCTCGATCACATCAATATCATCCATGCTGATGCCGTGCTTCTCCAGCAACTTGCGAGTGGCGGGCACAGGACCGATTCCCATGATGCGCGGTTCAACGCCAGCGGTAGCCATGCCCAGCACTTTAGCCATAGGTTTGAGGTTGTGTTGTTTCACCGCGTCGGCGCTGGCGACGAGTATGGCGGCGGCACCGTCATTCACACCAGATGCATTGCCGGCGGTAACGCTGCCGCCTTCGCGGAACGGGGCCGGTAGCGCTGCAAGCTTGTCGAGGGTTGTACTGCGGGGATGCTCGTCAGTGTCGAATACTAGCGCTTCTTGTTTCCGGCGAGGTATCAGGACCGGCACGATTTCCTCGGCAAACACACCTTCGCGCTGGGCTTTGGCGGTTTTTTGTTGCGAGCTCAGTGCGAACAAATCCTGGTCTTCGCGAGATACGTTGAATTGTTCGGCGACGTTCTCGGCTGTTTCCGGCATCGATTCCACGCCGTATTCTTTCTTCATCAGCTTGTTCACAAAGCGCCAGCCAATGGTTGTGTCCTCAATCTTCTGGCTGCGGGAGAAACCGCTATCGGCTTTGCCCATTACATAGGGCGCCCGTGACATCGATTCGACACCGCCTGCTAGTACCAGGTCCATTTCGCCGGCGCGAATGGCGCGGAATGCAGTACCTACTGAGTCCATGCCGGAGCCGCACAACCGGTTCATGGTGGTGCCCGGTACAGAGGTGGGCAGCCCGGCGAGCAGTGCCGACATGCGTGCCACATTGCGGTTATCTTCACCCGCCTGGTTGGCACAGCCCATGATCACTTCGTCGATGGCGGCCGGGTCCAGTTCCGGGGCCTGTGCCAGTACCGCTTTGAAGACCTGAGCTGCAAGGTCGTCCGGGCGGACATTGGCCAGGGTGCCGCCAAAGCGGCCGATGGCCGAGCGGCGGGGATGGCATAAAAATACATCAGTCATAATAAACCTCAATGTTGGCCAGCATGGTGGGCATCGGTGCGTGCTTTCAGGCTACGCAGGATTTCCAGCTCTTCGGCGGTGGGGGCAGGGGTGGTTCCAAGTTCGTCGGCGAAGCGGATCTCCCAGCCGGTGGCGTTGATCACGTCTTCGCGGGTTACGTTAGGGTGCAGCAGGTGCACGACCAGTTCCTTGGTTTCCGGGTCTGGTTTAAGAATGCACAGGTCGGTGATGACGATTGTCGGGCCGCGACCAATGTTGGGTACGTTATCCCGAGCCTTACCGTCGCGACCAAAGCCGACCGTGGTAAGGAAGTCGACGTCTTTCACAAAGGTACGCTTGGAGTGTTTCAGTGTGACAAACACTTCTTTCGCGTTGGTGGCTATTTCCGGTGCGCCACCGCCTCCGGGCAGGCGAACTTTGGGTGCCCGATAGTCGCCAATCAGAGTGGTGTTCAGATTGGCGTAGCGATCAATCTGGGCGGTGCCCAGAAAGCCGACGCTGACATGACCGCCTTGCAGCCAATAGCGGAACATCTCCGGCACCGACACCGTGGTCAGGGCTGACTCGCACAGTTCGCCATCGCCGATGGACAGGGGCAGAACATCGGGCTTGGTTTGCAGGGTGCCGGATTCGTAAATCAGGGTGATGTCCGGGGCGTGCGTCAGGCGAGCCAGGTTGGCGGCTTCACTGGGCAGGCCGATACCGACGAAGCAAGTCATCTCATTGGTCAGTGCGCGGGCAGCGGTGACGCTCATCATTTCTGAAGACGTAAATTCAAGGCTCATCACGCAGCTCCTTTCTCAAACACGTTGGCTTTCATCCAGGCCTGGAAGGTTTCCCTGTCACGGGCGATGCCGTCCCATTCTTTGTAAAAGGCATTGTCACGATCGTAGTAACCCAGGGCATAGGACGGGCTCGCACCTTTTGGTGCCTCGGCAATCGCTGTAACGGCCCAGGAAGGAAGAACGCAGGCGTTCACGCCGGCATCAAGGTCATCGACGATTTCCTCAACGGTGACGATGCTGCGCTTGGCGGCCAACACCACTTCCTTTTGAATGCCGACAATGCCTTCAATTAATACGTTGCCGTTGCGATCGGCACGCTGGGCATGAATCACCGCCACATCGGGCTGAACCGAGCGCACCGCGGCCAGCCGTTCGCCGGTAAACGGGCAGTCGATGAATTTGATCTGGTCATTTACTTTGGGCAGATCGCTGCCTATGTAGCCACGCAGCACGGCTAAGGGCAGGCCTGCTGCGCCGGCATCGTAAGCGCAGGCCATGGCCGCGTGGCTGTGCTCGAGGATTTCAATGCTATTTGGCCAGTCGTTTTCCAGCGCGTCGCGCAGCCGGTGCAACGAGCCAACCCCCGGGTTGCCGCCCCAGGAGAAGATCAGTTTTTTGGCGCAGCCAGCGCCGATCATTTGGTCGTACACCAGATCTGGCGTCATTCGGATCAAGGTGAGATCACGTTTTTTCTGCCGAATGACTTCATGCCCGGCGGCGAAAGGAATCAGATGAGTAAACCCTTCCATCGCCACGGTGTCGCCGTCATGAATGTGTTTGCCCACCGCGTCACGGAGAGAAAGAAATTCAGCCATCGCAGATCCTCGCGTAATTTAATGTTCGCTATCTGAACATATGTTTTATATGCGAACATGATCGCTTGATTCGATTTCCATCGTCAAGGCCAAATGCGTGCAGGAGCAAAGTAACGGACCGTTGTTCGTACTGCGAACAAACTGCTAGGATATCGGCCCAGATGACAACAATTGAAGGGTTGAGAATGGATGAGCGTAGCCTTAAACCCGGAGATCGGGATTTCGTCAGTGCACTGGCTTCGGGGCTTGAAGTGCTGCAAGCCTTCGATGTTGATTGTCCGCGCATGACGTTGAGTGAAGTTGCGGCGCGTGCAGACATGGATCGTGCTAAGGCCAGACGCTTCGTTTTAACGCTGCATGCCCTCGGATTTGTGAAGCGGATTGGACGTCAGTTTGAGCTAACCCCCAAAGTATTGCAGTTGGGTTACGCCTACCAAGCCTCCAACCAGTACCGTGCTGTGATTGAGCAGTACCTTAGCGAGATTACCGTAGAACTGGGCGAATCCTCGTCACTGGCGGTGCTTGATGGCCAGGACGTGGTTTATGTGGTGCGTTCATCGGCTCGTCACAGGCTGATGGCCATTAACTTGTCAGTCGGTACGCGGCTGCCGGCCGTCTATACATCCATGGGCCGGGTATTGCTTGGCCAGCTAACGGATAAGGAATTGGATGACTTTCTGGATAGCATCGAGTTAAACCCTTCCACGCCCAATGCGATCAAGGCCAAAGCGCCGTTGAAGCAGGAAATATTGAGCGTTCGGCAGCAGGGTTTCGCCATTGTCGATCAGGAACTGGATTCCGGCCTGCGTTCGGTGGCGGTACCGGTATACACGAGCAGTAACGTATTGCTGGGTGCGCTTAACATCAGCACGAATGCAGCGAGGGTGAATATGGAAACCCTGATGACGGTTTATTTACCGCGGTTGCAGGACGTTGCGGCGAGGGTGAAGGTAATAACGCAATAATTAGCGTCAGACACACTCGCAGTGGCTGAAGTGATATCCTCTCGCTTCGCTATAAACATGCCAGTTGAGCCTGAAGCCGACACTCGGCAGGCCACTTTCAATCCGGAGCTTGAACTTTACCTATGAGAGTTATTATTCGTTATTTTTTTCGCACCCTGCGCATGGTCTTAACTCCCTTCATGTTGCTTAGCGAAAAGCTCAGCACGCCTAAAGGTATGACGCGCACCGCTGAAGAGCAGGCCCGTGCCGATGCGGCCAGCAAGCATTTGGCTCTATACCAGTTCAAGGCTTGCCCGTTCTGCATCAAGGTACGAAAAGAGATCGCTCGGCTTGGCCTGAGCATTGAAACCCGCGATGCTCAGCACAACCCGGAGCATCGTGCCGCGCTGGAAGCCGGTGGCGGCCGCATTAAAGTGCCTTGTCTGAAGATTCAGCAGGAAGATGGCAGTGAGCGTTGGCTGTATGAGTCTGCCGAGATCAACGCATGGCTGCAGGAACGATTCGAGCCGGCCTGATCAAGATGATCTAAGATATTCAGTGACTGGAATCCAGATGATGGGGGACGGTCACAAATATTGTATATCTGCGATACCAATAGATTTTGGCAAACTTTGGACTCTGCCCAGTAAAAAGGCCTGCGTTTGCACGCAAGCCTGTGAAATAATGGCCCGCCCGAGACGCATGACACATCTCAGCCTCAAACGGAGTCCATTTCGAAGGCCTCTGGGCTGACGGGGTGGAATCCAATTCATGGAGGCCGGTAAATCGGTTTGAAGGTGCGTCTCAGTGGAAAAACGCCGAAGTGCACCGCTTCGGCGTTTTTCATCTGTCAGCTAACTCGTTTCCCTATGGCCCAGTAATATCGTTAAGCACCTGCTGGTATGTGTCCAGCGGGAGTGTTTCTGGGGCTTCGCTGGTGCCGTCCATTAGTGCCTGCTGCATACGAGCGTTGAATTGCGCAATCGTTTCGTTGCCCGTCAACGGTGAAGGCACGAGGCTCGGAGGTGCGCGGTGAAGTGTGGCCTGCTCATAGTCGTAAGCGATCCCAAGGCCAGTACCTTCATCATATTGGCGCACAAAAATTTCCATACCGCGTGGTACACCGACCGATTCATCGAAGCCAACCGGTACGACTATAGAGCCCATTTGCGTGCTCGATCCAAAGTCACAGGTACGTCCGCCGGTCGGCCCGGGACTCAGGACAAGGGCGTCTAGTCGTACAGGGTTCAAATTGTTATCCAGAACCGGAGCACCATTTTCATCCACTAGGGCGTCCATTACCGAGGTCGTATAGTTGCGTACATCAACAATACCTTGAAGCTCCTCGACGGTGGGTGCTTGGTTTGGATCTGAGGCGGCCACCAGTCCAAACAATGCGGCGGTGCGAGGGCCAACCCGCCCGGTTTCCAAGATTCCCTCGATGCCGGTGCACTCAGAGCGACCGTGCGCGACGGAGCTGCGATCAGACAGCAGGTCAATGGTGGCACTGCTGACGCAGGAGCGTTCGCTGAGACCACCTTCGGCTTCAAAGGTCTTGAAGTATTCGTTCATATCATAGTGGCTGGAACCTGCGCCTTTATTATCGAAATCAGGCAGATAGACGTCATAGATGTTGGCGCCCATGCTTTCCAGCGTTGCTACAGCTTGGGCGATCAATTCGCCCTGACGATCTGTTCCCGCGGCGCTGGTGTTGCTTCCGAGTTGCCGTACAACACCGATATTGCGGCCGGCAACTCCATGTACTTCAGTATCCAAGAACTGCGTGTAACTATCGGGACGCATCTCTTCCGGGTAAAGCAAGGTCTTTGGGTCTCGAGGGTCAACACCCGCCATGCCCTGCAGCATCAGAGCGGCGTCCTTCACGGTGCGGGTCATGGGGCCTCCGGTATCGCGAGAATGACTCAGAGGAAAGATTCCATGCTGGGAGATCACGCCGAGACTAGGACGAATGCCTACCAGGCCATTAACTGACGATGGGTGCCGAATCGACTGACAGGTGTCGCTACCGGTGCCCCCCAAGGCAAAGTTAGCGGCGATCGAAGCGCCAGTGCCGGAGGATGATCCAGCAGGGCTCTCGCTGGTGTTATAGGGGTTGCTTACTTGAATGGCGCGATTGGAAAAGCCCGTGGTAAAAAACGCGAACTCATCCTGATTGGCCTTCCCAAGAATCAAGGTGCCCGCCGCTCGCAGGTTGGCGACTGAGTGGGCGTCGACGCCCGCTTGATGGCCAAGCATGCTGTATGAGCCTTGGGTGCTCGGATAATCAAAGGTGTCGTAGTTGTCTTTCAGAAGGATCGGCATGCAGTGCAAGAATCGGTCGCCGATTCCGCCATCGCGCTCATAGAGGGCATCCAGTGCTCGAGCTTGCTCAAGGGCTAAGGGGTTGATTGCAAGCACGCCCCGGACCGGCAGGCCATTACTTGGCTGGGGAGCGTCATTGTAGGCATAGATTCGATCGATATACATCTGAGCCAGTGACTCGCAGGTCACAGCACTGCCGTCTTCAAGCATCCGTCGCCCCGCCAGTGCTTCGTGCACCCTATCCATTGTGGTTTCATTTAGTGTGAACAGGCCGAGGTCAAAGGGTTCGGCGATTGGCTGCTGCCCACTCGACGGTTCACTCGAAGATGTGTCGGTATTTTCGCTGGCCGTTGTAGAACTGCTCGACTCACTCGAGCCGAGGCAGCCGCCGAGCATACAGAGGCTGGTCAGCAAGAGAGGCATAGAAAGTTTATGTTTCATACAGCTGTTATCTCATGAGGCTTGAGGAGTAAGGGAATAGCTTTCGCACAGCACAAAACGATTAGCGAGCTCACCCCTGCAAGTGGTAGGCCAGAACGGAGCCAGAAAAGATAAAACGGGGGTATGTCAGCAACATGTCGATGGAAGTGGGGGGTTGGTGGTTGGCCCAGTGGCGGCTCCCGACTGATTTTTCGCACCTAACTGGTGCGGAAAATTGTTAATGGGGCTTGGCGCCATTTGTCGTGAATATATTGATCCGCAGTCGGTTTCTAAAAATCTGGTTAGATCTAATTCTGAGTCTGGTTAAAAAACGAATGATGGTTGACCAATGCCATCAACCATTCGAGTACAAGGAGGCTTGTTGTATGGCCGCAATGAGTTTCTTGTCGCTACCGCAGAGAGGGAGGTGAAACCGACGGTCTAAAAAAAGGAAAGCTGCGTCTGACTTTCGGTTGGCTCTTCTCGATATGGGGTTTTCTATGAGCCAATTTAGCGTGTATGTATAAGCGATATCGCACCTGCCCTACACAGATTGAAACCTATTGTAAGCGTGTGGAAGAGGCGTTGCCTGACGGCGGCAAGGTGAACATCCTTCAATTTACAGACAAGCAATATGAAAGAATCACTTCTTATAGTTCGGGTTTTCGGCAAGCGGCGTACAAAAAAGCGGATCAATATGATTTGTTCTAGAGAAATTTCCTTGGAATTTAAGTGGCCAAGCCTAGTAAAGTCACCTTTTTATCAGTGTCTTACTGGGCTTGGAGTATAGCGGATTGGGAACTGTGCTCTAGCGTCCCCGGCTCTGTCTATGATTCGGTATATACAACGCTTGTGTCTAAGGTACAGAGTGAGTGTTTCAGGGCAAGGGTCAGAATTTTCTGGAAGTGATAATCACCCTAACATGCGGGACACAGCCAAACAAAAAAGGCCTGCGTTTTCACGCAAGCCTTTGAAATTATGGCCCGCCCGAGAGGATTCGAACCTCTGACCTCTGCCTCCGGAGGGCAGCGCTCTATCCAGCTGAGCTACGGGCGGATACGAAATCGTTGATTGCTCAACAATTTCGAGTGCGCAATCTTACGTGCGCGGGCCGTTTCTGTCTAGCCCTTGAGAGCAAGTCCTTGCCTCATTGTTGTGGCAGACGTTGCTCGGGGGTGATGCTGACGAGGCCCTTGTCGTTACTGAACGTCACTTCACCATCCTGTATGGAAATCTGAAGCGTCATGGACCGTTCCGCCAGGGTCGCCAGTTCGGTGACAGGATCGGCGGGAAGATCGACGATGGTCAGGTTGCCAAATCTGGTTAGCTTGTTATGGTGTTTTTCCCACCACACCGGCACCGCTCGGCCTCCGTAGGTGTAAAGTATGACCTTTTGAGAGCGATTGCAGGCTTTGCGGATGCGGTCTTCGTCAGGCAGTCCCAGCTCTATCCAGAGTTCGATTTCGTCAGACAGAGATTTTTGCCAGAGTTCCGGCTCATCGTCACTGCTGAGCCCTTTGGTGAATTCCAGCGTGTCGTTGGCGTTCAGGGCAAAGGCTAATAACCGGATCATCATGCGCTCGTCGGTTTCAGACGGGTGGCGCGCGACGGTCAGTTGGTGGTCGCCGTAATAATGCCTGTCCATATCGGCAATATGGAGTGTGGCTTTGAATATGGTGGCTTTCAGTGCCATTGAGAATCCTGTCTGTTAAGTCGGGCAGGGTCGTAGTGTAAAGCAAATTAGAAGAGGCAGTGCATAGTAGTATGGTGATGTTGCGTGGTTTTCTGGTTCTGGTGGTGTTCTTTCTGCTTGGTGAGGCGCTGCGTTTGCTGGCAGCGCTGCCGGTCAGCGGTGGGGTGCTCGGTATGATCATGGTGACCTTCACGCTGATGCTGAGGGGCAAGGTCAGTGATGAGCTTGCCGAAGCCAGCCGAGGGCTGATTTCGGTATTGGTGCTTTTGATCACGCCCGGGGTGGTGGGTGTATTTTTTATTGTTGATCAGTTTACCGGGTACTGGACCACTGTTGTGGTGGCGCTGGTTGTGGGAACGCTGCTCAGCGTGTTCACCACGTTGCTCCTGATGAAGAAGGTCGCCGGTTTGGCGGAAGAGGGCAGCAAACATGACTAATCCTTCTCCCTTAACCAGCGTGATGACGGTTTTGGCGTCCGGGCCGATGCTGTCGATTGCGCTGACGCTGGGTGCCTTCATCGCCGCGCAATGGCTGTTTGCCCGCTTTCGTCGCCCGTTGTGGATGCCGCCGGTGTTGATTGCAGCGGTATTGCTGGCGGTGGTGGTGGCCATCTCTGGTCTCGGTTTTGAACGGTATTACACCGGGGCTGCCTGGCTGACCGCATTGCTGGGCCCGACTACCGTGGCCTTGGGTGTTCCGCTGTACCAGCAAATGCATCACATTCGCGCGCTCTGGAAACCCATCGTGGCGACCTTGCCGCTCGCGGCCACGCTTGCCGTCGTGTACGCGCTTGGAATTGCCTGGTTGATGGGGGCTACCCCACTGGTACTGGCATCGCTGGCACCCAAATCCGTCACCGCGCCCATTGCGATGGGGATCGCCGAGCAGGTTGGAGGTTCGGTGTCGCTCACGTTGGGCGCGTTGCTGATTACCGGTGTGCTGGCGTCTTTGTTTGTCGACTGGATGGCAAGGTGGTTGAAAATCAAAGATGACCGGATTATCGGTTTTGCGCTGGGTTTGAATGGCCATGCCATTGGAACGGCTAGAGCGTTCGAAATCAGCCCCATGGCTGGGGCATTCGCGTCTTTGGGTATGGGCCTGACTGGCGTCTTCACCGCGTTGATTCTGCCGTTGATATGGAGCTTGGGCTAGCTCTATAGTTTCTTGCTGGATGCCCTTCGGTTCGTTGACTATTGTTAAAGCAACACGATAACGAAGCCATGCTCGTTGCTTTAAGTCAGTGCCAACGGAGGGGTCTTCCCATGGCTGATGCTGCATCCATATTGCCAGAATGGCTGGATATGACGTTTATGGGGCATGGTCACTGCTACCTCTGGCGGTCGGACCTCTTAGCCCTCCATGCTATTTCCGATACGCTCATCGCTGTCGCCTATTTCACGATCCCCCTCGCTTTGTACGTGCTGCTACATAAACGCAAAGATATCGAGTTTGAATGGATGTTTTTGTTGTTTGCCCTCTTCATCTTTTGCTGTGGCGTTACCCACCTGATGGCGGTCTATAACATCTGGAATGGGGCCTATTATCTTTCCGGGTTCCTCAAGGCGCTGACGGCCGTGGTCTCACTGATTACCGCAGCTCTCGTTTGGCCGCTGATTCCGCGGGCGCTGGCGTTGCCTCGCCCGGCCCAGTTGCAGGCGGCCAACATGGAGCTGGAATCGGAAATTATTCGCCGGAGCGAGACGGAGCAAAATCTCGAGAAGGCTAGATTTGATCTGGAAGGGCAGATCGAAGAATTGACGCGAACCAAACTGAGGCTCGAACAAGAGATTGAGCAGCGGAGTCGTCTGGAAAAACAACAGCAGCAGCAAACGCGTGCGCTCGAACGCTCCAACGAAGACCTCGAACAGTTTGCCTTTATTGCCTCCCATGACCTCCGGGAGCCGCTACGCAAGCTGATGGCCTTTACCCAGATGCTGATGACCGGCAAGTACGGAGAGTTTAATGAAAAAGGCGAGCAGTTTGTCCGCTATATACGGGAAGCCGCCGAGCGCATGGACGCATTGCTCAACAGCCTGCTCAGTTACAGTCGTATCAGTTCCAGTGACGAAGGGCATGAAGACCTGAGCTTGCATCGTATTGTCGACGAGGCTTGCCGGGATTTACAGCTCAGCATCGAGGATAGCCATGCGGTTATTCGGGTTGGCGACCTGTGCAGGGTTCACGGAGACCCCGCCCAACTGAGGCCGTTGATGCAGAACCTTATCAGCAACTCTCTGAAATATTGCTCGCCGGATACCCCGCCGGTGATTGAGATAGCCGCGTGCCAGAGTGACTTGCCCGGTCGTTGTGAAGTCACTGTCACAGACAATGGAATCGGGTTCGATGGCGCTTATAAAGATCAGGTCTTCGAGGTGTTCAAACGGTTGCATGGGCGGGGCGAATATGAGGGAACCGGGATGGGGCTCGCCATTTGCCGAAAAATCGTAGAGCGACACGGGGGCTCTATCTCGGCTGAAAGCAATGAGGGACAGGGCGCGCGGTTCCGCTTTGACTTGCCGCTGGCCGCCGAGTCAGGAGGCAGCTTTTGAACCCCGTGCCGATTTTAATGGCAGATGACGATCCGCTCGATCAGTTGTTAACCAAGGAAGCGTTTGACGAGGCAAAAGCGGTCAATCCAATTTATTTCGTCGAGAATGGTGTTGAGCTGATGCGTTATCTCAGGCGGGAACCGCCTTATACCGATGAAAACGAATATCCCATGCCTGGTCTCATTCTTCTCGATCTGAACATGCCCAAAATGGATGGCCGGGAATGTCTGGCTGAAATCCGGAACGACCCGAAGCTGCGGTTTCTGCCCGTGATCGTCATGACCACGTCCAATAGGGAAGAAGAGATATTCAACAGTTACCAAATGGGTGCGAATTCCTACATTGCCAAGCCTGTGGATTTCGAAAAGCTGGTGACTCAGGTGAAAGCGTTCAACGCCTATTGGTGTTCAGTTGTGGAGCTGCCTAGTGGTTAGTCACAAGAAAACGATTCGGGTGCACATTGTCGACGATGACCCCGCCGATTTCCTGATCCTGGATGAGCTGCTTCTAGGCTCGACCCGGTATCGGTTCCAACTGTGCCATTTCGGTTCGCTGGACGAGGCGCGTCAGGAATTACTGGCCCCGGAATGTGATGTGTTTTTAATTGATTACTTTCTGGGTCGGGAAACCGCCTGTGACATCCTGCGGGAAGCCAGAAGAGTACATTGCGAAGTTCCGATTGTCGTTTTGACGGGGGCAGATTCGCAAAAACTTGATGACGAAGTGCTTGAACTTGGTGCTGCCGATTTTTTGCCCAAGGGTGAGGTCAGTTTGCCCTTGCTTGAGCGTACGATCCGTCATGCGATTCGGCACAAAGAATCTGAACTGGCGCTGCAAAGGTTAGTGAAGCGGGATCCGTTAACCGGGTTGGGAAATCGACTTCTGTTTGAAGAAATTCTGGAAAGCTCACTGGCTCGATGCAAACGCTCCGGCGGACGGTTGGGGGTGCTGTTTCTGGATCTTGATCGCTTCAAGGAAATCAATGATTCACTGGGTCACCCAACGGGTGACTTGTTGTTGATGCTCATATCGGACCGTTTGAGGTCGGTGGTCCGGGAAGCCGATTTCATTGCGCGCATTGGCGGTGATGAGTTCACCATTCTTATTGATGACCTGCACAGTGCCGGTGATGCCTTGGCGGTGGCGCACAAGATCGTGGTCGCTCTATCTCATCCATCTCCGGTGGGCGCACACGAACTGAATATCACGGCCAGTGTCGGTGTTGCCCTGTATCCGGAAAATGGTGATACGCCCATCAAACTGATGCAAAAAGCAGACATTGCGCTTTATGAGGCGAAACGAAAGGGTGTAAGCAAAATTCAGTGTTTTACCGCGAACCTGCAAACCCAGCTCGAAAGGCATCTCTATATCGAAAAAGGGTTGCGGCATGCACTGGAGCACGACCAGTTCGAATTGTATCTGCAGCCGCAGTGGACTCTGGAGGATCAGCGTTTATTCGGTTTTGAAGCCTTGTTGCGTTGGCATTCGGGTGAAGAGGGGATGATCTCTCCGTTTGAGTTCATTCCGGTTGCGGAAAAGACCGGTTTGATTGTGCCGATCGGGGAGTGGGTGGTATCGAAAGTTTGTGAGTACTTGAGTGATTGGAAAGCACGTGGGGTCTCGAACTGCCGAATCGCTCTCAATGTGTCGCCACTGCAACTGAAGTCCGGCAAGTTTGTTGAGGCCATAGAGGCGATGGCCTCTGCCAATGGGGTCGCGCTGGATCAGTTTGAGGTTGAAATCACGGAGGAAAGTTTGCTGGACGGTGTTGAGGAACATGGCCGTGTTTCTAACGAACTGGTCCGGTTGCGGGAGCTGGGTGTCAAAATCGCCATTGATGACTTTGGAACCGGGTATTCCTCTTTGCGTTACCTGCGACAATTTCCGGCCGATATTGTGAAGATTGATAAAAGCTTCGTGTCTGAAGGTTTGGTTGATTTGAAGGAACCAGAAATTTGCACCGCTATTGTGACCATGGCGAGGTCACTGGGCATGGACGTCATCGCCGAGGGGATTGAGACCCCGGAGCAGTTGCTGTCGCTTCAGAAAATAGGGTGTTTGCTAGGGCAGGGGTATCTCGTATCTACGCCGTTGAACTTTGAAGAAGCCAGTGAGTGGGCTTTGCGAATGCGAGCCGACCTCGAACAACAGTGATGGTAATGACAGCAGGTTAGGGAGAGACGATGCTGTATCCAAGAAGAGTGGGTTTGAACGTGTGGCTGATTGCCGCCAGTAAAGAAGGTGAAGACCTCGAAGAAGCGCTGCGAATGAATGCGCTGGGTCACAATCTAACGGTGCTGGCTAACGAAGCAGAGTTTGACGCGCGCGCTGCGGATCTTGCTGTGGATTCGGAGTCGTTTCCCCATTTGGTGATGTATCTGATTGGCGAACAGACGACCAGCGTCGATGATTGGATCCTGCAAGTGAAAGCATCGGGGCGCTTCGGGCATGTGCCGCTCATTATCTTTTACGGGGATCAAGCACAATTCGATCTCACGAGCCTGTATATGCACGGCGCGGCCTCGGTGATTCGTGTCCCTGTCCGTTTTCAGGGCTTGGTCGAGGTTATGCGGGTCATTGAGGCCTATTGGTTCAAGGTGGCGTTAACACCGTGAACGGCACACCGACCGGAAGCGCCCTCGCGACTTCCTGCTGAAGACCCCTGACGAACAATTGCTGTTGATGTAACGTACTTTGCCAGCTAGGTTTGAGCTTAGACATCGAGTTCAGATGCCATATCGATGTACCAATAAAATCTATAATAACGATGAGGTAAACGATGAAAAAACTATTGGCAGCGATGGTAGGTACGATGGCGTTGGCTGCGGCGCCTATGGCTTGGTCGGTTGAGGCAACGAAAGAGCTTAAAGTAGCTTACGACTCTGACCCGGTCACGTTGGACATTCACGAACAGTTGTCTGGTGGCATACTGCAATTGTCTCATATGAGTTTTGATCCACTGATCCGCTGGACCAAGGATCTTGGTTTTGAGCCGCGTCTGGCGGAAAGTTGGGAGCGCGTGGATGAAAACACCATGCGGTTTACCCTTCGCAAAGGTGTGAAGTTTCACTCGGGTAATGAACTGACCACGGCCGATCTGCAATTTACGTACGATCGCCTGAAAGAAAGCCAAGACTTCAAAGCCATCTTTAAGCCCTTTAGCGGTATCAGAGTCATTGATGATTACACCTTCGAGTTGATGACCTCTGAGCCCTATCCATTGCTGTTGAATACCGCGACCTACATCTTCCCTCTGGACAGTAAGTTTTACAGCGGCCAGACCGAAGACGGCAAGGACAAAGGCGCCATTCTCAAACACGGCAACTCCTTTGCCTCTGAAAACCTCTCCGGTACCGGGCCCTTTACAGTAGCTGAACGCCGCCAGGGTGTGCGTGTCGAGTTTGATCGCTTTGATGACTATTGGGACACCGAATCGCCGGGCAACGTGGGCAAAATTATCCTGACACCGATCAAAGAAAACGCGACCCGTGTGTCAGCACTGCTGTCGGGCGGTGTGGATTTTATTGCGCCTGTGCCACCCAATGATCTGGACCGTATCAAACGCGACCGCAACAGTGAGCTGGTGACCATGAGCGGTACCCGCATCATCTTGTTCCACATGAACCAGGAACGGGTTGAAGCGTTCAAGAACCCGAAGGTGCGCCAAGCCATAGCTTATGCCATCAATCAGGAAGGCATTGCTGCCAAAATCATGAAGGGCTTTGCCACGCCAGCAGCCCAGATGTCGCCAACCGGTTATCAGGGCCACAACGAAAGCCTCAAGCCCCGGTTTGATGTGGCCAAAGCCAAGCAGTTGATGAAAGAAGCGGGTTACGAGGATGGCTTTACCATCACCATGATGGCGCCGAATAATCGCTACGTGAACGATGACAAAATCGCTCAGGCGGCTGCGGCTATGCTGGCTCGGATCAATATCAAGGTGGATCTGAAAACCTTGCCGAAAGCTCAGTACTGGCCGGAGTATGATAACCGCGCCGCAGACATGATGCTGATTGGCTGGCACTCGGATACCGAGGATTCTGCCAACTTCTTCGAGTTCCTGACCTTCTGCCCGGAATCAGATTCCGGCGCTGGCCAGTACAATGCGGGCAATTACTGCAACCCGGAAATCGACGCACTGGTGCAGAAGGCCAACGTCGAGACCGACCTCGACAAGCGTGCGGCCATGTTGCAGGAAGTTGAACAGCGCTTGTACGACGATGCGGCATTTGTGCCTTTGCATTGGCAGGATCTGGCATGGGCGTCCAAGAAAGGCGTCGACATCGCGCCTGTACTCAACGTCATGAATTTCCCGTATCTGGGTGATCTCGTCGTTGAATAACGGGTATTAGTTGCTGTTCTCAAACCCCTCTTCCGTTCTGGGAGAGGGGTACATCAGTACTTACTAACGGTGAGCCTTCATGCTAGCTTTTTTGGTTCAGCGGATATCCCAGGCGTTGCTGGTCATGTTTGTGATCAGTGTTATTGCCTTTGCCATACAGGATGGTCTCGGGGACCCGCTTCAGGAAATGGTGGGCATGTCCGTTTCGGAAGAGGAACGGGAAGCCATTCGAGAAGAGTTGGGATTGAATGATCCCTTCCTGGTTCAATATTTTCGGTTTGCCGGTAAAGCCATTCAGGGCGACCTGGGCAACTCCTATTTTTACAGCAAACCTGCGCTGGAAGTGATTGCGGAGCACCTGCCTGCCACTCTGGAGCTGGTCATTGGCGCCAGTTTAATCATCATCTTTTTATCGGTGCCTATTGGCGTTTACGCCGCCATTCGGCCACAAGCATGGCTGTCTAAATTTTTTATGGGCGTGAGCACGGTGGGGATTTCCATACCGGTGTTTCTAACGGCCATTGTGTTGATTCAATTGTTCTCCATTGGTGTGACCGTGAACTGGTTTCCAGGTGATACCGGATGGGGGCAATGGATGAACGAGTTCCTGACCACCGAAGGCGGCTTGCCTTCTTACGGCCGTGGCGATGACCTTGTTCATTTGTTTGGCACCTGGGAGTCGGGGTTGTTTACCCGCGAAGGCCTGGCCCATCTGTTGCTGCCTTGCATCTCATTAGCCTCAATCATGTTGCCGTTGTTTATCCGTCTGATTCGCGCGGAAATGATGGAGGTGTTGCAGAGTGATTACATTCGTTTTGCCCGGGCTAAAGGCTTGAGTGCGGGCAGGATCAACTTCCTTCATGCCTTGAAAAACACCATGTTGCCAGTGATTACGGTCGGTGGTGTGCAAATTGGCATCATGGTGGCCTACACCATCCTGACTGAGACAGTGTTCCAGTGGCCCGGATTGGGGTTGATGTTCCTGGAAGCGATTACCCGCAGTGACATTCCGCTGATTGTGGCTTACTTGATGGTGGTGGGCCTGATCTTTGTGATTACCAACACTCTGGTGGATTTGATCTACGGATTGGTTAATCCCACCGTCAAACTGGCAGGTAAGAAAGCATGACAACGGCAACGGTTTCCCGCTGGGACCGCTTCCGCGAGTCCTTCTTTTGGTACAGCTTTAAACGCGATAAGGTCGCCATTCTCAGTTTTTTGGTCTTGCTGTCGATGGTGTTGGCCGCTGTGTTCGCACCGATGCTCGCACCGGCAGATCCCTACGATCTGGCCCAGATCGATATCATGAATTCCGAGTTGCCACCGGTCGGTTTGGACGGCTCTGACCCCGCCTTTCCGTTGGGTACTGACGCTCAGGGGCGGGATATGCTCTCGACCATTTTGTACGGCACCCGGGTGTCGCTGATGATCGGTTTCGGGGCCGTGTTGCTGCAATCGATTCTTGGTGTCCTGTTCGGTCTGTTGGCCGGCTACCTGGGTGGCAAGGTCGACGCGGTGCTGATGCGTATCGCCGATGTGCAGCTGTCTTTCTCGACACTGATGGTTGCGATCATTGTGGGTGCGGTCTTTAAGGCCAGTTTCGGTAACCTGATGTTCGGCGAGATTGCCATCTATATGCTGATCTTCATCATTGGTGTGGCTGAATGGCCGCAGATCGCGCGTACCGTGCGCGCCTCGGTGTTGGCAGAGAAGAAGAAAGAGTACGTGGACGCCGCCAAGGTCATGGGCTTCGGTACGCCACGCATTATGTTCCGTCATATTTTGCCCAACACCCTGTCACCGATTTTCGTCATTGGCACGGTGCAGATTGCCAACGCCATCATTTCCGAAGCAGCGCTGTCGTTTCTCGGTTTGGGTATGCCGGAGACCCAGCCGTCCCTGGGGTCTTTGATCAAATCCGGTTTTGATTACATTCAGAGCGGCTCCTGGTGGATCACCTTGATTCCGGGGTTGGTGCTGGTGGTGCTCGTACTGGTCATCAACCTGTTGGGTGACTGGTTGCGGGATGTGATGAACCCACGGCTGTATAAAGGGTAACGCCATGGCACTGTTGGAAGTGAAAAATCTGGATGTGCGTTTTGCCGTGCGTGGTGGTGATTTAACGGCCCTGCGTGGTATCAGTTTCAGTCTCGACAAGGGCGAGCGTCTGGGTTTGGTCGGAGAGTCCGGTGCCGGTAAGTCGGTGGCGGCGTTCTCTATCCTGAACCTGATCGCCAAGCCGGGCTACATTGCCGGTGGCCAGATCCTGTTTGAAGGTAAAGATCTGGCCGCCATGAGCGAGCGAGAGTTGCGCAAGATTCGGGGCAACCGCATCGCGATGATTTTTCAGGATCCGATGATGACCCTGAACCCGGTGCTCACCATTGGTACGCAGATGGTTGAGGCCATTCTGGCGCATCGCAAAATCAGTAAGAAAGAAGCCCGAGGCATTGCGCTCGACCGGCTGAAAAAAGTGCAAATTCCGTCGCCGGAGACGCGACTGGACCAGTATCCCCATGAGTTGTCTGGCGGGATGCGCCAGCGGGTGATCATTGCCATTGCCTTGTTGCTGGACCCGGAAGTCATCATCGCGGATGAGCCCACCACGGCGCTGGATGTCACCATTCAGGCTGAAGTCATGGATTTGCTGCTACACCTGTGCGAGCAGGAAAACGTGGCACTGATGCTGATCACTCACGATCTGGGCGTGGTGTCTCAGGTGACCCAGCGGATGCTGGTGATGTACTCGGGCCGCATCATCGAGCAGGGCCCGACTCGGGATGTCATCGACAACGCTCAGCACCCGTATACCCGAGGATTGATCAACGCCTTGCCACAAATGGGTGAACCCGGAGCAAGACTGTTTCAGATTCCGGGCTCTATGCCGTCGCTCAAGAACGTTCCCACCGGTTGCCCGTTCCACCCCCGCTGTCAGTACGCGACCGATGAGTGCCGGCAGGCGATGCCGGAGTATGTTCGTGCTGGAAATGCCGACGTCGCGTGTTTTGAGGTCAGCAAGCGGATTGAACAGGAGAAACACATGCAGGAGGCGCGCACATGACCTCCCCCTTGGTTGAGATTCGTGGTCTGGAAAAGCAGTTTGATCTGTCCGGTAGTTTGCTGGAGCAAATCACCTTCAAAAATGGCCGTTTCCAACGCAAGCAAGAAGCGGTACACGCGATCAACGGTGTCGATTTGCAGGTGCAAAAAGGCGAAGCCCTGTGTGTGGTGGGTGAATCTGGCTGTGGCAAGTCGACGGTTGCGCGCACGGTGATGGGGTTGTTGTCCCCGACAGCTGGCGAGATCCACTACGACGGTAAACGCATTGATGACTTGAAAGGTCGGGATGTGTTGCCGTATCGCCGTAAAATGCAGATGATCTTCCAAAACCCCTATGCGTCTCTGAATCCACGCATGACCATTCAACAAACACTGGAAGAGCCGGTTAGCTTTCACCAGCCGGATCTGTCTCAGAGTGAGGTGCGCGCCAAGGTCCAGGAGGTGATGCAGTCTGTGGGTATCGATCCCGACTGGGGTAGCCGATTTGGCCACGAATTCTCCGGGGGCCAGCGCCAGCGCATCGCCATTGCCCGGGCGCTTGCCGTGGACCCGGAATTTATCGTTGCCGATGAGCCCATCTCGGCGCTGGATGTCTCTATCCAGGCACAGGTACTGAACCTGATGATGGACGCTCAGGAAACCCGCAACCTGACCTATCTGTTCATTACCCACGACCTGGCTGTCGTTGAACACTTTGGCACCCGGGTTGCGGTGATGTATCTGGGCCGGGTGTGTGAGCTGGCGGATACCAAAACTTTGTTCGCTCATCCTCGCCATCCCTACACGCAGGCCTTGTTGTCCGCTATTCCCAAGCTGGAAGATGAACGGCCCAATTACATTCGCTTGCAAGGGGAAGTGCCAACGCCGGTAAACTTGCCTTCGGGGTGTGTTTTCCACGGCCGTTGTCCACACGCCAACGAACGCTGCCGCACCGAAGTACCGAGGCTGATAGCCACCGATGCCAACGTACAGGTTGCCTGTCACGGGGTGGAAGAAGGGCGGCTGTAACGATACACATTTTGGGGAATCGACATGTCGGAGAGCGAACGCTTGGCGCTGCAGGTAGATCACGTGAAAACGCTGCAGGGTCGTTACGACGAGGCGATGGGTGCGCAGGGTTATGACGGGCTTCTGATCAGCTCCGGTGCGGCGCCGATGCAATACGGTGACGATCAGGGCTGGACCTTTCAGGGGTATGGGCCATTCTTGCACTGGACCGGGTTATCCGGCCTTGAGCACGCTTGGCTGCTGATACGGCGTGGGCATAAGCCGTTGTTGTCGTTGTATCAACCGGTGGACTTCTGGCATGCGACTCTGGAGCTGACTCCAGAACCTTGGCACCAAGAGTTTCAGTTGGTGTTTAGTGAAAGTCGAGAGACACCTGAATTTGACGGCGTAAACCAGTTAGCGGTTATCGGGGACCCAAGTTTGCTGACCGACCTGCCGGGGAGCCACAACCCGGAGGCCCTGTGCGCTGCACTGAATGAAACCCGAGTGCACAAAACCCCCTACGAAATAGCCTGCTTGGCCAAGGCCAACGTTTTGGCGGTGGCCGGCCACCGAGCCGCACGCGATGCGTTTCTGGCGGGCGCCAGCGAGTTTGATATTAGCCTGGCCTACCAGCAAGCAACCCGGCAGCGTGAGGCCGAAGCGCCTTATCACAGCATTATTGGTGTCAATGAACACGCCGGCACGCTGCATTACCAGTATTACGCCACCGCAACTCCGGCAAAGTCACGCAGCCTGTTGATCGATGCCGGTGTGCGTTATCGGGGGTATTGCTCTGATATTACCCGCACCACGGCCGGGGTAGGAGAAGGGCGTTTTTCGGCGCTGGTGCAAGGTCTTGAACAGTTGCAGTTCCGCTTGTGTGACATGGTGGCTCCGGGTGTTGAATATGTAGACATCCATCGCCGAACCCACCAAGGTATTGCCGTCCTTCTGAGCGCGGCGGGTCTGGTCACCGGGCTGAGTGACGAAGAAATCGTAGCGGAAGGGATCACCCGAGCATTCTTCCCCCACGGTATCGGTCATTTTCTCGGAGCTCAGGTTCACGATGTTGCCGGTAAGCCGGTGCCGCCACCCTCCGACGCCCCGTTTCTGCGCCTGACGAGAACACTGGAGCCGGGCATGGTGGTGACCATCGAGCCTGGTCTGTATTTCATTCCGTCGTTGCTGGAGCCCTTGCTGACTGGTCCTCTCGGGCATCACCTCAACCGCGAACTGCTGGCCGAATTGCAGGGTTGTGGCGGTATCCGCATTGAAGACAATGTGCTGGTGACTGATACGGGGAGTCGCAACCTGACCCGCGAAGCGGAATCCTGATCCCGCCCGTTGCACAAAAATAACGCAACTGGGGTTGCAATCGGTGATGGTAATGACAATAATTATCACTAACATTGTTATCGTTAGTGAGACCACTCTTATGTACGTATGCGTTTGCCACGGAGTTACCGACAGAGATATCCGTGAAGCCGCAGAAAATGGTGTTTCCTCTGTGCGTCAGCTCGGCAAAGAGCTGGGTGTCGGCACCCAGTGTGGCCGCTGTGCAAGCATGGCTCGCAGTATACTGAAAGAGACCCGTTCATCAGATTATTTAGCCTTGGCCAATTTATTGGCCAGTCCTGCCTGACGGGTCTTTTTACCTTTCCGATTTAGAAAAATGCTTTAACACGCTATCCTTGTCTTTTGATACGGGAGTTCGGCGCGAATTCGCTGAACCTTAACCAGCCCTGGCATCGTTTCGGACTTGAAGCGGCCACGGAGAGATGAGGAGCGCTGTAATGAAAGGTGATAAAAAAGTCATCCAGTACCTGAACAAGGTACTCGCTAACGAACTGACGGCCATCAACCAGTATTTCCTGCATTCACGCATGTACAAAGACTGGGGCATCACCAAGCTTGCCGCCAAAGAATACGAAGAATCCATCGATGAAATGAAACACGCCGATCAGTTGATCGAGCGCATTCTGTTTCTCGAAGGCCTGCCTAACCTGCAAGACCTCAACAAACTGCTGATTGGTGAGCATGTGCAGGAAATGATCGAGTGCGATCTTAAAATCGAACACATTGCCCACGTTGATCTGAAAGAAGCGATAGCCCATTGCGAAGCGGTGAACGACTATACCTCTCGCCAGCTGTTCCGCAGCATACTGGACAGCGAAGAAGAGCACATCGACTGGCTGGAGACCCAGCTGGAAATGATCAAGCAGATGGGCATTCAAAATTACATCCAGCTTCAGTCATCTGCAGCAGAGTAAGGACGTACAATGGATCTGTCTTGCTTCAAAGCCTATGACCTGCGCGGCAGCGTTCCGGACCAGCTGAACCCGATCCTGGCCGAGAAAATCGGCCGGGCTTACGTTGAAATTACGGGTGCCAAAAAGGTCATCGTCGGCTACGACATCCGCCTATCCAGCCCGGAAATTGCCGAAGCCTTGAGCTCCGGCTTGATGGCTGCAGGCGCAGACGTGCTCGACATAGGTTTATGCGGAACCGAGTACGTGTACTTCGCGACCAGTCATTACGGTGTGGACGGTGGCATCATGGTCACGGCGAGCCACAACCCCAAGCACCACAACGGCATGAAAATGGTCGGCCCGGAATCCCGGCCCATCAGCTCAGACAACGGTTTGAACGAGATCCGTGACCGAGTGAAAGAGCCGTTCGCCGATGCGCCGGTGCAAGGCCGACACGAAACACTGGAAGTCACCAGTGCTTATATTGACCACCTGCTGGGGTACATTGATGCGGCAGCGCTGAAGCCGATGAAAATCGTCGTCAACGCCGGCAACGGCGGCGCCGGTTTGGTCATTGATGAACTCGAAAAGCACCTGCCATTCGAATTCATCAAAGTGCATCACCAGCCGGATGGAAACTTCCCGAATGGTGTGCCCAACCCCATCCTCGAAGAAAACCGCGCAGCCACCGCCAACGCGGTCAAAGAACACGGCGCTGCAATGGGCATCGCCTGGGATGGCGACTACGATCGCTGCTTCTTCTTCGACGAGAACGGCCGGTTCATTGAAGGCTACTACATCGTCGGGCTGTTGGCGGATCAATTCCTGAGAAAAACCGGCCCGGGCAGCGTCATTCACGACCCAAGACTGGTCTGGAACACCCAGGACCTGGTCGAAGCCGCCGGCGGCAAAGCCATTGAAAGCAAAACCGGCCACGCCTTCATCAAGCAAAGAATGCGCGACGAAGACGCCGTGTACGGTGGCGAAATGAGCGCCCACCACTACTTCCGTGACTTCGCCTACTGCGACAGCGGCATGATCCCGTGGTTACTGATCGCTGAACGCCTGTGCCAGTCCGGCCAATCCCTGTCGTCTCTCATCGACGCCAGAATAGAAGCCTACCCGGCCAGCGGCGAGATCAACCGCACCATCAATGACCCGGCGAAAGTGATTGCGGCGATTGAACAGAAGTACTCCTTCGGCGCCAAAGACATCAGCTTCGTCGACGGTCTGAGCGTAGAATTCGACAACTGGCGCTTCAATCTGCGCATGTCGAACACCGAACCGGTGGTCCGCCTGAACGTCGAATCCAGAGCTGACATAGCCCTGATGGAAGAGAAAACGAAAGAATTGTTGGAAGAAATGGAAAAGCTGAACATTTAAAGAAACCCAGTACGAAATACGGGAACAAGGTGCGGGGCACCCCTCTTAAACTATCTGGAAAACCACGTTTTCCGTTTTAGAGGGGTGCCCCGCACCTTGTTCTACTCTATAGCTTAGAGCCAATCGTTCAGCATAATCCCAATGCCAAACCGCTCAATCCGCACGTTATAGTCAATCAAGCTCTCCCCATACCCGTTGTAATACTGGAAAAAGCCCTTCAACGAATCACTCATGGGAAAGCTATAACCAAACTCCACCGACGTCCGGTTATCCGACCGCAAATTATTCAACAGCTTCAAAGAAAACGTACGATCCTCCGTCAGCTTATAGACCGCGTGATAACTCGCGTGCCCCAAATACCGCTCGATATCGGCATTGTCATCATCACTACTGCGCTCAGGAAGCCGCAACCAAGGCCTCACCATAAACAACCACCGGTTATAGCTGTACGCCGCCGAACCCATAATACGGTTCCAGCTCCGTGAACGCGGGTCCGCCTGCCCGTTAGACTGATGATTGAGTCCTACCGACACCGTGTTTAACGTGCCCGGCCCGATGTTCCAGTTCAGCTGATGACGAACAAACAACTCCGGCTCGTAATTGGTCTCCCGGAACGGCGCAGACTGATCCTGGTTATACACCTGCCAAAGTGACTTCTGGGTATAACCAAACCAGAACGTGGTCTTCTTATCGAAAATACCCGTCAACAGCGGCACCTTGAAACTGAGCTGGTACTTCGCCTCTTCCCGAGTGAGGTCGTAATCGTAAAACGTGGCACCTAGCCGGGGGCTGTATGGGGTGTAGTTCGGATTTTTTACCCAGGTCAGGGGCAAAAAGTAATTGGGTTTATGGGAGACAAAGCTTCCGGTGAAATTGAACAGGCTTTTTTCGGCCTCCAGATAGCTACTGACCAGAGAATCCATAACCCCCGAATCCGGGTCGCCCGCCAAGGCATTTCCAACGATCTCCTCGCGTTGTTCCTCGTCAAACGCCAACGCCTCGGCACGCTGGCTTGCTTGCTCCACAGCTTCCTCCTTCGCTTTTTGTCGGGCCGCTTGCGGGTTATGTTGAGTATCGTAGCAAGCAAGCCGCTGCACCCCCTCGACGATGAGGGCGCAATTCACGTTGTTCTCGTCTTTTTTACTTTCAGCCCACGCCGGCGAAGCCAGTGCCAGAGAGGTGGCGCACAGAGCAAGATAAAGTCGTAAGGTCATGGGGGCGGTCCTATTAGCGGGCGTTGAGGCTTAGCCAGGTGTTACCGATGCCGTATACCCAAACACCCAGCAGCGTCACGGCCAGTAATACAAAGATGATCTTGTGGCGGGTGCGGCGGTCATCACGGACTGAGGCGACCCAGCGCAGGTACATCAAGCCGATAAAGCTCAGGAAAACGCCAAGGCTGGCAACTGCGGGGAGTAATAGCCAAGCTGGACTGATCGGGCTGTCTGCACTGGACTGACTGCTGAACCAGCCCATGGAGGTCAATAGAATCGCCAAACAGGAAAATTCGAGAATCAGTAAGGGCTTGCGCCGTCTATCCGGCTTGCCGGCAGGTAATTGGCTCATATTAAGGCTCATAGATCGCGAAGGGTGATACAGTAGCGCCTATGGTAACCGGAAATGAATACCATTGGGTTGCGGCCTACAAAACTGTCATTAAATGGGTTGAAATCAAATTCTGATTCTGCTGTTTGGTTTTTTTGCAGGGGCTCAATCGCTATAATGCGGCGACCGAAATATTATAACGCTCAAATGCGAGGTGCATTGTGAAGATGAAGAGAGTCCTGGCTGTTGGTTTGCTCGGCTTTAGCCTGGCTGCCGGTGCTGCACTGGCAAGTGTTGAAGATGAAATTCGTGAACGCATCAAGCCAGTGGGCGAACTGTGCCTGCAAGGTGATGAGTGCGGACAAGCGGTTGCTGCGGCGGCCAGCTCCGGACCACGTTCTGGTAGCGAAGTTTACGATACAACCTGTATGGCTTGCCACGCGACGGGTGCTGCAGGTGCACCGGTGGTCGGTGATGCCGGTGCATGGGCTCCTCGCATCGATAAAGGCATGGAAACGTTGTTTAATCATGCACTTAACGGTTTCAATGCTATGCCGGCGAAAGGTGGTTGTGCTTCTTGCTCGGATGAAGAAATCACCGCAGCGGTTGAGCACATGGTAGAGTCAAGCCAGTAAGTTTGGCTTGCAATACAACAAAGCCCCGCATGTTGCGGGGCTTTGTTGGTTTAGAGGCCGAGATCTCCGATCAGCGCACTGAGCGTTGCCTTACCTTTTTTCTGGTTGGCTTCTTTGTCCTGGTCGCCCAGCCCTTCCCATTTCACATCTTCTTCGGGTAACTCATCCAGAAAACGGCTGGGAATGGTTTCCAGTTTTTCCCCGTATTGCTTCCTCGAGGCCGCATAGGTCAGCGACAGGGTTTCCCGGGCGCGGGTGATGCCCACGTACATGAGTCGCCGTTCCTCTTCAATATTGCCTTCTTCAATGCTGCTCCGGTGCGGCAGGATTTCCTCCTCGAGGCCCATAATAAACACGTGGGGAAACTCTAGACCCTTGGAGGCGTGCAGCGTCAGTAACTGCACCTTGTCGCTGTCGTCTTCCTCCTCCCGCTGCTCCATCATGTCGCGCAGAATCAGCTTGGCGATGGCATCCTCGATACCCAGCTCGTCGGCGGTGCCTTTGCCGTCGTCCAGCATGCGCTGGATGGATTCCACGAGGTACCAGATGTTTTCCATCCGGCGTTCCGCCTGTTTTGGGCTGCCGGAATGCTGATGCAGCCATTCTTCGTATTCGATGTCGGTAAACAGCTGCTTGATCACCGGAATTGGGTCTTCCGAGAATAGGCGCTCGCAGGTTTTGTCGACCCAGTGGGCAAAGCGGCGAAGGCGGTCCAGCCCTTTTTCCGTCACGTGGGTTTCTGCGCCCATGTCGCTCAAGGCTTTGAACAGGCTGACGTTGCGAGAGCGCGCGTAGTGGCTCAGTTGCTCAAGCGTACGCGGGCCAATTTCTCGCCGGGGTACGTTTACCACCCGCAGGAACGCAGCGTTGTCGTCGGGGTTGATCATCAGCCGCAGATACGACATCGCATCTTTAATCTCGCTCTTGGAAAAGAACGACTGGCCACCGGAGAGCCGATACGGAATCTGGTACGCCTGCAGTTTCATCTCCAGCAAACGGGCCTGATGGTTGCCACGGTACAGCACGGCAAAATCCTGAAAGCTCAGGCCGTTCTTGAGCTTTTGATCCAGTATCTCGGTGGCGACTCTTTCCGTTTCGGCATCTTCGCTGCGACACCGAATAATACGAATTTCTTCACCGATGGTGTGATCACTCCACAGCGCCTTTTCAAAGACGTGTGGGTTGTTGGCGATGACGGTGTTGGCACTGCGAAGAATGCGAGCGGTGGAACGGTAGTTCTGCTCCAGTTTGACAATTTTCAGGCTCGGAAAGTCCTCCTTGAGCTGCACCAGATTCTCTGGACGCGCGCCACGCCAGGCGTAGATCGACTGATCGTCGTCGCCTACCACGGTAAACGCGGCGCGCTCGGCCACCAGCTGTTTAACCAATTCGTACTGGCAGACGTTGGTGTCCTGATACTCATCCACCAGCAGGTAGCGAATTTTCTTGCGCCATTTGGCCAGTACATCCGGGAAATCCCGGAACAGCTGTACCGGCAGCAGAATCAAGTCGTCAAAATCGACCGCGTTATAGGCTTTCAGATATTCGTTGTAATGCTTGTAGATAATCGCGATGCGCTGTTCCCGTTCGTCGGCCGCTTTGCTATAGGCTTCAGTGGGGCTGCGCAGAGCGTTCTTCCAGGACGAGATGGTCATCTGCACATCGCCGACTTCGTCGCCGGCCTCGGCGCTGCCGTCGCGCATCGTCAGATCTTGAAGTAAGGCTTTGGCGTCTTCCGCATCAAAAATTGAAAAGCCGGGGTGGTAACCCAGATGCGGGTGTTCATCACGAATGATGTTCAGGCCCAAGTTGTGGAAGGTCGATACGATCAGGCCACGCGCCTTGCCACGATCAACAATTTTCCCCACCCGTTCTTTCATTTCACGAGCCGCTTTGTTGGTAAACGTCAATGCGGCAATGTGACGCCCGGGAATGCCCAGCTCTTCAATCAGGTGGGCAATTTTTCGGGTGATTACGCTGGTTTTGCCACTGCCCGCGCCGGCCAGTACCAACAGGGGGCCGTCTGCGTACCGAACCGCTTCTCGTTGTCTGGGGTTTAGCTTGTTCACAGTGTTGAGGCCAAGTAAAAGAATCGTGCAGAAGATGTGAGCTGTACATTCTACACCAGCACAGCGGTATGTACCTTGGGGATCTATGAGCTATGCTAGAAACTACGGATGTTACGCTTAACGATACATGGATTCTGTGCGATGACTTTGCCGCCCGACAGCAGGCGAGACCACTTACGTCTTCTTGTTTTGACTCCCCAGTACGCCGATTTTTTGTGGTATCAGGCCATGCTGTCGAGTGATGCCGAATTGAATCCGGATGCTACTTGGTGTCCCGATCTTATCGATTGTGATGATCTGATCCACAACGCCAGTTTTGATGTCATTGTTTGGGATTGTGTTTTCCACGCTGGTTGCGAATCCTCTTTCCTTCAATATCTAACGGTCTCCGGAGGTGATAAGCCTGTTCTGGCGATAAGTGCCGAAGCCTGCGAGGTAAAAGGGCCGGAAATGCAAGCAGGGGGCGCAGCGGATTACTTGTGCCGACAAGGTCTGGAAGCATGGGGTTTTCGGCGCGCCGTTAAGTGTCTGTGGTATCGCGAGCAACTGTCCGGATATGCTCACGGGCAATTAGGCCGGGAGGTGGCGTCCGGTTTTATCAATCGGGATCTGTTTTTTGACCGCTTACAACAAGCTCTCTTGCGCGCGGAGCGGACCCAGACTCGGCTCGCGTTAATGCATTTGAACGTGGACAGTTTTCGCAGCATCAATGAATCCTTCGGGTACCAGAAAAGTGATCAGTTAATTGTTCAGCTGGCTGAGCGCCTGCGCCAGACCTTGCGGCGGGTGGATTCTCTGGTTCGTATCGGCGGTGATGAGCTGGCGATTATAATTGAAAAAGTTGAGGACTCTCTGGATCTCAGTCAGGTCATCCGGAAGCTGGTAATGACCGTGCCCGAGCCCGTTGTCATTGATGGCCAAAGCATTGTGATCAGTGCCAGTTTGGGCGTGGCGACCTATCCGGAAGCGGGCGACAGCCCGGAGGAGTTGATGCGCAGAGCCAACCGGGCGATGTTCGAGGCCAAGCGGGACACCGGCACCAGCTACCGTTTCTACAATCGAGACTTGCACATTTCGACCGGGCATCAATTACGTTTGGAAGCGGACCTGCGGCATGCAATCCGCGGGCAAGAGCTGGAATTGTATTATCAGCCGCGAATCGATTTGGCGACTGGCGAGGTGCGCGGAATGGAGTGCTTGCTGCGCTGGAATCACCCCAAACGAGGCATGATCGGGCCGGATGAATTCATCCCCGTGGCTGAGCGCAGCGGGCTGATTGTGCCAATTGGGTACTGGGTCATTGAGCAAGCTTGCCAGCGCTTGCAGGAAAGTGCCGAATTGGGCTTCCCGGGTCTGGTGCTGGCGGTGAATTTATCGTTCCGGCAGTTCCATGATCCGAAAATGACCGAAACCATTTTCCGGATTATCTTTAATGCCAACGTTGATACCAGCTTGCTGGAGTTAGAGTTAACCGAAAGCGCCATGATGCATGACCCTGAGTATGCCCATCGCTGCCTGCGTGAACTCAATCAGTTAGGTGTCAGTTTTGCGCTGGATGATTTTGGCACCGGATATTCGTCTTTGAGCAATTTGCAGCACTTGCCGATTTCGCTGGTCAAGATTGATAAGTCGTTCATTCAGGGCTTGGGGAAATCGGCGGACGCGGAACACATTATTCGCGCCATTATTACCCTGGCTCACAGTCTGCACATGAGCGTGGTGGCTGAAGGTGTGGAGACCAAAGAGCAGCTTGAATTTCTGCAACAGCAGCATTGCGATGAGATTCAGGGATATTATTTCGCCCGCCCCATGCCCTGGAATGAACTTGTGCAATTTTTAACCCGACAGAATCAGTCTGCTTGCCTGTAGCGGGAAGCCGCTGTACCTTTGCGCTTTAATTTCGCAAGCGATATTACAGAGGTTGCATGAACAGTATCTCCCAGCGCATTGCTGAAGAACTTGGAGTACGCGAGCAACAGGTTAACGCCACGGTTGCTATGCTGGATGAAGGATCCACGGTTCCGTTTATTGCCCGCTACCGGAAAGAAGTGACCGGCTCGCTGGATGACAGTCAGTTGCGAACTCTGGAAGAGCGCTTGCGCTACCTGCGAGAACTCGAAGACCGTCGTGGGGCGATCCTCAAGAGTATCGATGAACAAGGTAAGCTGACCGACGAACTGCGAACCAGCATCAGTGCTGCCGAGACCAAGAACCGCCTCGAAGATTTATACCTGCCGTACAAGCCCAAACGTCGCACCAAGGCCCAGATCGCTCGTGAAGCCGGCCTGGAGCCTTTGGCCGATGCCTTATACGACGATCCCACGTTGGACCCCGAAGCCACCGCTGCAGGCTATCTGAATGCGGAAGCTGGCATTGATGACACCAAAGCCGCTCTGGATGGTGCCCGCTATATTCTGATGGAACGCTTCGCCGAAGACGCTGAGCTGTTGGGTTCACTGCGAAACTTTGTCTGGCAGGACGGGCAGCTGAAAGTGACGGTGGTAGCCGGTAAAGAAACCGAAGGCGCCAAGTTTCGGGACTACTTCGACCACGTTGAGCCGCTTAAGAAAGTGCCTTCGCACCGTGCATTGGCGATCCTGCGCGGGCGTAATGAGGGCGTGCTGACTTTTTCGATTGTCATGGGTGATGGCGAAGACGATCGTCGCCAGCCACACCCGGCCGAACAGCGCATCGCTGGCCACTGGAACATTCGTGATAACGGCCGCGCCGCCGATAAATGGTTGAGTGAAGTGGTGCGTTGGACCTGGCGGGTGAAGCTGTCCACGCAGATCGAAACGGACTTGATGGCTCAGGTGCGCGAAGCCGCCGAAGCCGAAGCCATCAATGTGTTTGCCGCCAACCTCAAAGACTTGCTGCTGTTGGCGCCCGCAGGGCCTCGGCCAACGCTGGGTCTGGACCCCGGTCTTCGTACCGGTGTCAAAGTGGCGGTCATCGATGGCACCGGCGAAGTGCTGGATCATGGCGCTATTTATCCTCATGCACCGAAGAATCAGTGGGATCGTTCGATTGCCCAGCTGGCGGCCTGGTGTCAGAAATTCAAGATTGAGCTGGTCGCTATTGGTAACGGCACGGCCTCTCGGGAAACTGAGAAGCTGGTGGCAGACCTGACCAAGCGTCACCCGGAATTGAAGTTGGCTCGCATTGTGGTGAATGAATCTGGCGCGTCCATCTATTCAGCCTCGGAGTTTGCCTCTCGGGAACTGCCGGATCTGGACGTGACCATCCGTGGTGCGGTGTCCATCGCCCGCCGGCTGCAGGATCCGCTGGCGGAACTGGTGAAAATTGAGCCGAAATCCATTGGTGTGGGCCAGTACCAGCATGATGTGTCTCAGGTGCAATTGTCCCGTAGCCTGGACGCGGTTGTGGAAGACTGTGTTAACGGCGTCGGCGTCGACTTGAACACGGCGTCTGTGCCATTGCTGGCAAGAGTGTCCGGCTTGAGCCAGACCATTGCTCAAAATATTGTCGATTTCCGGAGCCAGAACGGAGTGTTTTCGAGCCGTAAGCAGCTATTGAAGGTCGCACGCCTGGGCGATCGAACCTTCGAACAGGCCGCTGGTTTCTTGCGGATTGCCAGTGCCGATAACCCGCTGGACAGCTCTTCCGTTCACCCCGAAGCCTATGGCGTGGCTGAAGCCATTGCCAAACGCAGCGGTCGAAAGGTGGAAAACATCATGGGTGATACCAGCTTCCTGCGCAGTCTGAACCCGCAGGACTATGTCACCGAACAGTTCGGTTTGCCCACCGTGAAAGACATCATCGCAGAGTTGGAGAAGCCGGGCCGCGACCCGCGCCCTGAATTCCGCTTTGCCAGTTTCGAAGAGGGTGTCGAAACCCTGAGCGATTTGAAACCAGGAATGGTTCTCGAGGGATCGGTCACTAACGTTACTAATTTCGGCGCGTTCGTTGATATTGGTGTGCATCAAGACGGCTTGGTGCACATCTCCGCTTTATCTAATACTTTCGTCAAAGATCCCCGCGAAGTTGTGAAGGCGGGTGATATTGTGAAGGTTAAGGTCATGGAAGTGGACATCCCCCGAAAGCGGATCGCTTTGTCCATGCGAATGGACGACCAGCCGGGTGCTGAAACGTCAGCGAAGCCTGCCAAAGGCGGTGATCGAGCTGGCAAGCGCTCCGGTAGCAAGCCGCAGGGAAGCCAGGGCCAGGGAGCGATGGCCGGTGCGTTAGCCCAAGCTTTGGCTTCGGCGCGAAAAGACGGTCGCTAACCCCTATTCATGATTCAGTGGTGGCGTGCGCGATGAAGCGCACGCTGCCGGCACAGGAGCTCACCATGGCTGATTCCCGCCATTCCCTGTTTTACCAGTTCTCCGCTTCCGATTGGGGCGGCTTTCTCAAGGGTGTTGAAAAAGAAGGTTTGCGGGCAGATGCCAACGGCTTTATCGCCCAAACGCCGCATCCGTCCGCCTTGGGCGCGGCATTAACGCACCCACAGATCACCACCGATTACTCTGAATCATTGTTGGAGTTGATCACTCCGGTGTTTAGCAACACCGACGATATGCTTGCGTCACTGCGGGATACTCACAAGTTTGTGCAGCAGAATCTTGGCGATGAAGTGTTCTGGGCTGCCAGTATGCCGTGCGAGATCAACGGCAACGAGAGCATTCCGGTTGCTGAGTTTGGCCGTTCTAATATCGGTCAGCTAAAACACGTCTATCGTCAGGGCTTAGCGGTGCGCTATGGCCGCATCATGCAGAGCATTGCGGGTACCCACTATAACCTTTCGCTGCCCGACAGCTTCTGGCGTAAGTGGCAGGAAGTGACGGGTAATCACGGCGCACTGAAAGACTTCAAATCCGAGCAGTACTTCTGGTTGATTCGAAACTTCCGTCGGCGTAGCTGGCTGCTGATGCTGTTGTTTGGAGCCTCACCGGCGCTGGATGCCAGTTTTGTTGCCGGTGTGACTCATGATCTTAAGCGCTTTGGTGATGGCACTTGGGTTGGTCAGTATGCGACGTCTCTGAGAATGGGCGATTTGGGTTATCACAACAATGCCCAGGCGTCGTTGAACATCTGTTTCAACGAATTGACCACCTACACAGAGACGCTGGATCAGGCCATTCACACCAACTGGCCAGACTATGAAGCCATCGGTACGCGCCGGAACGGTCAGTTCATTCAGCTTAATACCAGCATCCTGCAGATCGAAAACGAGTACTACAGTGCGGTTCGACCCAAACGCACCACTGAACGCGGTGAAAAACCGATTCAGGCACTGGATGCTCGGGGGGTCGAATATATCGAAGTTCGGTGTCTGGACCTTGATCCTTTCTCTCCGGTGGGTATTAATCGTGAGCAAGTGGATTTTCTGGATCTGTTCTTATTGGATTGCCTGCTCTCAGAGTCACCGGTGATCGGTAAAGCGGAGTGTGAGCGGCTGGATGATGGTTACAAGGATGTCGTTGCCCAAGGCCGCTGGCAGGATCTCACGCTGTGTCAGGGCGGAGAGCGGGTGCAGGTTGGCTCAGCCGCGAACGAGTTGCTTGAACGCCTGCAGCCGTTAGCGGAGCTGTTGGATAGCTGGCAGGATGGCAATACCTATCAGTCGGCGCTGTCAGCGCAGCAAAGTAAAATTGAGGGTGACGACTGGTCAGTGCCCTCGGCTCGAGTGATGGAGGCCATGAGTGCTTCCGGCCTGGGCCATCGGGATTGGGTGCTGTCGATTTCACAGCAACACAAGCAGACTCTGGCTGACGAGACGATGTCTGGGGAGGCGCTGGCGCGCTTTGAAGCCATGAGTCGCGACTCGAAGGCTGAACAGGCCGCTATGGAAGCCGCTGATACCCAATCCTTCTCTGAGTTCCTGGAAGACTATATAAAATCCTGAACAGTCTGTGCGTCACACCGTGAAAGGGACGTGACGCACAGATTGTGGATCTGTGTTTGCTGCTTTGGTTACCTGCTGTTACGTTGAGTAATACTAGGTAGGGAGGCACGTTATGGCGAAGGATAGTGGGCTCGGATGGGATGTCGAGGCGCTTAATAAAGCGTATCGCCAAGGTGCAATGGCAGGGTCTATGAGGATGGATAAATCCCGTTGCCCCTACCGTGGTGACGTCGTGATCGCAGCATGGGAAGCTGGCTGGGACGATGCGCAAGCGGCTGTCGAGGCCCAAAAACAGCAGCAGACCGACAGTCTATTCGCACGCATCGCCTGATACGTGTTTTAACGCTGAACGACAAACTCGGTGAATAACACGCCGGTGATTTGCTCCCCGGTTTGTTGCTCTTCCAGTACGCTATTAATTCTTCGGGCCGCTTCTTCTCGCAACGTCTGTTGACCCTCCATTGATGACAGCGTGTCCAAATCCGTTTGTTCCCCGAATAGCATCACCAGTTCATGACGCAGTCTTGGGTTATGAGTCTCTACGACAGAGCGCACCGACTCGCTCGACGCCCGAAGGGTAACGGCGGCTTTCAGATAATTAACCTTGTTCCCCGGTTTGCCCACGTGCGTTACGAATGGCGGTTTCATCTCAATGTAGTCGGTCACGCCTGTGTCTTCGGGGGCGCTGTCCTCCGCCTCCTCGGCCAACGCCGCACTCTGCCAAAAGTTCATCGTACAAAGCACCAGTAGCAGGCGTAAGAAAAATATACGGTTCATGGTCATGTGCTTGGCATTATTCATAGGTTACGATTGGGTCCATCGGTTATTTGTATCTGACATCATGATTCCGGGGTGACGTTTTGACAAGCAGATGGGTCTTTGGCTTTGTGTTTTCAATGTGTGCTGCGCTGTTGGGTGTGGCGTTTTATATGGAACATATCATGGGCCTGGATCCATGTCCGTTGTGCTGGTTGCAGCGATTCGGGTTTATGGGGGCCGGCTTGGTCAGCCTGATTGCCTTTCTGCACGGTCCCGCCGAGGTTGGTCAGCGGGTGTACGGATTTTTCCTGATTCTCACCGCAGGTGCAGGCTTGGGCGTTGCCGGTCGGCAGCTATGGCTACAGAATCTACCCGCGGATCAGGTGCCGGCGTGTGGGCCTTCGGTGGATTATTTGTTGCAGGTTTTACCTTGGTTCGACGTGCTCAAAACCGCGCTCCAGGGTACCGGAGACTGTGCCGAAGTGGTTTGGCGTTTTCTTGGGCTGAGCATTCCGGGTTGGACGGCGGTTTTCTTTGCAGCGTTGATTCTGGTGGGTTTGGTTATGCTGTTCCGCCCGGGTCGGCCAGGAAATAAGTTGCAGAGCTGAAATAGTTGCGGCTCACCGCAGCCATGGGGTAACTTGAATGAACGAAAGCGAAGCTATTTGAATAAAAACCAGTGAACTGGTTGCTTGATCTAGGGAGACAGGCGTCATGTTGGAGAATTGTCGGAATGCCAAGGAGCGCTGGGGTGGAGTCAGTGAGTTGATTGACCGTTGGTTGAAAGAGCGGCAGCAACTACTTGTCCATTATTGCGAGTTGTCAGGTGAAAGCGATCGCAGCCCAACAGAAGCCCTGAGCAAGAAGTTCGTCCGGTTGTGTGAAGCGTTGGTGGATTACGTTTCAGCGGGGCATTTCGAAGTCTATGAACAGCTGACTCAGGAAGCCCGGGATTTTAACGATGGCGGGCTGGAATTGGCTTCCAAAGTGTATCCGGAGATTCAGAAAACGACCGAAGTGGCGTTGGCTTTTAACGATCAAGTGGATGGCCGTATCTTGACCGAAGAGGACGTAGACACATTGTTTAACGAGCTGTCACGTCTGGGTGAAGTGCTGGAAAGCCGGTTTGAGATGGAAGATTTCCTGATCGAGCATTTACACAATGCGCACGCTGAAAAGGTGGCATCGGTCTGAGACCAGGGTTGCTTAAGGTTTTCTTGAATCCAATAAAAAGCCGGTCTGAGGGGCAACCTCAGACCGGCTTTTTAGATGCTGGCTGGCATCAATTGGCTTCTGGGTTAATCTTCAGAATCTCAACGTCAAAAACCAGTGCTTCGTTGGGAGCAATGGCTTGATTGCCTGCCGCACCGTAGGCCAGTTCAGCCGGGATGTACAGCTTGTAACGCGCACCTTCGCTCATCAGCTGCAGGCCTTCAGTCCAGCCGGGTATAACCTGGCTAACGCCAAACGTGGCTGGCTCGCCACGGTCGCGAGAGCTGTCGAATACGTCACCGTTGATCAACTCGCCCGTGTAATGCACTTGCACACGATCTGAAGCGGTTGGTTTTTCGCCGTCGCCTTCTTCAATCACTTCGTATTGAAGGCCAGATTCTGTTGTTTGGACTTCTTCGCGCTCGGCGTTTTCAGCCAGGAAAGCTTCGCCGGCTTCTTTGTTCTTTTGCGCCAGTTCTTCGTACTGTTCCTCCTGCTGGCTTTGCAGATCTTCCCGGTAAGCCATAAGCGCTTTTTGAATTTCTTCGCGAGTCAGCCGCTTGGCGTCTTCATCGCCAGATTGACCGTGTTCAAAACCCTGAATGAACTGCTGCATCTGCAGGTCCGGCAGATCATTGCTCATGCGCTCGCCCATCACGAGACCCATGCCGTAGCTGACTTTCTCCGACGTGGTTTCCAGCGACGGATCCTGCTCGGTGGTTGAACAACCGGCGACTACACCGGCCATGGCTAGGGCTAAGAGTGTTTTCTTCATGAATCGTTCCTTTGCACATGTTTCAGGGCTCTTCGACCCTGTTGGAAATGTTGGGTCAACAACTTAACGGGTTCTGTAAGAGGATGCTACTGAACAAGTGTTAAGGCTGCGGAATGATGATTGTCATGACTCTCTGTTGTAGGCAGGGCTGTTCATTGAGAATGGTGCGCTGTACGGCGTCTCCCAATCATCGCTCGAGCCGGCAGAGGGGCCTTTCTGGGACGAGGGTTCACTGCGCTCGATGGCCAACGCATTCCACTGGCCTTGAGCGGGGGGCTGATCAGCATAGTGCCAATGGCCGTCGGTGTCTTTCCACTTGAAAACAATCTCCGGTCCGTTCGCAGGAGTCGGAGACGGGACGAGCCCTTCGAAGGGAGGGAGAGTTTCCTGAGTTTCTGCGTTTCGCACAGGCTCAGATACATTTTCAGGGTCGCCCAAGCCAAAAAAGATCAGCAGTAACAATAAGCCAAGAGCGGGGAAGGATAGCCGTATCAGCCACTTCATCAGCATGACTCGGTGCTCCGGCAAGTGTGCTCTGCCAAAAGATCTGCAAGCTCAGTGATCTGGGTCATATGCTGCAATTCCCGTGTCGTGAGTGGAGCTGCGGTAAGTAAGTTCTGCACGATAACCGTGGTGCAGTTTTGCATGCTCGCAACGTCCGGGTTGCGTTCATAAATCGTTTGCCATGCCAGAGCCAGCTCTGTTTGCTCGGCCTGTAATTCGGCTTTCGCGAGCGCGCTTCGGAGTTCCTGGCTGGGTGCATGGTGCCGGGGGATCGATTTTCGCGCTGAACGAATGCGACCGGTTACATGCTCGCGCCACTCTGTTACCTTAGCGTCCTCGATGCCGGTGAACGTGCGCCCATTCATGCCTAACCAGCCAGCGCACAGGATTCGGGTTACGCTCCAGCCTTGCTCTTGAAGAGACAGGCAGGTTTCGGCCAATCCCGGTTTCTGCCAGCAGGCCAGTGCATAACGCCATAGAGGATTGTCCGGTTCCATTAAGGTCGGCAGATTCAACGATTCTGTCTGCGTCATGGTCACGGTAGCCCTCTTCCTTGGCTGACATCCATGGATTAAAGTTGCTCTATGTTAACGATAACCGATCTCAGTTTACAACGAGGCGGCGTCTGGTTGCTAGAAAACGTCAGTCTGACGGTTCAGCCAGGCCAGCGTGTAGCCATTGTGGGTGCCAATGGTGCCGGTAAATCCAGCTTGTTTCAGCTCTTATTGGGCCATTTGAGCCCAGAGCAGGGCAGTGTTTCTTTGCCAGGTGGGTGCCGTATCGCCCATATGGCGCAAGAGGTGGCGTCATCATCCCGGTCAGCACGGGATTTCGTCCTCGACGGCGACCTTGAGTTGCGTCGGCTGGAGGCTGAACTGGCGGCGGCCGAAGCCCGTGGGGACGATTATGGCATTGCCCACATCCACGGTGAGTTGGATAACCACGAAGCATGGTCTGCATCCCGCCGCGCGGAATCGCTGATTCGCGGCTTGGGTTTCGCGGACAGCGATGCCGACCGTCCGGTTTCTGCATTTTCGGGGGGGTGGCGTATTCGTCTCAATCTGGCTCAGGCACTGATGCGCCCGTCGGACCTGCTCCTGCTCGACGAACCCACCAACCACTTGGATCTGGACGCCTGCCTCTGGCTCGAAAATTGGTTGCGCAAGTATCAGGGCACCTTGCTGTTCATCTCCCACGACCGGGACTTCATGGACAGGGTCTCTACCCATCTGGTGCATTTCGATCAAAAGAAACTGGAGCTCTATACCGGTAACTATTCGGCTTTCGAGACGCAGCGCAGCGAACGGCTGGCTCAGCAACAGGCAAACTTCGAGCGACAACAGGCCCGAATTGCCGAAATTCAGAGTTTTATTGATCGTTTCAAAGCGAAAGCCACCAAAGCCAAACAAGCGCAAAGTCGGGTCAAATCGCTGGAGCGCATGGAGCGGATTGCGCCGGCTCACGTGGATTCGCCGTTCAGTTTCGAGTTCCCGGTTGCCGACAAAGTGTCGAGCCCGTTGTTGTCGATTCGTCGTGGTTCGGCGGGTCATGGCGACACTACGATTCTGACAGACATCAATATATCGTTGTTGCCGGGTTCGCGGATCGGTCTGTTAGGGCCAAACGGTGCGGGTAAGTCGACCTTTATGGATGCTCTTCGGGGAGATGGCACCCTGATGTCGGGTGAACGCTCGGCAGGTGATAATCTGGCCATAGGCTATTTCGCCCAGCATCAGCTGGAATCTCTGGATCTTGACGCCAGCCCGTTTCTGCACCTGCAGCGTCTCGACCCGCGAGCATCTGAGCAAAAAGTGAGAAATTTTCTCGGGGGCTTTGATTTCCACGGAGATGAAGCGCTGAGCCCGATCCGTTCGTTCTCAGGCGGTGAAAAGGCCCGGGTGGCCTTGGCCGTCATTGCCTGGCAGAAACCCAATCTGTTGTTGTTGGACGAGCCCACTAACCATCTGGATCTGGAAATGCGTCAGGCTCTGACCATGGCGCTACAGAACTTTGATGGCGCCATTGTGGTGGTGTCACACGACCGCCATTTGCTGCGCAATACTGTCGACGAATTTTGGCTGGTTTCTGATGGCGCAGTGAAAGAGTACAAGGGTGATCTGGAAGATTATGAGCGCTGGCTGGCGGATCGTCGTAAAGACGATGAAGAGCCTCCCAAGCGTCAGGTAGCCGAAGAAAAAACGGGCAGCAAAGCCGGTCCGGTAACGTTGAGCGCGGATGAGCGCAAAGCCCGGAAACGGCAGGAAGCAGAGATTCGAAAGAAGATCAGCCCGTGGCGCAAGAAACAGGGCACCCTGGAGGCCCGTATGGATCAGCTGCAAGAGAAGCTGTCGTCAGTTGAGACATCGCTATCCGATCCCTCTGTATACGATGACAGCAACAAAGTGCGCTTGAAGGAGCTGTTGGCGGAGCAAGCGGGATTCAAGCGCGAGCTGGAAAACACCGAAGCGGAGTGGCTGGAGGTGAGCGAAACCGTCGAAAGCCTCGAAGAGGAATTGACGCTCAGCTCTGCCGAGTCCTGATTTCCAGACTGAATTGCTGGCGCGTAAGATAATCGCGCTCGTTGTTCAGGTCGGCCAGGGTGAGTGGCCGATCATCCAGCCAGCCTTCCGGAAACTCGATTGTCAGCCCTTCTTCCTGGGCATGGAGCAGGAACTCCGGGGCCGACTCCAGATTTCGGGAGTGCTGGATGACAACCGCAAGCCGCAGCAGGATGCACAGGTAGTGCAGTCGGGGTTTGTCTTCTGGTTCGACGTACTCGAATACCAACGGTGAAAGTTTGCGGCGGTGCCCGCGTACCAGCGTAGCCAGCGCTCTCTGAAATTGCAGGGTGAACCCCGGCAAGTCCGAGTAGTGCAGCAAGTATGCACCGTGCTTGTGGTATTGCGAGTGGGAAATGGTCAGGCCGATTTCATGCAGCCGACAAGCCCAGCGCAAGACGTCTTCATCTGCGGGCGAGCGTAAACCCCATGTGTCCGCAACCTGTTCCCAGGCGGCAAGTGCGGTGTGTTCTACTGCGGTGCCATGAGCCTGATCGACATGGTAGCGCTCCTGCAGCGCGGTGATGGTTCGCTCGCGAACGTCTTCGTGCTGGATGCGCCCGAGCAAATCGTACAGCAGGCCTTCCCGAAGCGCGCCGTCAGCAAATTCCATCTCTTGAATGTCCAGAGCGCGAAACGCAGCGAGCAGAATCGCAAACCCCGCCGGGAAAATGCTTTGACGATCGTCGCGAACGCCTAACTCGGCGAGTTTGTCTATATTGCCCATGTCCACCAGGCGTGTGCGGAGCTCGTCCATCGCTTCCCGGGTGATCCTGCCATCGGTGAGCTTGAGGGTGGCTAAAACGTTGGCTATGGCCTTGATTGAGCCCGACGAGCCCACGGCACTTTGCCAGCCGACCGCTCGATAACGCCGCCAAATACTCTGGAGTTCCTGCTCGGCGTGGGTGATGGCCTTGTCCATCTGCTTGCGGGTGATCTTGCCATCCGGGAAATACAGGTTCCGGAACGACACACAACCCATGTGCATGCTCGATAGTTCTTGCGGCTCGAAACGTTCGCCGATAATAAATTCGGTACTGCCACCGCCGATATCGATCACCAGCCTCCGGCCTTCATCATCCGAAAGCGTGTGAGAAACGCCAAGGTAAATAAGGCGAGCTTCTTCCCGGCCAGCAATAACCTCCACCGGATAGCCAAGCACTTCTTCCGCTTTGTCGATGAATTCCTGAGCGTTGCGGGCGACTCGCAGCGCATTGGTGCCCACAATTTGCACGCCTTCCGCCGGGGTGCCCTGCAGCCTTTGTGCAAACCGGCGAAGGCACTCAATGCCCCGTTGCTGGGCTTCTTCACTCAAATTGTTGTCCGCATCCAGTCCGGCGCCAAGCTGAACTTTCTCGCCCATTTTCTCCACGGTACGGATTTCACCGTGAACCAGGCGGGCCACAACCATGTGGAAACTGTTAGACCCCATATCAATGGAAGCCAGCAGGTCCGGGGAAGAGACTTCGTTCTCGGCAATAGATGCGGCCGTCACGGTGATAGGCGTCCTGTGTAGAGTGAACTTGGCTGTACTATAAGGGAAACATCATCAAAGTGTCAGTAGCCGAATGTGGACAATACTGACACTAATCCATTGGGCCGTGGATACAACTTACTTCACATCCACGCTGCCAATCGCGTAAAGTATTGCGTATCGACTTTCGGGTAGACGGCTTCACTGAACAGAAGATTAACCGTCTGCTATAGCCAACAGCGACTCCAATGCTGATACAAAATCAGATTGGAGCGCCTGAATCAGGAATAGGTAATGAGCGGAAATATCGTTAATGTCACCGACGCTTCCTTCGAACAGGACGTACTGAAATCCGACGTTCCGGTACTGGTAGATTACTGGGCTGAGTGGTGTGGTCCTTGCAAAATGATCGCGCCGGTTCTGGAAGAAATCGCCGACGAATACGAAGGCAAGCTCAAAGTCTGCAAACTGAACATCGACGAAAACGAGCAGACTCCACCCAAGTTCAATATTCGTGGCATCCCGACCCTTATGCTGTTCAAGAACGGCAACGTGGACGCTACTAAAGTAGGCGCGCTGTCCAAGTCTCAGCTAGCCGCCTTCCTCGACAGCAACCTCTGATCCGCTGTTGATGAGAACCGCCCCTGAACATCCGTTCACGGGCGGTTTTTTTGTGCTATGAAGAACCCCAACCGCATCATCGGTCTGCTACTGGCAGGCGGAAAAGCCACCCGAATGGGCGGCATCGACAAAGGCATGGCGATCTGGAACGGTGAGCCCATGGCCGAACGGGTGCAGCGAGCCCTGAAAGCCGTCACTCCGCAGTTTTTCATCAGCGCCAACCGATCCCTGCACGATTACGAAAGCCTGGCTCCCGGTCGAGTACTGGCCGACCTCGAGCACCTCCAGGGCCAAGGCCCCTTGGCAGGCCTGCTGACCGGCTTGATCACCGCCAAGGATCAAGGCGCCGGCGCCGTCTTGGTGTGCCCCTGCGACACGCCAGGCATCACCTCCGACATTTTTAAAACCCTGATCAGTGCCTGGGAAATCCAGCCTGATCGCCCCGTCATCGTCGAAAATCAGGGGCGAACACATCCGCTTCACGGTGTTTACCCAGTCAGCTTGATTGAAGAACTGGAGAGTTGGCTGGCGACGGATAATCGAAGAGTGATGGGGTTTGTCAAGAAAGTAGGTGCGGTCATGGTGGATTGCCCGGAAGCCGAAGCGGTGTTCAAAAACCGAAATCGGCCGGACGATCTGACAGGGTAATATGTGATTTTTATATCGGGCGGTTCATCTCCGAACAAATTTACTCCCAAGCCCGAGACCGATCAACATCAGAATCCTTCTGCTCAACCCAATGCTCCGAGTCCCCGGTAATCTCCTTCTTCCAAAAAGGCGCCGAAGTCTTCAGCGCATCCATAATGAACTCGCAAGCAGCAAACGCATCCGCTCGATGTGCACTGCACACCCCGACAAACACAATCTGATCCGATAGGGCCAGCCGCCCGACCCGGTGAATCACTCGCGCCTGCCGAACATCCCAGCGCCGAGACGCCTCATCAATCAAACCTTGAATCACCTGCTCCGTCATCCCCGGATAATGCTCCAGAAACAACCCCGTCACACCGGACAAATCCCCGGAATCCCGCACCAACCCGGAAAAGGTTGCAATCGCGCCGGTACCCGAGCCGCTTGAGCGAAGCGCCTCGTACTCAGTCCCAACATCGAAATCTTCGGTTTGGACAGAAATCATCTCAACCTCCGGTTACAGGCGGGAAAAAAGCAACCTCATCACCGGCATGCACTGGTGTACTTGATTTTGCCATGGCCTGATTGACCGCCATCAATACTGGTTGGGAGCCCTTTAACTGCGCCCAAACACCACCACGGTTGGCCAGCTCCGACAACACATCATCGACTGTTTGGCCCGGAACCGCCGGAAATTGCAGACTCTCGGTGCCAAGTTCTTCCCGCAGACGGGCGAAAAAACGAATGTTCAGGATTGCGTTGGACATAATCAGCTCATCAATTCCGCGAACGGGTAGTAGGTAATCAAATCGCCGGCTTTCACCGTTGTATTCTCCGGCACCACCGCAAGGCCAGCGCCCCAGCAAGCGGAACTGAGAACCCCGGAACTCTGATTCGGGTAGGCCGCGACGGACACCGCTCCGTCAGAAATCTGCTTGCGGGCCCGGACAAATTCACGGCGAATGGACGCAGACGCTATATCAAAGCTCGCTGGTAACTGCTCTCCCAGTGGGTGAACTTGTGGGCGACCCTGACAATGACGAATGTAAGGCATGCTTGCCACCATAAAGGTTACCAAAACCGCCGCGGGGTTTCCGGGCAATCCCAGTATCGGCGTACTGTTCATCTCGCCAAAGGCCAGGGGCTTTCCGGGCTTGATCGCCAGACGCCATAGCGACAGCTTGCCGGAAGCTTCCAGTACCGCTCGGACATGGTCTTCCTCACCCACGGAAACGCCACCGCTGGTGATGACCAAATCCGCCAAAGCGCTGGCACGCTTGAGCGCGCTCTCGGTTGCTTCCCGAGAGTCTTTCAGAGTTTCGCACAGCACCACCTCACAGCCGGCTTCCGCCAGAAGACCCAGCAGAGTGAAGCGGTTGGTGTTGTATATCTGCCCCGGTGCCAACGGCTCGCCGGGCTCTACCAGTTCATCGCCGGTGGTGAGAATGGCGACCTTGAGTCGTGCAAACACCGTTACCCGATTGACCCCCATTGACGCCAGTAGCCCCATTTCCTGTGGTCGGATGCATGTGCCCTGCGCGAGGGCAAGATCGCCGCGAGCCAAATCCTGACCACGACGCCGAATGTTTTGGCCGGGTTCAACGGTGGCGTTAATAATAACGGTATCGCCACTGCGATCAGCCCGTTCTTGCATGACAACAGCATCGGCACCGGCCGGTATCTCGGAGCCGGTGAAGATCCGCGCCGCCGTTCCAGGTTGCAGGGGCTGAGGCGCGGCCCCTGCAGGAATGCGGTCCGACACATTCAAAGGTTCGCTATCGTGAATGTCGCCGTGGCGGATGGCGTAGCCATCGACCGCACTGTTATCGGCCGGAGGAACGTCTGCAGGCACGTGATAGTCTTGGGCCAGAACCCGCCCCAAGCTACCACTTAGAGTCACGGATTCTGTTTCGGTGATCGCGGTAGCGTGCTCCAGAAGGTGCGTGAGAGCGTCGTCCAGTGACGTAAGATTTGCCTTTGTCATGATGCCTCCTGGTTATCGCTCAGCCCGGTCGCCAATGACTTCCTGCAGGCGCTGGAAAGGGCGATCAGGTTTGCGTAAAACCAAGGCGGAAAAGTTGCATGGGCCGTGGCGACTGTCCAACTGGTTTTTCAGAATGCCGTCCCAGCCTGTTCGGCAGGCACCGGTAGAGCCGGGTAAGCAAAAAACAACGGTGTGGTTGGCCAAACCGCCAAAGGCACGGGACTGAATGGTGGACGAGCCAATCTCACCAGCCGAGATGCGTCGGAATTCCTCCCCGAAACCGTCAATGGTTTTATCCAGCAATGGTGCAATGGCTTCCGGTGTACTGTCACGCTCGTGAAAACCGGTGCCGCCAGTGATCATCACTACATGGATATCAGAGTCTGCGATCCATTGAGCCACCAGCGCGCGCATCAGATAAGGGTCATCCGGCAGAATGCGGCGGGCGACCAAACGGTGTCCCGCCTCAAGCGTGCAGTCTTCTAAGTGCTGGCCAGAGGTGTCTTGATCCGCCGTACGGGTATCCGACACCGTGAGAATGGCGATGTTCAAGGGCTTGAATGCATTGGCGGGGTCACTGCTCATGACAAGGCTCCGGTTCAGGTGAGTTCTGGTGTTTACCTAGTATCCGCATCAAGAGGGCGGATGGGAAGGTTGGCTTAATTTTGGACAGGGACTTGACATATCCGGTCAAGGTGGTCGATTATGCTGACTGCCCGGCGAACAGTTGTTCCCACTCTACTGGCTCAAGCAATAATATCCGGCTTCCCTCTGCACCGGATGCTCCATCTGCCAGCACCTTGTTTCAATATATTTTTATGATCAACGCGTTCAGGGGCATCCCTGCAATTTTAACCGTCGTTCACTTCCATTCCTGAAAAATCCTACAAATTATGAATCTTACTGAACTCAAGCAGAAATCTGTGCCCGAATTGCTCGAAATCGCGCAAGAAATGGGCCTCGACAACCTCGCCCGTTCGCGCAAACAAGACGTCATCTTCAGCATTCTGAAGAAGCACGCCAAGAGCGGCGAAGACATATACGGTGATGGTGTACTGGAGATTCTGCAGGATGGCTTCGGCTTCCTTCGTTCTGCTGACGCGTCCTACCTGGCCGGCCCTGACGATATCTACGTGTCCCCGAGCCAGATCCGTCGTTTCAACTTGCGGACTGGCGATACGGTTGCTGGCAAGATCCGCCCACCGAAAGATGGCGAGCGTTACTTTGCTCTGCTGAAAGTGAGCGAGATCAACTTCGACAAGCCCGACAACGCTCGTAATAAGATTCTGTTTGAGAACCTGACGCCGCTGTTTCCAGACGAGCGTTTGCTGCTTGAAGTGGGTAACGGCAGTACCGAAGACCTTTCGTCTCGGGTACTCGACCTGGTCTCACCGATCGGTAAAGGTCAGCGTGGTTTGATTGTTTCGCCGCCCAAGGCCGGTAAAACACTGCTGATGCAGGGTATCGCCCAATCCATCGTTCGTAACAACCCAGAGTGTCACCTGATGGTGCTTCTGATTGACGAGCGTCCGGAAGAAGTGACCGAAATGCAGCGCACCGTGCGCGGTGAAGTGATTGCCTCCACCTTTGATGAGCCGCCGGCCCGTCACGTTCAGGTGGCTGAAATGGTGATCGAAAAAGCCAAGCGACTGGTGGAGCACAAGAAAGACGTAGTCATTCTTCTGGATTCCATGACCCGTCTGGCTCGTGCCTACAACACGGTGATTCCTTCTTCCGGTAAAGTTCTGACCGGTGGTGTGGACGCTCACGCTCTGGAAAAACCGAAGCGCTTCTTTGGTGCTGCCCGTAACGTTGAAGAGGGTGGCAGCTTGACCATTCTGTCGACGGCTCTGGTCGACACTGGCTCCAAAATGGATGAAGTCATCTACGAGGAGTTTAAAGGCACCGGTAATATGGAAGTCCACTTGGACCGTAAGATTGCCGAGAAACGCGTTTACCCGGCCATCAACGTACGTCGCTCCGGTACTCGCCGTGAAGACCTGTTGATGTCTGAGTCGGAGATCCAGCGCATCTGGATTCTGCGCAAGTTGCTGCACTCCATGGATGACGACACAGCGTCACTGGAATTCCTGTTGGACAAGCTGCGGGATACCAAGACCAACGACGAATTCTTCCAATCTATGAAGCGTCGTTGAGTTTGAACTTCGGAGTCGGGCGAACACCGCATATGCGCGGAACCCAAGCCTAACGTTCGAAGAACCAAGCCGGGCGAGGGGGCAAAACATTCGGGAAAACCAGGTTTTCCGTTTTGGCCCCTCGCCCGGCTTGGTTCCAACTCCCCAGTCCAAACACTGACTTTGACCTACCGACCCCTCAAGGTACGGAAGGCCAAAAGCGGAGCATAAGATGAAATACAGCGACCTGAGAGACTTCATTGCCCAGCTGGAAAAACTGGGAGAGCTGAAACGTATCAGCGTAGAAGTCGACCCCCACCTGGAAATGACCGAAATCTGCGACCGCACCTTGCGGGCAGGTGGTCCGGCGTTGTTGTTTGAAAATCCGAAAGGCTATGACATGCCTGTGCTGGCCAACCTGTTTGGCACGCCGAAGCGGGTTGCTTTGGGCATGGGGCAGGACGACGTTACCGCTCTGCGAGAAGTGGGCAAACTGCTGGCCTTCCTGAAAGAGCCTGATCCCCCCAAGGGCTTTAAAGACGCTCTTGAAAAACTGCCCATCTTCAAGCAAGTGATGCGCATGAGCCCGAAAGTGCTGCGCTCTGCGCCTTGCCAAGAGGTAGTGATCGAGAAAGATCAGGTTGACCTCTACCAGATTCCCGTTCAGCACTGTTGGCCCGGGGATGCCGGTCCGTTGGTGACCTGGCCTCTGGTTATTACCCGAGGGCCCAATAAAGAACGCCAGAATCTGGGCATCTACCGGCAACAGGTAATCGGTCGTAACCGATTAATCATGCGCTGGCTCAGCCACCGCGGCGGAGCGTTGGACTATCAGGAATTCCGCAAAGCGAATCCGGATAAGCCGTACCCGGTAGCGGTTGCCTTGGGTGCCGACCCGGCCACCATTCTCGGGGCCGTTACGCCGGTGCCGGATAGCCTGTCTGAATACGCCTTTGCGGGCCTGCTGCGCGGTTCGCGTACCGAATTGGTTAACGCTGGGCTCAGCGATCTTCAGGTTCCGGCGAGTGCTGAAATCGTGCTGGAAGGCTTTATTTATCCCGATGATACGGCGCCAGAGGGGCCGTTCGGTGACCACACCGGGTATTACAACGAAGTGGATGAGTTCCCGGTATTTACCGTTGAGCGCATCACTCACCGCAAAGATCCCATTTACCACAGCACCTACACTGGCCGACCGCCGGATGAACCGGCGGTGTTGGGGGTGGCGCTGAACGAAGTCTTTATTCCGATTCTGCAGAAACAGTTCCCGGAAATCGTAGATTTTTATCTACCGCCGGAAGGCTGTTCGTATCGAATGGCCATTGTCACCATGAAAAAGCAGTATCCCGGCCATGCCAAGCGCGTGATGATGGGGGTATGGTCGTTTTTGCGGCAGTTCATGTACACCAAGTTCGTGATTGTGACCGACGACGACGTCAACGCTCGGAACTGGGAAGACGTCATCTGGGCCATGACCACCCGGATGGATCCGACCCGAGACACCACACTGGTCGATAACACGCCGATCGACTATCTGGATTTCGCCTCGCCGGTATCCGGTCTGGGCTCCAAAATGGGGCTGGATGCGACCAATAAATGGCCCGGTGAGACCGATCGAGAATGGGGTGTGGCGATCGCCATGACGGACGAAGTGAAGCAGCGAGTGGACGACATCTGGGACAGCCTGGGGATTGAAATTCCCGATAACTCCCCAAAATGAAGGGGTAGCAACCTTGCATCGCATCTGTTTGCGCCCGGCAGAGCTGAGCTACCCGGTAAACGGCACTGAAGACTTGTTGTCGGCCGCTGCAGAGACGGGCATCCAGGCACCGGCGGCATGCCGTAACGGCGTTTGTGAAATCTGCGAAGCCCGACTGGTGAGCGGGCAAGCACTGAATACCCGCAATCAGCAACTCATTTTAACCGGAGAGCGTCTGATGATGTGTCGGACTCAGGCCCTTTCCGATATCGAATTGGAGATACCCGCCGTTATGGCAACAGGAAAGCATCAGCCCCGTGTATATCAAGCCAAGGTGGTGGACGTCAGTTCCATCAACCACGACGTATACCGGGTAGAGTTGAAGTTGCCACGTCGCCGGGACGTAAGCTTCCACGCCGGCCAGTACTTATCGGTAAACCTGCCGGACGCTGAACCCTGCTATTTCTCGATTGCCAGTAGTCCTTCGGCGACTAACATCGTCCTGCACATTCAGGCCACACCGGAATGGGTTTCCGCACAGAAGGTGATTGATGCGTTGACTTCAGGAGAAGATGTCTCGGTGCAGTTGCCGCACGGTAAGGCTTGCCTGGCAGCAGCGCCGGATAAGTCTCTGGTGCTTGTGGCTGCGGGCACGGGTTTCGCGCAGATGAAGAGTTTGGTGGAGTACCTGAAAGAAACCAACTTCAGTCATAGCATCACGCTGTTCTGGGGCGTCCGCAAACACGAAGATATGTACCTTCGCGCGCTGGCCCAGCGTTGGCAGGACGAGTGGGATGCCTTCACCTTTGTTCCGGTGGTTGGCGATGACGAGGACAACGACTGGGGTGGCCACCACGACCAGTTGGTGCGTGCGGTGCTTGCAAAGGCCATCGACTGGAGCCGGGTAGAAGTGCATGCCAGCGGCTCACCGACCATGGCGTACTCGCTGATGGACGCGTTGGTCGATGCGGGGCTCTCCGAGCAAGACTTTTTGTCGGATGTTCTGGAGTATGCCCCAAGGGCCTGATAAATCAGGCCTTGGGCATTGGCAGTTGGGGCAGGGCGTTGTCTGATTCAAGCTCTTGCATGATCAGTTTTACGCTACTTTCTTCTTCGCCCATATGGGCATTCAGCCGGCTCAGCTCGGCCATGGTCTCACGGTCTCGCTTCAATTTCAGGCTGGCCGTAAAGTACTCTCGGGCTTTGCCCCACAGCTGATTTCGTAAGCTTAAACGCCCCAATGCCAGTAACAGTTGGGGGTTGTTTGGGCGATCTTTGTACCATTGTTCGGCGGTGAGCAGTTGCACTTCAGGTTCACTGCCCTCCAGCCGCCCGTACAGGTTGATCAGCTCATCGCTCCAGTGGTTTCTTAGCACCTTGCGCAGCAGGGTTTCTGCTTGTTCCTCGTCGCCCAAGCGGGCTAATAAGCGAGCGTAGTCTCGAATGGTGTGCTCGTCCCGGCGCACGAACCGAGGTAATTCGTCCCACAAATGGGTCAGGGGCTCCAAAGAGGCTTCTGGATCGCTCTCACGGGTCCTTTCGCAAGCTTCTGCGGCGCGCTCCAGTAAGTTCTTCCAGACCTCACGTTCGAGGTCGTCCAGCTCTTTTTCGGTTAATACGCTGCGCTTACGCAGTTCCGGCAGCAGTTTTGAGAGTTCTTTCCAGTCTTCCAGTCGCAGATACGTGGTTTTCAGAAGCTTCAGCACGAAAGGATGGTGAGGTGCTTCCTTGCGCAGGCGTAACAGTGTTGCCAGCGCTTGCTCCAGGCGATTGCCGGAAAGCTGCAACTGGGCTTGGGTGATGCCAACCGCCAGGCTGGAACCCGGCGTGCTTTCGAAGGCCAGACGCAACAGGTCATCAACGCCTTCGTGATCACCGGTTTCGGAGGCCGCTTGGGCGGCGGCTAAATAGTTAATAAGCGGTGTGTCGGCATGGTTAGCCGCACTGGACAGCAGTTTTCGAGCTCTGGGCCAATTGCCTTCGGCAAGGGCAAGAAGGCCTTTGGTGGTGCGGCGTCTGGCGCGGCGCTCGTGGCCCCGGCTAACCCAGGTAGCCATCAGGCTGGTGCCTTTGCGGAACCGTTTGATGGTATTGATAACCAGCAGGCTCACAATCACCAGCAGAACAATCAACGCCAGGCCGACCCAGAAATTGGTTTCGATCAGATAATTGCCCAAGCTGATGCGGATGTAGCCCAAATCGTATGCCAAGCCAAGAGACAGCCCGGTTCCGATCAGTAGCGCGCCAAGAATAATCAGCAACAGGAGAATCATGAATCTTTATCCTCACTGTCGTTCGCCAGTCGGCCAGCCAGACGCTCTTTGAGCAAACTGAGAGATTGGCTGACATCAGGCAACTTCGGGTCGACGTGCTTGTCGGCCAACTCAGCGAGGACATCGGATAAGCCTTGAATAGCTGGGTTGCTGGAGTCGTACCATTCGCTGACGGTGTTGCTGGCTTTTACAAGGGCACGCTCGTAAAGCGCCTGGTTGCCCCGAAGTACCGCCATTTCAGCCTCTTCCAGCATGAGTTGCAGGTTCAGGCGAGCCCAAGCACTTTGGTCGGGGGACATCAGCGGTTTCACTGTTTCATCCATTCTGCGCACCACCACGACGTCTTTCAAAGTGCTCAAGAAGCGGTTCCAACCCCGGGTAAACATATTGCTGCCATCTTCCGGAGCGTTGCTGTCTTCGGTCATGTTGAAACCCGGTGCCTGGTCGTGAATCAGCGCCTGAGTGGTGAGTTCGTTCACGCTGGCAATGGCGGCTTCAAGTTTCAGATACAAACCGGTGCGATCCACGCCTTGGATGCTTTTCAGGGCGAGGATTTCCTTCGCCAGTTGCTCCCGAACCGGGTATACACCGATATCATCGGATTCCGCCAATACTTCATCCGCCGATTCCAGTGCCGACAATGCGCCGCCAATGTCCTTTTCGATCATCAGGCGCTGGTTGCCTACACGCAGCAGGTATTCAGCTTCCGCCAACAGCCAGTCGGTGCGGGTGCGGTTGCCGGCCTCGAGCAATTCCCGGGCGTTATGGTCGATTTGCCGTTGCTGGGTGGCAATCAATTCGCGCTGTTCAGCCAGTTTGTTTTCGAGCGTTTGAATGCGCTGGCTCTGCTCGCTGCCCCGACTTCCGTAGAGACTCTCGAGTTGTTCGGTGTCTTGCTTGAGGTCCTGAAGCGCCTGCAGACTGCTGTTTTGCCTGTTCCATTGCTGCCAGTTCCATAGGGCAAGCAGTATCACAAGGATCAGGGCAATGATGGCGATGATCCAGACAGGCCAGAGACGCGGTTTTTTGGTGTCGGTCTCTTCAACCGGGGCGGGCAATTGGTTCGTTGTTTCAGTCACGGGCATCCTTACTCGGTTATCCGTTGTTGTTAGCTTTTACTGCAAGCTTTGAAGCGACGCTGGTAATCAGAGTTTGATCATCCAAACCTTCGGGAACGATCAGGTTTCTGAAGCCAGCCTTCTCGGCCTGCTGAGCTACTCGTTCGGCCGGAACCACCACGAGAGCACGGTGCAAATCAGGGTGGTAGTCAGGCGCAAGTTCATTGAGATTGTTCAGGGTTTCTCCGGAAAGCGCAATGACCACTTCGGGCCGGAAATCACCAAAAATCTCGTCTACCTGTTTTGGAGGATAGTACGGCTGAGCGCGTCGGTACAGTGGCATGACGGAGACTTTCGCGCCGCGCTGTTCCAGCGTTTGACGAATTAGCTCCCGGCCTTGCTCGCCACGAGCCAATAAAACTTTGTCCCCCGCCAGATTTTGCAGGGACGGGAGCTCGAGCAAGGCTTCGCTGGTCCAGCCCTGTTTGGGCTGGCGAGCTTTTAGTCCGTTGCGTGCAAACACTGAGGAAGTGCCTGAGCCTACGCCGTACCATTGAATGCCCAGAGGGGTCTGGGGCCACCAGGTATCGATGTGGTCGAGTAACAGGCGCGCAGCAAAGGGACTGACGGCGATCACATGGCTGAAGTTATCCAGTTCTTGCAGCAGTGTTCGCTGTTCGGGCGTCTCGGGTAGAGGTTCCCGGACCAGCAGTGGCATCGACCGACATTCTGCGCCGGCGGTCCGGAAGGCCTCGGCAAGGCGCGACGCTTCCGGTTCCGGTCGGCAAATCAGGATTCGTCGGCCTGCCAGATTTGGGCAGACGTGCTGGCGGTCAGGTTGGGGTGTGGCCATACACTTCAGCCAACACTTTATCGGCGCCCATGCCCAGCAGTTGCTCTGCCAGCTCACGGCCCAGACGTTCGCCTTCGGCTCTTGGTGCTCGACCCTCGACACGAAGGATTTGCGTGCCATCCACAGAGCCTACCAGGCCGCGCAGCCATAAGGTGTCGTCGTCTTCCAGCAGCGCATAAGCGGCAATCGGCACTTGGCAGCCGCCTTCTAAACGACGGTTCATGGCACGTTCCGCTTTTACACGGTCAGCTGAATCGGCGTGGTTCAGTGGGTCCAACAGTTCTTTCAGGTCGTTGTCGCTCAGTCGGCACTCAATACCCAGTGCGCCCTGACCGACAGCGGGTAAGCAGAACGTATCGGGCAGGCAATAACGGATGCGGTCGCTGAAGCCAAGACGCTTCAGACCGGAGCTTGCCAGAATGATGGCGTCGTAGTCGCCGGCATCAAGCTTGGCTAAGCGTGTGTTGACGTTGCCGCGGAGCACTTTGATTTCGAGATCAGGGCGATTGGCGCGGATCTGGGCTTCCCGTCGCAGGCTGGCGGTGCCCACCACAGCGCCTGAAGGCAGCTCGTCAATATTAGCGTAGTGGTTGCTGATGAAGGCGTCGGTGGGGTCTTCGCGTTCGCAAATCGCTACCAGTCCAAGCCCTTCCGGAAAGTCCATGGGTACGTCTTTCATGGAGTGTACGGCCAGATCGGCGCGGCCATCCAACATGGCTTCTTCCAACTCTTTGACAAACAGACCTTTACCGCCAATTTTCGCCAAAGGCACATCAAGGATCTTGTCGCCTTGGGTTTTGATTTTGATCAGTTCGACGGTGATATGGCTGTGAAGCCGTTCCAGTTCGGACTTGATGAATTCTGCCTGCCACAATGCCAGGGCGCTGCTGCGGGTTGCGATGCGAAGAATACGTTTGGACATTGCACTCACTGTCGTTGAGAAAAATGTATCTACAAGGTTACCTTGAGCGATTAGAAAAGTCCCGCAAGGTGCTCGGATGTAACGTTTTTGAGCGCTTTTCATGCCCCGTCAGGCTGAGGGCTGGTGTTCCTGCAGCCATTGGCGGACGAAGCTGGCGTGTCTGCGGCTTACGGCGAGGCGATTGGCAACACCCCGGAGTTCCAGTTCGTTTTGGCCATCGGGGGTGCGCCTAAGCGCTTGAATGAAACGGGCGCCCACCAACGTGTGCCGGTGGATACGCAATAATTGGTCGGGGTAAGCGTGCTCCAGCTCTTTCAGGGTGTAGTCACATACAGTTTCGCCGCGGCTATGATGGAGCGTGACGTACTTCTGATCGGCCTCGCAGTAGTGAATATCGGCCAGTTCAATTAATTCGGTGCCGCGGTGCGTCCGAACGGCAATCTGCTCGCTGGATGTTGCGGAATCTCGGTTTAAAACCTGAAGTTGTACCCGGTTGATTTTACCCGCCCGGGCCAGAGCATCGGCCAACGCTTCTCGGCGCACAGGCTTTAACAGGTAGGCAATGGCCTGCACGTCAAACGCCTGAATGGCGTAATGATCGTAGGCAGTGCAGAAAATGACCGCCGGCGGGTTGTTCAGTTGGCTTAATTTCTCCGCTGCTTCCATGCCGTCCAGTCCCGGCATGCGAATGTCCAGCAGCACAATGTCCGGCTCAAGCTCGGCAACCTTGTGCAGAGTGTCGTTACCGTCGGCGGCCTCGCCGCAGACCTGATAGCCATCATGTGCCTCCAATAGTCTCTGGATGCGCTGGCGGGCAAGCGGTTCGTCGTCAGCGATGAGGATGCGTTGTGGTGCTGTGCTCATGGTGACCTTGTATCGTTATTGTTGGCTGTGTTGGTTAACCGTCCTGCGCGGCAAACGCAGGGTGACGGTGTAGATGTCGCTCTGTTGGCTCTGCTTGAGTATGGCAGGTTCGCCGAACAGAGCTTGCAGGCGGGCTCGGGTATTTGTCAGTGCAACCCGATTGCCTTGATGCTGTTGTTTTTCGGTGTCCGGTTTTGGGTTCTGCACCATCAAATAAACGAAATTGCCTTTCGCATAGGCTTCAATGCGAACCGTGCCTCTGGTCGCCTTGGGTTGAATGCCATGACAGATCGCATTTTCCACCAGAGGTTGCAGGGTGAGTGGGGGGATGGCCTGATGTTCAAGGCCGGTTTGTATATGCCACTCGAGGTTAAGCCTGTCACCCAAGCGTAATTCTTCAATGGCCAGATACCGCCTGCACAGTTCCAGCTCCCGTCTTAGAGGGACCAGTTGATCGTCGGTGCGAAGGCTGGCGCGAAACAGCTCTGACAAATCCAATACCGCCTCCTCGGCCCGGTTTGGGTTGCTGGCGATCAGGCTGGCGATGGTGTTCATGCTGTTGAACAGAAAGTGAGGCTGGATTCTGGCCTGTAGCGAGGTGAGACGGGCCTGCATTTCCGCCTCGGTTTGTTGTTGCCATTGGTACTGGAGGTAGAAGTACCGGAGTACCATGAGTGAAATCAGTAAGGCCAAGAGCAGTTTTTTGGCGATGCTCTGCCACGGTGTAAGTGCTTGGTCCGGGTGCAGAACGCTGTCGGCGAACAAACTGAAGGCCAAAACATCGAGCAGCACGATGCCGACAATGATCAGGGTGGCTTGTGCGACGCTTCGGCGTGCCAGCCAGGGTCTGAGTACACAGATCAGGGCTGTGCTGGTGAGCGTGGTCCATTGCACGAACAGCGACAGCAAGCCAAAGTAGTTCCAGTCAATCCAGCTGCGCTCTGCTTGCACGATCGCGAGAACCAGCACCAGCAGTTCGCTGGTGACCAGTAGCATGAACACCGCTCGAACCTTACATAAGTCGGGCACAAAAAAATCAGCGGTGCTGGATGTTCGCAGGGTGTTGATCGGTTTCAGGGAAGTCTCCTTAACCCGGGTCGGAATGTTATACTGCCCGAAATTTCATTTACCCACGGCCGGCCTGATGATGCCGGGCTATCAGCAGGAAAGATAGACCATGACGGATCAGAAAAAACCTGACCAGACCACATCCTCCGAAAAACCTTGGGGCGGCCGCTTCAGTG
>NZ_JAXMOY010000002.1:0-292847 GCF_034669625.1 Marinobacter sp.
GCAGAGCTGGCAGAAGCCGCCGCTCAGCTGCGCACTATCCAGAAACTGCGCAAGAACCTGCGATAAGCAGTGCTTGCGTCAGTGCCCGGACAGGCCTGACAGTGAACCGCATCCGCAGGTGGCGGGCTTTGGTTTCCCATTGGGAGATCATAGTCCCATCACCGGGGTGCGGTTTTTTACTATGAGATGACCAACGAATTTGGAGTTGTTCGCCCCATGAATCCGTTACACGTTGTTATTCTGGCCGCTGGTCAGGGTTCAAGGATGAAATCCGCACTGCCGAAGGTCTTACATCCGGTAGCCGGCAAAGCCATGCTGCATCATGTTGTCGAGACTGCCAAACAGCTCGGTGCGGAGAGAATACACACGGTGATCGGTCATGGTGCAGATCAAGTGCAGGCGTCGCTGGAGGATGACAGCGTCAACTGGGTGCTTCAAACTGAACAGCTCGGGACAGGCCATGCCGTCGCACAGGCGTTACCGGATTTACCAGACAATGCGCGAGTACTGGTGTTGTATGGGGATGTACCGCTAACCCGAAAAGATACTCTTCAAGGCATGGTGGAAGAGCTCAACGACGAGCGTCTGGCATTGCTCACGGTCGATCTGGACAACCCTCAGGGTTACGGTCGGATTGTGCGCAGTGCGGAAGGTCAGGTGCAGGCCATCGTTGAGCAGAAAGACGCCACGGCAGAACAACAGGCGATCCAAGAAGTAAACACTGGCATTCTGGCGGTATCTGCCAAGCATCTGAAGAGTTGGTTACCAACGCTCTCAAACAGTAATGCTCAAGGCGAATACTACCTGACCGACATCATTGCCATGTCCGTCGAGCACGGCCTGAGCGTGGCGGTTTCCCAGCCGCAGACGGCCTTTGAAGTGCAGGGTGTGAATAACCGCCTGCAACTGGCCGAACTGGAGCGTTGGTATCAGCGTCAGCAGGCAGACCGACTGATGACCGAAGGCGCCACACTGGCTGATCCCGCCCGCGTTGACGTGCGCGGCGAGCTCAGCATCGGCAACGACCTGTGGATCGATGTCAACGTGGTATTCGAAGGCAAGGTCAGCTTGGGCAGCAACGTCAGCATTGGCCCGGGTTGTGTGATTAAGGATGCCAGCATCGCCGATGGTGCCGAGATCAAAGCTCACAGTGTAATTGAAGGTGCGGTGGTTGGCGCAAATGCTCAAATCGGACCCTTTGCACGGTTGCGCCCCGGTACCGAGTTGTCGGCCAATACCAAGGTTGGTAATTTCGTAGAAACTAAGAAAGCCATCGTGGGTGAGGGCAGTAAGATCAATCACCTCAGTTACGTAGGCGATGCCTCTCTTGGCCGTAATGTGAATGTGGGTGCAGGCACCATCACCTGCAACTATGATGGCGTTAACAAATTCCGCACCGAACTGGGTGACGGTGTCTTTGTGGGCTCGAATACTTCTTTGGTGGCTCCCGTGAAGGTTGACGAAGGGGCAACCATTGGCGCGGGCTCTACCATTACTCGAGATGTCGCCGAGAACGACTTGGCCGTGGCTCGTGGTAAGCAGCGGAATATTTCAGGCTGGGAACGGCCTAAAAAAGCGTAAAGACCGATTAACGAACAGGTGATAGCAGCATGTGTGGGATTGTAGGAGCGGTATCTGAACGGGATGTCCAGGGGATTCTGCTGGAGGGTCTGCGCCGGCTTGAGTATCGGGGTTACGATTCCGCAGGTATGGCCGTGGTGGGTTCCGAAGCCCAGGTACAGCGCGCCCGGGAAGTGGGCAAGGTTGCGGCATTAGCCGATGCGATTGAGGCCAATCCCGTTGCCGGCCACATGGGCATCGCCCATACCCGTTGGGCCACCCACGGTGAACCTTCACAGCTGAACGCACACCCGCATATGTCCGGTGACCGCCTGGCCATCGTCCACAACGGTATCATCGAAAATTATCAGGAACTGCGTGACGAACTGAAGGCCGAAGGCTACGAGTTTACGTCTCAGACCGATACTGAAGTGGTTGCTCACCTGATCCATAAGCACTACCAGGCCGACAACAACCTGTATCAGGCGGTGAAATCCGCGATGACACGCCTGCGTGGCGCCTACGCCCTGGCCGTTGTTCACGCGGATGAGCCCGACCACTTGGTGGTGTCCCGCGAAGGCAGCCCGCTGGTGATTGGTGTTGGCATTGGCGAGAACTTCATTGCCTCTGACCAGTTGGCACTGCTTCCGGTCACCGACCGTTTCATGTTCCTGGAAGAAGGCGATATCGCCGATATCCGCAAGGACAAGATTGTCATTGAAGACCGTGACGGCAACACAGTTGAACGCAACATCACCCGCTTCGAGCACGCATCAGACTCGGCTGATAAAGGTGAATATCGCCATTACATGCTGAAAGAAATTTATGAACAGCCGAAGGTGGCCAAAGCCACCATGACCGGCCGTATGACCGACAGCCGGGTTCTGGAACAGGCGTTGGGCACCGACGCCGCCAAACTGCTGGAAAACGTTCGTCACGTTCAGATTATCGCCTGCGGAACCTCCTACCATGCCGGTATGGTCGCCCGTTACTGGATTGAAGAACTGGCCGGTGTCCCTTGCTCCGTCGAGGTCGCGTCCGAGTTCCGCTACCGTAAGCACGTGATTCAGCAGGACACCTTGTTCCTGTGTATATCTCAGTCCGGTGAAACGGCAGATACGCTTGCGGCATTACGTCAGGCCAAGAAAGCCGGCTTCCGTGCGGCACTGGCCATTTGTAACGTACCGGGCAGCTCCCTGGTGCGTGAATCCGACTTGGTGATCATGACTCAGGCCGGGCCGGAAATTGGCGTGGCGTCTACCAAAGCTTTCACCACCCAACTGATTGCACTGCTGCTGTTCTCCGTTGCCCTGGCCCGCCATAACGGCCTGAGTGAAGAGAAAGAAGCCGAGATCGTTCAGGCCTTGCACTTGGTGCCCGGTCAAGTCAGCGATGTGCTGGCGCTGGATGGCGAAATCGAGAGCATGTCCAAAGCCTTCATGGACAAGAACCACAGCCTGTTCCTGGGTCGTGGCTCCCAGTATCCGGTGGCGATGGAAGGTGCGCTTAAACTGAAGGAAATCTCCTACATCCACGCTGAAGCGTATCCTGCCGGTGAGCTGAAACACGGGCCGCTGGCACTGGTGGATAGCGAGATGCCGGTAGTGACCGTCGCTCCCAACAACGAATTGGTTGAGAAGCTAAAATCCAACTTGGAAGAAGTACGTGCCCGGGGCGGAGAGCTGTTCGTGTTTGCCGACAAAGCCGCTGGTGTGACAGCCGAGCCGGGTATTCACGTGATGCAGCTACCTTCGGTACACGAAATCACCGCACCAATCGTTTACACCGTGCCGCTGCAGTTGCTGTCCTACCATGTGGCAGTCCTGAAGGGCACGGATGTGGATCAGCCACGAAACCTGGCCAAGAGTGTGACGGTGGAATAACCGACCCCGGCCTATGACAACCAGTTGTCCGAGGACATTAAAGTTTGATAAATAACATTAATGTTTGATGATTTACATTAAAGTTTGATCAATATAGGCCCCCTGCTATTCTCAATATAGCAGGGGGCCTTTTTCATGACAGATACCAACAAACCGATTGACCCAAAACACGAGAAATTGCTTAAAACTCGTGGCCGCGGGTCAGGAAAGGACTATGAACCCTTTATCAAGGTTCATGAAATAAGCAGCCAAGGCGAAAGCGTTAGAATCCGTAGTGCTTCCGTGGGACGGATTCATCACTTGCTGTCCGGCATAGAACTAATGGCGTTTCTTGTATTCGATCAGTTCGAGCAAACAATTGATATAAGGGAACAATATCCCCTGCCAATAGACGATACCCTCGAAATCTGTGCACAACTGGGAATCCGTCATCCTCAGGTTCGTGGCGCTTTGACTGTAGTTTCAACGGACCTATTAGTTAACTTCTCATCGGGCCACCAGTTGGGGATTGCTGTCAAACCTTCATCGGAGCTATCCAAGCTGAGAGTGGTGGAAAAACTCCAGATTGAAAAAACCTACTGGGAAGCTCGTGGTGTGGAATGGAAGATTTTCACCGAGCGGGAGGTCACAGACGGGATGCGGGAGAACCTTCTGTGGATTCAGCCCTATCTAAGCCCAGATATGGTGTTACACCAAGATGTGGGGTATTCAGATGTAAAGGATCTCTTTAATCGCCTTCAGTCGCATCCTCGGACGAAGGTTACGCGACTTTGTGCGAAGTTAGATGACCAATATGAAGTAGAGCCCGGATTTCACTTAAGTATCCTTCGATATGCTGTGGCCCACAGTTTTATAAAGGCCCCCCTGAATAAAGCATTTCATAGCTGGATATTCAGCGACCTCAGACTAAGAGCGCCAGAGTTTGTTCGCGAGGTGAACAATGCTTCTTAATCGGGTATTCCAAGATCCTTTGACAGGTAAACGATACCGTGTGGTCCTGGAGAGTCTCTCAGATTTAATGTTAATCGATGTCGACAGTGACAAAGGTTGGCCTTTCCACATGCCAGAAGCGGAGTTTTATTCGATTGGGTATGAATCCATTTCGGATCCCTATCCATTACCGAGCGTGGCGGATGGCAGCATTGTCGCGAAAAAACGCGATGAAGCATGGGCAACAATTAGCCCATTGTTGGGTCAGTATCAATCACTTTTCGTTAAAAACGAACGCAATCGACTGATAAAAGAACTTCTTCAATCAACCGATAAGCCGCGGTTGTATATTACCCGACAGCTTCGTAGGTATTGGCAGAGGGGAATGGCTCCGAATGCCTTGGCGCCGGACTATCACAAATGTGGAGCTAAAGGGCGGCCCAGACGTGAGGTGGAACAAAAAGTTGGTCCAAAACGAACGGTTACCCCGGGAGTAGGTGTGCCGGTAACAGAGGAAGTTGCGGAACTATTTCGATTGGCACTTGATGGTTTTTATTTGCGCAACGAAAAAGTGTCTTTGGCGGCTGCAAAAGACAAGGCCGTTGGGCTTTTTAAAGCCCGTTATCCCACTGCAACAGAGCGAAGTATGCCCACGATGAGGCAATTCCGCTACTTCTATGAAACGAATTACCGGAAGACTGAAGTGGTTAGGAAGCGGACTCCAAGCCGAATCTATGAGAAAGACAAACGGGCATTGACGAGTACGTCAGCGAACCTGAACTTCGGTCCTGGGGCTCGGTACGAAATTGACGCAACCATAGCGGATCTGTACTTGGTTGCAGAAGACGATCCGGCCCTCATCATCGGCCGTCCCGTTTTGTATTTTGTCAAAGATGTATTCAGCCGGATGGTTGTGGGTATGTATGTGGGCCTCGAAAATCCCTCATGGGTTGCTGCGATGGTGGCACTCAGCAATGCCTTCAGCGAAAAGACGACCTATTGTCAGGGTCATGGAATAGCTATTAGCCAAGAAGATTGGCCGAGTTGTGGTCTGCCTGCGTCGATTATGGCTGACCGCGGTGAGCTACTTTTTAAGCAAGCAGATGTTTTGGTTAACAGATTTAATATCCAGTTGAGCAACTCACGCGCCTATCGCGGGGATGACAAAGCAATATGTGAGCGATTTTTCAACACGATCCAGAGCCAGTTTCGGCCCTATGTCGGTGGTGTTGTAGAGCCGGTAAATGGCAAAAAGCGTGCTGGCAAACGTTATGAGTTGGATGCACAACTGAATCTTCCTGAATTCACAGAACTGTTGATTAATCTCGTTATTGGGTACAACACACAGCACGTCGTTGAAGGTTACGATTTTGCACCTGATATGCCAACAGACTTGCCTGCAGTGCCCCGCGAGCTCTGGAACTGGGGAATCCAAAACCGGACCGGCAATCTTCGTTCTTGTGATGAAGACCTGGCCCGTATCAACCTCCTGCCCTACGAAAGTGGCACAGTCTCGCAGGTGGGCATCACCTTCAAAGGGCTTGTGTATACCTGTCAGCAGGCATTGTCCCTAGGCTGGTTTGATCGCATCCGTCAAAACCGCCCATCAAAAGTGGAAATAGCTTTTGACCCACGACGGACTGACACCGTTTACATAAGGCCTGACTCTAAGTTCGAAAACTACTGGGTTTGTGAACTTTCTGACAGAAGTCGGCGATACAAAGGAATGAGTTTCGTTGAAGCCTCAGGAATACTGAAAGAGATGAATCGTACCAAAGCAACGGCTAGGCAAAAGGAGGATTTTAAGAAACCGGACGCCTTAGCCACCGTCGAGAAAATTGTTGCCTCTGCGAAGAAGCGTCAAGAAGCCAACAAACCACCTGTTACGGACACTGAGCGACTTCGAGGGATACGGCAGAACCGCGTAAAAGAAAAAGAATTGGAACGAAATCGCAGCGGAATTAAATCCCATAAACAACCGGAACAGGTCCGCCCAGCCGACGTGGTGCCGTTCCGTTCTCACAAAACTGAATCAAGTGACAGTATCGATTACCCGAATATGGATGCCTTTTTGGAGGACGATGATGATTAAGTTGCCGCTGGCACAGTATCGGGAAGCGGAAATCCGGGAATACGAAGGCCAGCCTTTAATTAATGCCCTGCCACCCATTAACTCGCCGCAGGATACCGCCAGAATGTTGGCTCGTTTTCCAAAAGTGGACGAAGCCGAGAAAGTGTTGCCGGCCCATATTCGTCGCCATGCCATGATGAGGATTCTGGATCAATTTCTATACCCAACGAAATCCCATCTTCAGTTGGAGCAGATGATTTCAGGTATGATCCGTCGCGGTTACCTGAGCCGAAATATCGCGGCTCCGGACTATCAACGTAGCCTAGACGACGTTGCTCATACCAATTTTAATGCGATCGCTCGGAACGCCGGAAATGAAGCCCTAGTAAGTTCCATCATCGGATGTTCCGGCACCGGAAAATCCACGGCGGTAGAGGCAATCCTAAAAACATACCCGCAAGCGATTTATCATCCTGAGTATCAGCATGCCCAATTGGTATGGCTAAAAGTTGAGTGCCCTCATGATGGTTCGGTAAAAAACTTGTGCACCAATTTTTTTAGAGCTGTAGACGATGCGTTGGGGACTGATTACCAAGCGCTCTACGTGAAAAGTCGGTCTTCTGCGGAATCGATGCTTGGGGATATTGCCCGAGTGTCAGCATTACATTCGATTGGTGTTCTTGTCATCGATGAGATTCAGCACTTAGAGAAGTCTCGCTCTGGCGGGGTGGCAAAGATGCTTAACTTCTTTGTGACACTGACGAATGTTATCAAGGTGCCAGTTCTTTTCATTGGAACGCCGAAAGCTTTGGAGTTGTTTCAGCCAACCATGCGGTCAGCGAGGCGAGCGGCCCAATTCGGTAGTCTGGATTGGGGGCGATTTGCCCGAGCCGAGAATGATGGCAGTGACGGAGAGTGGGAACGCTTTTTCAAACGACTTTGGAAGCTACAGTGGTTTGAGCATGCAACTCCTATAAACCAGGAAATGATAGATCTATTCTGGGAGTATACTCAGGGAATAGCTCACATCGCTGTTGCACTCTTCTATCTCAGCCAGGCTAGAGCTGTGGTTGCAGGGAGAGAAGTAATTGATCGCTCCCTGGTCACTAAGGTCTATCAGGAAGAGCTGGCGATGGTGCACCCTATGATCTCTGCTCTGAGAAGTGGCCGCGAAGAAACAATTCTTCAATATGCTGATCTAGATGTGCCCAGGGAATCATTGCGCGTTCAGGCCTCTTTGCATGAGATATCTTATGCACAGAAAGAGCAGGTATCCGATAAGAAACTTGAAGCTTCAAAACTGGATCAGCTTGTTTCGTTGCTGATTCAAATGGGTATTGGCGAGGACATCGCTCCGACCGTTGCAGAGCAGGCATTAGAAGAGCGTCCTGAGGCTAATCTATTTGAACTGGTAGCGCATATTAAAGACTTAGAGGATAGGGCCTCGGAAGAGCCTGTTCCTAAGAAATCTTCGCTAAAAGCTCAGAAGAGTCGGCCTATATATGTTGAAAATGATTTACGCTTAGCATCTGGAGAGGACTCAGATTTTACCTATCAAACTCTCAGAAATCAGGGGGTTATCATCGAACTGTCGGCTTATCTCTGAGGTTGTCACAATCGAAATCTACCACCGATTCGACTCGGTGTTGTGGAACTGGGAAGAGTGCGGTCAATGTAACCGACCGTTGCGTGGCTATTCCTGCAAGAAATGTACGAATCTTTTCTTACTTAGTCTTAATTCATCCGTTCTTACTACGTCAGGATCAGTGCGAAGAGTATTGAGCGCATCAGGTCAGATATTATGCAAGGTTGTTAGACCATTTGTTTTATTTGTTCGTTCTTTTCAGCCTCAAGCTGGGATTTAGCCCTATTTAGCTCCTGTGTGATGTTCTCTAGTTCAGACTGCGTATGTTCGAGCTCTTGCTCACTGCTAATTTCTTCGGCTTCAAGCCGTTCCCAATTTTCAAGATAGCCTTCGATTTTTTTGGTTCTAGAAAATGATTCCAAAACTCTCAAAAACTCGTGGTAGGTTGATGTTGCAAGATTCTTTAACGTTTGTAATTTTTTTAGGAGACTTTTTTTTGTTTCAACCGATTTCAATTGATGAGAACGCAATTGTATTTCCATTGATAGATGCTTCACGTCATTCAATAATTCTATTGATTGATCTTTGAGTGATATCAATTTTTTATCAAACTTGAAAGTTTCTACTCTACTAATATCGGTCAAATATTGTTCGATCAAGTCTAAAAGAGAGGAGCATTCGGTCTGAATTCTATTTTGATGATCGTTAACCTCTTCTTTTCCCTTTCTAATCATAGTTATAAATCCAATTATGACTAGAAGAGACGTCAAAAGAATTGTTAGGGTTGGATAAGAGTCCATCAATAAAATCTCCTTTTTATGCAATTAGTTAACGCAGAGAGACAGGGGCACATCTCATGTGAGTATTTTCCGGGGTTTTTTGTGCGCCGCAAGCGGAATGATGCAGGTAAGTTCTTCATCAGCATCTAGACCGCATTAGCTTCATAATTTAGACAAACTGAAGTTGCTTTTTCTGCGATAGAGTGTCTATAATTCGCATCAAGTGGACTGGGGGTGCCCGGTCGGCGTTTAGGCCTCGGTGAGTTTCATCGGGGCTTTTCGCTTTCTGGAAGTGGGAAAACTTTCAGCCCCATATCTTCAAACCCTTTCCCTACACATTCTCTACCTCCATCACAGTAGAACTTTTTCTTCAATACTTGGAACGCTTTGTTAGCCTGCTCCGGCTTTAGAACGCTCAATCCTATTGGGCGGGCTACAAGATCTGCCAACTGCAGCCCTGAGGACATGGTTTTCTTGTCAGAAAACAAAATGTCGAATGGGAGGGGCTTTGATAGCCGGTTTGCCCCGTCGCAAAACCGCCGAAATTCAAGTTCTAGCTCGTTATCTTCCTTTTTTCCTCGACATTCAACAACGACATGTGTCTTCGTTTCGTGCTGTTGTTTTTCTTCAAGAAATTCATAAAGAGTTTCCAGACAGAAACCCAGAGCGAGGTGGTATGGATTGGAGCCGGCCTCAGACTGCTTGTTCAAGCGCCTTTTGTCGATGACACAGCTAATTAGGATGAAATTGCTGTGCTCTATAATGCCCGTGAGCTCATCCAGAAATTCAGTCTTTTCCGGCCGACTTCGGAAGATGTTAAATGCGCCTTTTTCCTTGCGGATCTCGTTCTCGTGAAGAACCACCTGATCGTGCCCAAAGTGGTTGAACTTGAATTTTTCAAGCGCTGAAACCACTTTCTCACTGTAGTGGCGTTTATGAAATACACAGAAGGCGAGGACAAATAGTGGATATTGACCATCGATTTTCTGCATGCCGTGATCACCGCTTTCATCGACGTACACTATGTATTTACTGTAAAGACTATCCGAGTTTCCAGTTGGACTGGCAGCTGTGGGCAGGGCTTCATCTTCGACAGCAAGAGCCAGTTCAAAAAGTGGGAGCTGTTGATCGTCTTTTTCAGGCACGGGTTGTCCTCCGGCGCTGTTTTTCAGGCTTTGTTTTGGCTCGTTCTGTTTTGATCCGCTCCAACAAAGCCCCTGCACTGTTCTCTCCGCTAGTCAGCTCTGGATTATCATTGCGCCATTGCTCGGTAAGTTCGCCCCGGAAGGCTTTGGCTAGGATGGACTGAGTGAGGTTGTTGACGCGGGCCAGGGCGTTGTTGACCTGTTGTTCGATGTGGTTGGCGTGGGCGAAGAGTTGGTCTACTCGGCGGACGATTTCGGTTTGTTCTTCGCTAGAAGGTAGAGATACCAAGAATTTTTTGAGATCAACTGGTGATAAGTTCGGCTGTAAAGTTTCAGAGAGCTTGTCATAGACTTGTAGTTTGAAGTAATTCGACTGGAACAGTAATTCGAAGAATTCCTTTTGCTGTTCATTATTAAATAAGAACTTTGCAACTCGCTGATTCAAAAGACCCGCCGGCTCCGTAATCGGGTATCTGCAGACTTTCAATGTGTCATTCGTGATCGGCCGCGTTAAAGCCATTAATAGGTCGCCAGGAAGTACCTCAAATTTCCGATAGGTTTGAAGGTGCGAACCAGGTAAATACTGCTGGTTCTTCTTCTCGAAGGCACCATATTGAACGTTTGATATTTTGATTGCTGGTGTGGTTCCTGTATCCGTAAACTCGTTGCTTTTGAAAGCGTTTCCCGAGACAACATTGCAGGCATCAGCGAGAGTCATCGTCTGCCACTCTCTGGGGCAGGAGGTGACCTCGTCTGATTTTTCCAGCCCTAGAGCCAGACATCTGTAGTCATGGCTTCCTCGCCACTCCTCCGTCAACCGCCCACTCACCGCCGCAGCCAGCACGGACTGGCGGAAGTGTTTGAGGATTTGCGGGATACGTTCGAGGCGGGCTTTGGTGTTTTCCACCTGGGCCAGCAGGGTGTCGAGTTTGTCGGCGATGACTTTTTGTTCGGCGGGGGATGGTATAGGCACAGAAATCTGCGAGTATTCTTTGAACTTCAGATTTCTAAGATTGTTACTCCCTCCTTGGTATCGAACAACTTCCCCGGAGCTATAGAAGAATTCGAGATATCTATTCAGATAGCGCTGATTAATGCTCGCCGATGGTCGTAGGAGGCGGAGAAAATTTGTTCCAATTACCGGAGTATCGAACTGATCAAGAACAGATTGGTTGATGAGCACAGTTCGTCCCACCGGTTGGTCGGGTCCACCGCCGGAGATTTCAAGGAGAATATCCCCTGGGAGTAACGACCGTTTCTCAAGGCTATTCTCCTTAACTTTACGTACAACAGCGGTTCTGCCGCTGTCTCGGGCCCAGTTCCTAAATTCAGAACCTCGGATACAAGCGACACATTGATAACCCTCCTCTTGGTGGTCAGGAACTTTCCCCCAGTCCCCGCCAATAACGTGAGCTAGAAGGTTTTCTAGGGCCTCAGATTGCCATAGTTCAGGAATTTGAAGCAGGCTCATTTTCCAACTTCCCCATCCACTTCCTCATCGGCACCCAATTCCCGCATCAACGAATCGAGTTCTCCCATAGCCTGTACCAGTTCTGCCATAGCCTCACCCGCCAACACACTCGGCTCCGGCAAATTAGCCGCATCCACACTGTCACTGTCTTTAAGCCACGAAATATCCAGAGAGTCGCCTTTGTGTTCGGCAATCCACTGTCGGCTGAAGCTGCGCCAGCGGCTGTGGGCTAGTCGGGGATCAACGCCTTCGTTTTCATCGTTGTGTTCCGGCAGTTCGATGTCTTCGGAATGGAAGCTGTATTCACCCTCTTTACGCTCGCTATCACCGTTGGGACTTTCGCCGAAAATGGCTTCAAATGGCTTCAGGTGTTGGTCGCCGAAGGGCGTGCGTTTACCGAAGCTGGGCATGTTGGTGCGCAGGTCGTAGACCCATACGTTTTCAGTGCAGTTTTCTTCCTGATGCTTGTCGGTTTCACTACCTTTCGTGAAAAACAGTACGTTGGTTTTCACGCCTTGAGCGTAAAAAATGCCGGTAGGCAGGCGCAGGATGGTGTGCAGGTTGCACTTGTTCATTAAATCCCGGCGCACATCGGTGCCCACTCCGGCTTCGAACAGCACGTTGTCCGGCAGTACCACGGCGGCGCGGCCACCGGGCTTCAGATTGCGGTAGATGTGCTGCAAAAAGGCCAGCTGTTTGTTGCTGGTTTTGTAGGTGAGGTCGTCCCGGGTGATGCTGGCATCGCCGCCTTTGCTGGTGCCGAAGGGAGGGTTGGCGAGAATCACGTCGGCCTTTTCAAGCCCGGCGCCGGTCTGGCCCAGGGCATTGCCCAGGTGCACCACGCCCTCGGCATCGCCTTCCATGCCGTGCAGCAGGCAGTTCATCAGGGCCAGCCGGCGAGTGCCGGGCACCAACTCAATGCCCACGCAGGCTTTGGTGGTTTGAAAGCTTTTCTGTTCGGCTGTGAGGTCGTACAGATCGTCCGTCTGGTCTTTGATGTATTCGTGGGCTGCAATCAAAAAACCTGCGGTGCCCGCTGCCGGATCCTGAACGGTCTCGCCGGGCTGGGGTTTCAGGCAGCGCACCATGGTATTGATCAGAGCACGGGGGGTGAAGTACTGACCAGCACCGGATTTGGTTTCGTTGGCGTTCTTTTCCAGCAGCCCTTCGTAAAGATCCCCAAGGCCGTCTTTCTGGGCGCTGAACCAATCGATCTGGTCCAGTGTTTTAATCATCTGCTCCAGGTGCCGGGGCTCCCGCAGGCGGGTTTGGGCATCGGCATAGATGGCACTAATCAGTGGATCATCGTGTACCAGAGTACCGTCGCCATCCTTGCCGGTGGATAGGCTGAGCAGGATACGTTTGTAATCGTTCAGTAGGTTGATGCCGGATTTGCCGTTCAGGTCGGTCCAGCGGCAGCCTTCGGGTAATGGGTGCTTTTTCAAGGTGCCGGCTTCGGTGTTCTCGTGCACCATTTTGATAAACAGCAGCAGCACCAGTTCGGTCACGTAATCTGAGTAGTTGATGCCGTCGTCCCGCAGCACGTCGCAGAGGTTCCAGAGTTTTTGAACGATGTCGTTGTTAGTCATAGGATCCATTACTCAAGAGTGAGCTGATAGTTAACATTAGGTTTTTTGATTACGCGCTTTGCTGAGCCCACATGGCTTCATTCAATTCTTCCAGCACGGTATCCAGCTGATCGCCCAGAATTTTGTCCATCTGTCTGGCGCCGCCGTCATCGGCAAAGCGATTGTTCACAAACTCACGGTCGATGATGACTTCGTGCACCAACTGTTTGGACAGGCGTTCCAGCCATTTACGTTGGTTGGCGGTCCAGTTGTGCTGGGTAAGGATTCTGTCCATGGCGTTTGCCACGCGGTCTTCAAAAGGAACCAACGCTTCGCCGAGCGCGGCTCGGCGGATATAGCCAATGATACTGGCCGCTATGTCTTTGTTGGTTTGGTTGCGCACGGCGCTTTGCAGGCGCGCTTCAGAGTAGCCGTTGTTGTCTAACAGCAATTTCACTTCCCGCAGTTGTTCCCTTGTTAGGTCCCGAGGTTTGTTGACAACCACGGCGAGGGCTGCGGATTCGTTTAGCTGATCTTTGATGAACTGGTTGAACTCGTCTAAGTAATCTTCGGGCCGCTCGTGCTCGCCGTAGGTCTGATTCCGGTCGATGAGTTCGTCTTCGTGCTCGGAGATCACGGGCATGTGCTCGGTACCGACGAGCGACTTTACCTCAGACAGCTGATTGAGCAAACCGCTGTGTTGTTTAATGAATTCTGAGGCTTGGCGGGGACCCAGTTGGTTTAAGTGTTGATGCAGAGTCTTGGGTTCGACGCCCCAGCTTTGATGTAACTCGTCCAGCTTTTGCTTAAGGGCTGGGCGGTTTTCGGCTGTGTTATCTGCTTTGCGTAACACGCGCATGAGCTTCTGGCTGAGCTGACTCAGTACAACGTCTGCTTGGCTTTCACCTTGCTCTTCACCTGGGCTGTTAAGCGCTTTCTCTAGCCGCTCATCGTCGGTGAGTTCATCAACCAGTTGCTCCAAAGTAATGTTCGGGTCTTTCACCAATGGCTTCATGGTGTTGACGTCTTGAAGCGCGGCGTAGATGTCCACTGGATCGTAGATTCTGAAGACGGTTTTGCCAATTTCGTCGCAACGGCGGGTAGCCCTGCCAATCATCTGCTCATACAGAATGCGTGAGCGTATCCGACGCAGGAACACTAGGTTACAGATTTTGGGTACGTCGATACCGGTGGTAAGCAGGTCCACGGTAATGGCGATGTTGGGGTAACGCTCGTTCTTGTAGCGCCGAATAAGCTGATCAACCTTGTCGCTTTGGCCAGTGATCTTGGCCACCGCCGCTTCGTTATACTGACCGTTGTAGAGATCTTTGAACGCTGTATCGAGTTGACGCTTTACCATGTCCGCATGGAGGTCCGTAGCGCAGAAGATCATGGTCTTTTCATCGCCGAACGGGTCTAGCTCTTGAACCAGTTGTTCACAGATAACCCGGTTGAAGTTCTCGTTGATGACTCGGCGGTTGAAAGCGTCAACTTCGAAGTTGAGATCGTCTTCGAGTTCGGTAGTGTCGATCTCACCGGTCTTGGTGTTAATAACTTCTACCGGCTTACCTTTTTCAAAAGTGATGCCTTTCTGGGTCAGCAAGGTCTCATAGCGGATCGGAGGCTCGTGGTCGATCAGCCAGTCGTCCGCCACGGCTTCCCGGTAAGAGTAGGTGTAAACGGGTTTCCCGAATATCTCACTGGTGTGCTTGGCCGGGGTCGCAGTCAGGCCGATTTTGACGGCATCGAAGTAATCCAGCACGCGGCGGTAGCTGGAGATGTATTGCCCGGTGTCTCGGATAGCTAGTTCACCTTCCGTCATTTCCTGATCTAGGGTATAGCCTCGGTGAGCCTCATCGATAATGATGCAGTCGAACTGGTCGATGGGTGGCGGTTCGTCACTCATGAAAATGCGTTTGACCATCGCCTGTACGGTGGCGACCTGAACGCGAGTTTCGGCTTCGGCAGCCATATCGCCCAGTTCGGCTACGTTGTAGATTTTGCTGAGCGTATGGTTCTGCTCCAACGGGGCTTCATTGAATGCGTCGATGGCTTGCTGGCCCAAGGCTGTGCGATCCACCAGAAACAGAATGCGATGGAAGCGCTCACTTTTCAGGAACCGGTACATCAAGCCGATGATCGTGCGGGTTTTACCGGTGCCCGTGGCCATCGCTAGTAGAGCAGAACGAACCCCTTGCGCTAGGGCGCTTTCGGTCGCAACGATCGCTTTTTGCTGGTAATCCCTAAGCTTGAGGTAGCCGAAAGGTTCTGTTTTTAATAGCTTTTCGGCATTTTCTTTGTCACGTTCCAGTAGATCTAGAAGGCCGCTGGGCGTGTGGAAGTGCGGTAGCGCTCTGCGCAGATTACTAGGTTCCCTGACGTCCCTAAACCAAGTGCCGGATTGCTCGGCTAATTGGGCCACATAGGGGCGGCCATTACAGGAATAGACGAAAGGTACTTGAAAGTGCCCGGCTTCATCCGCGGGCCACGCACTGGTGCGCCCGACCAACTCCCAAGCACCCGTTAATGGCACATTGACTTGAAAACCCTTGCTGTAACGCTCGGCTTGGCGAATTTTGCCGGCTACGTTGGTGTTTTCTTTTTTTGCTTCGACGACGGCAATCGGGGTGAGGCCCGCAAACAGCACGTAATCGGCCCGACCTTTTTCACCGTTTTGGTTGGTTGGCCATTCGGCTATAGCGCGGTTGGTACCTTTTTCAGGGCGGGCGCCTTTCTGATAGGTGAGCTCTTGGCTGTCAGCTTCCCAGCCGGCTTCAACCAGCTGTTGATCGATCAGAATGCGGGTGAGTTCCTCACTCAACACCAAGGTGTCGCTGGCAGCCTTCGTTTGCTTGGCTACCTGTTTACGCTCGGCGTTGACGATACTCTCGCCTTGGCTGGAGAGCTGCTGTTGGAGAGCTTTTATTTTCTCTTCGTAGGCATGCTGCTGCTCTGCCAGTGCTTGTTCATGCTGGCGGGCTTGCTCAGCTAAGGCCTTGGACTCTTCGTCCATAGCCAAGGCCAAGGCTTCATACTCTGCTTTTTCTTTTTCGATTAGCTGGCTGAGTTGCTGGCTGCTGTCCAACTCCATGTTGGTCTGTTGGAGTTCGTGACGGAGTTTCTCTATATCGGCATGCAGTTGGCGTAACTGAGCGCTGGGGTCGGCCGGCGGTACGAATGGGCCTGGCTTGAAGTTGGTGCCCGATTTTCCAAAGGAACGGTGAAACCAGATCGCAAGCTCTCTGGCCAGCTTTAGGCCGTCCATCGCTTGTTTATGGCGGGTGCGGAATTCGTGTGTTGCTTTGTTCCCTTCAATTCGTAGCGTATGGAACAACTCTTTTACTTGGGGTTCGAGTCGCAACTCTTTGTTCAAACGATATAGAAGATCGGACTGACTCGTTTGTTCGTCGAAGTCCACACCAGAGCGAGCCGCGAGGTGCTGCGCGAGCGCTTCGCCAAGCTGACGTAGCTTAATGAGCGTTGTATTGGGGTCGCTTGAAAAGGCTCGTTCGGCTGCGCTCGCAAGCTCGACGAAAAGAGGTTCGTGTTCGGCCAAAAAGGCAAAGTTTGCCGATGGGTTTATGCTTTCCTGCACAACTAACTCCCTTTACTCAAAATTGCCCGAACGTTCTTAACGCTGTGGCCTGCTAGCAGCTAATAAAACGGAATGAATCACTATGAGTGATTACTTTACTAACTTTATCAGCGATTTGTAGATAGGCCAATCCGCTAGTGATCGACTATTATTTGATCAGTTGGAGGGCTGGTCAGATATGCTGATGCAATTCCCCGTAGTTCATGACGATGAGCTGCTTGGCAGTGCCATAGCAAGGTTCGTTCTAAGGCAGGGCCTAGTTGACGATAAGGTCGCCTTGAGTCAGCTTTTTGGCACTCAAAAAATAGTGCCTTCATCGGTTCTTCAGGGACATGCTGAACAATTACTCGCCAACATTGGACACCTCTGGAAAGTTTCGGCCAGAGACGCGCTTGAGAGGCATACTCTTCTCCCGTTGTTTTACCCCTTCGTAGATCCTCAGGTATATGATCGATTTGTGATGGATCTGTGTGGTGAGAGTAAGAACCACAGCATGTTGCGAACTGGCGTTAATGCATCAAATATAGTTTGGCCTTCTACCTTCCGGGTTTGTCCTTTGTGTTGGCATTATCAGTTAGGACGGTTTGGATACCAATACTGGCAGCGCCTCTTCCAGTGTCCGGGTGTGGAAGCATGTCCGCAACATGGCTGCCTCTTGTTTGATACGGGAGTCCCTTTTCAGTCGCACAGGCGTCACCGGTTTGTTGGCCCGTCTGACGTTAAGCTGCCTATCCCAGCAATATCACCGCTGGCTGAAAGAAAATACGTTCTGTTATCTGCAGTCGTTGCCGAATTACTTCGAGCCAAAACGACGGTCGTCCCTAATATCTTTCAGTGGACGAGATTCTATAGAGCTATAGCGGACCAACAAGATTTCTCTAGAGGGAAGAGGGTTCAGCACCAAGAGATTGCTGCTCGGGTTCGAGCCTGTTGGGGCGATGACTGGCTGAAGCGCCAAGGTCTCTCGCTTGGCGTTGATCAAAACTGGCTCGTCTCGATGTTCCGAAAGCATCGTAGGCCATTCTCTTACTTGCAGCATGTTGTGTGTTGGTTTGCTTTGTGCGACGAAGAGCTCAAACTGAGCGAAGTGTTAGCCGAAGCTTGTGAGTTCTCGAAACAGCCTATGAGGAAGGCTGCGTATTTTTCATCCTGTGCGGAGAAGGCATGCCACAAGTATCGTTTGTTATGGAGCCGTCTACTGGGTCGATACGGATCCCTGCGTGAGGTTCGAAAACATCGGGAGGGCGCACGAGTTTATTCGTGGTTGTATCGGTTTGATTCGGCCTGGCTCGCGACACACAAACCGGAGAAGGTTCAATCCCGACGGCGGTCAAAGGTGGATTGGCTCAGGCGCGACCGAACGCTTGTGCGGGAGCTTATCGCAATTGAGCGGGCTGTCTGGCAAGATCTGGCTGGGCCAAGGCGGTCACGGAGTTGGTATTGCAAACAGGTTTCTAGCGGAAAAATCTTAGAGAAGAGGCTAGACAAGCTGCCTATATGTCGGGCATTTTTTGTCCGGTACGCCGAGACAGTTGAAGAATACCAAGCAAGGCGGTTGGCTTGCGTTTTTTCCCGCTTGTTGGTTAATAACGAATGGCGAAAACCAATTTATGAAATTGAGAGAATGGCCGGCCTTGATGAAAAAAAATGCCGTGAAGCTGGCCGACAAATACTTACTCAAACCGCCCCATCCTGGCACTGTTCTTAGGCGGCTACCGTCCAACACTACTCTTCAATGGGTTGATGAAGTTCATCAAAGAAAGTTTTTCTTTGCGAAAGCACGCCCTTACATCAATGTGAAGTTCAAGGGCGTAGGTAAACAGGCTGTTCCTGTCGATTTGATTTCAATGTTGGTGGTTGGGAGCAGTTATGAAAACAAAGAACGGCTCCCCTCGCGAAAATCTGAACGAGTTGAATTTAGGGTACTTGAGGAGCCAAATTCAACGAGGACATTATCAAACGAGCATTGGTTTCGGTTCAAAACGGGACAAGGAACGATCGTTCGTGTGAGACAACTAGAGTTGGCTAGATGTCTGTTTCTTCATAACTTCCATCTCGTGAGAACGGCTTTTCGGTCTAATGGATTAAATGGTTTGGCCCAGATCTCGGAGAGCGATGAAGCAACGACTATCAAGTTCTCTGCGATCGCGGATTACCCGCAATCAAACTTAAAGTCTAAGGCTGCTCTTGCTCACCTTTCATGGGTGCTTTTGGACAAAAGCGCTCGAAGAAGTTTTGGCTCGATCTTAGGTTTCTGGATGGAGTCAAATAGCGAACCCTGGCTCTTTCGTTTTAAACCGCCACGAATGAAAGGGTGGCAGATATCGGGATCTGGCTACTATGGGCGGGGGGATGCCAGTGGGATATTCACAATCAGTGAAATCAATGGATTTCATAACTCTCTGTTTAACCATCAAAAACCTATAATTTTTGATCATCCGACGTTCAATGAACTCTTCGCTAAAGATACGGCTAATGGTAATAGGCCGAGGATACAGCGTTCCGATGATGATCCACTAATGGAGCTCAGTCTTGAGCCTCTGTTAGGTAAAAAATTGGATAAGGTTGATGAGGACGTATTTAGATTTTCGTTCGACGATAGCCTGAAACTCCGAGTGCAGGTAAATGGTAAACGGTACAAGGTAAAGCCTGACGTGGACGTTGACTCAATACCGGTACCAGAAACTAGTAGTCCCGGCCATGCTACGGAATGTGGTACGGGGCGAGAGCTTGATTATGGTATTAACCGGAGTGGAGAGCATGCGGAGCTGATCTCGGAGGATCTCGCCGAAGTTGAGCCGACTGATAGATTCCAGATCTTTGAAAAAGTCATGGAGCAACTAGGAGAACGGCCTGGTTTTAGTTTGGAAAAGCAGGTGTGCTATCAGATGCCTTGGCCAGGCGGCACCAACTTAGCGGCCACCAGGACAACAACTGGAAGGCCTGTACAAAGTTACGTTGTATTACTGAAATATCAGTCTGTTCCGGTCATTGTCATTGAAGTTGATACTGAGAGCTTGCTCAGTACGCATACATTAAGTAATTTGGCGGTGGTTTTTTCTAAGGATGCGTCTGAGGGAGTTAAATCACTGCTGCAGCGTTGTTCCACCATGGGATTATATTGGGATCTTGAATTTATCAGAGGCTTGAATGCGGCCCCAAAAACCTGTGTTCATCCTCGGCGGGTGACGAAAAAAGGCGGGAAGTCAGTAGCGGTGACTCCAGAACAATTCCAAACTCGATGGGTGAATATACTGGAGCGCAATATCAAAGCGTTGGTGAGAGAGGTAGAGCGCGCTTCAAGCTAGGTAAAGATACAGTCTTTTACTCGATTGATTATATCTCGTACTTGCAGGATGCCCTCATTTTCTTTCAATAATTTTGCCCCCTAGTGGACGGATGGGCGCAGAGCGCCTCTGTGACCGGCGCCCGTCTGGTTGCTGAGCATTGCTAAGATTCGTAAGTTTAGGGGAGGCTAGAGTGATTAGGTTAAATCTGGTGGATGAGTTATTCTCAGTTTATTACGCTGGGCAGAGTGTGTAGGTTAATCTTCGATAGAATCACGTCTGCTCTTCTAGTAAAATTCTGCGCTGCTCTTGGCCCAAATGGTTTTTTAGTCTATATACGGGGTATAGAGTAGTCTTGGAGGAGGCGAGCCTAGAGTATTGCGCGGATGCCATGGCTGTTTTCTTCAAACGTAGGTTTTAGATTGATCACGTGTTCTAATTTTCGGTGCACTGGGAGAGGGTATGACTAAAAAGCAAAGCAGGATGCTCTGGAGCGAAGGTCAAAGGGTTAGGTCGTCTTTGCCTGCAGATCTTCAGATACCAAAGGCAAATATGCATATTTTAGTTGAAACTCTGGATCGCAAGAAAGAAGAGCAGAAGGACTCTCCTTACAATACTCGATTCGACGAGTCTTGTTTGGCGCAAATCTATTGCTAGATAAAAATTTTTAATAAGTTAAAGCCCAGCTGTTATGCTGGGTTTTTTGTTGATATGGAGTGTCAATGAACCAAGCGAAAGGTATATCGTGGTGGGACTTTGAAGATGAGTCTAATCCAATTCGAATTTTGGAGGATACTCATCAAAAAAAATACATCATTAGCTATCTTTCCGGTGCTGGTGCTAAAACTATATTAGTGGAAGAAAATTATTTCGACCGGGATTACTTGGATGAATTCTCTAGTTTTTATTCACGCGTCGCTAGAGGTTATAAAAATGTATGTAAGCGTCTGCATATTTTTGGTCCAAATAAAACTAATATAGATGGTTTTTTAGAAAGCTTAAATACGAATGATGAAGAGAGCGTTATTCAAAATAACTACCTCGGATTTATAGTTTTACGACCAATCCGCTCAGCACCATTCGGGCGAACTGTTCTTGCGCTATATCCAGACAAAACACCAGAAACCCCTCGGATAACTAAACCTGCCCGAACCTACCATGTCCACATAGCTGGTTTGAGATTATCGGTAAAAGGCTTGGCATGGCAGCAGCAAGATACTGGAGTAGCTGCTTGTGCCACTATAGGTTTATGGACGATGTTTCATTCCTCTGCGCTAGACGACCACCATGCTATCCCTACAACAGCTGAGATTACAACGTCCGCTGAAGAATTTGGAGCGAGGGCGTTTCCGTCAAAGGGCATGACGTCTAATCAGATTTTGGAGGCGATCCATCGCCAGGATTTCAATCCCGTAGCGGTTTCCGGTGACATTAAAGATGATAACGGTGTTGTTCTAGGATTTTCAAAAAAGCGATTTTCGGTAAACTGTTTATCTTTTGTTAGATCTGGATATCCCGTTTTGCTTTTAGGTCATAATGGGGTTGGTGGTCATGCAATATGTATAGTGGGGGCCCGAGAAAACCAAGTTGATGAGAATAACGAAGAAAGCATATGTGCTGAAGATGATAACTCATTTCATTTCTATGTGCATGATGATAATTATGGTCCGAACATTAGGTTTTTCTTGCAGGAAAACGATGGGATAGCTTATTTAAGGGCTGATCCGCCCGAGTATGTAGGTTTAAAGTATCCTGATAAAAGTACTTGCTTTAAGCCCGTTACCTTGGTCGTCGCTTCAAATAAAGATATTAGAATTAACGCCGATGATCTCTATCTAAAGGGTGAGCAATGCGCTCAAGTAATCTTTTCCGTCCTTAGTATGATCATGGAGGCTAATGGGCAGCAGCCTATCCCTCTTATATTTAACGCAAGGTTTATGCTTTTAAGAGATTATATGGGAGAAGGTTTGGCCCAAGTAGTGCAACCGGCCATTCTTGGTCGCACTCGGCTAGAGATTCATGAAAATGCTCTCCCTATGAGCCTCCACATTGGGGTAGCTCGGATAGCTCTGCGGGACGGCTCTGTCATCTGCGACATAATCCACGATACAACTGATTCCAGCCGGAATATGTCTGTGTTTGTCAGCGTAATCTACGAAAAGGCACTCTTCGATTGTCTAAATAGCATCGATCCACAGGCGAGAATTGGGATTGGACTTTCGGAAACCCTTGTGCCCGCGTTTGAGTGAGGCACGGTTTTCCTTCGGCGACAAAAAGCATCAAACTCTAATGTCTTGGATTTGATCGTGCTTCTCCATGATGGGTTTAAAATTATCAAACTCTAGGATCTGTCTAGTCCAAAAGTGCGTGCAAATAGCGCCTGTTTTTATCAAGCTTTAATGTCACGCGACACCAGTCCAGCCCCAAGACCAACCGGGGCTGGGCACTAGGCGCCGGAGAACGGTGAACCACACCACGACCTTCGTTACCCACCCAAGCTTCCCCTTTGAGCAGACACACTGCACCGGTGGGCATCACTTGAATGTCTCGGTCATTAACCTCTTGATCCGGTAATGGTCCCGGTTCGTTTCTCCTGTTGATGATCCTTTCCGGCAACCATTCGGTGCCCCGGCCGCTATACGTAACCAATAAGCGGGTCGGTACCCGGTCGGTATGAAAACGCGGACACATGGTGGTCGGTAACACATGCAAACGAACGCCAACGGCCGCGGGTTCAAACAGGCAGCGGTACATTTCGATAAGTTCTTGTACGTCGTTTAGCCAAGCGCTTGCTCCCGGCAGCTCAAGAGCCCATCCGGGCAAAATCTGGTTGAGATCATCTTCCGCATCCAGGCCCAAGAAACGCTCAAACCGGCGTGCCTCCAGTGCAAACCGGGTGGCGAATTCGGTTACCTGTGTAGGCAATGTTCGTTGCCAGATGGCTAAATTCACGTTTTCCTGAAATATCGCTGTCAGGCTCTCCGGCTTCTCGCCGTGGACAGCCACCGGTATGACGGCTCCGTTTATCTCTCCGGACATAACAAGCACTCTCCTGTCGAGCATTGCTCTATTCATTCATCAATCCGTTACTCGAGAATCTCCGCCAGGAAATCAGGAATAACATTGAAACAGCGGTTTGCCAGCGCCCTCAAAGCTTTGTCGGATTAGGTGCGTCGCCGTAAACTTTGATGGGGTCGAATTGTTTGTCATTCTCGGTAAACACCAAGCGTTCGCCGGCCTTCCTATCTTCTGCAACCGGAATTCGCCGGTAAAAGCAGGAGCGGTAGCCAACGTGGCAACTCGCGCCTGACCCCGCCACTGCTACTCGGAGCCAAACCGCATCTTGGTCATCATCAACACGCATTTCGACAACACGTTGGACCAAGCCACTGGTGGCGCCCTTGTGCCAGATAACCCCACGGCTGCGGCTCCAGTAATGCGCTTCACCCGTGAAGATCGTTTTTTCCAAAGCTTCCGGGTTCATGTAGCCCAGCATCAGTACTTCACCGCTGTCAGCTGCGGTGGTTACGCAGGCGACCAGGCCATCCGAATCAAACTTTGGCGCAAGTTCGTAGCCTTCCTCCACTTGCTCGATGGAGGTCCGGGGAGCAAGCTTCACTGGGCCGGTTTGTTGTGGATTGGAAGATTCATTCATCATGGTCTGTTTCTCTCAATAAATGTTTTCGCTCAAACCAACGCAGATGTCGATTCAGACGTTTCAAGAAAACGAATGGGCTGACCTTTGGGTGTGCCCACTAATGCTTCATCACGGACCACCATCTGGCCGCGAATAACGGTGTGAATGGGCCAGCCGGTGATGGATTTGCCGTCATACGGCGTCCAGCCACTGCGGCTGGCAACCCATTCATTGCCAATGGTCCGCTGGGCGGCAAGATCAACTAGAGTCAGGTCGGCGTCATAGCCCACGGCAATACGGCCTTTGCCTTCGATCCCGAAAATGCGGGCCGGCCCCGCGCTGGTCAGGTCCACCAATCGTTGCAGGCTGAGACGTCCGGCATGCACGTGATCAAGCATCACCGGTAATAACGTTTGCACGCCTGTCATACCACTGGGCGAAAGGGGATAGGGTTGCGCTTTCTCTTCCAGGGTATGCGGCGCGTGGTCACTGCCGATGACATCCACTACGCCCTCTCGGATGGCGCGCCACATAGCATCCTGATGACGCTGCTCCCGAACCGGCGGGTTCATTTGCGCCAGGCTTCCCAGACGTTGGTAGCACTGCGGAGCAGTCATGGTCAGGTGATGGGGTGTCGTCTCCACCGTGACCCGGCGTTTATGCCGGGCGAGGTATTGCATTTCCTCAGCGGTTGAAACGTGAAGCACATGCAAGCGCCGCTTTGCCTCCCCAGCCATGGCCACAATTCGGCGTGTCGCGTTGAGTGCGCTTTCTACATCGCGCCAATCGGGGTGATGGCAAACATCCCCGCTGGCCTCCACAATGGCTTTGCGTTCACGCAGGCGGGTTTCATCTTCGGCGTGCACGGCCATACGCCGGCGCCCGTGGCGCAGAATGCTGCGCAATACCGCGTCATTGTCAGCCAAAAGCTCGCCAAAAGAGCTACCCATAAAGACTTTCACACCGGCACAGCCGGGCAGATTTTCCAGTGTCTGTAACTGTTCGGCGTTTACCCCAGCGCCACCGATATAGAAGGCGTAATCGCACCAGGCACGATCTTTGGCGGCGTCCAGTTTAGCCTCGAGATCTTCACGCCATAGCGTCAGCGGATGGGTATTGGGCATTTCAAAAACCCCGGTCACCCCGCCCAACACGGCACCCCGGGTGCCGGCTTCGAGATCTTCTTTATGAGTAAGTCCCGGCTCGCGAAAATGCACCTGGCTATCGATGACACCCGGTAGCACATGCAGACCATGAGCATTCAGTTGGGTATCTGCTGTCCACCGGTTTTGCAACGATCCCATTGCGACGATGCGGCCATCAACGCAAGCAATATCGAGGTGCTCAATTCCGTTCGGCGTCACCACTGAGCCGCTGCTAATCAATAGATCGGCATGGCGTGAAGATGAGGTGTTTTCCTGAGGCATAAACGCTTCACTCCCGAATGACCCTTCAGAACTCGTTCTGGATCTGCTTGTAACCACGCACCAGATCGTTGTTGGTCCGCGCCACGTCTTCAGAAAATTCACTAGCATCCGCGGATACTTGTGGCAAAGAAGCGAGATCGGTTTCTGCGCCAAGGCGCTCGGTAGACCGTACATAAAACCCTGGCGGCAAATGACAGCCATCGACGACAGCGTTGTAGCGCACGACACAGCCATCTTCGACCGTGCAATTGAACAGCACACTGTTGAACCCGATGAACACACTGTTCCCAATAATGCATGGGCCGTGCACGATGGCCCGGTGTGCAATAGAGGTTCGTTGGCCGATGGTTACTTTTGCACCCGACTTGGAGTGGATCACGACACCATCTTGAATGTTGGAGTGAGCACCAATGATGATCGGTTCGATATGGCCGTCGGCATCCATTTCATCCGCCCTTATGACCGCGTAAGGGCCTATAAAGACGTTTTCCTTAACAATGACCAGTCCGCAAAGAATGGCCGTTGGATCAACGAACGCACTGGGGTGAACCTGCGGCAAATCGCCCCGAGGGTTTTTTCGAATCATCCAGAATTCTCCTTATGAGTCTGCGGCGATAGTGCGCGGCTCGCGGGGGTGTCCTCAATGACCACGCCCGCCGCCGCCAACTCATCGCGTAGCGCATCGGCGCGAACAAAGTTGCGTTGCTGGCGCGCTTCCTGTCGAAGACGAACCAAGGCTTCAATACGCTCGGGCGAAAGTTTCGTTTCCGCATTTTCAACGGTGTTGCCCTGCAAATTATGCAACGCCGCCGGTGCCGGTTGTTGCAGCAGGCCTAGGAGTGATGCCGAAGCGCGAAAGGTCAATGCAGCCTTTTCCTTTGGCTCGTTGGCTTCAGTCTGCTCCAGCAGACGACAGAGTTCGTGCATCCGTTTCAGGGCGCGCGAGACGTTCAGGTCATCCCTTAATGCCGCGAGAACCTGCGTGTCCGGCTTGGTGTCGTTCCAGGCTGCTCGCTGATGAATCTCCGCTCTGGCCAAGGCCTTATACCAGCGGGCCAGGGTTCGCCGGGACTGGTTCAGGCGTTGATCATTCCAGTCAAGCGGGTTGCGGTAGTGAGTGGACAGAAGCGTCAACCGAATGGCTTCGCCTGAGGCCTCAGTGAGAAGATCCCGTACCAATCGGACGTTGCCCTGAGATTTCGACATCTTCTGTCCGTCGACGGTAACGAAGGAGTTGTGCACCCAAGTGTGGCAGTAGAGAACACCATTGGCGCACGTGCTTTGAGCAATCTCATTCTCGTGGTGAGGGAAGATGAGGTCCTGACCGCCGCCATGGATGTCGATTGTTTTACCAAGGTGCTTGCCGATCATGGCAGAGCATTCCACGTGCCAACCGGGCCGGCCCCAGCCCCAGGGACTCTCCCACCCGGGCTGATCGGCATTTGACGGTTTCCAGAGAACGAAATCCAGCGGGCTTTGCTTGTAAGGCGCAACTTCAACACGCGCGCCAGCCAGCATGTCATCCGGTTTACGCTTGGACAACGCCCCATAGGCAGGGTAGGAAGAGACGTCAAAGAGCACATGCCCTTCCGCGATATAGGCGTAGCCTCGATCAATCAGCGTCTGGATCAGCTCGATAATGGCCGGCATGTGTTCGGTGACACGAGGCTCCAGATCCGGCGCCTCGATTCCCAGCGCGTGCATGTCTTGATGGTAGGCCTTGATGTAGCGATTGGTGATGGTATGAATCGGCACCCCTTCGGCTGCCGCTGCGGCGTTGATTTTATCGTCCACATCCGTGAAGTTTCGGGCATAGAGCACGCAGCGATAATCTTGCCGCAGCAGTCGGGCCAGCACATCGAAAATCACCGCTGGCCGCGCATTGCCGATATGAGCAAAGTTGTAAACGGTTGGCCCACAGACATACAAAGTCACTCGACCGGGAAGTTCGGTTTTCAGAGGCTCTTTGCGGCCGGTGAGGCTGTTGTATAACTGAATGGTGTCAGTGCTCACTTTGCGACTCCATGAACATCTATCCGATCTTTAACTGATACTGCGTCAAGCAGGCGAAAAATCTGAAAATTCCGGTTATACCGCAGAGGCAACTGCATCGTGTGGATGCAGGCTCTCAAGGTGTCGGACATGAGTGCGAACGTTATTAAAGTGGCCGGAAAGCGCATTTTGTATTCGGCGTGCGGCATCCTCGACGTACATAAGGTTCTGGCCGTTGAGTAAGGCAAAAGCCTGCTCGTCCGCGCGTTTGACCGCCGTCTGTACAGGCGTTGTCAGAGCATTTTCCACCTGTTCGATCAGGGGCATCAGGCTAAAGGACTGCGCCGAAACGGGGATGTCGACGCTGACTTTTGCCTCACTGCGCTGACTGTGGGGCGTCGCCAGTGTTGCCTTATCCTCCAGCCAAGCGGCAACTTGTTCATACTCAAGGGGTTCGCCGTGGGGGAAATCCGCCCTGAAGCCCTGGGCCACCAATTGCCGAGCCAAGGCCGCCGAGCAGGGGCAAGTTGAGGAGTACTCGACCGTGATCGAGCCTTGGAGTGCGAAAATACCACGGACCAAGGTCGCCTCGATTCGGACAGGATACGCTTTCCAACCTGCCAGACCGGGCGACTTAAGTGCCGGTCGCCGCGCGAGGAGTTTGAAATCCAAGCGCACCTTTGCGCTATCGGTATAACAGTCCCGATGACTTTCCACCATTTGCTCAAGCAGGCTTTGCAGGTGGTTCGGCAAAATAATTTCGTGCCGGGATGCTTCATCCAGCATCCGATAGATGCGTGACATGTGAATGCCCTTGACGGTCGCGACGGGCAGATTGACCTGGGCATCGACAACCGCATGGAGAGGGCCATGACAACCCCGCTCAGAGACGTTCAAGGGGACATCGATTCTGCTCATTCCGACCCACTCTAACGGGGCCTGAACCTGAGGGGTCTCATTGGAAGCAACATCGGGCAAATCTTTATCCATGGTGAATCAACGTCCGGTTGATGAATCAGCGGTTCAGCGGCAAGTGCAGTGTCGCGTCGCCGTTGTTACTTGTTTCGTTTTCGACTGGCACAAGTTGAGCAGGCACCGTGTATTTCGATAACGGACCGACAGACTTCAAAATCCATCTGCGCCAGGCATTCGTGTAATTGTCTGACCTCTCTGACTTCCTTTAACTGATGGATGTGGCCGCAATGGTCACAGATGGCAAAGGCAGTCGGAGCGATCTCGGCTTTCTGCGACACGCAGATATACGCATGCAGGCTTTCGAGCTTCTTCGCTAATCCAAGGTCTATAAGCTTCTCCAGCGCCCGGTATACCTGGATGGCGCCTCGAAAGCCGGTCTGTTCCAGAATCGCGTATGCGCCAATAGGCTTGCCAGCCTGCTCAAGCGCCTCGAAAACCTTGCGTTGATTCGATGTGAGACGAATCATGGATTATTGGCCTGAAAACAGCATTCAAGCTTGAGATTTGCATGTCTCAAGACTCGTCATCAGCTGGTTCAACAGTTTGATATAGTGATCACTGCCAACCTCAATATCAGCGCCCAGAGGGTCCATTACGCCAATCGTTTTAACTTCGGTATTTTCGAACACGGTATCGAGTAAACCCGGGTTGTATTGGGGCTCGGTGAAAGAGCAAGTCACACCAAGTTCAGACACGGTGGCCTGAATTTCCCGAATCCTGGCCGGGCTTGGATCGGACGCGTCAGATAACGCAATGGCTCCAGCTGCGGTCAGTCCGAAACGCTGTTCGAAATACTGATAGGCATCATGGAAAACAATGAACCGAATACCCTCAAGGTTGTGAGCCCGCTCGTCGAGAGAGGCCCTTAGCTCATCCATGGACTGCCCGAACGATCGGGCGTTTTTGCGGTAAGCATCGGCGTTTTCCACATCGTGTTCCGAGAGTATCTGGGCGATTTCTTTGGCCCAGAGTTTTGCATTGACCGGGTCGAGCCAGGCATGAGGATCATCTGCGCCATGATGATGGTGCTCATCAGCCTCCGCGTGGTGATCATCATCGTGATGGCCCTCCTGCTCCTCATGGTGATCACTCTCATCAGCATGATCATGAGCCTCGAACGTCCCCCCGTCGCGATACTCGTGTTTGATCGTAGCGGTCATTTCAAGCATCTCGACTTTCGTTGCTGATCCGGCCAGATTAGCCATCGAATTCTTCAGCCACGGCGTTAATTCCTCACTCACCCAGAAAACGACATCGGCTTCCGACAGCGCTTCTGCCTCTGACGGTCTCAATGAATAACTGTGTGGCGATGCTTCCGGCTGAATCAGCAAATCCGGGTGTCCCACGCCCTCCATGACCTGGCTTACGATGGAATGGACCGGGGCAATATCGACAGCTACTTTCGGAGGATTCGCGAACACCAGGGTAGGTAAGAGGCAACTGGTAAAACCTGTTAACAACACGGCGCGAAACATTCGGAAGCTCCTGAGCAAAGTTTGAACGGGGTACCCCCCGATTAAGTGGCGTTATAGATGAATCAATGAATGTTATGTTATAACATAACCATCCATTTGGGAACCTGACGTTTAATCACGCCGGTGAAGAGTCGGAAATTTGTTCATTTCGAAGCCGTGCGTAGAGGACACTTAATGCTGCTTCAAACTCGAGCCCTATCCGTTCGGATAGGCAACAAAGCCATACTCGAAAACGTGAATGTACGGGTTGATCCGGGCGAGATCATCACCATTATTGGTCCCAATGGGGCTGGCAAGTCGACATTCCTTCGATCGCTTATAGGTGCTGTTACGCCGTCCGGCGGACAGATTATCCGGTCGCCGGGACTGTCGATCGGGTATGTGCCTCAGCGTCTGCATATCGACGAAACGCTTCCCATGACAGTGAAACGATTCCTTCAGTTAGCGCGGAGCTCGTCGTTGGCTGAGATTCGTCAGCAGATGTTGAACGCTGACGTGCCCGATCTGTTGAACCAGCAGCTTATGTCGTTGTCGGGTGGTCAGTTACAACGGGTGCTGCTCGCAAGAGCTTTGCTCGGAAAGCCTAATCTGCTGCTCCTTGATGAACCCACGCAAGGCTTGGATCGTCGGGGTACTGCGGCGTTCTATCGACAAATCGATGGAATCCGGCAGGAACTTGCGTGTGCTGTCATATTGGTCAGTCATGACCTTCAGGTTGTCATGCGCCAAGCCGAGCGAGTGATTTGTCTTAGTGGCACGATTTGTTGTGAAGGCGAGCCGGAAACAGTAAGCGCATCGGCTGAATTCCAAAGGCTATTCGGCTTTGAGGGGGAGGAAGATACCCTGGCGTTCTACAGTCACAAAAGCCATAGCCACACTCCCGGGCCGATTCGGGAAGCCGTGTAATGTTGGACGATTTCATGGTCAGGGCGGCATTGGCGGGTATTGGCGTTACATTGGCGGCTGCCCCACTGGGTTGTTTTGTTGTCTGGCGGCGCATGGCCTACTTCGGGGATGCCACCGCTCACGCAGCGATGCTGGGTGTCGCGTTGTCGCTGACGCTTTCAACACCGATTTTTGCCGGGGTACTGCTCGTTTCTTTACTGATGGCTGTGATCGTCTCCACCCTGAGTGGGCGAGGCTACGCCATGGATACCCTGCTCGGGGTCATGGCCCACTCTGCATTGGCCGTTGGGCTGGTGTCGGTTTCGTTTCTATCCGGCGTTCGTATTGATCTGATGGCCTACCTGTTCGGCGATATTCTGGCTGTAGGAAAAACTGACCTCGCGATCATCTGGGGAGGCGCTTTGGTGGTGCTCATTATGGTAGGTTATCGCTGGTCAGCGCTGTTGTTGTCGACCCTGAACCCAGATCTCGCTCTTGCCAGTGGTATTTCTCCGCGCCGGGAACAGCTGGTGCTGACGATTGCACTTGCCATTGTGGTGGCGGTTGCGATCAAGGTGGTGGGTGTTCTTTTGATCGTCGCTATGCTGATTATTCCGGCGGCAACTGCGAGACGATTCAGCCGAACCCCTGAAGCTATGGCACTGATGGCTGCGGTTATCGGCGCGTGCGCCAGTGTGGCCGGTCTCCGGTTTTCCTATCACTTTGACTCACCAACCGGTCCTACGATTGTGTGTGTTGTAGCTTTTCTGTTTATCGCCTTTAATGCCGTCCACATGGTCATTCGGCGGATGGGTCCGAGGCTCAATAATGACAGACGTGTTCACGAATAACCGGGAGTCGTTGCGACAATGAACAAATCCCCAATGTTCACACCAATCCGTAAATATTCCCTTGCGATTTCAGGTGTGATTCTTCTTACTGCCAGTTTGCTACCGATGGAAACTTCCCGTGCGTTGACGCAGGGGAGTGTGTTCTTTCACGACATTGAAGAACATGATCTTTCGGAGAAATTGGATAACACCGAACTGTTAGCCGAACCGGTCAAACCATCAGCAGATCACGCCACCCACGAAACGTTTGAACGTCGGGTGCAGTCCGGTGACACCCTGAGCAGTATTTTCCATGCCAGCGGCGCGTCTGTGAAAGACTTGTACAGAATTATGGAGGCAGACGCCGAATACTTGTCGCTCGAGACCTTGACGCCGGGAACCAAGCTAGCGCTGACCTTCGATCATGAGGGCCGTTTTTCGGCACTGACACTCCATCTGGATGCTGCCCGGAAGGTGGTTTACAGCAAACAACCGGATGGAACATTCGTCCACCAGACCTTCGAGGCGGATACCCACTGGGTCTCTGAAGTGCTCCGAGGATCGGTTGAGGGCAGCTTTTATAACTCAGCCCTTCGCTCCGGACTGACCCGTTCCCAGGTTCTATTAATCGATCAATTACTGGGAAATCAGCTGAACTTTCGCAGAGATCTCCGAGCCGGGGATACCTATGCTGTGATTGTTGATCACGAGATGTTGGGCGAGCAAACAACGGGAAATACGCGACTTGGCGCCGTATCCTTCACTCGTGGCAAAAAAACCTACAATGCTTTCCGTTTCGATGACGGCAATTACTACGATGAAAGCGGTGAAAGCGTGACGCCAGCCTTCCTTCGGTGGCCCACCGACAAGCCCTACCGAGTGAGTTCTGTTTTTAATCGGAACCGATTGCACCCGATAACAGGGCGGCGGTCACCACATAACGGCGTGGATCTTGCCACCCCAATAGGAACGCCTATTTTCAGCACAGGAGAGGGTATTGTCAGGCGGGTGGGTAACCATCGCTATGCGGGCAAATATGTCGATATTGATCATGGCGGCTCCCACACCACGCGCTACCTTCACCTTCACAAAATACTGGTTCGCAAAGGCGCTCATGTGGAGCGTGGCCAGAAGGTCGCGCTCTCTGGCAATACCGGGCGAAGCACAGGTCCTCACCTACATTTTGAATTGCACATCAATGGTCGCCCGGTTGATCCTTTGACCGCCGATATTCCGACTGCCGCGGCCATACCCGAGACGGCTGCCGCACGCTTCGAAGAAAAGCTCAGAGAACAGATGTCTGTTATGGCGCATGCAGTCAGTCGATCGGAGTTTGTCACTGCTGAATCACAAGTGATGACCATTTTCTGAAAACAATGATCTAGTGCCAAGCCAAAGCAGCGCGGTAAACAGTGTCGCTATAACGATGGCGGGCCCTACCGGTACATCGAACATCACGGAACCAACGATGGCGACCAGGTGTCCGGCGATCGCACATAGAGCGGCGGCTATTGGCGATTTACCTTGGATGGATCCGACGATCAGCGGGGTGATAATCAGTGTTGCGAACACAACATAGATGCCAGCCAACGACACCGAGTAGGTCACTGCGATCGCAAACACCGGCATGAACGCTGCGCTGGAAAGCCACCCAGACAACTTCCAGCTGAGTAGCCAGACAAGTGCGGCCAGTATCGCTGTTGCCACGACCAGCTCCCAATTCGCCCATAGCAGATCGCCAGCGGCCGCACGTTGCAGAGCCTGAGCGCCATGGGGGTCGTCACTTACCAGCAGTATTGCCAGACTGGCACCGACCACATACAGAAGGCCAATCCAGGCCTCTTTTGCTTCGCCGAGCAGCCTGAAGATCAGGTGAACCGTCATGGCTGCGAGCAGGGCGAACAGCAAACTGCTCACTGGCGCCCCGGCAAGCGTGTAGTTCGGCAGGAAATACAGCCCCGCGAGGGTGCCCAGTGCCGCCCATTGGGCAATCGCGAGATCGGCAAAGATCACGCCCCGGGCAATCACCTGATACCCCAGCGGCACTAACAGTAGGCAAAGCAGAGCGCTACCCAATACCGGCAGAAGCAGCCACTCAAAGGCTCCCATCAGACACCTCTGTGATGCTCGATTCGAGGCGGCCCACAATGGTAGAAATCAGCCCGGCCAGATTGTCGTTTGGTGAATCGTCGGTCACCGTTCCCGGTAACACAAGAATCGGCTTATTCGTCTGTTTCACCAGCCATTCAGCGGGCTTTCGGTCCTGGTGGCTGGCAATCAGGATCGCCGATGCCTTGTCCAGCCCCGGATCGGTCAGCAACTGACTCAGATGACTGGCGCTGGGTGGCAATCCCGGTTTCGGTTCCAAATCCACGGTGGAGCCCACACCAAGCCAGCTCAACAGGTAGCTGAAGCCGGTGTGCTGGATGACAAAGGAGTGCCCTTCCAAGGCTTTCGCACTTTCGCGCCATCGTTCCCGGTGGCTGTTCCAGTTCACGCGCCACGTTATGTAACGAGCAAAAATATCGGCCGAGTGTTCGGGCCTGAGTTCGCCGAGGCGCTTGGCCAGCGCTTCGGCAATCTTGGGTAGCTGATCCGGCGATAGATGCACGTGGGGATTTCCCTCCGGGTGTACGTCCCCCATGCTGCGGTCTACGTGATCATGAGGCGCATGCAATTGGGCATGATCTGCGGCAAAAAACAGACCGGTCCGGCCCGGCTGAACCTGTGCGTTGCCTGCCCGCTGAAGCAGTGTCGGCAACCAGCCAGCTTCCAGAGATGCCCCCGTGCAGATGGCAATATCCGCTCGGCCCATGGCGGCGATCAGGCTTGGTCTCGCTTCAATGTAATGGGGATCCTGCAGATAGCTTGTCGCCGTTGTGAAGTGAGCGTCTGGCATCAATGCTCGGGTCAGGGCTGCCCACTCGGGCTCACAGGCAAATACATGGAAATCTGCCCGGGCTGGCAAAGAAACCAGCCCGATCAGCACACAGAGAATGACGCATCGTGAGTGGCGCATATCAATAACCATGAGCACCGTGCGCACCGAGCGACATCACATATTGTACCGCCAAGGTGTTATCCGCATCGCTAAACCCGGTTGCGGACTGATGCGTGTATTGAAGCCTGATGGTTGAAAAGTGGGAACGTGACCAGCTCAGCATGACGTCTGTTTCTTGCAGGTCTTGCTTGTGGAAGTGGTCACCGTGGGCTTCACTCAGCTCCACCTCGCCATACCGGACCCCCGCAGACCACTGTGGTGAAAATTGGTGAACACCAGACACGTACCAGCCTTCGTGATAGTCATTGGAAGTCGCGAATTCGTTCAGGTCATCGGCATAGAGGTATTCTGCGCTGAGCGTCACCTGCTGCTCACGGTTGTTGCCGTTCGGTGACCATTTCCAAACGACATCGGCTATGTAGAGATTTTCACCGGTGTAGGAGGCACCGTGACTGTGATCGTGATCATCGTCATGATCTTCGTCGTGGTGATCGTCTGTTTCGCTGGCCTCGACATGGGTCTGACGGTTGCGCAGATAGGACAGCCCAGCCTGCCAGCTTTGGGAGATAGAAAGGTCACCGCCGACCCGAGTGTTCAAAGTATAGACACCGATATCTTCGTCGCCTTCTGAAAGCTCGTTGCCAGCGAATGCTTCTGCGCCGACTTGCCAGAAAAACGGCACAGGTAGGAGGGCGTTCAGGCGCAGGCCGGTATCATAGTAATGACTGCCCAATAGCGCGCGGTAGACGGCGGGGCGCTCGACAAAATCATCTTCGTGCAGGTGCCGGCCGTTGAGATAGCCCACCTGAGAAAGGAAACGACCTGCGCGAACACTGAGCCCTGCGGGCAAACCGTTGGTTTGCAGGTAAGCTTCTTCAACCAACACCTCACTCTCGCCATCATGCTCCTCGAAAACGGCGGTCAATCGCCCAGAGAACAGATCATCGATGGGGGAAGACAAGGACAGTTCGGTATGTCCGAGGCCAAAACCTTGGTCCCGGTGTGACAGCGCAGTGTCATTCTGCTTGTAATAGCCATCCAGGGTCAGGCTGACATCGGGGTTTAATTCGTTTGCAACGGCTCCGGTTGCGGGCAGTGTCAGGGCAAGGGCGGCCAAAGAAATCGTACGGCGAATCATAAATACTCCAACGTTAACGCAACAGGGCAGGCCGGCTTGCACCGAGCTGCCCTGGGAGGTTCATAAAGGGTGGGTGGGAACGTCAGTGATCGTGTTCATCATCGTCATGGTGGGCTTCCTCGGTTAGCCCCAGCCACGCAATGGAAGACGCCTCAAAATCGAGCGTGATGGTCCGAACGATTTGGCCGGCGGACGTATCGACTTCGATAACGGCTTGGTTGTGTAACACGAACAGGCGCTCCTGGGCTGCTGAGACGGCTGTGGCCAAGGTATCGCCGTCGCTGGGCGCGTCGATTAACGGAACCGTGTTAAGCAGGGCCCAGTTATCAGCAGGATCAAACAGTCGCAGGTCGCCGTCATCACCGAGCACATAGAACACCTCGCCGTGTGTGGTAAAGCCTTGTGTAATCAGGCCCACGCCGTCGCCGATGGTCAGCTCACGATAAGCCGTGGTATCTGATTCCCCATCGATAATGAACAGTTGGTCGCCGGCAATGCCGACCAGCTCTTCAACATCGTGATTGGCGGCGAAGTCTCCAATGCGCGCTCCGGCGTCAAGACTTTCAGGGTTCGCCAGCTTGGTTGCAGGGTAGCCGGCCTCGTGGAGGTCGATGACCAGTACGCCGTCACTGCAACCAAATCCGAGACTGTGCGCGCTCAAACCGGCACCGTGAAGATCCGGGCAGGCTTCGTCATAACGCTCTTCGAATTCGAAACTGGAACCATCTAGGTGGTAACGCTCGACGGCGGCAGGGAGCGTGGTGTCTGTAATAGCGCTGTCCCGGTAAGTCACGAATAGATGACCGTCGATCAGCTTGGCAACGCCGTGCATGTTGTTCTCAAGATCAAGGCTGGCGAGGGTTGAGTTATTTCCCAGAGTGGCGTCAGAGAAAACGGTCACTTTTGAGCTGGCAGCGGTACCGCCGTCAAAGAAAATCACACCGTAGGATTCGCCCGCGGTGTAGTGAGTCGGTTTGTGATCATTCAGCGTCAGGGACAGCGCGCTGGGTGTTTCAGCGTAGTCGTGTAGATGGTCGCCATGATCTTCGGTATACAGCCCGCTATCAAAAAACGACACTCGATCGTCTTCACGTTGAATCGCAATGGCATACCGATTATCCGGTGATGCATAGAGGCTTGGGGAACTGCCGTCGATATTCACTGAAGTCAGTACCTGGGCATCGTCCAAGTCCAAAAACTTCAGCGCTGATGCGCCGGAGTCAAACAGGGCGAGGCGCCCGTCGGTCTCAATGCTTATCTCGGTATGGGCGTCGTCTGAACTGCTACCACTTCCACCGCAAGCGGACAGCAGTGCGGCTGAAGCCAATGCCAACGAAGCGGCCAAGGGGCGCCGAGAAGACGAGAGTCGTTCAGGTGGGAAAGTCATATTATCTCCAGGGCATGTTATAACGTTGCAATAAAGGCATCAGGAGAACCCATCAAGACCAAACACCAGGTGTGGGATGCCGAAGGTTTGTTGATTCTTTGAAGGGCGTATCGCCGAAGAGCTGCAAATGTTATGTTATAACATTATTAATGTAAAGCAACGTTCAGTGTGGAACAGCTAACGCAACACGGAGACAGAAAATGAACCTTCAAGATACGCGCCTTCCGGTAACGGTATTGTCAGGATTTCTTGGCGCCGGCAAAACCACCGTTCTGAACCACATCCTGAACAACCGCGAAGGACGGCGGGTGGCCGTGATCGTCAACGACATGAGCGAGGTCAATATTGATGCCGCCCAGGTCCAGCAGGAAGTCACCCTGAATCGATCAGAGGAAAAGCTGGTCGAAATGAGCAATGGCTGCATTTGCTGCACACTGCGTGAGGATTTGCTGGTAGAGGTGCGTAAGCTGGCGGCTGAAGGCCGCTTCGATTGCCTGGTAATTGAATCCACGGGGATTTCGGAGCCTCTGCCGGTAGCGGAAACGTTTACTTTCGCGGATGAGGATGGAATCAGTCTGTCTGACATCGCCCGTCTCGATACCATGGTCACCGTTGTGGATGCGATGAATTTCCTCAAGGACTTTGATGAAGCACAATCGTTGCAGGAAGCGGGGGAAAGTCTGGGCGAAGAAGACGAGCGCAGCGTCGCAGACCTTCTGGTGGATCAGGTTGAATTCAGTGACATCCTGTTGATCAGCAAAACCGATCTGGTTGCTCCAGAAGAACTGGAGCGACTTAAGGGCGTGCTGGGAAGTCTGAATACAGAGGCAGAGATCGTTGCCATTGCGCAGGGCGCGGTGCCACTGGATAAAGTGCTGGATACCGGTCGGTTCAGTTTTGAGCGCGCGCAGCAGGCGCCGGGTTGGCTAAAGGAAATGCGGGGCGAACACATCCCAGAAACCGAGGAATATGGCATTTCCAGCTTTGTCTACCGCGCTCGGCGTCCGTTCCATCCGGCGAAATTTTATGAATTTCTGCATCAACCCGTTTCTAATGGCAAACTGATACGTTCCAAGGGCTATTTTTGGCTCGCCACTCGGCCAGAGTATGCGGGCCACTGGAGCCAGGCAGGCGGTATGGCGAGGCACGGATTCGCCGGTATGTTCTGGAAAGCCGTGCCGAAGGAAAATTGGCCGGAGGATTCCGAGTACCGTAACTCAATTATGGAAACCTGGGTTGAGCCCTTCGGTGATATGCGCCAGGAGCTGGTCTTTATTGGCCAGAATATCGATCAGGCGGCTGTGACTCGCGAGCTGGACGAGTGCCTTTTGGATGAACAACAGTTGTTGGCGGGGAAAGCCTTCTGGCAAACCCTGAATGATCCGTTCCCGGTCTGGGAGTAACCGAGCCCGCGGACGATCAATGAGCCTCTAGACTCGCACACATTAATGGATTGGAAGAAGAGAACGACGAACCCATGGCAGACATCCGGACACGTATTCCCACTCACTTGGTGCTTGGCTTTCTTGGGGCCGGCAAAACCACAGCAATTCTCAACCTCATGAAACAGAAGCCGGAAGGAGAGCGCTGGGCGGTTTTGGTCAACGAGTTTGGAGAAGTGGGTATCGATGGCGCCATTCTGTCCAATCAGGGCGTGGCAGTGAAAGAAGTGCCTGGCGGCTGCATGTGCTGCGTCTCGGGGCTGCCGATGCAGATCGGGCTCAACAGCCTGATCAGCTTTTCACGTCCGGACCGTTTGTTTATCGAGCCAACGGGATTGGGCCATCCGGCACAGGTGATCGAAACACTGACCGGCGAGTTTTACACCGATGTTTTGCACCTTTCGACATCCGTTTGCCTGGTTGATCCGCGCCGACTGGAAGACGAGCGTGTACTTGCCAGTCGGCAGTTCCACGATCAGGTCGCCGTGGCGGAACTGTTGGTGGCGAGCAAAGCAGACCTGTGCACACCCGAACAGTTAGCCCGGTTCGACACTTGGGCGAGTGGCTGGCAACCGGCAAAGCGACTTACCGGAAAGATCAGTGGAGGGGAGCTTCCCATGGCATGGCTGGCGGGGGATTCTGATCGACTGCCCCCACAGTTTCCCGAAAGTCACCACCATCACCACGGCAAAGCTCTGGCCGAAAAACCGTCACTGGCTGATGAGCCCTGGCAGTCGTATTTTAACAAAGGCGATGGTTATACCAGCATGGGCTGGCGAGTTCACAAAGACACGGTCTTTGATCCGATCGCGTTGCAAAGCCTGGCCAGTAATGCCGATTTTGAGCGTTTTAAAGGGGTGGTCCAGACAACGAATGGCTGGTGGATGCTCAATGCCGTGGAGGGCGCACTGACCCTGCTGGATACGGAACCCGCCGATGAATCCCGGCTCGAAATTATCAGCCGCACGCTGGAACCCGATGAGCTGGACCGTCAGCTTCGCGCTGCCTGCTTTATTTCTTAGTCTAATGACTTTAAGGTACCGTCTCGGAATATACTGGAGTGACGTTGGCTGTGGCTATCTGACGACTCCAACACCTCTGCATGGCGCCCATGCGGAGGTTTAGCCCGCACCAAGCCGACTAAAATAAAAGCAAGTATGGGCGCCATTTCGTAACCTATAAACGCCCACTTTAAGAAGAATAAAGCAATGCCCAACTCCATCGTGTCCGGCTTTAAAAGTAACTTCCTCGGCAACGCCCCAACCTGGTACAAGCAAGTCATCTTGCTGTTTTTGGTAGCCAATCCAATCGTCATGTCCGTATTTGGGCCTGGCGTTGCGGGCTGGTTATTGATTGGTGAGTTTATCTTCACGCTGGCAATGGCGCTCAAGTGTTACCCGCTGCTGCCGGGTGGTCTGTTGGCTGTGGAAGCGTTGCTGATCGGCCTGACTAGCTCGGATGCGGTGTATAACGAAGTACTGACCAACTTCCCGGTCATTCTGCTGCTGATGTTTATGGTCGCGGGCATTTACTTCATGAAAGAGCTGTTGCTGGTCACCTTTACCCAGATACTGGTGGGGGTGCGTTCCAAATCGGCACTCTCGCTGCTGTTCTGTATTGCCGCGGCGATACTGTCGGCGTTTCTGGATGCGCTCACCGTCACCGCAGTGATCATCAGCGTTGCTGTCGGCTTCTACTCCGTTTATCACAAAGTTGCCTCCGGCAAGGGCTACCAGCATAAAGAACACAACGCCAACAGCGATGCCGAAGTGGTCGAGTTGCACCGGGAAGACCTCGAAAACTTCCGGGCCTTTCTGCGCAGCCTGTTGATGCACGGGGCTATCGGTACTGCGCTCGGTGGTGTATCGACAATGGTGGGCGAGCCCCAAAACCTGCTGATTGCCAAAGTGGTGGGTTGGGACTTTGTCGGCTTCTTCTTACACATGGCCCCGGTCAGCTTGCCGGTTCTGGTCGCAGGGCTGTGCACCTGCTGGGCCTTGGAGAAACTGCGCTGGTTTGGTTACGGCGGGCGTTTGCCGAAACCCGTCCGTCGCGTGCTGGAAGAGTTTGCCGAAAATGAGCGCACCAGCCGCACGGCTTCCGACAAAGCCGCGCTGTGGGTTCAGGCCGCTGCGGCCGTCATTCTGGTGTTGGGGCTTGCACTCCACATTGCAGAGGTGGGTCTGATCGGCCTGCTGGTGATCATTCTTATCACCTCATTTACCGGCGTGATCGATGAGCACAAAATCGGCAAAGCCTTCCAGGAATCCCTGCCGTTTACCTCGTTGTTGGTGGTGTTCTTTGCCGTTGTCGCGGTGATCCATGAGCAGCATCTGTTCAAGCCCATTATCGATTACGTGCTCAGTCTGCCGGAAAGCCAGCAACCGGGCATGTTCTTCCTGGCGAACGGCATCCTGTCGATGATCAGCGACAACGTCTTTGTCGCCACGGTGTACATCAGTGAGGTGAAGCAGGCGTTGGATAGCGGCAGCATCAGTTACGAACACTTCCAGACGCTGGCGGTGGCGATCAACACCGGGACCAATCTGCCGAGTGTTGCCACCCCCAATGGTCAGGCGGCGTTCCTATTCCTGCTGACGTCGGCCATCGCACCTCTGGTGCGTTTATCCTACGGCAAGATGGTGATTATGGCCTTCCCGTATACGCTCGTGATGGGCGGCGTAGGGTTGTACATGGTCACCCATGCTTTCTGATCCAGAGTGAGTATTGCGTTGCACAGACAATCTTTCGATCTGTTACTCTTCGCTATCGTTAAAGAGATTCCAGAGGGGTGTTATGCACCTTAGTCTTCGCATGCCCAGAGCATTATTCCGCTTCATTTGTGTGTTTTTGAGTGGGCTTGGTCTCAGTGTGGTTATCGGCCCCGTGCAGGCAGATCACGTTCAGCACACCGATCGGGACTCCGATACCCTGCGTGTGGCTTATATGGAGTTCCCGCCGGTGACCTATCAGAACGCACTGGGGGAGCCTGAAGGCGACATGGTGGATGTAACGCGCAAAGTGGCTAAAGAGGCCGGCTACAAGTTGGAGTTCCTGTACCTTCCGGTCAGTCGAGCGAATCTCTACCTGAAAAATGGCAGCATTGATTTTGCACTGGCTTTGACGGGCGTTCCAGCCCTGCAAGGTGCTGTGATTGACAGTGAGATCAGTCTGGTCTCGGTTGTCCTGAGTGCTTGGCATCTCGAAGATCACGCCCCGATTACCCACATGGACGACTTTCGGGGCAAGGTCGTGATTATGATTAATGGCTTCACTTATGGCGGCCTTCGCTCATGGTTTGAGCGGCAGGACGACATCCGCATTACCGATGCACCCGGTCACCGCTCGGCCATTGATATGCTCAAACGTGGCCGAGGGGATTACCTGCTGGATTACCGTGATCCGGTCCGTGAAGTGTTCTCGAATTCCTCGGATTTTCTGGTTCAGGAATCCGAAATTCGTACCCGAAAAGGCGCGTGGTTGTTCTCGGTGGCTACATCCAGAGCAGAAACGCTTCGGGCAGATTTTGATGCCGCCTATCACCGTTTGGCTGAGCGCGGTGAGGTACCAGCGGCCGTCACCAGCGAACAATCGCTTCGGTTACGGGGCTTTCCTGCTCCTTAAAGGGTAAAACGCCCGCCATCTTGTTTCTCTTAGAGTTCGTGTATATAGTTGTGTTGTCTCTGGCTAGCTACCAGATGTTGTGTTTTGAGCAGAATTCAAACACATCGTTCAAAAGGTAGCCGGGAATCCGGTGAGAATCCGGAACTGACGCGCAGCGGTATTGGGGAACGAGCGTGGCATAACGACACTGGCAACCGCCGGGAAGTCGCCACACAAGGCAGAACCGACAGGTTCATGCCCCTGAGTCCGAAGACCTGCCAGAGACGTGTTGTTTTCTATCGCCACAAAGAAAACAGCTCGACTTCACCTTCGCGACTCAGGCGCCTGCATTTGGCTCCATAAGGTGAGCGGTAACGAACAAGGCAAAGCACAGTCCTAGTGGGTTGATGCTCTGTTCGTCCTGCGTACGCGAAGGTTTTGGAACTCACGCGTATTCAGGAGATAACGGTATGTCTGCTACAGCCCTGGCCGAACCTCGGCCCGCCTTACCATCCGACACAGAAGCCCTGCAGGTTATCAAGCGCAACGGCAATCTGGTCAGTTTCACCCCATCTAAAATCAGCGTAGCCGTTACCAAAGCCTTTCTGGCCGTTGAAGGCGATCAGGCTGCAGGATCTGCCCGGATCAACGACGCCGTCCACCGTGTGACCGAACAGGTTGTGCAGGCGATCAGTCGCCGCCTGAAAGCCGGTGGCCGGGTTCATATCGAAGACATTCAGGATCAGGTTGAGCTGGCCCTGATGCGCGCCGAAGAACAGAAAGTGGCACGCGCCTACGTCCTATACCGTGAAGAACACGCCCGTGAGCGCGCCCAGCACGAACCGGTGGAAGCGCACCCCCATCTCACCGTTAAACAAGCCAGTGGCCGCACCGTGCCGCTGGATCTGGGCTTGATGAAACGCCAGGTCGAACAGGCCTCCGAAGGGCTGGAAGGCATTGAAGGCGATTCGTTGGTGGAAGAGGCTATTCGCAACCTCTACAACGGCATCGACGAAGCCGAAGTCCTGAGCGCCCTGATCATGACCGCCCGTGGCCGCATCGAGCGCGAGCCAGACTACAGCGCGGTCACCGCGCGTTTGTTGCTGGAACAGCTGCGCCTTGAAAGCGTCACCGCACTGAATCTTGATATTAGCCTGAGCCTTGCCGACGTTTATCCACAGGCTCTGAGCGCTTTCATTCACGCCGGTATTCGTTACGAGTTGCTGGATGAAGCTATGGCCGCGTTTGATCTTGAACGGCTGGGTGCGGCAATCACGCCCGAGCGTGACCAGCAGTTTGGTTTCCTTGGTCTGCAAACTTTGTACGACCGTTACTTCCTGCACTGGAAAGGCGACCGTCTGGAGTTGCCACAGGTCTTCTTCATGCGTGTGGCCATGGGCCTGGCTCTGCGTGAAGACGACCCCAACAGCCGAGCCATCGAGTTCTACAACCTGTTGTCCTCGTTCGACTACATGGCGTCCACACCGACGCTGTTCAACAGCGGCACCCGCCATTCCCAGCTGTCGTCTTGCTACCTCACCACCGTGGGCGACGATCTGGAAGATATCTACGGCGCCATCCGTGACAACGCCATGCTCTCCAAGTGGGCTGGCGGTTTGGGCAACGACTGGACTCCGGTGCGTGCACTGGGCTCCCGTATCAAAGGCACCAATGGCCAAAGCCAGGGCGTAGTGCCGTTCCTGAAAGTGGTCAACGACACCGCTGTAGCCGTAAACCAAGGCGGCAAGCGCAAAGGCGCCGTGTGTGCCTATCTGGAAAGCTGGCACCTGGATATCGAAGAGTTTCTGGAGCTGCGTAAAAACACCGGTGACGAACGCCGCCGCACCCACGACATGAACACCGCCAACTGGGTGCCGGATCTGCTGATTGAGCGTATGCGCCAGGACCGTGACTGGACGCTTTTCAGCCCCAGCGACGCACCCGATCTGCATGACCTGTACGGCAACGAATTCCGCGAGCGTTACGAGTACTACGAAGCGTTGGCTGCCAAAGGCAAGATCGAACTGTTCAAGACCATTCCGGCCAAACAGCTGTGGCGCAAAATGCTGACTGTGTTGTTTGAGACCGGCCACCCATGGATCACCTTCAAAGACCCCTGCAACCTGCGCTCGCCGCAGCAGCACAAAGGCGTGGTTCACAGCTCCAACCTGTGTACGGAAATCACCCTGAACACCAGCGCCGACGAAATCGCGGTCTGTAATCTGGGCTCGGTGAATCTGGCGGCCCACATCGCCAACGGTGAACTGGATGTGCAGCGCCTGGAGCGCACTGTAAACACCGCCGTGCGCATGCTCGATAACGTAATCGACATCAATTTCTACGCTGTGCCCCAAGCGCGCAATTCCAACCTGAAGCATCGCCCGGTGGGCCTCGGCCTGATGGGCTTCCAGGACGCGTTATATGCTCTGGGCCTGCCGTACACCAGCCCGCAGGCGGTGGAATTCGCCGATGTGGCCATGGAACAGCTGAGCTACTTCGCGATCCGTGCATCCGCTGAGCTGGCAGCAGAGCGGGGCGCCTATGAAAGCTACGAAGGTTCCTTGTGGAGCCAGGGCATACTGCCCATCGACTCCATCGAACTGTTGAAAAGCGCGCGCCGGGAAGGCGATATCAGCGTGAACACCGACAGCCGCCTGGACTGGGGCCCGGTGCGCGAACTCATCGCCAAGCACGGCATGCGCAACAGCAACGTGATGGCCATCGCCCCTACCGCCACCATCTCCAACATCGTGGGTGTGTCGCAATCCATCGAGCCGGCGTACCAAAACCTGTTTGTGAAATCGAACCTCTCCGGTGAGTTCACCGTGGTCAATCCTTCACTGGTGCGCGACCTCAAGGCCGAAGGCCTGTGGGACAACGTGATGGTGAACGACCTCAAATACTTCGATGGCAGCGTGCAGCAAATTGAGCGCATACCCACGGAACTGAAATCCCGCTACGCCACCGCGTTCGAGATCGACGCCCGATGGTTGGTAGAAGCGGCCTCTCGCCGCCAGAAATGGCTGGATCAGGCGCAGAGCCTGAACCTGTATATGGCCGAACCCAGCGGGAAAAAACTGGACGAGCTGTACCAGCTGGCGTGGGAACGTGGTCTGAAAACCACTTACTACCTGCGTTCCTTGGGTGCCACCGGCGTGAACGAACAAGCCGCGCCAGTTGCCGCGCCACAGCCGCAGGTATGCAGCATTGATGAACCCGACTGCGAAGCATGTCAGTAACCACTTACTTTAATTGAGAGGCACAACCATGCTGAATTGGGACGACGAAACCAAACCAAAAAGCACGACCGCTGCAGACAGCAGCGTGGCGCCGGTAAACGTTGACGACAAACGCGTGATCAACGGCGAAACCGACGTAAACCAGCTGGCCCCCTTCAAATACCCGTGGGCTTGGGAGTTCTTTATGAACGCCAACAAAAACCACTGGACCCCGCTGGACGTGAACATGGCGCAGGACGTTCACGACTACCACCACCGCCTGAACCCGGCGGAAAAGCACGTGTTCGAAAACGTGGTGGCTTACCTGACCACCTCCGACATACTGGCCATGCGCAACATTGGCCTAGCGGTGATGGAGAAAATGACCGCGCCGGAATTGCAGATATATCAGGCGCGCCAGGTATATGAAGAAGCTCTGCACACCTGGACCTACCAGCACTGCATTGAAACCCTGAACCTGGACCAGAGCGAAATCTACAACCGCTACCGCGTGGTGCCGCAGATTAACGCCAAAATCCAGATGGCCAACCGCCGGCTGGACGCCGCCATGCGCCCTGACATCAACCTGCGCAACAAAGACGACCTGCAAGAATTCATCATGTCGTACCTGTTCTTTGCGGCCGTGTTTGAAGGTTGCTGGTTCTACAACGGCTTCAGCCCCATCTTCGCCTTGCAGCGCCGGGGCCTGATGCGTGGCACCGGCGAGCAGTTCCAGTACATACTGCGCGACGAAGCTATGCACTTCGCCTTCGGCCTGAAAGTGGTAAACCAGATACTGGAAGAAGAAAACATCAGCTTCGACCCCAAAGCCGTACGTGAGATGTGGGACGAATCCGAAGCCGCCGAACGCGACTATGCCAACTACATCCTGCGCGACCCCATCCTGGGCTACTCCGCGGAATACCACACCGAACAGTTCCGCTTTGTCGCCAACCGCCGCGCCCGCACAGTAGGGCTGGAAGAACCGTTCCCGGGGGCGAAAAACGTCTCACCCTGGCTGGACGAACAAGCCACCATGCGCAAAGAAAAGAACTTCTTTGAGACACGGGTGATTGAGTACCAGACCGGGGCACAGCTGGAGTGGTAAGTACCGACTGACCTTCGGTCGTGCCGGTGCAGGGCTGAACTACACTGTAAAGGAAGGGCAGGCGCCCGGATCAGCTTCGCTCCTGAGGCCGGTCGCTCTGCCTGCCGGCTTTGGCAGAAAGAGGTAAACAGTCATGAAGGTGGCGGTGTTCAGTACCAAACCGTACGACGAAAAGTTTCTTACACTGGCCAACACGGGTGCGTGCCCACACGAACTGGTGTTTTTCGAACCCCGCCTAAGCGAAGCCACCGCCGCCCTCGCCAACGGTTTTGACGTCGTGTGCGCGTTTGTGAACGACGATGTGAGTGCCGGTGTACTGAGCCAATTGGCGGCCGGTGGCACCCGTGTGGTGGCGTTGCGCTGTGCGGGCTTCAACAACGTGGACCTGCAAGCCGCACAAACGTTGGGGATCGACGTGGTGCGCGTACCCGCCTACTCGCCCTACGCCGTTGCTGAACACACCGCGGCCCTGATTCTAACGCTCAACCGCCAGATTCACCGTGCCTACCACCGTATTCGGGACGGCAATTTCTCGCTGGATGGATTGCTCGGCTTCGATTTGCGTGGCCGAACCGTTGGCGTTATCGGCACCGGCCGGATCGGCCTGGAAGTGGTGAGGATCATGCGCGGCTTTGATTGCCGGGTGCTGTGCAACGACTCGTCACCTAACCCAACGGCTCGGCAGCTAGGGGCCGAGTATGTCGATCTGGATACACTGATCCGCACCGCTGATATTGTCACCCTGCATTGCCCGTTAACGCCCGAAACCCATCATCTGATTGACGCCGACGCGGTGGCCAAAATGAAAGCGGGTGTCATGCTGATCAACACCAGCCGGGGCGCCCTTCTGGACACCAGTGCCATCATCCAAAGCCTGAAGTCGGGCCATATTGGTTATCTTGGGCTGGATGTGTACGAGGAGGAGGACGATCTGTTTTTCGAAGACCTGTCTAACCAGGTAATACAGGACGACGTGTTCGCCCGATTGCTGACCTTCCCCAACGTAGTGATTACCGGCCACCAAGCGTTCTTTACCCGAAACGCCATGGAAAACATCGCTCTGACGACACTGGGCAATATCACCGAGCTGGAACAAACGGGGAAGTGCGCCAATACGCTGGGTGCTCAGTAAGTCTGAGGGCGTGGTGTGGATATGAGAAAATAGCATCATCAAGAACACACTCTTTGGCAATATCGCGGAACGCGGTCTAGTTGCTGTTAGCGAGCGAGACAAACCATGACTGGCGAGAAAAACTTAGACAAGCTACTTAAATCCATGTCTCCAGAACTAATGAATGGGGAATATGTATTTTGCACATTCCAGAATGCCCGATACGGAGACTATTCAGATTTGGAGCCAATCGCATCCTTCATAGAATCTGAGGGGCTTACATTAGTTATTCCGAAATCTAAGGCTGATGAGAAAAACGTTGATTACGACTCTGTGTTTAAAGGCATTACATTGAGTGTTCACTCAAGCCTTGATGCTGTGGGGCTAACAGCCGCATTCTCAAATAAACTTGCCGAGCATGGGATTAGTGCAAACGTAATTGCAGGTTATTACCACGATCACATTTTTATTCAGAGCGAGTTTGCAGCGAGGGCTTTAGAAGCGCTTGATGAATTTGCTTGCTAATAAGCGTATGCAGACGGACCTGAGGGCGCTCCACTGGACGCCCTTTTCTCCGCTTCGCTGCCAAAAGGTCGCCGCTGAAAAAAAGCGTTCTGCGGGGAGCAACCATGAAACCACGAATTAGCATGATCACTTTAGGCGTAAGTGACCTGTCACGTTCTGTATTGTTTTATGAGCAGGGTCTCGGGCTTCCGCGAATGGATTCTCCACCCAAAGTGGCGTTCTTTACGTTGAATGGTACTTGGCTAGGATTATACGGTCGCGAAGCGCTGGCTGAAGATGCGTTAGTCTCTGGGGGATCAAGCGGATTCGCGGGGTTCAGCCTAGCTCACAATGTAGGTTCTGAGCACGAGGTTGATCAAGTTATGGCCCAGGCTGAATCAGCAGGTGCCGTTGTGACCAAACCAGCCCAGAAAACGGATTGGGGTGGATATGCAGGGTACTTTTCTGATCCAGACGGTTATCTCTGGGAAATAGCACACAATCCGCTGTTTTGGGTTGGGCCCTCAGATGAACCTGCATAACAAACCGCATCAGTACGCGGCCGAGGGTCGCCGCTTGATTCAGCGTTAAATTCTTCATTGATCACATTGCCAGTAGGCCATCAACGATATACGATTTGTATATACATCGTATATCGAGGCTTAAATATGGGAATTGTTAAGATTGACGACGAACTACACGGGGAGATTCGCAAGGCGAGCTCAGTTATGGTTCGCTCCATCAATGCTCAGGCTGAGTATTGGATAAAGGTTGGTATGCTCGCCGAGGCGAACCCCAGCATGTCTTTTTCTGACATCATGCGCGACCAAATGAAAATGGCCGATGTTGATGTAAGGAAGGCTGTCGGTGGCTAGCGTAAAACTGAAAAACGCTGAAGAATTGAGTGTAATGCGGGAGTCTGGTCGGCTTCTGGCGACTGTTTTTGAGTACCTTGACGGCTTTATCGAGATTGGGGTCTCAACGATGGAGATCAATGATTTGGTGGAGAGCTATATCACCGATCAGCTGCATGCTCGTCCTGCAAGTAAAGGTCAGTATGGATACGAATATGTTTTGAATAGCTCTGTAAACCGCGTTGTTTGCCACGGGGTTCCTTCAGCCACTCAGAAGCTGAAATCCGGGGATATTATCAACGTTGATATCACGCTAGAGAAGGGTGGGTATATCGCTGACTCCAGCAAAATGTACCTGATCGGCAGCGTGACTCCGATCGCCAAGCGTTTGGTTGATAAAACCTATGAGGCGATGTGGGAAGGGATACGGCGTGTAAAGCCTGGGGCGACCCTTGGTGATATTGGTCACGCCATTCAGAGCCACGCCCAGAAACACGGCTATTCTGTTGTTCGGGAATATTGTGGGCATGGAATTGGGCGAGAAATGCATGAGGAACCTCAGGTTCTGCATTATGGTCAGGCAGGTAAAGGTCTGGCTCTGCAAGAAGGAATGGTGTTTACCATAGAGCCCATGATTAATCAGGGTAAGGCCAAGGTTAAGTTGAAGAAAGATGGATGGACCGTTGTCACCAGCGATAAGAAATTATCTGCTCAGTGGGAACATACAATCGCCGTGACCTCTGATGGTTACGAGGTGCTGACGCTCAGAGCCGAAGAGCGAATTTAACAATTGCAGGCACGGCGAGGTCTTTTTCGTTGCGGGTGTGCCTTTACTGCAAAGCCACGCGTGCTGTGGGCGTTATGTGTCACTATCAAGAGGTCAATTTCTTTGCCTGAACTGAAAACAGTCGGTCTTTTTCTCGTCACCGCGTTGGCAGAGATTGTTGGTTGTTACTTGCCCTACCTTTGGCTTCGGGAGGGCAAAACCATCTGGCTTCTAGTGCCAGGTGCGTTGAGTCTTGCAGCATTTGCGTGGTTGCTGTCGCTGCATCCTACAGCTGCTGGCAGGGTCTATGCTGCGTATGGTGGTGTGTATATTTTTATGGCTATTGTGTGGCTTTGGGCGGTCGATGGTATTCGGCCAAGCGCTTGGGATTTGGTTGGCTCAGCCGTTGCGCTGTTAGGTATGGCAATCATCATGTTTGCGCCGCGCACCACATAACCACTGTTGTAGTTCGTTCCGGGCCTCCGGCCCTGCAGCGGACGCCTATTTCGCTGCGCTACATGAGCCGGGGAATTTGAGTGATGGCTACTAAGAATGTTCAAACACTGGTAGATGACATTGCCTACCTGGGGCACGAACAACATTGGGTGGTCGAGTATGTTCGTAAGTTGGTAAAGACGATCGTTTCGCCGGTTTCAGAAAAGGGGCCCAAATTGACGATGCGTTCGGATATCTTGAAGGTGCTGGAAAAGGCCGAAGACATCTAAAGCTATACACCGTCAAAGACATTGAATCCAAACGGTTAGCTCACTATATCCCTTTAGCCTTGGAGGCTGCGAGGGCAGATTGCTACAAGACCGTTGGAAGAAACCGATCACCTGGTAAGTGCTAAGCTATGTAGGAGGGAGCTGTGTTAACACCCGAGTAAACACGGTATACCTTGATTCTTCGGACATCTCTGGCTCAATCAAAGCCTCCTTAGACAATTTATTGGAGTCCAACATGACCAGCAACTTGATCAAGAAAATGCTCGATGATTGGGAGCTACGTTCAAACCATGTCAAAGAACAGGTAAGTACCGAGGTTGTTCTCAACAAGGTGGACCTGATCAAGATAGAGGCGCTTGCCGAGACTTATGAATTGCCTGTCAGTGATTTGGTAGCCAATCTCATCCACACCGCTTTGTTGGAGGTAGAAAAACAAATGCCCTATGTGGCTGGCGATAAAGTGATTCGAGTTGAAGAGGGTGAGCCCATATACGAAGACGTTGGGCGCACGCCCGAATATATGGCGGTAAAAGCCAGATTGGAAAAAAAGTAATAAATTAGCGGCTTTTTAGGTCATGCGCCTGGCTTTACGCATGCACGTGCATACAACCAGAGGTTGTTGCCGAACGCGCCTACGCTGCGTTCCGGCACGCCGAAAAGCCGGGCGTTAGGCACCAAAGGAGTCGTTGTGGATAGATTAGAGCTAAAAATTCCACCCGTTGCTCAAGTGGTGATCATCGCAGGCTTCATGTGGATATTGGCAGTTCTGTTACCGCCTCTGGGCATCACACTATCCGCTTCGGCGCTTGTGGCCCTATTTTTGGCATCAACAGGTGTAGCTTTCGCTTTACTGGGTGTTTGGGAATTTCGCTCTGCGGGTACCACCGTTGATCCGAGAGCTCCAGATCAGTCAGCTAACCTCGTCACTAGCGGAGTCTATCGAATAAGCCGAAACCCAATGTACGTTGGGTTTATGCTCTTGTTGATCGGTTGGGGTGTTTTTCTCGGCAATATCGCGAGTTTTCTGCTGCTTCCGGTCTTCGTGATGTATATGAACCGGTTTCAAATTGCCCCGGAGGAGCGGTACATGCGTGAAAAGTTTGGGGAGGAATACCGTCATTACGAAGCAGCGGTTCGCCGGTGGGTTTGATGCCTGGCAAGGCCCGGCACGGTGATACCTTTTTGTTGCGGCTTCGCTTCCACTAAAAAACGAGCGCATGCTGGCTACGTTAGATAAAAGGTAGTAAAGCATATGATTGAGTATGTAAAAGATATGTGGCTGCTTGCTTCTGAGGGGAATAAGCAAGGAGTACTATTTTTTATTGTGGTTTATGTATTTGTCATGTGTCTGTATTCTTTCTTTCGGCAATTTTTGATCAGCCAATGGCCAATGACAAAAGGCATTTTGAAAAGTGCCTCCGTTGATAAATGGGGGGTGACGGAATTAGTTCTGTCAGATCAAGATTATAAAGTATCTTCACTATATAAATATAAGGTGGCTGATGATATCTATCACGGGCACCGAGTTTCACCTTGGATAATAATCGCATCTCACAATTCCAGGTTTTTGCTTAAGAACCAGTTAAAGAATATTCGGAAAGATAAAGACGGTACCGTAAACGTTTTTTATAACCCCAAAAAACCGGAGAAAAGCTATTTAATTAAGCCTGGTGTTTTGGGTATGGCGGTCACGTTGGATTTGGCAGTTCTGCCTTTTATCTTCTATTTAAATGCGTATTCATAGATAGCGTAAAAAATTCGTAAAATCGACGTTTATTCCGTTACTTGGCTTCCGCAATTTACTGCGACGTTTTGTGTGCAGGATCTAATCATTATTCGAGTGGTATATCGTTGGAAGGTTGAGGAAGAGAATTCCACTAACTTTCAAGAAATCTGAAGCCGCACAACGATCAAAATACACGAGACAGTGCCCGGAGCACGGGGGATCTTCATGCTTCGCAGCGCAAGCGGCTGCATGTCGAAGACCGTCTCGCATCGCTGTCAGCCTTTGAGTGTTCCTGCCCAGTTCAAAAATTATATCTACGACTTGTGCGGTTTTTTATCATTTCCGTTCACTGAAGCTGACAGAATTGCCTCAAATAAAATATACATTTCATTTATAAGCTGCTAGGTTTCCGAAACATTTCTTATCTTTCTGGCTGTTAATGTATTTCATAGTAAAGATAGGAGGATAGTGTTGTGGTTAAGGTCCTAAAAATATTTCCTACAAGGCTGTTTTTTTATTGTATTTTACATAACTAGTTTTATCGTAAGACCCATATATTTTAACCAGTTATTATTTGCCGTTTTGCTTGGCGTTAGCCAACAAAGGCAGATACGGAGAATCTGATATGCCGATTCAAATCAAGTCCAATTCACCGCTTCGATCGTTGCCGGAAGATTACTGTGGCGACGGAGCGGATCGCTGGTTCGAAATTCCCGAAGGCTTCGATAAGGGTAAAAATCTGTTCTATTCCGACTATGGTCCAGCGAATGGAAAAGCCGAAAAAACAGTCTTGTTCGTACATGGGAACCCAGAATGCTCTTACACTTTTCGGCATGCCCGGGATGCGTTGCTGGGTCAAAGCCCAGATCTGAGAATCATTTGTCCCGATCATATTGGTATGGGAATTTCGGATCAGGCTGATTTCGAGATGGTGGATATGCACCATGCGGCAAACCTTACATTGCTGATTGAGCACTTGGATTTACGCAACGTCGTTCTGGTGGTCCACGATTGGGGCGGCCCAATAGGCGTTGGGGCCTTCCTGGATCAAATGGATCGGGTTGACGCCCTCGTGGTACTGAACACCACCATCTTCCCAATGCCTTCGGATGGGATTACGTATGAAAATTGGCCATTAAAGTTAATGCCATGGAACAATTTCGGTTGGCTTATTCCGGATAGGTTATGGGGCGGAGTGGCGGCATTTGTATTGCAGGAAGCTAATCCAGGTTCGTTGGCAGCGCTTTATGGGAAGTCCCTTGTGTTTCAGGGCCGTTTTGCACTCCGAAGATTTTCGAAGGGCACTCCGGCTTATGTCTTTTCTGAGGCGTTGAGAAGTAGCGCCAACGCTCGAAGTTCAAAGCGTAATTTGCTTCAAACGCCTTATTGGGGGCATGGATACCAATACGACGATAAGACGCATGGGACGCAGGACAATCACGAGTTCTATCGCAAAATGCAGGAACAGCTTCCGAAATTCTGGGGGCCGGAGGGGCGTAATATTCCCGTGGCAGCCCACATTGGAGAATACGACCCATGCGGTAAGAAATCAGTCAGGGAACAGTGGATTGAAGCGCTGCCAAGAATAGCCGAGCACCTGCACGTTTATCCGGATATGGGGCACTTTATCGAAGAATACAAAGGACCGGAGATCGCACAGAGCATAGTGGCGATCAGTGGTTACTGACGGCCGGTTTTAACCAGTCAATTAAGCTCGACCTTGGCCTTGCGCGTTTGCTTTTTCAGGGTTTTCCATGAACTTTGTACCACTTGACCAGTCAATCGAGTTCGTTCCCGGCCTCGAGGCCGTCCAACGCACGTCCCTGTCGTGCTTTGAGCAAGTGTCCTAAATAGAAGTACAAAGGAAGCAACCATGGAATTTACGAATATACGAACGGTTCGAATCACATCGTATTTGCTGTTGGCGCTGGCAGCTACGCAGGCACTTTATACCATTCTCGCCACAGCCGAGATTAGCGTTCCACGGCAACTATTGTGGGGGATGGAGGGGTTTCTCTTCACCATTCTCACGGCGTTTGCCGGAGCCGCGATGGTGCAGGCCAAACATTATCAGTTGGGTTGGTCTGCCATTGCATTCAGTGCGGTACTCAACGTAGTGCAAGTGAGCGTTGGTGTCACTATGTTCGGGCCATTACGTGAAGCCGCCAGTCAACTCGATGCACTTGGCCCATTGGCAGGGGCCGTCGTCGCCTTGTCCTTTATGATCTATTACGCAGCAAAGCTCTTGCTAGGCCTTGCGGCACTCGTTTTCGGAATGGCGAAAATGTCCGGGGGGGCCAAGGCATTGGGAGGCTTAACGGCGCTGGTGGGCGTTGTAGCGATGTTCGCTAATGGGATGATGGTCGTGTTTGGGCGTGACGTGTTTCTATCCTCCGCTGTCGCTGGGGGATCGGGTGTCCTCGCGACCTTGCTTCTGGCGCTCTGCGTGAGGAGTCTTGCCCGCGAAGACTGATAGGTTCTCAAGAAGGGGGTGCCGCTCCTTTCGTCGCGCCTGAGAGCGCCGCGTAGTAGCATGTAGTCTTTGATGACGATGCCTTTAATGCGGCAGTCCGAGGCGCGTACCGGGATACTGAGCCAGAATGCGTCTGTCCAGACCTTGCATCGCTGTCGCAGCAAATTGCACGCATGAGGTAACAAGATGACGTGTTCCTACTCCTACCGTTACACGCTGGGCAGCCGGACCTTCGGCTTCCGCGATCTGGCCGACCTGATGGCCAAGGCTACGCCGCAGCGCTCCGGTGATCGGCTGGCGGGCGTGATTGCGCTGTCGGCCGAGGAGCGCGCGGTTGCGCAGATGGCTCTGGCCGAGGTGCCGCTGAAAACCTTTCTGAACGAAGTAATGGTGCCTTACGAAGCCGACGAAGTCACCCGTCTGATCATCGACGAGCACGACCTGGCGGCGTTTGCGCCCATATCGCATTTAACCGTCGGGGATTTTCGCAACTGGCTGCTGAGCGATCATGCGACCCCGGAGGTGCTGCACTCGATCTGTGCAGGTGTGACGCCGGAGATGGCGGCGGCGGTGAGCAAAATCATGCGTAATCAGGATCTGATTCTGGTTGCCAAGAAGTGCCATGTCACCACAGCCTTTCGCAACACCATCGGCTTGCACGGTCGTTTATCGACCCGTTTGCAGCCCAACCACCCGACCGATGACGTCAATGGCATCGCCGCCAGCATCCTTGATGGGTTGCTCTACGGTAACGGTGATGCGGTGATTGGTATCAACCCTGCTACCGATAACGTGGCGCAGGCCATCAAGTTAATGAACTTGATGGCCGAGGTGATCGAGAAATACGAGATCCCGACTCAATCCTGCGTGCTGACTCATGTGACCAACACCATTGAGTGCATCGAAGCTGGAGCGTCGGTGGATCTGGTGTTTCAGTCGATTGGTGGCACCGAGGCGACCAACAGCAGCTTCGGTTTCAACCTTGCAACGCTGGCTGAAGCGCAGCAGGCCGCGCTCAGTCTGGGCCGCGGTAGCGTTGGAAACAACGTGATGTACTTCGAAACCGGGCAGGGCAGTGCCCTGTCGGCCAACGCGCACCATGGTCTGGATCAGCAGACCTGCGAGACCCGCGCCTACGCGGTGGCGCGCAAGTTCAATCCTCTTCTGGTCAACACCGTGGTCGGTTTTATTGGCCCGGAGTATCTGTTTGACGGCAAGGAAATCATCCGCGCCGGGCTGGAAGATCACTTCTGCGCCAAGCTGCTGGGCGTGCCGATGGGGTGCGACGTTTGCTACACCAACCACGCCGAGGCCGACCAGAACGATATGGATAACCTGCTGACCCTGCTCGGGGTGGCGGGTTGCTCTTTCGTCATGGGCATTCCCGGCTCGGACGACATCATGCTCAATTATCAGACTACCTCGTTCCACGATGCCTTGTATGCGCGCCGTGCGTTGGGGCTTCGGCCATCGCCGGAGTTCGAGCAATGGCTGACCCGCATGCAGATCATGCGCGATGCCGATCGCCACATTCTGCACGACGCTCTGCCGGAACCCTTTGCCCGTTCGCTCAAGTCGCTGCCGGGAGGTCGTACATGAGTGCGTCAAACGATAAAACTACCCAGAAGCCGGGCGCAGTGGTCGAGAACCCCTGGCGCCGCCTGCGTGAATTTACCGATGCGCGCATCGGCCTTGGCCGCGCAGGTATCAGTCTACCGACCAGCGAGTTACTGGCGTTCCAGTTGTCCCATGCTCAGGCCCGTGATGCCGTGCATCTGCCACTGGATATTGGTGCCCTGTGCGCCGAGCTGGCGGCTGACCCGAAGCTCGCCGCGTTCGGTGAGCCAATTCGCCTGCACAGTCAGGCGGTTGATCGCATGACCTACCTGCAGCGCCCGGATCAGGGGAGGATGCTGGATGATGCCTCGCGTGAGCAATTGGCTGAATTGGGCTGCGAGCAGCCCAGTGATCTGGCGATTGTCATCGTTGATGGCCTGTCCTCGCGGGCGATTGCGCAGAACGCGGTGCCTTTTCTGCAGTGTCTTCAGGGTCTGCTCGCCAGCGAGTTGCCAGCGTGCTCTCTGGCACCGCTGACCATCGTCGAGCAGGGCCGTGTCGCGGTTGGTGATGACGTTGGTGCGCTGCTGAATGCGCGCGCTGTGTTGTTACTGATTGGTGAGCGCCCCGGTTTGAGTTCACCGGATAGCCTTGGTCTGTACCTGACTTGGGCGCCGCGTCCGGGGCTGACCGATGCCGCGCGAAACTGCATTTCTAACGTGCGGCCGGCGGGCCTGCCACTTGTGGAGGGGGCCAAACGGGCGCTCTATCTGCTGCGTGAGGCGCAGCGGCTTCAGCTTTCGGGGGTCAACCTCAAGGATCGTGCCGAGGAAGCGGTGATCGAGCATGGCGGTAGCGGTCGCAATTTTCTGGTTTCCGAGTGACGTCAGGAACCGCGCTGACCGGAATAAGTGCCTTCAACCCGCGTGCCTTGTTCTTTATGGCGTATTTAAAGGGTTGTTTGCCGGACCCGGCGTTAAGCTGCATGAGCAGATTTGATAGCAGATAGTACAATAGAGCGGTATGTAACACTTTTCTCAGTTTCACGGCGTGAAGCCCCTCGGGCCAGGAGAATAATGATGAAACACTCAGGCCGTCTACTGGCCATGGTTATGCTACTGGCACCTGGGTTTGTGCTGGCTTCTGATGTTTGGCTCACGATGAATAGCTATGGGCCTGTCAAAATTGGTATGACAGTCGATGAGGCGTATACAAGTTTACGCTCGCTGGGGCAGGTCCAAGAGCCGGATGTCAGTGAGGGCTGCGATTACTATTATCCCATGGCAGGGCTATCCTTCATGCTGGATAACAACAGAATTGTCCGTATCGAGACCAGCTCAAATGAGGCGGTTACGCCCTCGGGTATCAGAGTAGGTGACAGCCTTTCAAAGCTGAACAAAACGTTCGGTAACCGACTGGATGACCAGCCCCACCATTACGAAGGTCCGGAAGCCCGGACCATAAAACTGTTTTCAAAAGACCGATCGATAGCCATGCGGTTTGAAGTGTTTAAAGGCCATATTGTCGAAATATACTCTGGCTACGAGCATTCAATTCACTATGTGGAAGGCTGTGCCTAGCAATGCTTGGCAAGCCCCCAAAATCAGGTCAATACATGAACAAAATCGCTTGCCTGTTATTAGTTTTCTGCCTTCTTCAGGGGTGCGCGGGTACAAGAAACAGCTATACCAGCTTGATCGAAGAGAATAACGACGCCTCCGTGTTACGCCTGAATAAGGGCGACACCGTTGAACTTTTAGCGATTGGCAATGGGTTTCCCGGGTGGTGGGGGTATTATCCGGGGGTGATTTCATCCGAGCCGGAAATAGCCAGTGTTGACTGTGAAAATGCCAGAAGCCTACTCCCTTTTCGCGAACCCGGGGTCCTGTTTGGCGGAGAAATCTGCAATTTGACGGCCCACGAGAAGGGTAAAACCACGCTTTATTTCGGCAACCAATACGTCCTCACGGTCAATAGCTACGACGAAAAATACGAGGTGATTATTGTTGAGGAATAAAGCGAATGCTGCATTGCGGTTACCCGGTAAACAATCGGGCTTTTAATTGAGGTGCCTATGAGAACAATCACTCTGTTTATTGTGATTATGTTGCAGCCACTCACGTCAGCGGCTGCATTAGCGCCAGAATATCAAAACGAGAGAGATTTTGAGGTGTTGGTTAACTTTGCCAGAAGTCATGGGAAAGTTATGGCTACTTTGAAATCGATCGACTTTGAAAAGTTCATTGTGCACTTTGACAATGACTGCGAAGCCCTATTCGAGAGAAGAGCAACGCTAAAGCTGCCAGGATGGGCCGGGCCCGCCGCGCCGCTAGAGTTCAAGTCGTCGACATGTAGCTTGGATGAAACCGAAACGGAGTGATATTGAAGCGAGATATCCGTCGTTAAGCTCCAGTTGCCTGGCTAACGAAAAAGGCAGCTTGAGCTGCCTTTTTCACTATACAGAACTGCATTTATTTAACGTATTTTTTGAATGCCGCATCTACTGGCGTATCAGCAAGGTGATTCGTGTAGTTGCTCATTACCTTTTGAGATAAGCCTACAATAATTTCGAGTAGCTGCTGCTTTCCATAACCCGCTACAAAAAACTTCTCAATTTGCTCATCGCTGATAACACCGCGCTCACGTGTCATTGCTAACGTTGTTTCACGTAGTGTTTCTAGCTTAGGATCCGCAAGTGGTGTTTTGTTTACAAGAGCGTCAACAATATCTTGGTCGACCTTCATTGCTGCTGCAATACCGCTGTGTGCAGGAACACAGTAATGGCAATTGTGTTCTACGTTAATGGATTGCCATACCACGGTTAGCTCTTCAGCATTGAATGATGTCTTTTGAAACAAATCATGCAGTACTTGGTAACCTTTAAGCAATGTGGGTGCTTCAGCCATGACTGCATGAAGGTTAGGGATCATACCAAATCCAGCGATGGAATCCGCGAGTAACGGTTTTGCTTCTTCCGGTGCGTTTTCTTTGGTGTATAGAGTAAATTCTGTCATTAGTAGCTCCTAACAATTAACAGTTCTGAGTGACTTCGAGACGCACGATAGTTGATTTTGAGCGATCGTTCAAGTTAAAATTGAGCAATCGTTCATTTTGGTTGAAAATGGTATGGCGAATAAGGTCAAGTTTGAGCGCGAGAACGTTGTGCGCGTTGCGAGTGAGCTGTTTTGGAAAAAGGGTTTTCATGCCACATCCACGCGTGATTTACAGGAAGCGGTGAACATGCGTCCGGGTAGCATTTACTCTGCATTTGGCTCAAAAGAAGGGCTGTACAGCGAATCATTGAAAGATTACACCGTTCAAATGAAAGCCAAAATAGAAGGCTTTTTATCAGGCTCCGAGACGGTACTTGGCGGATTACGTGCATTTGTAGAAAGTGTTGTAATTAAAGAAAAGGATTGTAGCCCAAGTGCTATTTGCATGTTGGTTAAAGCGAACGGTGAATTCTCAGATAAAGACTCGAACTTACACGAGTTAGGTTTGGATTTGTCTGCTCAGTTTGAAAACTATTTGTCGACATTGTTTGAGCAAGCAATAAATAATGGTGAGTTAAATAAAAATATTACCGGGATTGAATATGCCCGTTTCTTTCAAGTTCAATTTACAGGTTTGCGCAGCTATTTTAATCGTCCTGGTGTAGAGCAATTAGCTCAGCCCATGATCAGTCAAATGTTTGTGTTAATAAAATCATTATGAAATTGGTTTATATATAACTGTTAAGTGATTTTTATGTGAAGGTTAAATGTTTATCTAATGAATAAAAATACTATAAAAATCATTGTGTGCACCACTTTCGCGCTTTTAGCCTTTGCTGGAAATTCAGTGCTTTGCCGATTAGCCTTGGGTGAAAAGTCGATTGACGCTGCAAGCTTTACGATCATACGGCTGCTATCTGGAATCTTCATTTTAATGATCGCAGTTGCAATGACGAGAAAAACGAAAAACACCCAATCTACAGGTAGTTGGCTGGGCGCAAGCATGTTGTTTGTTTACGCCGTGGCTTTTTCGTATGGATACATTTCTTTAGACACAGGAACCGGCGCGCTCATCTTGTTTGCTGCTGTTCAGATCACCATGATTGCCGTTAGTGTGGTATCAGGGAACAGGCTGCATTATGCCGAGTGGTTGGGCGTATTCATTGCGTTTTCAGGTTTTGTTTATTTGATCATACCCAGCGTCACCACTCCATCATTAATGGGCTTCATTCTTATGACGGTTTCGGGTATGGCGTGGGGGTTTTATACACTGATCGGAAGGTCTTCCACACAACCCCTTGCTGACACAGCTTATAATTTCTTACGAACCTCCCCATTTGTTCTTGTTTTACTTATTTTCACTTTACAGGACGCCAATCTATCTCAGGAGGGCGTCCTATTGGCGGTATTATCTGGCGCGATTGCTTCTGGCGTTGGGTACGCGGTTTGGTATATCGCCCTTAAAGGGCTTTCTGTAACACAGGCAGCTGTTGTTCAGTTGTTTGTTCCGATAGTTGCAGCGATAGGGGGTGTAATATTTACCAATGAATTGATTACTCTGCGCTTGGTAGAGTCATCAGCTTTAGTTCTTGGTGGTATTCTAACGGTCATCTTGGGTAGAAACTATTTTGTATCGCGGACATCAAAAACAAGATAACAAACCAAAACGCATGGAGAAGTTTTCCGGGTTGCCTGGATAGGCTGCAAACCCGCCGTGACGCAGGGCTTTAAGTAACGCTAACGGACAGTCTTTTTTCCAGCGACTCAAGATCGGGTTCGTGCCCGTAATTCTTGATCCAGGAGAAAAATTCGTCTTCTTTCATGGGACGGGCGAAGTAATAGCCCTGTATCAACTGACAACCAAAGTCTCGCAGTAGTTCGCATTGGGCTTTGGTTTCTACGCCCTCCGCGACCAGATCCACACCCATTAACAACGCGCCTTGGATAATTGCTTTGACTATCGTTGCCTGTTTTTGATCGGTGGTTATAGCGTCAACAAAGCTCTTGTCGAGTTTCAGTGTGTGGTGAGGCAGTTGGCTGATCGTGGCCAGCGAAGAATAGCCGGTGCCGAAGTCATCCAGCGCTACTTTAGCGCCAAGTTCGATCAGCTCTTTGACGGCTTTGATCACCCTTGCCGAATCTTCCATGAACACGCTTTCGGTGATTTCGATTTCCAGAGTACAGCCGCTGCCCTCCAGTTTTTTCAGAGCACGAGCCACGGTTGGAATCAGTTCGGGGTCGGTGAACTGGAGGACGGAGACATTCACCGCCATGCAAAAGCCCGAGGGCATGTCTTGCTTTAACAGCAAGCGTGTCGCCTCGTTGATGACCCACCGACCAAGCACAATGATTTCTCCCGTCGATTCTGCCAGAGGAATGAAGTCCGCCGGGCTGACAAAGCCTAGCTCCGGGTGCATCCATCGCAACAGTGCTTCCGCACTCGTGACTTGCCCTGACGCCAGTATCACCTTGGGTTGCAGGGCGAGAAACAGCTCGTCGCGCTCGGTAACCTCGACTAGTTCCCGACGAAGAATGGCTTGCCGTTTTACGTTTTCCTGCAATTTCGAATCATGCATTCGAAAGGAATTGCCTGGGGTTTTTGCGGCTTCGCGCATTGAAAGCAGAGCGTTTTCGATCACGTGGGCGCTGTCGTCGAGGTGCGAGTGCCAGCCGGCAACCCCGAGGGAACAAGTAAATGTCAGTGGCTGGTTTTGCCAGCAGAATGGTGATTTGAAGAGTTTAAACAGCTGGCTGACGGTCTCCTCGATCTCCAGACCAGACTCCATTCCTTCATACAGAATCAGGAAGCAGTCCGAATCACCTCGGGCCGCCAGTTGTCGAAGCGCCTCGGGATGGTTTAGCTGACCAGCCAGATCTTGCAGAATGAAATCCGCTGCGTGCCGTCCAAACGAAGGGGTCACGTCGGAAAATCGGTCAATACTCAGGGCGATGATGTAGAAGGGGGTTGCGGGCGCTACATAGTTTTGCTGCAGGTAGTGTTCAAACCAGCGGCGGTTACCCAGTCCTGTTTGCGGATCGGTGTCCCTTTCACGCCGGAGTTCGCGTTCAATGCTGGCGATGTTGACCCGCGCTTTGATCAGCTCGTTTTGTTCATTGATCGCGCGGCGTCTGGCTTGTGAAAGGCGATGGCCACTTAACAGGCAGAGTAGGGCGCCGGTGCCGAAGGTGGCAAGAAGCCAGAACTGTGAAGCAATAGGCTGGCTGAATTGTTTGATGAGCAGAACGGTAAGCGTAGGGACGGCGATGGCCAGCACACTCAAGAGCGCCGAAGGGTAGTCGTTGCTGTATGCAGACACGGGCATGGCTAGGACGGAGAACAGCAGTAGGGCCAAGGCGAGGGTTTGCCACGGGTCCAGTTGCCAGATCAGCAGGGGCCCTAGCGCCGCCCAGCCACCAGCAATTAGGAAGGCCATCACGCGATTACGCGGTGCCCAGCGTTTGGTGGCTTCGTAAGACAGCTCTGGCCCGGCCTCACGGAGTAGCCTCCATTGGAGTGTGTAGAGGCAAAACATAACGCCGAGCCAAATGACCAAGAATAAATGAAGATGGTTGGCGGCGGTTTTCTCCCAGAAAACCAGCAATACCAGAACCGCAGCGCTTGTCCCCAAGTACTCATAGCCGCGGAGCTCTGTGTACAATTGTTGGGTGAGCTCGGGTTGCTGGCGTTGGATAGCCCAACTTGGAAGCAGTCCCTTTATGACCATGTATCTGCTGCTCATTCCGTTGTTAACGTTTGGTTTTGTACTGAGTATAGGAAACTGGGGCGTTATCGCTGTTTTTTGCGACGAGATCAAGATCGGTTACCTTGATCTGAAAAAACGCTGCTCTCTATAATGAGCGCCCAACTTAATTTAGCTAGGTAGCGCATTATTACCACATCACAGAATCGCTTGTACTCTTTCCGTCGCTGTCCCTACGCCATGCGCGCCCGGCTCGGTATTGTGTTTGCTGGGTTAGCGGTCGAGTTGCGGGAGATCGTGCTGAAAAACAAGCCGGCGCAGATGCTGGCTATCAGCCCCAAAGGCACGGTGCCCGTTCTGGAGCTGGTTGAGGGTGGTGGCGCCAAAAGGCGTGTGATCGAGGAAAGCCGGGATATTCTCGAATGGGCACTGGAGCAAAACGACCCGCTCGGTTTGCTAAACACCGATTTGGTTCGTGCGAATGCTTTGATTGAACGTAACGATCACGAATTCAAGCACTGGCTGGATCGTTATAAATACGCGGATCGCCATCCCGAACAAAGCCAACTGGAGTATCGGCAACAGGGCGAAGCCTTTTTGCAGGAGCTGGAGATGTTGTTAACCCGCAACACCTATTTGCTGGGCCCCCGCGTTAGCATTGCCGATATTGGCGTCATGCCTTTTGTACGCCAGTTCGCCCATGTTGATCGTGAGGTGTTCTACAGCTTGCCCTATCCGAATCTCCAGCAGTGGCTGAGGGATTGGCTGGAACACCCGGTGTTTCAGCAGATCATGGTCAAATATCAACCGTGGCAGGAAGGCGATGACATCGTGGTCTTTCCGCAACCAACTGAAAGAGGCGCTCTATGAACATTCAGGAACTTCTAGGTATAGAGCTTCCCATCATCCAGGCGCCAATGGCGGGCGTGCAGGGTAGCGAACTTGCAATCGCGGTATCTGAGGCCGGTGGCTTGGGGTCACTCCCGTGCGGCATGCTCAGTCTGGATGCCATGCGCAAGGAATTGGCAGCGATCAAGGCGCAGACAAGCCGGCCCTTCAACGTTAATTTCTTCTGTCATACGCAACCCGAGCCGGATGCGGAACAGGATGCGGCATGGAAAGCCGCCCTGTTGCCCTATTATCAGGAATTGTGCATCGACGAAAACGCCGTTACCGGTGGGGCTGGGCGTTTGCCGTTTGGTGCGGAAGCCGCTGACGTGTTGGCGGAATTCGAACCCGCCGTGGTCAGTTTTCACTACGGCCTGCCTGCGCAGGATTTGCTGGACCGCGTGCGCGGCTGGGGCGCGAAAATCCTCTCTACGGCGACCACGGTGGAGGAGGCGCGCTGGCTCGAAGCGAACGGAGTAGATGCGATTATCGCGCAAGGTTTGGAAGCCGGAGGGCATCGCGGGATTTTCCTGTCTGAGGATCTCAACACCCAGCTAGGGACCTTTGCGTTGCTGCCACAGATTGTTCAGGCGGTGAAGGTACCGGTTATTGCGGCCGGAGGCATCGCCGATGCCAAAGCGGTGGCTGCGGCTATGGCCTTGGGTGCTGCTGGCGTGCAAGCGGGCACGGCTTACCTGTTGTGCCCGGAAGCGAATACGAGTGCCGTTCACCGGGCGACGATCAAGAGCGATTCAGCGGCGGTGACCGCGCTGACCAATGTGTTCTCCGGGCGGCCGGCTCGGGGCATTGTGAACCGCGTTATGAAAGAGCTTGGGCCTATAAGCCCGGTTGCGCCGGCGTTTCCGCTGGCCTCGGCTGCATTGGCTCCTCTGCGAGCTAAAGCGGAACAAAAAAATTGTGGTGATTTCTCGCCGCTATGGGCGGGCCAGAATGTCAGTGGGTGCAAGGAAATTTCAGCCGCTAATCTAACTCAGGAGTTGGCAACGGGCGTATAGAGCGCATCGTTGCGCCAATGCGACTCCAAGCTTTGCACGACGCCCTCTTCACAAGCAGCGCCTTGCGTACGCCGTAATTGTTTAAAAGTAGGTGGTGAGGCGTCCCGTCATGCGAAGGTCGTTGTCTTTGTATGTCGAGGCGGCAGTCAGCGGCTGGCCTATTTCGATATAGGCGGATACCTTGCGGTTCAGAAAGCGAAGCCCGGCGCCCGTGGCGGCACCGGATTCGCGATCACCGCTTTGGTTTTGGTAGGCACGGGCTACGCCATAGTAGACGTATGGCACCCAGCGCGTGCCAGGTGTCCACCGTTCACTGCTGAAGCCGCGTCGTAATTCCAGCTTGGAGCCCAGCCCGGAGTCACCGCTGAATTCTCCGGGCTCATAGGCCAGTGCGATGTTACTGCCACCGATAGAGAACCGTTGAGAGTAGGGCAGGTTATCGCTGGAATATTGGCCGGACAGGTCAAGTTTCAGGGAGAATTCAGCAGGCAATTCCTGCCAAAGCGTGTAGAAAGCTTGGAGAATCTGGAAGTTGAGATCCAGCGCGTCGTTCGTTTGGGAACCACTGCGCCTTGCGCCGAAGTTATCCACACCCACTCGGCCCGATACGCCGAATCTCGATAATCGGTTCTTATTTTTTGCATAGGCAAGTGTGCCTAAACTGGCCATACGCAGTTGCTCGTCCACTTCGGTATCGGTTCTGTATTCGCGAGTGTAATCCCGCAGTATCAGGCTGCTGTCGAGGCTCAGTGTGAAGGTGGTGGAGTCCAACAGCCGATGACGCCACAAAAGCTGGGACCAGATTCGCTTGTACACCCTATCAGGCTGGGTTGGTTGGTTTTGCGGAACGGCCCGTGAACTGCTGACGTCGGCATAAACGGTATCCGTGTCGGTCGGGTTATAAGACAAGCCCGCGCCGAGGTTGCGGTACCCACTGGATTCAAGGGTGTGAAGGCCGAACAGGTAAATCTCACTAATCCCAGCTCCTAAACCTGTGACACGGACGTTTCCGGCGACCATGTGCTTCCCTAGGGTTTGACTGCCCTCGGCGCTGTAGGTGAGTTCGCCATGAACTTGTGGCTTCAGGATGTAGGCGATTCGGTGGTGGCCCGGTGACGTTTCTTCAATGGCCGTTTTAAGCCCTACACCGATCGCTTGCTCGAGCGCTCGGGTAAACCGGTTAATGTCGTGGTGCGAAATTGGAGCTCGTTCCCGCAAGGGTGCCAGGCGTGTACGGACCTGCCCCCGTTGATCAAGCGTGCCACCGCTTAGTTGAACGTCGACTATTTTCGGTTCCGTGACACTGACGACGAGGATGTGAGCGCTATCGGGGTGTGAATCGATCACCACGGCAGGGGGGAGGAATCCTTGATCGAGGTAGTGGTCGCGCACGCGAGTGTGCAGCCGCGATCGTTGCTGTGAATCGGTCGGCTGGCCCAGGCTGTCGGAGTAGACCGAGAGTAATTGAGGTGGGCTAAAGGTGGTGACACCTTTGAAAATAACCGCACCTAAAATTGGCGCCTCTGCCGAAGCGTGAGATACGGGCAGGAAGAGCGCCAAGATCAAGATGAGAACGTGTCTGACCTTTTGTCGCAATTGTTACGCGTCCATAAATTTTACAGCCAATGAGTTTGGGTCTTTAATGTATTTTACTGAATGATAGTTAGGAAAATCCCCTCCAAGCATAGAACAGTATCAGCCGTTTCAGTACCGCGACTGAGAAAATGGGAGAAGTTATGCGTACCCTTTTCAGTCATACCAAGAGCAAAGCTTGTCGATTCCTTGTGGGCGTGTCCCTTTTGTTACTCGCCACCTTATCCATGGCCCTAGAGCCCGTTCGTCTTGAGTCAGTCTCCGGCCAGGTCCAGTACCGGGTGAATGATCATGATCCCTGGAAACCAGCTGAAAAGGGATTGTCTGTCCAGGCGCCGGTCGAGTTTCAGGCTCTGGCGGATGGTTCTGCGCTGTTGAGCCAGGCAGGCTCCGAATTCGAGCTGAAAGGTGGCGCTCGCATTGCGCTGCACGCAAACCCGTCTGAGCCGGACGGGCTGGTTAACCGCATAAAACAATGGTTCGGAACGGTGTTTTATCGAATTGAACGCCAGCCGGATGAGTTTAGCGTAGAGACACCGTTTCTGGTTTCTACCGTAAAAGGCACCCGTTTTGTGATCGTGACGACCGAAACGTCGTCTTTGGTCACGTTAACCGAGGGAGCCCTCGAAGTCCTCGATATTGCCAGCGAGCAAACTCAGATGATGGCGCCCGGTGATGTGGTGGGTGTGGGTGAGGTGCAGGCAGGCATTCAAACGTTCCAGCAGTCCGAGCAGAAAAATAAGGCTGCGGCAGGCGAGAGCACCAGTAGTGTTAAGCCGGTGGTCGTCCAGGAGCCAGCCAGGTTCGAAGATCAGCTCGAAGAGCTGGTTGAGCTGGGTAATGTGCCGATGATGGGCTCCCGTGGTGGTGATGCGGGTGGCGGCTTGTCGGAAAATTCGGATGCTGAAATGGGCCAGGGTGAGCGGGACATGCCGGGTGATGGTTTAGGCCTCGATGCGGGCATCAGCGTGGGTGGTGCTCTTGATTTGGGGCTCGGCTTGGGTGTGGGCGACGGGCTAGGCGTGGATCTAGATGTGGGGGGAGAGAATCTCCTTGATCTGGATGTTGGTCTGGACCTGGGCCTCGAAGATGGCCCGGCCTTCATCGACAATGACGATGGTCATGATTTCGATGTCGACGATGGCTTTGATCAGGACCAAGATGATGGCCAGGACGACAATGGTTTGCTTGAGGATGTTCTGAAGCCTCTGAATTCGATGCTATGAGTTCTGTAAGGAGTGATATTTTCAGCCGACTTCGTTCGGCCCTGAAGGTTGTTCTTGCAGCCTTTTTGGCTCTTGCCATTTTCCTTCTGCTGCTTTGGCCAGGCATGCTGGAGCGCCCGGAAACCGGGCTGCGAGACCGCATTATCAGTCATCTGATGACGGAGCAGCCGAGCAATCTGCTGATTCTGGAGATTGATTCCGCCAGTATTGAGGCGGTGGGGCAGTGGCCTTGGCCCCGAAGTGTATACGCAACGGCAATAAACCAGCTTGCGGACGCAGGTATTCGCTCGCTGATGATTGATGTGGATTTCAGTGCAGAATCCAGTCTGGGTGGGGGGGCGCAACTGGAGCAAGCCGTCTCAGCCATTGGACAAACCGTGCCCACCTTTTTACCGGTGTTTGTTCAACGGCGTAGCCAGACCGAAGCCGAGCTGATGATTCGCCGGCCAAAGCCCGAATTGGCTGAAAGCGTTGAGTTGGTCTCCGTGAACATGCATCCCTCGGGCGATGGTTTGGTGCGCTCTCTCCCTGTCGGATTCCGTTGGCAAGAGGACTTCTATCGCGGCGCCTGGAGTGCGTTGGCAGGACAGGCGGACTATGGAACCTGGGTGGATTACACCATTGCTCCAGAGTCTTTTCGTTATGTCCGTTTTATAGATCTGTTAGAAGGTCGGGTACCGGAGGACGTTCTGCGTGGCAGGGATGTCTTGATTGGTTCCACCGCCATTGAGTTGGGCGACAATCTGGCAACACCGATTCATCAGGTGCTTCCGGGCGTGGTGATCCAAGCGTTGGGGGCCCAAACTCTGCGTAATGGAGGCTTGTTTGCCCTTTCGCCGTTGGCGGCGTTTCTCATTTTTGCTTTGGTGTTCCTGGCGGCCGCGCTAGTCTTCAGTCGCTGTAACTGGCGGCGCGGTCTGTTGACCTTGGGGTTGGCCATCGGTGTTTGGCTAGGTGTCTTTGTTTGGGCCTACGTTGACATGCACCTGTTGCTGGATGTGTTCAAGCCTGTTTTGTTAGTTGCGTTGGTGTATGTGGCGGTTAATCTTGCCCGGCTTGATACCGTTATGTTGGAACGGTTCTGGTTGCAAGTGAGCCTGCGAGATAACGAAGCACTGCTAAACCGAATTGTTGCGACCACCAACGATTATATTTTGTGCGTGGATCGCAATGGTCGGATTACCAAGGCGAATCAGGCCATCCAGACTCTGTGCGACCTCTCTGAAAGCGAGCTGGAAAGCGCTGCCTTGGACGAAATCATGCCCGATGCCCGGCATGGGGTGATTACGTTGCCAGATCAGCCTTTCGATACCCATCTGGTAACCCGAAGCGGGCACCACATACCGGCTCAGGCGACGGTTAGCCGGGTGGCCGTGTCTGGGGATGCGATTTTCACGGTGGTGCTTCGGGATTTGAGTGAGCGGGTCGAGCGAGAGCGGGAACTGGAATACCGCGCCAGCTACGACGCACTGACCGGCCTGTTAAACCGCTCGGCTTTCTTTGACAACGTCAATGAATCGCTCAAGGACAGCCCCGCGGGGTGCCTGATTTGTCTTAATATTGATTATTTCCGGGAAGTGAACGACACCTACGGCCATTCGGCGGGTGATGAACTGCTAACCGTGATCGCCGAACGCATCACCGGTTATGTCGCTAACTTGGGTTATTGCGCGCGCATAGACGGCGACGGTTTTGCCTTGTGGTTGCCGGGCCTGCGTTTTACGTCGGGGGGATCGCAGTTCTGCGAGAGCCTGCTGGAGCATCTCGAGCGACCACTTCCGCTGTCCCATGCTGCAGGAGCATCCGTGGAGGTGTCGGCAACCAGTGGTGCGGCGGATTATTGCAGTAAAGAATACGGTGAGGATAAGGCCGGTGATGACCGCTCTGCGACACCCGCTGAAATTATGCTGCGTCAGGCCACAGACGCCATGCGTTTGGGCAAACAGGAAGGTCTGGCGGTGCGTTGTTACAGCCAGCTTGACCGGCAGGCGGCCTTGCAGCGGTTGAAACTGGTGCCGGCGATACGAACGCACATTAATCACAACGCCTTTAACTTGGTGTATCAACCCAAGCTGGAGCTCAATACGCTGACGCCGATAGGCTGTGAAGCGTTGTTGAGGTGGCCGAAAAGTGCTCGGGAGTCTATACCGGTCACCCAGTTGATAGAGGTGGCGGAGAATTCGCGGCAAATCGTACCGTTAACTCGCTGGGTGGTGGAAACCTTGCTAGCCCAAGAAGCCGAGTGGGAAAAAGCCGGTCGCCCTCGACACCTGGCACTCAATTTGTCTCCGCGCTTGTTTAAGGACCGGGTATTCTTTGATGGCCTGAAAGATTTGCTGCGCTCCAGCGGCGGTTATTTCGACATTGAGTGTGAAATAACGGAAACGGCACTATTGGACAGCGAAGGCTTCGCACAGGCGATGGTTAGTGAGTTGGTAGAATGCGGTGCCACCATTGCGATTGACGATTTCGGCACCGGATACTCCTCGCTGGCCTATCTGCAGAGTTTGCGGGCATCGGTTCTAAAGATCGACAAATCGTTCGTATCACACATTCAGGATTTCCCGAACAATCAGGTGATTGTGCGTTCAACCATTAACATGGCTCATAATCTGGGCATGACCGTTGTGGCAGAAGGCGTGGAGACGCCCGAAGACGAGTGGTTCCTGAGGGAGAGTCGATGTGATCTGGTGCAGGGTTATCTGTACGCGAAGCCGATGGCATTGCCGGATTTTGACCACTGGCTGGCGGACCGAAAGCACGCCCGAGCCAGGCGTATGGCCTCCTCCTGACGCAGCGCTGCCACGAATCAATGGGTCTAGTGGTTACTATCCCTATTGCTAATATTTTCGAAGCTCCTACCATAGTCCATTACGCTGACATTGAATCATCAGATAGTTCACATCTATCCTGATCTTTTGAATTATCAATTTTACTAAAAGCGTCTCGTTGCTTAATCTAGGCATCGTAGATTCATCAACACGCACGTGTACCAACAGGAGATATTCTGAGATGGGAATTATTAACAGCGAAATCAAACCGTTTAACGCAACCGCCTTCAAACGGGGCGAGTTCGTAGAAATCTCTGAAGCAGACGTGAAAGGCAAGTGGGCGATCTTCTTCTTCTACCCTGCGGACTTCACCTTCGTTTGCCCAACCGAGCTGGGCGACGTTGCAGACAAGTACGAAGAGCTGCAGAAGCTGGGCGTAGAAGTGTTCTCTGTGTCTACCGACACTCACTTCACCCATAAAGCATGGCACGACGCTTCTGAAACCATCGGTAAGATCAACTACTACATGGTTGGCGACCAGAACGGCAGCATCACCAACAACTTCGGTGTCATGCGTGAAGGCCAAGGCCTTGCTGACCGCGCTACCTTCCTGATCGATCCGGATGGCGTGATCCAGGCGATGGAAATCACTGCTGAAGGTATTGGCCGTGACGCAGACGATCTGATGCGCAAAGTAAAAGCCGCTCAGTACGTTCGCAACAATCCTGGCGAAGTTTGCCCGGCTAAGTGGAAAGAAGGTGAAGCGACTCTGGCTCCGTCTTTGGACCTGGTTGGCAAGATCTAAGTTTTGCCTTAACGGTAAAGCTAACGAAAAGGTCCGCCCAGCGGGCCTTTTTTATTGGGCAATCGGTTGGGTATCGCAGGATATCGTTTTATAGGTATTTACTATCAAATGTTTATGGCTAATTAATTTGAGCTTTTGATAGTGAGTCTTTATCTTAGAGACATATTCAGTTTGCGACCGTTAATCATGCAAACATCTGATTTCACCTGAGTTGAAGGGAAGAGCCAATATGTTAGACGCCAATATCAAGCAACAGTTAAACGCCTACATGGATAAGCTGCAACAGCCGATTGAATTGGTGGCAGCGTATGACGACAGTGACAAGTCCAAGGAGCTGAAAGAGCTGTTGGAAGAACTGGCCAGCCTGTCAGACAACATCAACCTGCGGGATGAAGAGTCTGCGGATGTGCGTCGCCCGTCTTTTGCCATCAACCGGGTCGGAACCGATGTAAGTGTTCGATTTGCCGGTATTCCAATGGGTCACGAGTTCACGTCTCTGGTACTGGCGCTGCTGCAGGTGGGTGGTCACCCGTCCAAGGCGTCACAGGATTTGATCGAGCAGATTCAGGAACTGGACGGTGAGTTCGAGTTCGAAACCTACTTCTCGCTGTCCTGTCAGAATTGCCCGGACGTGGTGCAGGCGATGAACCTGATCAGCGTGCTGAACCCGAAGATCAAGCACACGTCCATCGACGGCGCTCTGTTCCAGGACGAAGTCGAGCAGCGTGAAGTGATGGCCGTGCCCAGCGTATACCTGAACGGCCAGCCTTGGGGCCAGGGCCGTATGACGTTGGAAGAGATCGTCGCCAAGCTGGACAGCAACGCCGGCGCGAAGGAAGCGGAGAAGCTGAACCAGAAAGATGCCTTCGACGTGTTGGTCATTGGCGGTGGTCCGGCGGGTTCCGCAGCAGCGATTTACGCCGCTCGTAAAGGCATCGCGACTGGCCTTGCCGCCGAGCGGTTCGGTGGTCAGGTGGGCGACACCATGTCGATTGAAAACCTGATATCTGTGCCTTACACCGAAGGCCCGAAACTGGTGTCTGCCATGGAGCAGCACGTCAATGAATACGACGTGGATGTGATGAACCTGCAGCGTGCCGAAAAGTTGATTCCGGCGGCCAACAAGGGTGGTTTACACGAAGTACGTTTGGCCAATGGCGCCTCGTTGAAATCCAGAACGGTGATTCTGTCGACCGGCGCTCGTTGGCGCCAGATGGGCGTGCCGGGTGAGGAAGAATACCGTAATAAGGGCGTGGCCTATTGCCCGCACTGTGACGGTCCCCTGTTCAAAGGAAAGCGTGTGGCGGTTGTCGGGGGCGGTAACTCCGGTGTGGAAGCGGCCATCGATTTGGCCGGTTTGGTCGGCCACGTGACTTTGATCGAGTTCGGCGAGCAGATGCGTGCGGACGAAGTGCTGCAGAAGAAACTGCGCAGCCTGAACAACGTAGACATTATTACCTCTGGCCAGACCACCGAGATCGTCGGCGAAAATGGCAAGGTCAGCGGCCTAAACTATAAGGATCGCACCACCGGTGAAGAGCATCACGTAGCCTTGGAAGGTGTGTTTGTTCAGATCGGCCTGGTGCCAAACACCGAGTGGCTGAAGGGTGACATTGAATTGAGCCAGCACGGTGAGGTGATCATCAACGATCGCAACGAAACCTCTATTCCGGGTGTGTTAGCGGCAGGAGATGCCACCACGGTGCCTTACAAGCAGATTGTGATCTCGATGGGTGAGGGCTCAAAAGCGTCTCTGAGTGCCTTTGACTTCCTGATCCGAAACTCGGTGGAGTAAGTTTACGCAAGTCTGATTGTCTCAGGCTGACCCCCTGGAACCGGTACCCGCAGGATGCGGCTACCGGTTTTTTTATGACGGCCCGAACCGAGTTTTTAATTGTTCCCGGGGGATGGCTCTGCGGTCTCAAAGCGTTCGAGGCTGCGAGCCAGGCTGGCGTGGGACAGTTCGCCCAAATGAGTATCCACCAGATTGCCCTGTGCGCTATAGAACAGGGTCGTGGGCAAGCCGTAGCTGCCGACAACACGTCCGAACTGGCCTTGGCGGTCGCTGAGAACGTGGCTGAGGTTCAGGTTTTGTTCCATCAAAAACTTACGGATGGTTTCCGGGTGCTCTCCCTGATTGGCAAACACGAAATTGATGTCCGGGTGTCGCTCTTGGGCTTCTTCCAGTACCGGCATTTCGCGAATGCAGGGTGGGCACCAGGTGGCCCAGAGATTCACCACCGTGGGTCGATTCTGGGCGATGGCTTCCAGGCTCACGGGCTTCTCGTTCAAGTCGGTCAGCGCGACTTCCGGTAAACCCTGAACTTGCTGGTTGATAAGGCCGATAACGCCGGTGGTAAAGCCCCAGGTGATCAGACCAGCCGCCACGGCAGAACCCAGTGCACGGCGGGTAGCCGCCTGTTTCCACATCCGGTAAGCGGTGAACAGCAGTGCCGCAATCAGACCGGTGACCATATCAAAGCCGCCGTCACGGATATCGATAATGCCCCACCAATCGTTCTGATAATGCTCGAAGTAACGTGCCACAAAAACAAGGCGGGCCGTGACCATGGCCACCAGAAAAATATCGGCCAGGGTACCGGACACTGGCGTTTGCCGTTTACGGCCAGTCAGGGCACCGACGATTAACGCGACCACAAAGGCTAGTACCAGAAGCAGGTGCTCAATCGAGAGACTAAGTGGGCCGATGCCGACGCTGATCATGAGATCTCCTGTGTCCATTTATTAAGTAATGAGCGTATGGCGGGTACTGACCGGAGAGCGGTTCGGGAGTTCCAGGCGGGAGGGTAAATAGTGCGGCCCCTAACAATAAACACTTATGGCTATTTCGAGAGTGCTCTGTTACCGTGCTCGCATCCTGCCTCTAGGGATTCCGCAGTTTTTGGCTTCAAGCCGCTTTGCGAACTATCCATACGACCTGTCAGAGGACGTCACCCCATTATCGGCGCGTGACCGTAGTCGTCTATTGTTCCATGAACTTTCATGGCATCTGCCCGCATTCGCCAACGACGGTGTTCGTGGAGGCAGAGTTAATCAAGAGTAAATTGTTTATGAGTTTTTCTTCCCTCGGTTTGTCCGAGCAGCTGGTCCGTGCCACTTCCGATCAGGGTTACGAAACCCCGTCTCCCATTCAGCAACAAGCGATTCCTGCGGTTCTGTCTGGTAAAGATGTGATGGCTGCGGCCCAGACTGGTACCGGCAAAACGGCCGGTTTTACTTTGCCCCTGTTGCAGCGTTTGTCTGAGAAGCCGCGCGCTGGCAAAGGCCCCCGCGCGCTGATTCTGACGCCTACCCGGGAGCTGGCAGCACAGGTTCACGACAGTGTGAATCTTTACAGCAAATACGTTCCTACCAAAGCCGCAGTGGTGTTTGGTGGTGTGAAGATCAATCCACAGATGATGAAATTGCGCAAAGGTCTGGACGTTCTGGTGGCGACACCGGGCCGTTTGATGGACCTGTACCAGCAGAACGCTGTGCGCTTCAACGAAGTGGAAATTCTGGTGTTGGACGAAGCCGACCGGATGCTGGACATGGGCTTTATCCGCGACATTCGCAAGATTCTTGCGCTGTTGCCGGCCAAGCGTCAGAACCTGCTGTTCTCGGCCACCTTCTCGAACGAAATTCGTGGTTTGGCTCAAGGCCTGCTTGATAACCCGGTTCAGGTAGAAGTTGCGGCACGTAACACGTCTGCGGCCAGCATTATGCAGTCGGTCTACCCGGTGGATCAGAGCCAGAAAACTGCACTGCTGAGCAAGCTGGTGCGTGACAACGCGTGGGAGCAGGTGCTGGTGTTTACCCGCACCAAACACGGCGCCAATCGCTTGACCCAGAAGCTGGAAAAAGACGGCATTACCGCTGCGGCTATTCACGGCAACAAATCTCAGGGCGCGCGTACCCGTGCCTTGGCTGATTTCAAGGCCGGTGAAGTCCGTGTGCTGGTGGCGACGGACATCGCTGCTCGAGGCCTGGACATTAAGCAGCTGCCGCAAGTGGTGAACTTTGAGTTGCCGAATGTTCCGGAAGACTACGTGCACCGTATTGGTCGCACCGGTCGTGCCGGTGAAAAAGGCCATGCCTTGTCGTTGGTCAGTGCCGATGAAGGCAAAATGCTGGCGGGTATCGAGCGACTGATTAAAAAGCAGCTGCCGCGTACGGAAATCGAAGGCTTCGAGCCGAAGAACAACCTGCCGCTGAAGCCGAAAGCCAAAGCGGATCCAAGTAAGGCTCGTAACCGTCGCCCTCAAGGCGGTAATGGCAAGAGCTTTGGGTCTAAGCCGGCTGGCCGTAGTGGTGGCCGTCAAGGCCAGGGCCAAGGGCAAGGCCGAAGTGGCCGTCCGGCTCAGCGCCAGACCGCATAAGTTGAACCGGTCATCCGGGTATTAAAAAGCGGGGCTTTTCAGCCCCGCTTTTTTGTGGGTTCCGGGAAAGTATTCCTGATCAGAACCTGTAGGTGAAGCCGACCATGTAAACCATGGGGTCGATCTCGACTTCAAATTTGTCAGTTTTAGTACCGTCAGCCATCGTTACCTGTGCATCGGTATCAATATCCGCCCACCACACGGCGGCGTTCAGGCCAAATTCTTCATTCAGCATGTAGTCCACACCAAATTCAACCGCGACACCAACACTGTCATCCAGATCCAGTTCACCCAGCATGGTTTTCTCTTCGAAGAAGGTCGTGTAGTTCACGCCGATCCCGGCATAAGGCTGGACAGCGGATGAGCTTTTCATGGGGAAGTACTGCAGCGTCAGCGTCGGTGGCAGATGTTTGGTTTCACCAATATCCCCCAAGGCGGCAATATCGCCGGCGCCGCTGATGTTGTGTTTGAACGGCGTTGCTGCCAGCAATCCTAAGCCCAGATTGTTGGTGAGCATGTAGGTACCACGAAGCCCCAGCTGCGTGTTGCTATCGACCGCGACACGGGCATCTGCGCCCAATGCTGCGACAGAGCCAACGGTAATAACGTCGCTGGAATCATCGGGCGCCACATGTATAGCGCCTGCACGCAGAACAACATCACCCGCTTCGAACGCCTGAGCGGCCGGTGCAACGGCCATTACGGCAGCTGCCAAAATACTAAGTTTGAAACCACGAGACATAACCATCTCCAAAATTGCGCCATTAATTGATGGCTCCAATTTACCGGTGATGGGGGGCGTGTTTTTGATTTAGCGCAATAAACTCAGCGCAGAGGGGAAGCGAGGAGTAAGATATTGATGTAGCTCAAAAAGCCGCACGGAATGCGGCTTTCTACACTGTTCAGCCGGCGCTTTTTTTGGCCTGCAGGTCTTCGGCAACCAATACGTCGCGAATGGTCAAGGGCTCGCCATCGCGGTTTTGCACGGTCACAGGCTGTATGGGTTGACCCGTTGCGCGGTCGCGCAGGTCCAGCTGTTCTCCGTCGGGCGCAGGATTCCATTTGTCGCCCCACTGGCGCAGGGCAACCACAACGGGAAACAGGTCTCGGCCTTTTTCGGTGAGTCGGTATTCAAAGCGGGAACCGTGCTCGCCGGCTTCAACTTTACGAAGCACTTCGTTGTCCACCAATTTGCTCAGGCGGTCACACAAGATGTTTTTTGCAATCCCAAGCTGTTGCTGAAAATCCACGAACCGGCGGGTGCCGTACATTGCATGCAGCACAATTAACAGGGACCACCAGTCGCCGACCTCATTCAGAGCGCGGGCAACGGAGCAATTGGAGTCATCAAAACGTTTTCTGGCCATGTATGTAAGTGTACCGAATAGGGTTGCATTGTGAAACCAACTTTAATAGGGTTGCTTTAAGAAACCAAATTAACGAGGTTGCACCGAAGTATGAACATGAATCTAGGCCCGATGTTTGAACCGTTTGAACTCAATACCCTGAAGTTGCGCAACCGCGTAGCCATGGCTCCGATGACGCGGAATTTTTCACCGAAGGGTGTACCGGGCGAAAACGTGGTGGATTACTACCGTCGCCGGGCAGAAGCCGGGGTTGGTTTGATCATCACCGAAGGTACCACTGTGAACCATGCGGGCGCTAACGGTTACCCGAATGTCCCTGCGTTTTACGGCGAAGAAGCCTTGGCCGGCTGGAAGAAAGTAGTGGATGCCGTACACGAAGCGGGCGGCGCGATCTTCCCTCAGTTGTGGCACGTGGGCGCTGTGCGCAAAGAAGGCACCGAGCCTGATCCGTCCGAACCAGGTTACAGCCCGTCGGGTCTGTTTGCGCCGGGTAAGCCTAACGGCAAGGCGATGAGCAAAGAAGACATTCAGGACGTGGTCAAAGCGTTTGGTGATGCCGCTCAAGACGCCAAGGCGCTCGGTTTCGACGGCGTGGAACTCCACGGTGCTCACGGTTACCTGCTGGACCAGTTCCTGTGGGAAGGCACCAACCAGCGTGACGACGAGTACGGTGGAAGCATGGAAAACCGCCTGCGTTTTGTGGTCGAGATTGTTGAAGAAGTGCGCCACCGCGTGGGCCCTGATTACCCGATCATGCTGCGATTCTCTCAGTGGAAGCAGCAGGATTATGAAGCTCGGTTGGTGAACAGCCCTGAAGAGCTTGAACAGTTCCTGAAGCCTTTGGCAGACGCCGGTGTGGATATCTTCCACGCATCCACACGCCGCTTCTGGGAGCCGGAATTTGAAGGTTCCGACTTGAACCTTGCTGGCTGGACACAGAAATTGACCGGCATTCCGACCATGTCTGTGGGCAGTGTTGGCCTGACTGAAGACTTCATCAGCGGCACCTTTGCCAGCAAGAAAGAGGCCGTTGAGCAGTCTGGTATTGATGAGCTGGTCGAGCGTATGACCAACAACGAGTTCGAGCTGATTGCGGTCGGCCGGGCGCTGCTGCAAGACCCGGAATGGCTGGTGAAAGTGCAAGAAGGCCGCTTGAATGAGGTTGATGCTTTCGCCAAGAAGTCACTGGCCAAGCTTTACTGATCGCTCCCTTCGATTCTGCGATCGTACTTAGCCGCGCGCCTTCGGGCCCGCGGCTTTTTTTTGGCTGGTTTAACCGTTCACTTACATGTGTCCACAGGTTTCGTACCTGTGGTGCCAGCTCAGGGCTTCGTCCAGCAGGTGCGGAGTGTGCATGCCCCGCTTGCTGTTGCAGGCGCGTTCAAAGTAGTCGCGCAACTGGGGCCGGAAATCCGGATGTGCGCAGTTTTCGATAATGTTCAATGCTCGCTGGCGGGGTGGTAGGCCGCGCAAGTCTGCCAGACCCTGTTCGGTGACGACAATTTGCACATCGTGTTCGGTGTGGTCAACGTGCGACACCATGGGCACGATGGTGGAAATGCTGCCGTCTTTGGCGGTGGAAGGGGTCATGAATACGGATAGATAACCGTTACGAGCAAAGTCACCCGAGCCACCAATGCCGTTCATGATGCGTGACGCCATCACGTGGGTGGAATTCACGTTGCCGTAGATGTCGGCTTCAATCATGCCATTCAACGCGATCACGCCCAGACGCCGAATCACTTCCGGATGGTTGCTGATTTCCTGTGCGCGCAGAACGATGCGGTCGCGGTAGAAATCGATGTTTTTAGCCAGTTCTTCGTTCGCCTCTGGGCTTAGGGAGAACGCGGTGGCGGATGCTTTGGCCAGCTTGCCGGATTTCAGCATAGCCAACATGCCGTCCTGCAGTACTTCAGTGAAAGCGGTCAGGTTATTGAATGGGCCTTCGTTCAACCCGGCCATCACCGCATTGGCTATGTTACCAACGCCGGACTGCAGCGGCAGTAATTCGGGTGGCAGGCGCTTCGCTTCCACTTCGTGGGCGAAAAATTCCAACAGGTGGTTGGCGATCCGTTGTGAGTTCTCGTCCGGAGGGCTGAACCGGGAATTGCGGTCCGGTGCGTTGGTTTCTACGACCGCAATGACCTTCTCGGGAGGACACATCAGATATTTCTCGCCGAAGCGTTCTTCTGGCCGGGTCAGGGGAATCGGTTTCCGGCGTGGCGGCAGGGCCGTACCGTAGTAGATGTCATGCATGCCTTCCAGGCCGGCACTTTGGCCTTGGTTTACTTCGAGGATGACCTTGTCAGCCTGATCGATCCAGGTCTTATTGTTCCCGACCGAGGAGGAGGGGATCAATCGGCCATCTTCCGTAACGCCGACCACCTCGATGACCGCGATGTCCAGCTTGCCGTAGAAGCCGGACCAGGCATGCTGAGCCACATGGGACAGATGAATGTCCATGTATTCCATCTGACCATCATTGATCTTCTGTCGGCATAACGGGTCGCTTTGGTACGGCAGGCGCATTTGAATGCCGTCGACCTCGGCCAGCGCACCGTCCAACTCTGGTGCGGTGGAAGCGCCAGTCCACACGCTGATCCGGAAGTTCTCATCCCGTGCTCGCGCTGCCCGAATGTGTTCCGCCAACGCCCCGGGTACCGCTTTTGGGTAGCCGGCGCCGGTAAATCCGCTCATGCCGACATTGACGCCGGAGGGAATCAGGGCGGCTGCGTCCTCAGCGCTCATGATGCGTTGGCGGAGTTTCGGACAACGAATTCGGGATTCGGTGGACATGATCGACCTCACGTTTTGGCAAACGGCTATGTAGGGGTATCGCGAAAGAGATGCCGGCTATGCACGAGAAATACAAAAGCGCTCTATTTTAGCAGCGAATTGGTAAGCCATCGTTAAAATCATGGGGAAAGTACGTAATCAATTAGTCTTAATATGGGGGATCTTCTATATCTTGGGCTTTATCGTTCGGGCAGGCGGTTGCCGTGTCTGCATCTCGATGGGATGATGCCCTCTGTGCGGACTGCGCTCTTGCAACTTACTTCAACCACCATCTCCGGCAGGACTTCATGGCCACCAAAACATCCACCCGTTTGAACAAATACATCAGCGAGAGCGGGATGTGCTCCCGACGGGATGCGGATCGTTACATTGAGCAAGGCAACGTCCACATCAACGGGCGCCGGGCGCAGGTCGGTGATCAAGTGATGCCGGGCGATACCGTGAAGGTGAACGGACAGGTGGTGGAGCCGCGAGATGAAGAAGACCTGATATTCATTGCGCTGAACAAGCCCGTGGGTGTGGTGAGCACCACCGACAGCGCCGAACGAGACAACATTGTCCGATTTGTTGGTCACAGTGAACGGATTTTCCCGATCGGCCGGCTCGACAAAGATTCCCAAGGCCTGATCTTTTTGACCAGTAACGGCGATCTGGTGAACAAGATCCTGCGTGCAGGTAACAACCATTCCAAGGAATACATCGTTACCGTTGATAAGCCGGTGACGAAAGAATTTATTAAGGGGATGAGCAGTGGTGTGCCGATTCTCGGCACAGTCACCAAGCCTTGTCCGGTGGAAAGAGTCTCTCGGTTTGTCTTTCGCATCACTCTGGTACAAGGGTTAAACCGCCAGATTCGGCGTATGGCTGAGCACTTCGGGTTCGAAGTCACCCGGTTGGAGCGGGTGAGGATCATGAACGTGAACCTCAGCGGTTTGCCCGTCGGCGCATGGCGTGATCTGACCGAAAAAGAATTGACCTCTTTGCTGGATGCTGTGCGGGACTCCTCATCCGAGGCAGCCGAGCCTGCCGCAAGCAAGCCGAAGAAGAAACCTGCCCGTTCGGGGGCTGGCGTAAAACCGGCACGAGCGGGTGCCAAGCCCGGAGGCAAGCCGGCGGCTGGGCGAGGCGGAAAGGGCGCGGGTGGAGCGCCCGGCAAAGGTCGAGGTAAAGGCCCGGGGCCCGGAAAACGGCCGGGCAGACCCGGTGGCAAGCCGGGTGATGGCCCGAAAGCGGGCGGGCGCAATCCTGCGGGTCCGAAGGGGCGGCCAGCAAAACCGAAAAAACCGCGTAAGCCGTCCATCAAGCGTTAAGTCCTTGATGGGCTGGAAATAGGTTCTCTTCCTTACGGCAGAATGACGTGGCAGGCGCTATCCTTATCGGCACCAATTCTCTGCCGGATTTCTTTGGATGCTTGAAACCTTTCTTTCCACTTACATCAGCAGCACCATCCGTTTTTTATTCCTGATTGCACCGTTTTTCGTGGTGACCATGTTCCTGGCGCTGACCCGGGGCTTGCCCGCTTCGGAGAAGGCATCGATTATTCGCCGAGCCTGTGTGTCTGCGCTAATCCTCGGCCTTATCTTGTTCTTTGCGGGCCCGCTGCTGTTCAGTGCGATTGGTATTACCCTGAACTCCTTTCGGATTGGTGCCGGCGCTTTGCTGTTCTTGACCGCCATCAGTCTGGTGACCAGTGGTACGCGTAATCACGCAACCAGTCTGCCAGACGAAGAGCGTGAAGACGTCGCGGTAGTCCCCTTGGCGATTCCGGTGATGATTGGCCCGGCGACCATTGGTGCGATTCTGGTATACGGTGCCGAGCTAAAAGCGGTGCCAGAGGTAGCCGGTGGCCTGTTGGGGCTGGTATCCAGTTTGGTTATTCTGGGTATTTTACTGAGGTTGTCGAGCTACCTGGAGAAGGTGTTGGGGAAAACCGGCTTGAACATCATGTCGAAAATCAGTGGTTTGATCCTGTCCGCCATGGCGGCGGAAATTGTCCTGACCGGCATTGCGGGCTTTATTGCCAGCACCCAGGCAGCCTGAGACACGAGGATAAGCATGCCCGCCAATACCATTGACCATAATCGGACCCGCCAGAATTTTGATGGTATCGAATCGGTGTGGCTGTTTGGTTATGGTTCGTTGATCTACAAGGTTGATTTCCCGTTTCTGGAGCAGAAGCCTGCGACCATTCGCGGTTGGGTAAGGCGTTTCTGGCAAGGCTCCCACGATCATCGCGGCACCCCGGAGGCGCCGGGTCGGGTGGTGACGTTGATTGAGCAGCCCGGGGCGGTGTGCAAGGGCATGGCCTTTCGGGTAGCGCCGAAGGTGTTCGAACATCTCGACGTGCGGGAAAAGAATGGCTACCTGCGCTTCAGCACCACCATGACCTTTGATGATGGCGGTCAGACCGAAGGGTTGGTGTACATCGCCACGGAAGATAACGACGCGTTTCTGGGCGAAGCCCCGGCAGAAGACATTGCCCGGCAGATTGCCCAAGCATTGGGGCCCAGTGGCCCCAACACCGATTACCTTCTTCGACTCGCCGAGTCACTCCGTGCACTGGGTGACGACTGCGATCACACCTTTGCGATTGAATCCTGCTTGAAAGAACAATTCTCTTCAGAGCGTTGATGTGCCTGGGAACTGGCCGAGTGCTCAGGGTCTCGCGGTGCGGGGTTAAAGCCCCGCGCCGGTGAACGCTTGCGGTTGCGCAGACCGATCAGAAGCAACGGCACGATGATCATCAGGCTGCCCACAATGAACCACAAATCGGGCACTTCGCCAAACCACATCCAGCCAATCGCCACCGCCCAGATCAGTCCGGTGTATTCGGCGCTGGTCACCTGATTGGCGTCGACCTGATGGTATGCCAATAACACGGCAATGTTGTAGCCCAGAATGAAGAACGCTGATCCTGCGGCGCTGATCAACATTTCCGGGTGCCATTCGGCGCCTTCCCAAAGGGCCAGCGCACCCGCTGCCGGTATGATCAACAGATAGTTCAAAAACAGCTTGTGTACGGTGCTTTGTTCTTGCGGCAACTTTCTCACCAGCACGGCGTTGATGGCCAGTGTCAGCGCGGACACCAGTGCCGCGATGGCGGCCCAGTTGAATTCGACCGGCCTCAGGATAATGATGATGCCGGCAAAGCCGCTGATCACGGCGGCCATACTCAAGCCGGTGAGCTTTTCCTTGAACAACACGGCAGACAACGCCATGACCATGATGGGCGCGGCATAAAACAGCGCGTTCGCGGTGGCCAGAGGCAGGTTGGTCAGCGCGATGACCATCACCAGTATGCCGGCCAGATGCACGTGGGCACGGATGGCGTGGATGCGGAAACCGCTGAACAGGTGGTCACGATTCAGCTTGCGCATCAACGGCAGTAAGAACACGAACGTGATAACGATGCGCAAAAAAGCGAACTGAAAAACAGACCCGCCCGGCTCCAACGTTTTGATGAAAATATCCGAGAGGATCGCCATAGCGTTGCCCATGACCAGTAACAAGATAGCGCTATTGACGGTTTTACCTGACATCCAATCCTCCCTTGATGTTAATTCGTTGAATCGTGAAAAGGGGCTGAATCCCCCGGTGACCTGTGAACATAAGCCTATCTATGATTTACTATCCGATAAAATGATCATTATTCACTAGCTATTAGAAAATTAGATAGATGAGACTTCCGCCCCTGAAAGCCCTGCCGGTGTTTGAAGCTGTTGCCAGGTTGACCAGTTTTTCCGCCGCAGCCGATGAGCTGTCGATTACCCAAAGTGCCGTCAGTCATCAGATCAAGCAGCTGGAAAGCTATCTCGGTGAGTCGTTGTTCTGGCGTTCGGGGCGCATGGTGACTTTGACTGATGAAGGCCGTCAGTATTTTGATGCCATTGGTTCGGCCTTGTTGCAGATTGAGCGGGCCAGTGAGCAGTTGTTGGGGCATGAAGAATCGCGGTTGCGGTTGTCGGTGTTCAGCTCTTTTGCCGTGCGCTGGCTGGTGCCCCGCTTGCCCGAGTTGCAGCGTTTGCACCCGCAGATTGATCTGGCACTGGAGATGAGCAGTCAGAATCCGGTGTTGTCAGACCGGGTGGCGGATTGCTTCATCACCATTTTCACCTCGGCTCCGGCATACAGTTACGAACATCTGTACACCGAACGCTTGTTCCCGGTGTGCAGTCAGGATTATTGGCAGCGGATACGGCGGGAAATGGGCTGGGACACGGAGCCCGACGCCCGTGGCGAGCTGGCAATTTTGCCCGAACAGATAGCCCGGTTTCCGCTGTTATCGACCCACAGCATTTTCGACAAGCAGGCCGGTGATTGGGACGCCTGGTTCCGTGCGGTGGATCAGTCGTTGCCGAGCGGTACTCGTGTTCAGCACTTCAGTCATATGTTGCTGGCGCTGGAGGCGGCGCGCTTCAATCAGGGCATCGCTCTGACCAACGACTACATGCTCAGTACCCGTAAGGACTCAGAGGATTTTGTTCGGCTGCCGGCTCATGCGGTGGTAACCGGGGACAAGTTCTATTTCGCCTGGAAGACCAGTCGTCGGCGGGAGCGGGGAATCCAGACCTTGCGGCGCTGGTTGGTGGATGAGGCTATCCGGGGTGGCTTGAGGGGCGAGTGAACGCCCCTCAATCAAGGGTTAGTGCTTTCTCTTGGGCCTTTCTACCACTTTTCGTTTGCCCTTGGCAGTTTTAGCCAGAGACTTCAGGCCATCGGCCTCAAACGCATCGACTCGAATCACGTCGTACAGCGCGGTCAGGGCCTCTTCCAGTTTCGGGCACTCGTCGGCCGTCACAATGCCCTGAGCGCAGGCCCAGTCCACCAGTTCTTTGCGCTGGTGGCCCATGAGCAGGGCAATGCCATCCAATTCATCCTCATCGCGGTTGCGAATGGCTTCGTGCAGACGCTGGCGCATCTCGTGTGTTTCGTTGGCCAGTCGGTAGGCATTCAGCACACGCCCTAACGGGTCGTCTGGGTCTTGAGTGGTGAAGGTGCCGCGGCTCACCCGTTCACGAACGGGCGTGTCGTCCACGATGGTCGCAGCCACTTTCGCGCCCAGCTTGTCGTTCGGGCCATTCAGGCCCGTCGCGCCGAGCGGGAAGACCAGGATTCGCAAAGGCCAGCGAAGTGCGGGGACCGGGAAGTTGATGATGGCTTCGCGCATGGAATTTTGCAGGTCATGCAGGCAGGTTTGCAGGCTCCATTCCACCAAGTCGCGTTGATCCTCCGGATACCCTTCTTCGTGCCACTGTTTGATAACGGCGGTCGCGTAGTACAGCTGCACCAGACAGTCAGCCATGCGGCCGGACAGCCGCTGCCGGGCTTTCAAGCCTCCGCCTACGGTCAGTAGCGTCACGTCGGTCATCATGGCGAAGGCGGCGGAAAAGCGCCCGAGCTGGCGATAATAGCGTTGGATCTCACCTTGTCTGGGGGCCGTTTCCAAGCAGCCCTTACTTAACCCCAGTACGAACGCACGCAAAGAGTTTCGGGTGGTGTGGGCCAGGTGGGTGTAGAAAATGTTGTCGAATTTCTCGCTCGCGGCTTCCTCATCTTCCATACCGGCCGCTTCGATTTCATCAACGATGAACGGATGGCAGCGAATGGAGCCTTGCCCAAAGATCATCAGGCTGCGGGTCAGAATGTTGGCGCCTTCCACGGTGATGCCAATGGGCACGGCTTGGTAGGCCCGGGCCAGGAAGTTGCGAGGGCCGGTGATGACACCACGGCCCGCCACAATGTCCATGGCGTGGTTGATGACTTCGCGCATCAGGTCGGTGTTGCGGTACTTCAAGACCGCCGAAGGCACCGCTGGGCGAACACCCCGGTCGAGCATACCCACGGTGAGCAAGCGGGCGGCATCCATCATGTAGGTGTAGCCAGCGATGGGCTCCAGAGCTTCCTGAACCCCTTCGAACTGACTGATGGTGCGGCCAAACTGCTCCCGGGTGAACGCGTAAGAGCCGGTGGCCAGACTGGCCAGTTTGCCGGCGCCAGTGCCCAGCGCGGGCAGTGAGATTGACCGGCCGATGGACAGGCATTCCAGCAACATGGTCCAGCCTTTGCCGAGCATGTCCTGTCCACCAATGACCTGATCCATAGGAATGAACACCTCGGTTCCCCAAGTGGGCCCGTTCATAAAGACGGTGTTCATTGGTAGGTGGCGAGTGCCTGCGTGCACGCCCTCGGTATCGCGGGGCACCAGCACACAGGTCACGCCGATCTCGTCTTGTTCGCCGAGCAGGTGTTCCGGGTCGTAAACCTTGATGGCGAGGCCTATCAGAGAGGCCACCGGAGCCAGCGTGATATAACGCTTGTTCCAAGTCACCTTCAGGCCCATCACTTCCTCGCCGTTCCATTCCCCTTTGCAGACAATGCCTTTGTCCGGGATGGCGCCGGCGTCGGAGCCCGCGATCGGTGAGGTCAAGGCAAAGCAGGGAATCTCTTCGCCGCCGGCGAGGCGGGGCAGGTAATGTTGTTTCTGGCTATCGGTGCCGTAGTGCATCAGCAACTCGCCCGGGCCTAAAGAGTTAGGCACCATCACGGTGACCGCGGCCGACACACTGCGGGTGGAAATTTTCATGACGATTTCGGAATGGGCGGTATTGGAGAAGCCTTTGCCGCCGTCTTCTTTGGGGATTACCAAGCCAAAGAAGCCGTTCTTTCGAATAAACGACCAGACTTTGTCGGGCAAATCATAATTTTCATGGGTGATCTGCCAGTCATCCAGCATCTTGCACAGTTCTTCCACCGGGCCGTCGAGGAACGCTTGCTCTTCGCTCGTGAGGTGCGCCGGTGCGGCGTCCAACAGCTTGTTCCATTCCGGTTTGCCGGAGAACAGCTCGCCGTCCCAGTCTACCGAACCGGATTTCAGGGCTTCTTCTTCGGTGGATGAAAGCTTGGGCAGGCGGCTTCGAACCCAGCCGAGTAGAGGTCGGCTGAGTTTTTCCCGGCGCAGTTTGCTGGGGATTACGATCAGCAAGGCCAGTGCCAGTAACAGGCCGCCGATTAGAAAACTGAGGATGTGCCAATCGTCTTGCGCTACGCCGACCAGGGTGGCTACGGACATCACGATCGCAGCGGTTTTCCCGCCTACACTGAAGTAAATCAGCACCAACGCACTGAGAACAAGAAGCAGAACGCTCAAGGGAAGACCTCCGTACCGGTTACGAAATCAGCAAACTGAATTCTAACCATCGGCCATAAAAAGCGTTGTTGCAAGTTGCCTAAAGGTAACCAGCCGCAAACACCAGTCCCAATACGATAGGCATCACCACCAGACTGCCGAGGTTGCTGATGAGCACCAGCGATGCCACTTTGTGAGGCTCTTGGCGATACTGTTCGGCCACCATGTAGTTCAGAACGGCCGGAGGCAGGGCTGCAAACACCCAGAATGCGGCTACTTGCAAGCCCGGAAGGTCGAGCAGGGCAATTAACGGCCACGCCAGCACCAGGCCGCTGAGGGGGCAGGCGACGGCGCCGATCATGCCCAGCTTCCAGTCGCTGAAGTCCACGTCCAGCATGCGCACCCCTAAGGCAAACAACATCAGCGGAATGCACACGCCGCCCAGCATGTTCAGGGCCTCAAGCAACCAGCTGGGCAGGGCCACGCCGCTGAGGTTCACCGCAAGGCCGGCGATGCTGGCAAAGACGATGGGTTGGCGCAGGCGTTTCAGCACGGAGGTATGCCGGTCCAGCATGTACAGGCCTACGGAAAAATGCAGCAGCATTTCCACAATGAACAGCACGATGGCCGCCGGCAGCGCCGCTTCGCCGAAGGCCAGTACCAGCAACGGAATGCCCATGTTGCCGGAGTTGTTGAACATCATCGGTGGCAGGAAGGTTTTCAGGTTCAGCTCCAGCACCCGGGCTAACGGGTACAGGATAAGGCCTGAACCCAGCACCACCACGGTTGCTGCCAGTGCCAGCCAGCCATAGTCCTGCAAGGGCGCTTGCTGGTCGGCTAATACCGCGAACACCAGCATGGGCACAAAAAGCTCCATGTTGAGCAGGTTCAGGCCCTGGATGTCCGGGGTCCGGTAACGTCCGTACAATGCACCGCAGCCGGCGATCAGGAATACGGGTAGCATAGTGGCTAGTATTTGGGCGATCATAAAATTTCCGGTGCAGACTGTGTTGAAATTAGGCAGGTTCGCAAGTCTGACCGGTTTCGACAAGTAGCTGTTGGTAGCGTCAATGGAGAGTGACTGAGCCTATGGATTTTGATCAGCCGATAAAGCGGGAAAACACCGCTTCTGTGAAGTTTGATGTGCGCAAGGCGGTGTTTGGCCGTGACGACGTGATTCCGGTATGGGTCGCGGATATGGATTTCGCCGCTCCCGAGGCGGTGACAGCGGCGTTGAAGGCCCGGGCTGAGCATCCGGTTTACGGTTACACGATTTTCCCGGACAGCCTTTACCAATCAATGATTGACTGGTTTTCCGAGCGCCACGGTTGGCGTATCGAGAAAGATTGGATTCTGATGGCACCGGGCGTAGTGCCGTCGCTTCATGCCGCCTGTATGGCCTATGCCGCGCCCGGTGAAGGCGTGATCATCCAGCCGCCGGTGTATCCACCCTTTTTCAGCTCGGTGCAGCAGAGCGGCCGAACGGTGATCGAGAACCCGTTGGTTCAGGACCCCGAGACCGGCCAATACCGCATGGACCTGGACCATCTTGAGCAATGCGCGGCTCGGCCGGACGCTCGTATTCTGATGTTTTGCTCGCCTCACAATCCGGTTGGCCGGGTGTGGTCTGAGGCCGAGCTGAACGCGGTTCTTGAGATCGCGCGCCGGCATGAGTTGGTGGTGCTGACCGACGAGATCCATTGTGATTTGGTGTACCCGGACAAACCCGCTCACACCATGCTGGCCCGGCTGGCGGGTGAGGGGGATGCTCTGGTGACCGCCATTGCTCCGAGCAAAAGTTTCAACATGCCCGGTTTGGGGTTGTCGGCACTGGTGATTCCCGACCCGGAGCGTCGCCGAGCGATAAAGGCAGTGTTTGATTCCCTGCACCTGCCGCAATGCAATCCGTTCAGTGTGACAGGCTTTGAAGCCGGTTATCGCCATGGCGGAGCGTGGCTGGATCAGCTGATGGGTTATCTGCAAGCCAATCGGGACTATGTGTTGGAGCAGGTCGCTTCGCGTTGGCCGGGTATCCGAGTGACCGCGCCGGAAGGCACGTATCTGATGTGGTTGGACTGCCGGGATCTGGGGATGGACGATGCCGGGCTGAAACGATTCTTTGTGCAGCAGGCGGGTGTTGGTTTGAACCCTGGTATTACCTTTGGCGAGCCGGGCAGCGGTTTTATGAGGCTGAACATTGGCTGCGCGCGGGTGGTTCTGGAACAGGTGCTGGCCCGTGTGGAGGTGGCCCTGGCGGAGCGTTGAGGTGGCGCTATCTCGGCTAAACCGGGGGGCGTCGGCCCACCCGGGTTGCCAGCAGCAGCCCGGACAGAATCAGCGCACCGCCAATCAGATGGGCGCCGCCCAGCGCTTCATCCAGAAAAATGCTGGCTAGAATCGAGGCAAACACCGGCACCAGATACATGAAAATAGCCGCTTTGGCGGGGCCAATCTGCTGCACGCCGTAATTCCAGAAGCCATACGCCAGAATGCCGGGGAAGATGGCGAAGTACAGCAGCGGTAAAGCGGTGCTGCCAGACCAGGTGAAACCGCCGGAAAAGAACAATAAGTCGATCAGATAGAACGGAAACAGCACACAGCTGCCCAGCAAAATCTGGGTGGTGAGAAAGGTTAGCGGTGGCAGCGGTACAGCCTGGCGCCGAAGCAGTACCGAAAACAGCCCCCAACTGGCCACTGCCGCCACCATAATCAAATCCCCGGGTTGGGCTTGCAGGTTGATCAGAACGGCCGGATCACCTTGGGCCACCACCGTGAGAATGCCCAAAATGGCCAAGCCAATGCCCAACGCCTGCAGAGGGCGGGTTTTGTCTCCCAGCAGCAACCAGGCGAGCAGCGCCACAAAAATGGGTATGGTGGCGTTGATCAAAGCAATGTTGGTGGCGGTGGTGGTCAACGCGGCGTAATACAGCAACGAGTTGAACGCGGCCACGCTGAAGGTGGCCAGCGCCAGCATGGAGCCGAGATGCTGGCGAATCACCCGCCGGTGGCGCCAGATGCCGGGCAGGCCCAAAGGCAGCAAAATGCACAGGGCAATGATCCAGCGCCAGAACGACATGGAGAGCGGGGGAATGCTGTCCACCGTTCCTCGAGCGACCACCGCGTTACCGGCCCAGAACAGGGGCGTCAGTACTAAACCGATGTAGGCCAGCCCCGGTGTTCGGGACACGATTCTGGCGTTCTCTGCAGCCACGTCCATTCCTTCAGGCCCGTTGCATTAAACGCCTAGCATACTACTCTCCCGGAACTTCTGCCTCGGTACCAACGTGGTAGGCGGCAAACCCCGCCATCACCACCTGGTCGACGGCCATCCCGATGACACGGCCGTTAGCGTTGGAGCGAATCGGGTACTGCTCGTTGGTGATGGGGTCAGACACATAACCGAGAATCTCGCCTTCGGAAATGCGATCGCCCAAAGCCACTTCGCTGAACAGAATGCCGCCGTGCTGGGTGCGAATCCAGAGGGAGTCGTAGTACACCGGTTGAGGATCACCCCAGACAAACATCCGGGAGATCATGCCGTGCTTTTCCATCAGGCTGTTCAGGCTGTTCACACCGGCTTTGATCTGGTGCTCCTGAATGCGCAGAGACTCCCCGGCTTCCAGCGTCACGGCACGGATGCCCGCGTTAACCGCGGCCGTTCGTAACATGCCTTCAGAGCCCGAACTGTGCACCACCGCCATGCGGTCAAAACCCTTGGTAAACTCAGCCACTTCCGGATTGTTCATGTCGGCGCGCAGTTGGGGCAGGTTGGTGCGCTTGAGCGACCCGGTGTGAATGTCCACCAGCATGTCGCAGTGACGGATGACGTTATTGAACAGGGAATGGGCGATTCGGTCGGCCAAGGTGCCATCGGGTCGACCCGGGAAATAACGGTTCAGGTCACGGCGGTCGGGCAGGTAACGGGTGCCCTGCTGGAAACCGGTGAGATTCACGATGGGTACGCCGACGACTTGGCCACTCAGTTTGGCGGGGTCGAGGTCGTACATGGCACGACGCACGATTTCGATGCCGTTTAACTCGTCACCGTGGACCGCGCCGGTCAGACACAGGGTGGGTCCGGCGTGGGCGCCGTTGACCACCAGAACGGGTGTGATCTGGGACAGGCCGGCTATTTGGATATTTGGAGACCAGGCAAGACGAGTCGAGGTACCGGGCAGCACTTCTTTGCCAAGTATGGCAAAGGTTTCCGAGGGAATGGGCTCGGCTTCAGCCAGCTCTGATTCGCTTTCCGGCGTTGGAGCTTGCTCCTGAGGCTCTGCGGTTTTGGTTGTTGCTGCCTCGTCTTGCGCGGGCTCCGGTTCGGGCTCGGGCATCGGTGCGACTTCTTTCAGGTCCACATTGGGTGCAATTTTCCGCGGCTGCTTGGGTTGGGTAGCAGAGGGTTCTGATGTGGGCTTATTTTGATTTTCCGGTTCAGCGGCCTTTGTTGTTTCGGGCTTGGCTGATTTTTTGGCTTTGGGCGCTGCCTCCTTCTGGGTGTCGTGCCGGGGCTCGGAATGAACGACATCCTCAACACTTTCGTCTTCGGCCAGCTGCGCAACCAAAGCAGCCGGAGGTTCGGAATCCGCCTGTGCATGTTGGCTATCAGCCACCGCGCCCACCGATGTCAGTGACAGGAAAAAACAGGTGAACCATGTGTGGGTGGTGCGGTTGTGATGACGTTGAAACAGCATAAATCCTCGAGTACTTTGACCAAACGGCCCTAGGATAGGGCTCGCAGCGACTAATGAATACGGCTGTGAAGAAGCTGTAATGCCGTTTTCATAATTCGGCGCCGCATTCAGACAGCTGATTGTGTATAACTGAACTATCTTGTGATCATAGATACTGTTATACCGAGACTAAGGAGAGAACTGTATGGATCTTTTGCGAATTTTGATTGCTATTTTGTTACCGCCACTAGGCGTATTTTTACAGGTAGGCATCGGAAAACATTTTTGGATCAACATCTTGCTGACCCTTCTTGGTTACATTCCGGGCATTGTTCACGCGGTCTGGGTGATTGCTAAAAAATAGCCCGGCGGTTAAGCCGGGCCTACGGTATGCCAGAGATCCTCTTTCTGGAATGCCCTGTGCTCGGCTTCCAATTTTAGAAGATGTGCCAACGCCGAGCGGGCTGCCAGCCCGTGAATTGCCGCAGGCACATCGTCATAGGCTTTCGCGGTCAAATTTTTCAGGTTAACCGGAGCCAGCGCTTCCAGTGCCCGGAACACCTTGTGCTCCCGTGACAGGCGGTGGGTAATCAGATAATCCACCACCGACTCGGGTTGTCCCATCAGAAACCCGTGTGCCGGGGCAATGAACTGAACCTTCTCTTCCAGCAATTCGTACAGCGATTCCACATAAGCTTTCATATCGCCGTCCGGTGGATTGATGACCACCGTTGAGCCTTGCATGATGTGGTCACCGGAAAACAGCAAATCCTGATCCGTCAGCAGATAACAGAGGTGATTCGAGGCGTGGCCGGGGGTGTGCAGAACTTTCAGTACACCGGCTTCCGTCGCAATCAGTTCTCCATCCTCGGGGATGTCATCCGGACTGAAGGCGGTGTCTTGCCCGGCATTTTCTGGCGCCGACCAACCAAATACCCGGCAATTGGTGTGTTCTTTTAACAGTTGGGTACCGGGCGAGTGGTCGTGGTGAGTATGGGTGACCACCACCTGATCCACCGCACCGCCGGTAACTTCGAGAATACGTTCGATGTGAGCCGCATTGGCGGGCCCGGGGTCGATCACGGTAAAGCGCTCAAAGCCCAGAATGTATGTGTTGGTGCCGGGCCCGGTCATCATCCCCGGGTTCGGCGCAGTCAGCCTGATTACTCCGGCGGCTACCTCAACCGGTTCGCCCGGCGTAATCTGGGCCTGCACCGTACCGGCCCCTTCCGGGTCCAGCTTCACGGCCTCCTCGTAGGCTGGAGCGTTAGGCTCCAGAAGTACCGGCTGGCCCTTGCGAATCGCCGGCCACGGGTCGGTCGGGAAGGGCTCTGGCGGATTGGCGTGAGCGTATCGCATCAACTCGGAGGTCGTGTTGAAGTCACACAGCACGCGTAAGGTTCGTATGGTCGGTAGTCCTAACAACCGTTGCCCGGCTTTGTGTTCAGCCAATGCCTGCGCCGGTGAAATCCAGACATGATCGATGGTTTCTGAGCCGTCGTGGCTGGCGATTTGCCCGTCGGGCGCTGCGGCAATAAAAAACCGGGTATCAAACCGACGGGGCGGCCCCGGTGGTGTCACCCAATGGCTCAGGTACGCCAAGTGGTCCAGCGGCAAGGTTAACTCATGCTTCTGACATAGCTCTGCCAGGCATATCCTTTCCTGAAACAACGCATCGCGATCCCCATGCACAGGGTGGTCAGCACCGACCAGTTTTCCGGTTTTATCGAGCGCCAGCAGAATTCCGGATTCTTCAAAACATTCCCGAACCGCTGCCAGCATGTAATCCACGCCGCCGCCTTCAACCAAGCTCATGGTCTGGCTGATGGCAGAGTCTTCCACACCGATGGCATGATCCCGGCATTCGGGCTCCTGTTCGTTTACGGCGCCGCCGGGGAAGACAAAATAACCGGGCAGGAAAATCGCTTCCCAAGTGCGTTGCAGCAGGAGGACTTCAATACCGTTCTCGCTATCACGAGTCAGAGCCAAAGTGGCCGCAGGACGAATGCTCATAGATCACTCTTTTCGTTATTTTCGGGACGTGCATAGGTTACCGGTATGGCTTGGGGGAAGGCTTTCCAAAAGCGCTCGGCTGAACCCATGTGACGCTTTTGCTCCGCCATCCGTGGCTCCGCACATTTTTGGAAAGCCTTCCCCCAAGCCCTACCTACTCCTGAGATAGGACGCAGGAGCAGAAGCCAAGATACCCGATACAGGTACAGGATGAGAAGTCACATGCGCAAGGGTATGATGCACGCTCGTTAAAACGATCTTAAAACAGGAAACCACCGTGGCAAGAATCAAACTGGATTTTCCAGACGATGCCTTCAGCTTTGAAACCCGAATTCCCGTCAGAATCAGCGATATTAACGGTGCCAACCATCTGGGCAACGATGCCCTGATATCTATGCTGTCCGAAGCCCGAGCGCAGTTCCTGGTGGATAGCGGCATTGCAGAAACCGATCAAAGTGGCATCGGCATCATCGTCACCGATCTCGCCACCATGTACCAGAACGAGTCGTTTTACCCGGACATGCTGCGCTTCGAAGTAGGATTGATGGATTTCAACAAATACGGTGGGGATTTCGTGTTCCGAGTGAGCAAAGCGGATAGTGATCAGCCCGTTGCCAAGGCGAAATATGGTTTTGTGTTCTTCAACTACAAAACACGTGAAGTCGCCCCAATGCCCGAGAGCTTTCGCGAGCGGTTTGCGTAATCAGAGGGTTTAGTGGGCGGGCAACCGATGGCGCGGGGCGCACCATCGGTTCGGGATCTGGGAGCGGAGATAATGATCAGTTGGAGAGTTTGTTCCACTCTTGCTCGGCTTCGTCTTTCTTCAGACCATATTTTTCCTGAAGCTTGCCGATAAAGTTGTCTTTTTTGCCGCCGATCTCATCAACGTCATCGTCGGTCAGCTTACCCCATTGTTCGCGCACTTTACCTTTCAGCTGTTTCCAGTTGCCTTCCAGAATGTCGTTATTCATAACCTTATCCTCGTCTCGAAAATAATTGCATGAATTCTGAGCTAAAGGGGCAGGTGTTTCTTAACCCTATACCGTTGGTCCGTGTCGGTTCTCGGAGTGACGTTTTGAGAAGGTCACGGCCTCTAGCTCCAAGTAAAACAATGTTGCTGTGCTATCGAGCAATGTAGCTCGGTAATCAGGCTGGCATAGGTGTAATGAGCTGACAATGCTCAAGCCCGGAGTGGATTCCGGCTATTCAAAAGGACTGTTTGTAACTGACTAAAATTCGGTCATTATTTTTGTTCCTTACGGCTTTATTAGCTTCTTGTAAGGTCGGTTCAGAAAGCGTTAGCATGCCAGCGCTTTCTGACCCTGGCGGTACAGGCTGTAGGCCATGATGCCGGCGAGCAGGTTGCCGATCAGCGCCCCGGTCATCAGCCCGGGTAGTCCGCCGATCTGTGAACCTAGCCAGAGCAGGGGCAGGTAGCAGGCGAACAACCGGAGTACCGAGATCAGCAATGCCCGCATCGACATGCCCAAAGCGTTGTTGATGGAGACCATCAGTATGCACACGCCCAAACCGCTGTAGCTCAACGGTACGCGGAGCAAGTAGCTGACCAGTACTTCTTGTACGTTGGCGTCCGAGCTGAACAATGTAGACACCACGCCGGAAGCGCCAAGCCAGACCAGTCCGATGAACAGCTGCCAGCCGATGATAAACCGCACGGCAATGCGCACCAGTTTGCGGATTTGGTCGATTTCTCCGGCCCCCAGCAAGCGCCCGACCATGGGGGGCATGGACATGGTGAGTGCCAGCACGACTACGATGGAGAAAAACTCCAGTCGGGTGCCTAGCCCCCAAGCGGCTACGGCGGCTGAACCAAATCCGGCGACCAGAGCGGTGGCCAGTATCGCGGCCAGTGGTGGCATGAGTTGGCTGACCATGGCGGGCGCCATGATGCCGCCCAGTTGTTTGGTGGCTTTCAGTAATTGCAGTTGGAGTAAGTCAAACCGGAGCCACTGGCGTTTAAGCAGCATCGGGTACATGACCAGGCCGCCGATGCTGAAGGCGGTGATGGTGGCCCAGGCTGCACCGGGCAGGCCCCAGCCGAAAACGAAGATGTAGAGGGCGTCCAGTGCGATGTTGAGCAGACTGGTGGCGATCATCATGTAGCCGGGTAATCGGGTGTCGCCGTTGGCGCGGCTGATGGAGTAACTGAAATACACCATGGCGCCGACCCAGGCGGAGGTGAGCCAGGGTGCCCAGTATTCACGGATAACCGGGCGCAGGGTGTCGTCGGCACCAAGCAGGTCGAGTATCAGGGTTTGTAGCAGCCACACTGAGATGCATAAGATCAGTGCGAGGGCGGCGCCGATGGCGATCACGAGGCCGCCCAGGCGTTGTGCGCGTTGGTTGTCGCCTTGGCCCAAGGTGCGGGAGATGATGGCGGTGGTGGCGATGCCCAGGCCGACGTACATCCCGCTGACGAGTTGTTGCATGGGGACGGTGAAGCCCAGAGCCGCGAGTGGGTCGCGGCCGAGTTGGCCGACGAAGGCGCTGTCGGTGAGTTGGAATGTCATCAGTGAGAGGACGCCGAACAGCATGGGCCAGGTCATGTGGTAGAGCTGGCGGCCTAGGGAGGCGTTTTGCAGGGCTTGTTGCACGTTGGTTTTGGGGCCTTCGGATCTGGATTTGGGGTCGATTCTAACAGGTCTTGTTGGGGGGCATGCCAGTGGTTAGGGCCAGTCGTGCTAATGGTGCATGCAGCCATGCAGGGAGGGCCTTCCAAAAAACGCTCCTTCGGCACGTCCCTGTGACGCCATCCATGGCTGCGCACATTTTTGGAAGGCCCTCCCTGCACGGATGCTTCGGCACCGGAGTATATTTCCCCGGTGCGCGAGCTAGGGTGCAGCTGTTTTCAATCGATTAGAGAACTTTCAGCGCAGCCTCGTAATCTGGCTCGTCTTTGATTTCACTCACCAGTTCGCTGTGGATAACTTTGTCGTTTTCGTCCAGAACCACAACCGCACGGGCGCAAAGGCCAGCGAGGGGGCCGTTTTGGATGCCTACGCCGTAGTCTTGCTGGAAGCTGTAGTTGCGGAACGTTGAGAGTGTTTCTACGTTGTTCAGGCCTTCTGCGCCGCAGAAGCGGGAAGCCGCGAAGGGAAGGTCGGCGGAGACGACGAGGACGACGGTGTTCTCGAGGCTGCCGGCTTTTTCGTTGAACTTGCGTGTGCTGGCAGCGCAGACACCGGTGTCGATGCTCGGGATGATGTTAAGGATTTTGCGTTTGCCGGCCCAGTTTTCGAGCTTTACTTCTTCCAGACCGCTGCTGGTCAGGGTGAAGGGGGCGGCGTTGTCGCCGGCACTTGGGAAGGTGCCGCTGAGTTCGATGGGGTTTCCGTCGAGGGTGACGTTGTTTGGCATGTGTTGCTCCCTTTATGGTTTTGAGGTTGTGTACTTACCCTGTTTAGCTTAAATCGGATGAGTTTTCATCCTTGTTGTTTACTAGACGGGGTATTAAAAGCCTACCCTGATCAAACCTTATGCACAGACACGTGTTTTAGATCGGCGGATCCCCTCAGTTTTGTGAGCCTGCTCTCTGCGCCTCGAAGTCCTGCGCAGGATAACGCTGCACGAGAAGCTGGTAGGCCAATAAGCCCAAAGCGGCACAGGCGGCGATGATGATGGCCATGACTATGGGAGTGCCGTCGTGCAGGTGGCCGACCAGAGCGCCTGCAGTGGCAGCGGCGGCCATTTGTGTGAAGCCGAGCAGGGCCGAGGCGGAACCGGCCATTTTCGGGAAGTTGGCCAGTGCCCCGGCCATGCTTTGGGGGAGAATCATGCCCAGTGCAGCCATAAAGGCGGCTTGGGGCAGAATGACGGCCCATGGGTTATAGACCTGCCCGTAGGCCAGCAGAGTCATAATAACGCTCGCGGCAAGGCTGCCGAACAGGCCGTACCTCAGGATTTGGTCGGGTGTATACCGGCTCGCCAGGCGGATGGAGGCAATGTTACCGATGACGTAGCCAGCAGCGGTGGCCGCGTTATAGAGGCCGAAGTGTTCCGGGGCTACGCCGAAGACGTCAATCAGCACGAAGGCAGAACCGGATAGGTAAGCGAATAGGCCGCCATAGATGGCTGCACTGGTCAGGGCGTAACCAATAAAGGTTGGATCGGTGCTGATCAGCCGGTAGTTGCGCAACAGGCTGCACAGTCGTAACGGCTGGCGGTTTTCCGGTCGCAAGGGCTCGGGGATGCCGATGGCGATGACGGCAACCATGATCAGGGCGTAGGCGGCCATGACGATGAAGATCCAATGCCAATCGAAGATGGCAACGATAGAGCCGCCCAGCGTAGGGGCGATGGCGGGGGCCAGAGCCATCATGCCGGCCAGCATGGCGAGAATTTTTGCTGCGTCTCTTGGGGTGTAAACGTCTCTTACGATGGCGCGAGCGAGTACGGGCCCTGCGGAACCACCAAGGGCTTGTAGAAAGCGGAACAGTTGCAGCATTTCGATATTTGTCGCCAGTGCACAACTAATGCTGGCCAGAGCGAATATCAACATGCCGCCAATCATGATGGGTTTGCGTCCGAATCGGTCCGCCAGTGGGCCGCAGATTAACTGGGCGAAGGCAAAGCCCGCGATGTAAATGCTCAGTGTTAACTGTACTTGAGCGGTGTCCGCACCAAAGTCGCTGCCGATTTGAGGGAAAGCGGGCAAATACATGTCGATTGCCATGGGTGCGAGGGCAACGGCAGCGGCCAGTAATATAGTTGTCCAGATACTTGTCAGTGCGAGCATTGCGATTCAAGGCGCCACGTTGATGTTTGAGAGACGAGCGTGAAAGGACACCTCCCACACTTGCCATCTGCTGAGGTGGTGAAGTCTAGGGGGATGCGCCAAAAAAAATAACGGTCAGATTTTCATTCGATATATGAATGAAATCGATTGATTAGTCGTTCAGGCCGTTCATGGTGGCGGCGACGGAGTTAACCTGGTTGCGAAGCCAGCGGTGGGCGGGGTCGGTTTGGTGTCGGCGGTGCCAAAGCATCAGCAGGGTGAAGGGGTTGTATTCGAACGGCAGCGGCACGTAGGCGAAATCACGCATCAGCTGGGTGCTCATACGCTCGGGCGCCGAAGCGAGCATGCTGGTGCCTCGTAACAGTTCGGGCAAGCCCGAGAAATTAGACACCGTCACCGTGTTCCTGCGCTGAACGCCCCGGGTATCCAGAGTGCTGTCCAGAACGGGTTTTTCGCCGGTGGAGAACAGCACGGTGATGTGGTCGGCTTTAACGTAATCGTCCATGCCTACGGGGGCTTCGCGTATGTTCGGGTCGTAGAACACGACGATGCGATCGGCCATCAAGCCGCGTTGCATGATGTCGGTGGCTTCGGGTGCGTGCGGGCTGATCACCAGATCACAGGCTTCCTTTCTGAGCATGTCGGGGTTGGGGATGCCCGAGGGAATGACTTGCAAATGAATGCCCGGTGCCTGCTCACGAAGTATCTTCACTAAGCCCGGAAGCAGTAAATCCCGCTGGTAGTCGTTGGCGGCAATTGTGAAGCTGAACTCGGCGGTTGCCGGGTCAAAGGGAGGGCCTGAGGGCAGGGTACGGAGGTCATCCAGCAGATGGCGAATGTGCGGGCCGGTTCGCAGTGCGTAGTCCGTGGGCACAATGCCTCGCCCTGACTTAACAAACAACGGGTCGCCGAAAGCCAAGCGCAGGCGGTCCAGGGTGTGGCTGACCGCAGACTGACTGACGCCTAAGCGAACGGCAGCGCGGGATACGCTACTTTCGTCCAGCACGGCAATGAAGGTGGCCAGCGAGCGCAGGTCGAGATTTAATATATCAACGGATTTCATCGATTGGATTTTAGGGGAGGGTGCCCCGAAAGTCACGGGGCACCGCTCATGGCGGTCAGCGCCGAAGGCTCAGTTAGAACGGGCGGCCAGCCAGTCCGCCAATTCCAGCCAACTGGCTTTCGGGGCTTTGCTGCCGGCCAGAATGCCCATGTGCCCGCCGGGCGCGACCCGGAAGGTTTTATCCCCGGAGCTGACGTGGTCCATGATGCGCTTGGCCGCGCCGGGTGTCGCCAGGGTATCGCTCTGTCCAGCGATGGCCAGAAGATTGGCGTTCACATTCTCCAAACGTGCAAAGTCTTCGCCGATTTGAATTTGTCCCTTCGCCAGCTGGTTATCGATCCAGACCCGAACCAGGGTGTCCTGAATGACGCCGCCCGGGTAGGCCACCATTTTGTCCAAGAACGCTGAGGTGGTAGCGTGGTTGGTGACAAACTCACGGTCTCCCAAGCGTACCAGCAACTCCCAGTAGCCCATCGCGCTGCCAACGGGGTTGGAGAGTTTAAAACCGATTGTGTTGGCCCAACCCGGCGTGTGGAACCAGTGGGGTTTTACTTTGTGGATGTGGAAGCCGGTGTGCCGGTATACCGCGCCGGAAATATCGGCAAGTTTCTGGTACATCATGCCGAGAACGCCGGATGCATGGCTGTCGATGGGGAGGCCGACCACAATGGCGTTGCGAATGTGCTGATCCCGGCTCAGGGCCGAATAAAACATGGTGAACATGCCGCCCATACTCCAACCGTGCAGCGATAGTTCTTGTTCGCCACTGTGTTCGCGCACGCGGTTCAGATAGTCGGGTAGTAGTTCGGCCACGTAGGTGTGCAGATTGTAGTGGGTATGTTCCCGCTGAGGTATGCCCCAATCGATCAAATAAACCTCAAAGCCCTTGGCCCGGAGAAAGCGTACCAAGCTGCGCGTCGGGAACAGGTCGTAGATCAGCATGTTCACTGCCAGAGGTGGAATGATGACAATGGGGGTTTTGTGAGTTGTCCGTTCGACCGGGACGATTGTGTCTTCTAACTCAATCGAATCGTCTTCCAGCGGTGGGTAATAACGAAGGCTGACGAGTCCGTTTGTATACAAGGTTTCAAACGGTGTCTGCCCGGCTTGTACCAGGCTGGCTGCCTTGAAAACGCGATCGAAGGCGTTGCCAGCGTAGTGGCGGCTTTGGCGGGAGAGGTCCGATGCCGTGTTGAGGGCAAGCTTCAGTGGCTTAAACATAGGTTGTCCGTTGGTGCGCTAGATTCAGGATGACCTCAAGCGTAAGGCTGAATCATTATTCAGTCCATGGCGAAGTTGTCATGCGGTACCGGCGAAATGGCCACGTCCAGCCACTGCCCAAGGGCGCCGTCGATTGCTATGATGGCGTTTCTTTTGGCGACAAGAATCAAAACAGGACCATCATGCTCAGTTTTCTGCCTGCTCCTCTTATCGGTGTCATCAACTCCATTCTTTTGGCGATCAACACGGTGTTCTGGTGTGTGCTGTTGTATATCCCGGCACTGCTAAAACTGGTGATTCCCCATAAAGGCTTCCGGGTGCTGTGTACCAAGCTGATTATCTGGATTTCCGAATCTTGGGTGGCGTGTAACACGGGCTGGATGAAGCTGACCCAAAGCACTGACTGGCAGGTGATTGGCGCCGACAACCTGAAGCGGGAAAGCTGGTATCTGGTGCTCAGTAACCATCAGAGCTGGGTAGACATATTCGCCATGCAGCGCGTGTTTAATCGTCGGGCACCGTTTCTGAAGTTTTTCCTGAAACAGCAGCTGATCTGGGTGCCGGTGATTGGTCTGGCTTGGTGGGGGCTCGATTTCCCGTTTATGAAGCGGTACACCCGGGAATACCTGATCAAGCATCCGGAAAAGCGTGGCGAGGATTTGAAGGCCACTCGTAAGGCTTGCGAGAAGTTCCGGTATACCCCGGTTAGCGTGATGAACTTTGTCGAAGGCACCCGCTTTACCAAGGCCAAACACGACAAGCAAAATTCACCTTATCAGTACTTGCTGACGCCTAAGGCCGGCGGTGCCGCGTTCGTGCTGGATGCGATGGGTGATTCCATCGAAACGTTGGTGGATGTGACGATTGCCTATCCGAACGGCGCGCCCACTTTCTGGGGTTTCCTGTGCGGCCAGGTGCCTGAAATCCGGATCGATATCCGAACCCAGAATATCCCCGAACATCTGAACGGACGGGATTACACCAACGATGCCGAGCACCGTCAGAACATGAAGACTTGGTTGGGCGAAATCTGGCAGGCGAAAGATAAGCGACTGACGAAGATGCTCGCCAGTCGCTCCGAAGGTGCTAATTATTGAGAGTAGGCCAGAAGTGGGGCGAACTCGGGGTAGATCTGACTAGTGGCCTTCATGACTTCGTCGAAGTTGGGGTCCGAGCCATGCTCCGCTTTAAGATAGCGAGCCATATCCGCAAGTGAGCGGAAGCTCATGTCGGATGTTGATCGGACGTACTCCCAGCCACCAATGCTATCAATGGCAGTACTGCGCCCTACTTCCTTGCCGACTTTTGAACCAATCATGCCGCCGAGGAAACTGCCAAAGGGAACGGACTCCAGCACTTTGTTGGCCGCATAGGCGCCAGCTACCGCTCCCACGGCACTGCCCGTCGTCGCGCCAATGTTGGCATTTATTGCTTTGTTGACCCACTCAGCGGTGACACCGTCACTGGTGTATGGGCTCATGAACTGGCCGGTGTTGTTTTGGATGACCAACTCTTTACGAGATTCAGCTTCCGCTTGACGTTTCATCTCAGCATGATGCTGTTGCATAGCGAGATAGCTTTTTTCCGTGCCTAGCGCTCGCGTGAGCGTGACGTCCTTGGGTGAATCTTCGCCGGGGCGTAGAATCGTCAGCGTAACGTCTGAGCCGGGGGCGCCGCGAATCATCCAAACTAACTCACGTAACGCCAGGTCGTTCACTGGGAGCACTGGCTCGTTTGGCGAGGGGCGCATGGCAAGGATCTGATCACCCTCGGACAGTGCGCCACTGGCAAGGGCAGGACCATCCGGTGCCAGCCAAGTTATAAAGGTCCCTTCCTCTGTTTTTTTAAGAGAGGCTCCGATCAGTCCGTCGCCGGGTTTATCTGCTTCGGCGATCGGATGGCTGCTGACGTCGGAGTGTATAAAGGCATGCCATTCGTCTTGACACAACCAAGTGTAATTGAACGAATCGGGGACATAGGTTACCGCTGCTTTTTTGGGGTAAATCCGGATATTTTCACCCACAGGGGTATGTCGAATACAAAGAGTGAGCCTGGCTTCTGTGCGCTGGTATGAATTCATCAGCGCGGGGTCCGAAGGAGCGCTCGCACAACCACTCAAAGCAGCGGCTAACGGAAGCAGCCATAAAACAGGTTTTATTTGCAAAGTTATGTAGCCTTTTTCCCGTTAAAAAGAGCTTTAGCGAGTTACTTTTGCCAGCGTCTGAAGCGCGAGTTCCTCGCCGATTTCACTCAGGGTCACGGTTTGCTCTATTTTCTGGAAACCGTGATCGGTTGCTTTCCATTGGTAAGCCTTCTGTTTTTCAGGAGGGACTCCGTTGGAACTGAGCATGGCCTTAATGGCGCCGCTGCTAACTTCCAGTACTTCAATTTCGAACGCGCGCGCGGTTAAGCGGTTAAAGACCATCAACATATCTGCGTGTTCACCGAGAGCTCGCATTTCAAGGCGGCGCTGATCCGGGGATAATCGAGAAAAATCACCGGTTTCCAGTGTGTTATCAGTAATCCTCATGATCGCATCGCGGTCGACGACGGTCACGCCGGCCTCCGTGAGCTGGCTGACCAAACCGCTTTGCAACTCAAAGGCAGGGCTGGCAGCTCCCCTGTTCCGGTTTGAGCGGTATTCTGATTGAGCCGCCGCCTGATTTGCGCTCTGTAAATTGACTTTGCCGTCGGGGATTTCACCTTTAAGAGTGCCGCGTGCCGATACGACGCTTCGGCTGTTACTACTCCAGTCACTTACCTGATCATCGAAAGCCCGGTTCCAGAACACGGCCACTCTTGGCATGTTGCTGCCATAGGAGGCTCTGAAACGTTTGAGGATGTCTTCTGCGCTTTCTTGCCGTTGAGGTGCGAAGAGTTCTTCTTGCAGATCACTCTCGGTCAGGGGTTTTTGGGCAGGCGCCATCATCGGCGCTGCCTCGTGGCTGTTGCTGGCTGCAACACTCAGAGCCGGCGCCAGCAGTGGCACACAAAGTGCCATGGCCAGACGTTTCATTAGTTCAGCTCCCGTACTTCCACGCGGTATTGCAGGGGTTGCGTGGAGGTGGACAGTTCACGATAAGTCGCAAGACTGTTCGCCGAAACGGTAAGACGTTGCCAGGTCGGTTTAACGTCGGCGGGTACACCGTCTTGATCGAAAAATTGCGTGCGTGCCTCGACCTGATAGTCATAGTCGGTGTGGTTACGAAGCACGGCATAAACCTCGGTGGTGCCTGTCGCTGTTGCCCGTTGGCCGTGCTGTGTCACGGTGAGCCGGTAGCGTTCACCATCGCCAAATATACCGCCATCCCATGTACGGCTCAGGTTGTAGTCGCTAAACACCACGGAGTTCATGGTAATCGGTGCGGTGCGTTCGGTGAGTCGGGTGCTATCCGAAGGCAAGTTGGTGCAACCCGCCAGTAAGCCCAACCCCATGACGGCTGCGGTAAATGTCTTAACGATAGAGTTCATTGTATTGCTCCTTGGCTTGGTCGGCGCGAGGTGGCAAAGGCCAAACCTGCACCGCGACCATCAAACGTGAACGCTGTTGAGTCCTTGAGCCCCGGGATTTGGTGCCCGTGCTTATCCAGAAAACGGACAGTGACGGATTGTCCGTCGGTAGCGGTGACAGGCAGTACGTGTACGGTATCGGGCAACCCGGCCCAATAACGTATGTCAGCACGGGTATTGGCCGAGGCTGAGAGGCCGTCAGCAGCTACGCTGATCAGACTTACCGCAGCGAAACCGGCGCCGATTACCCCGCCGGCAGCGGCACCAGCGCCAGCCAGCATGCTGTCCTGGCTGATCGTGCTGAGTGCGGAGCCAACAGCCCGGGTGTTTTCCTTGAACTGAATTTGGCCTTCAACAATTCGGTCAATGGCCCGGCCACCCCGGGTTGAAGCCTGAAAGAAAATATCTTCCATAGGGTATACGGCAGACCACTGTTCGCCATCGCGGACCTCCGCGCCAACATCTCTGAAATTCTTACCTCGGCGGTACACCAGCTGATAATGACCGACGCCATCGCCGAGTTTTCGAGGTGAGTGGCCGGTTTCAACAATCAGTAAGGCATTGTCGGTGGCGTTCGGGATTGGGGCATCGGGGCGGTACAGCTTGAGCTCTTCGAAATGTTGCTGGGCCAGTTGCTCGCTACCCATCTGCAGTGCTGACCAGCCCGCTAAGTACAGTAACAAAGCAAAATCGGCGCTGTTCTGTTCCTCTTCGGCGAAAGCATCTTGCAGCAGGCCAGCCAAAAAGCTTGCCCGGGCGTTACCGTAGTCGCCTTCCTCCAGATAAATCAGGCCAAGATAAAAGTACACCATGGCCCGTTCATAAGGTTCGCCTTTAAAGTCCTTCTCGGCTTCTTCGTACCAGATACTTCGTGCTTTTCTGGCGGAATCGGTGTCGGCGTAAACGTTCTCGATTTCAAGTCGAGCTTGAGTGAGGGTGTTCTTAGCCTCGCTTTTGTAGCCGGCCCGGTAAGCTTTGACACCGATTTCCATCAGGTTCAGTACTTTATTGCGTGAGCCTTCTTCGAACAGGTTTTGAAAATCTGCACGCAACGGCGCCGGCTTGCTGGCCACCAGAGCTTGTTCCGAAGGAGCAAGCTCGGCGCGGTCATAAACCTTGGGGCCGCTTGCGCAGCCTACCAACGTGCCTGCAATGGCCATGGCCATTGCAGGCTTCAAGAAACGATTATCGATAGACCACATTGTCACGGGCTGCCTTTCTCATTTCATAGAGACCGCTCCACACGATGGTGCCGAGCTCAAGATCAACCATTTCAAAGCTAATTTGACTGTAACGGGACTGGGTACCGGTGTTGCGGTCGATGGCGTCCAGTGATGAAATCCGGCCACCCAGACGGAAATCTGCGCCGGCTTGTGCCGCAGTCTTGCGAATGGTTCCGCCATCTACGGTGCCGTCACGTTTCAGGTCCCGTTCTTTCTGGACCATGTCTGAGAAGTGGCGACCAACGAAGATCATGCGGCCATTGGCAGCACGGTTTAGTTCGATGCGCAGACGATCGGTGAGCATGTTGGTATTCACGACCGACGTGCTTTCGTTTTTAATGTACTCGTTGTCGATAATAATGCGTGGCGGTGTTGAACGACCGGTCAGCAGAGGGTTAGCCAGCATGTCGCGCATCATTTTGTCAGTTACGGCGACCACATCCTGACTCTCGATGCCTACCCCTCCCACACTGCCGGTGGTGGACACATCTTCGTAAACGCTAGGCTTGCCTTTAACGTTATCGATATTGCTGGCACAGCCAGACAGAACAAGGCTGGCGGTTGCCAGAGCGCAGACCGTTTTCAGCGTGGTTTTCCTAAACATTTCGTTCTCCATTGGATGTTAGCGGACTTGCGCGAGGACTTCGGCCAGTTCGGGGTAGATTTGTCGCGTGGCGTTCATGGCATCTGCGAAGTTTTCCGTTGTGCCATATTTAGCTTTCAAATATCGCGCCATGGATGCAATGTCATCAAAACTGCGGTCGGAGGAAGCGCGAATGGCTTCCCAGCCGCCTGATGCGCTGATGGCTGTTTGGCGGCCTACGTTTTTGCCGATCTCTGCGCCAACAGCGCCGCCCAAAAAGCCGCCCACAAACGGAATCTGCTCAAGCGCTTTCTCACCCAGGTAAGCGCCGGCGACGGCGCCAACGCCGGTGCCCGCGGTGGCGCCGATGTTCGCGTTGATGGCGGAATTGACCCACTCAGCGAGCACGTCGTCACTGGTGTACGGGCTCATGTATTGGCCCTGGTTGTCATGGCGCACTAACTGTTCAAGCAGCTCGTCTTCGGTCGGAATGCGAATGTTCCCGTTGGCATCGCGGAGTTTTCCACTTCGGGCGGCAGCCAGCAGTTGTGGATCAGGCGCCTCATTAGTCATACGGTCCACCAAGCCAGCAGGCAGGCCACCTGCTTTGAGTATCTCGCGATGATTGTCCGTCAGGCCGTTGTAATAACCGGAGGGGAATTCCCGGATATCGGTTATCTGGCCGTTTACCACAACGGGTATTGCGTATTCGTCCTCCGGATAGGCATTCAGCACCTGAACCAACAATTCGTCGGCGCCGGCGCCTTGATTCAGTTTGGCCTTGAGCTCAAAACCTTTCAGGCCTTCCGGGCCTATTAGCCAAGCCTGCTCTGATTCAGGAAGAACCTCGATGTAGCCTGGTATAGAGGCCTGCTCGGTGTGGTACGCCAGCCCTTCGTCTTTTGGAGCCAGTTGCGCAAGACGTGTGAGCGCCGACGGGCGGTAGACCGAGCTTTGCCCCGGTCCAAACAAATAGTCTGCTAGTTCCTCCCGAGTTTGAGGGTCGATTCGCTCGAATTCCTCCCGTTGCTGATCGATGGCCGTCAGCAAGTGGCTTTTATGAAAGTCGTATAAATAGTCTTGGGCAATTTGTTTTTGGTATTCCGGGCCTGAACTTAGGCTGCCTAAAAATAATGGGGTCGGAAAGTAAACCGAAAAGTACCCATCTATGGTGTACTCGATGTCGCTTTTAACTAAAGACATGCCTTTCCAATTGAGTTCATAGCTATCGATGTAGGTGTGTTCTTCGTATGCGGGCACTAAGGTCAACGTGACCAAGTAAAATAAAAAACTGAGCCCGTTGAAGTCATATTCGGCCAGCTTGTTCTGTCGTGTAATGGTGACTAACGGTGCTGCATTGTCCGGTGGGATTAGCCAGTCCGGCTCATCATCTCCCATAAGATGAAACGGAATCAGGGCGTTCCCATGGGCTGTTGGAGTGGAAGCCTGAACGCTGTCGGGGTCAAAACTGAAGGTCTGACAACCGGCGAGCAGAACGATCAAGCTCAAACCGATTAGTGCCCTGCCGGCACGCTGAAGGAAAGTTCGTGATGCCATGGACGAGGTATGAACGGGACGAGATGTCATCCTTGAAATCCTATTTAAGAGATTGAAGCCAAAGAGCGTGGCCAACCATTATGAATAGGATGATTTTATAACCAACTTTTAATGAAGGTGTTAGGCCGAAGATGCCAAGTGCATGTTGTTAGGCAGAATTGGGGGGGGGTAGAGCTTTAATTTAGTTGAGTAAGTTATTAAAAGTAAGCCCCTTTTTCTACAGGGGCTTACTTTGTGTCTAAATGATTCGTTTCGTAACTTTATGTTAGCGTGCCTGGTGTGTGGTCATGTTGATGAAGTGGCAGTCGGCACGTCGTTCGCACTTACCAGCTTGAAATTGATCTGTCTTCGCTCGTCGTCCACGCCCACAAAACTGACGCTTACCCGTTGCTCGAGCTGGAAAATACGACCGTTTTTGTTGTGAATTAACCGCAGGGTAATCGGGTCAAACCCGAACTTTCCTTCCAGATCCCGGCAGCTGACAAAGCCCTCCAGGCCGTTGCAGTCCAAGCGTACGAAGAAGCCGGGAGGTACGGTGCGGCTGATGGTGCCTTCCATCGGTTCATCCGTTAGCGTCTTGGCAAAGTCCGCCTTCAGCCAAGTTTCCAGCGAGTTGGCGGCTTGGCGTGCCTTGAACTGAGTCGTCTGCAGGGTTTCCAGCTGTGTGTTATTCAACGCTTTGATGGGGGCATCCCAAAGCGCTGCTTTGATCAGCCGGTGCACGTAGTAATCGGAGAACTTACGCAGCGGCGAGGTGAACGTGGTGTAGGCGGTCAGCCCCATACCCTGATGCGGCGCAGGCTCTGCGCTGAGTTCAGCGCGAGCAAGCTGTCGGGACAAGATCGATTTCACCGGGACTTCCGCTTCCAGTTGCTCGCATTGTTTCATCAACGCTTTGAAGCCATCTGCGGTACCGGCATCGAGATCCGCCATCTGCGGAGCATAGCCTTCCAGCAGTTTACGAATGTTGTCGGCACGGTCGTCTCGCAGCCCCGGGTGCTGGATGAACAGGCCCTTGCTCTGCTGGCTCAGGAAGTCGGCGGCACAGCGGTTGGCGGCGACCATACATTCTTCCACCAAACGGTGGGCTTCGTTCTGAACCGACGGCTCGATCAGGCGAATACGACGATTTTCATCCAGTCGCAGACGGAACTCAGGGCGGTCGCTGCTGAGCAGTGCGTGTTCAGCGCGCCATTTGCGAAGGGCCGTGGCTACCTGGTGGAGTTGATCCAAGCTGTTGCTAACATCGTCCGGAAGGGCGTTGATCTCGTCGTCTTCCCGGCCTTCGATCAGGTGGGCAACCAGTTCATAACTGAGTTTGCCTTTGGAGCGGATGACGGCTTGATGGAAGCTGTAATCGCCTAAGCTACCATCGTTGTTGACTTGTAGGTCGCACACCACAACCAGTCGCGGCACATCGGGCATCAGTGAACATAAGCGCGTACTGATGCTGTCGGGCAGCATGGGCAGGGGCTCGCCGGGGAAGTAGATCGCAGTTGCCCGCTTAAAGGCTTCTTGCTCGGCTGGGCTGTCTGGCTCGATCAAAGCTGTGGGATCAGCGATGGCAATCGACAGGGTCCAGCCAGTGGCGTTTGGCGTTGCCTTGAGGGCGTCGTCCATGTCCTGAGTGCCCGGGCTATCGATGGTGACGTAAGGCTCGGCGGTCCGATCTTCCCGGCTGTCTGTAACAGCGGTGATGCTCTCTTCCGTCAGCTTGTCGGCTTGTTGTTGCACGTCTTCGGGCCAAGCGTCGGCCAGATCGAAGTTGGCAAGGGTGAAGGCGCGTTCAATACCCGGTTCGCCAGTTTTACCGATAATGCGCAAGATCTTTGCCTGACCTTTGCCGTCCTTGATCGGGTGGCGGTGGATCTGGCAATACACAAAATCGTCAGGTTCAGCGCCCATGCGCTCTTTCGGCGGAACGAAAATCCAGCGATTGATGCCCGGGGTTTCCGGTGCCACAAAATGGCCTTTACCTTTGACCAGATAACGGCCTACAAAGGTGGTCAGGTTGGTTTCCAGAAGCTCGTCGATAACGCCTTGGGTTTTGCCTTTGTCGGCTTCCTGCTCAACAACGTTCACGCGATCGCCCGGGAGTACTTTCTGCATCTCCTCGGGCGGGAGGAATACGTCCCGGCCTTCATCGAGGGCTACGAACCCAAAACGCCCGTTGGTGGACTTAACGGTTCCGGGGAAAACCACCTTGTTGTCTTTGATATCGGTTTTCAGCTGGCGCAACTGATTGAGAGCGTCGGCATTGAGCATGAAGAAGTAACCTGGGCTTAAAATGGATGATGCTGCGAAGTATAACGGTTCTGCCAGTGTGAGTCAGATTTGTCGGGAGGTCTGGATCTCTTCGTCAATACCGGTCTGGATGTAGACCCGGTTTCGACCTTCATTCTTGGCGATATACAGGGCACTGTCGGCATTGCGCAGGATGGTGTCCATACTATCGTCTGGTTGGCAGAAATAGCCGCCCACGCTCACTGTAACCGGGATGCCGGTGTAAGTACTTTCCTGCTCAATACAGGCTCGTATGCGGTGGGATATCTGTTCCAGTATCTCTTCATCGCATGGCGACAGCACGACGACAAATTCGTCTCCGCCCCAGCGACCGAGGTGATCATAGGGGCGTACTGAGGTTTCCAGCCAGCGAGCAACATTCTGCAGGACTTCGTCCCCCGCTTGATGGCCCTCGGTGTCATTGATGGTTTTGAAGTGGTCAATATCCAGCCAGATAAGACCTAAGCCTTTGCCTTCACGCCGGGATTTGTGGATAGAGGAGTTGATGGCCTCGTCCAGGCCTCGGCGATTCTTCAAGCCTGTGAGCGCATCGATACGTGCGAGTTTGTGTAACTCTTCTGTGCGTTGGATAACCTTGCTTTCGAGATCGTGGGTGGTGTCCCGCAGGGCCGTTGTCATTTTTTCGAAATGATCGACCAGCCGACCGATCTCGTTATCTGGTTTAGACAGGTACGGCAGATCGAAACGGCCATCTTTTAAGCGTTGAACACCTTGCTCCAAGCTCATCACTGGCTTCAGGATGCGCGATTGAATAATTTGGTGAAAAACCAGCAAAGTAATAAGCAGACTGGCTAGAAAAACAGCAATCAGCGGCCAGAGGAAACTGGTTGGGATAAGTGTATCTAAGTCCAGCAGGGTAACCTCGAACCAGCCGATGGCTGGTAGAAACGCGACGCCAGCCAGGTGCCTTTTTCCATCAATTGTGACGAAGCCACTCTCAATCGGGCGATCTTCATGTGTGCGTTTTTTGAGCATCTGTAGCATGCCCAGAATCTTTTGCTTGTCCTGGGAGGCTTCAAACAGCAAATCGATGGTATTTTTTTGGCCTTCGGGTTTGACGATGCTGGCAAAGTCGATGTAGTTGCGGTCTCGGTAGAGCTGAATGGCGCCGCTGTAATCCACAAACAGCGTGGTGATGCCCTCTTGGTTCAGGTCGACGATGTTTTCCAGAAAGTTGTCCAGATTCAGACCGGTACCGACCATGCCGAGGATATTGCTGTTTTCATCGCGCATCAGCACATCGATCCAGAGCATGGTCACACCAAGCTCTTGATCCGGATTGATGTTGATATGGAAGTCTCGCCCCTCGTCAATCAGCTGATAAAACCAGGAGTCATCGGGTTTGTTGGGATCGAGCACATAACGAAACGGGTTATCCGCATATTCGTTTTCTGCGTTGTTGAAGTAATAATGTTCGTTGTTTCTGAGTGCAGCAAAATAGCTCTTACCCCGGAAGTTATTCCTGAAGCTTTCCAATTGTTTGAGGGCTATTTTTTTCGCTTGGTCATCTTCGGGATTTTTTGCCCATCGGACAATCGCTGAGGATTGTGCCATTTGACGGGCGAGGCCGATTTCCCGTTCTAAAGATTGCAGAAGACGAGCACTGTCGTAGCGAACCTGAATTTCGGCGACTTGTTTGCCCCAGCGCTCGACAATGCTTGAAGATAAGTGTTGATAGGCCAACCAAGATGCCGTTGCCGCGATTACGATCAGCAGCGTTACGATGCCTAGAAACCGAGTTTTGAGGCTCAAAAACGTGTCCCTGTTATTGGTCTGTCTGCGTGAACCTCAATCATAGAACACTAGGCTGCCTGAGTGTAGAAAAAATAGGCAGTTTGTGCCGGGACTTCCGAACCTCGGCACCGTATTGATGGGGTCACTGATGTTCCGAAAACACCCGGGTTTGGCCCTGCTCATTAAACAGAATCACCTTGTAGTGATCCTTTCGATCACCCATTTCCATGCCCGGAGAGCCCACCGGCATTCCCGGTACGCTCAGGCCGGTGGCCTTGGGCGCTTCGCTGAGCAAGCGCTTGATGTCATCAGCCGGCACATGGCCTTCGATGACGTAGCCGTTCACGGTTGCGGTGTGGCAGCTGCCTAAACCCGGGATCAGGCCTGCTTCGGCTTTGATTCTGCCCATATCGTTGCTGTTGGTAGCGGTTACATCAAAACCGTTTTCTTTCAGATGGTCTATCCAATCGCCGCAGCAGCCACAGGTCGGGGATTTGTACACGTGAATGCCAGGAGCTGAGCCGCCGGCGAGAGCCGTGGTGGAGAACCCCAGAGCAGCCATCAAGCTGAAGGCCAGAGAGTGTTTTTTCATAGTGGTTACCTCAGTGCTGATGTTGGTCGTCTGTAGAATTTTTGTTCGAACCGGACAGCCAGAACCACCACACAATGGCGGCCATCAGTGTGACTCCGCCGATATTGACCAGAAAAGTTGCCATCAGTTCGATTCCTTGTGTTGTTCGGGTTGTTGGCTGGTTTTAAAGAAACGCAGGCGGTTAGCGTTGGACACGACGGTGACCGACGACAATGACATGGCGGCGCCGGCCAGGATCGGGCTCATCAGAACGCCCCAGACCGGATACAGCAGGCCTGCTGCGACGGGGATACCCAAGGTGTTGTAGACAAAAGCGCCGAACAGGTTCTGCCGAATGTTGGTGACCGTGGCCTGAGAGATTTCGATGGCATCAGGCACACCGTGAAGCGAACCGCGCATGAGGGTGATTGAGGCGCTTTCGATGGCGACATCGGTGCCGGTGCCAATGGCAAAGCCGACATCGGAAGCCGCCAACGCCGGCGCGTCGTTGATGCCGTCACCGACCATGGCGACGGTATAGCCCTGATCGCGCATTTCATTGACCACATCGGCTTTGTCTTCCGGCAGCACCTCGGCGCGAAAATCGTCAATACCGGCAGAACCCGAGATAGCCCGGGCGGTGGCTTCGATGTCACCGGTCACCATCATGACTTTAATGCCGGCTCCATGCAGGCGCTCAATGGCTGCCTTGGAATCGGCTTTGATGGCATCAGCCACTCCGATCACCCCGAGCAACTCAGTGCCGAGTGCCAGATAGAGTGGGGTGCCGGCCTCATCGGTAATGCCTTTCGCGGCGTCGGACAGGTTGTCAACCGACAATCCTTCGGCTTCCAGCCAGCGGCGGTTGCCCAAGCGCAGGGTCTGGCCATTAGCTTGTCCCTGAACCCCCTTGCCGTTCAGGGCCTCGAAACCGGTTACCGAGTCAGGGGCAATGCCTTCGTGCCTGGCCTTGGCGACAATCGCTTCCGCCAGGGGGTGCTCGGAGTGCTGCTCCAGCCCCGCGGCGAGCGCCAGCAGTTTGTCCTCGTTGTTGTCGAGTGGGTGAACCCGGGTCACCGCCGGATGGCCTTCGGTGATCGTGCCGGTTTTATCGAGAATCACCAGATCAATCTTGCCGGCGGTTTGCAGGGCATCGCCCTGGCGAATCAGGACACCGTATTCCGCCGCTTTGCCAACCCCCACCATCACCGACATAGGGGTGGCCAGACCCAGCGCACAAGGGCAAGCGATAATGAGTACCGTGGTGGCGGCTACCATCATGTGCACCACCGCCGGTTCCGGTCCAACGTTGTACCAGATCAGCGCCGAAACCACGGCGATCAGCATCACCGAGGGTACGAACACCGAAGAAATTTTGTCGGCCAGTCGGCCGATGGCAGGCTTGGAGCCTTGAGCCTTCTTCACCAGTTTGATGATCTGCGCCAGCGCGGTTTCGCTGCCCACCCGGGTGGCTTCGTAAATAACCGAACCGTGGGTGTTCAGGGTGCCGGCAGACACTTCATCACCATCGGTTTTGTTCACCGGCATGGGTTCACCGGTGAGCATGCTCTCGTCGATGCGAGTCGAGCCTTCAACAATCACACCGTCCACCGGCAGCTTTTCCCCGGGGCGAACCCGAATGCGATCGCCTTTTTGAACGTCTTCCACCGGGATGTCTTGCTCGTCGCCGTTCCTAATCACCCGAGCGGTTTTTGCCCGCAGATCCAACAGCCGTCGCACCGCTTCGGAGGTTTTGCCCTTGGCGCGCAGCTCCAGTGCCTGACCCAGATTGATCAAACCAATGATCATTGCCGACGCTTCAAAATACACATGCCGCGCCATCTCCGGCAGCGCCTCCGGAATGCTCACCACCACCATGGAATAGAACCAGGCGGTGCCTGTGCCAAGCGCAATCAGGGTATCCATGTTGGCGTTGTGATGCTTGAACGCCTTCCAGGCGCCGGCATAAAAATGGCCCCCGGTCGCAATCATCACGCCCAGCGTCAGGATGCCGAGATTGAGCCAGGTAATCTGGTTTTCACCCGTTACCGTCATCGAGCCAAAACCCATTCCCCAAATCATCAAGATGATACCTAACCCCAGACTGATGGCCATCTTGACCAGCAGGGCTTTGTACTGCTTTTTGTCTTGCTCTTGCTTGCGATCGTCGGCGGCGTCTTCGTCCTCGATCTCACTGGCTCCGTAACCCGCGCTCTCAATGGCTTGAATAAGACGGGCGGTGTCAGAAGCGCCGGTGGCGGTTGCGGTATTGTCAGCCAGATTCATGTGCGCTTGAGAAACGCCGGGCACGGACAACAGCGCCTTCTCGATGGTATTTACACAGGACGCGCAGGTTGCGCCCGTCACCGATAAATGCACCTGATCACCGTCGGAACTCGCGGGTGCCTTTGCCTGAGCATCGTCAGCCGGTTCTTCGTGCCCCGGGAGATCTGCGCCTTTATCACCGAAGTCTTTTTCCTTCGAAGCACAACCGCCAGCTGTTTTCTCCTCGGGCGCTGTCACCGGCTCTGCCGGATACCCGATATCCGTCACGATCTTCGCAGCCTCTGCCACTTCGACGTTTTCAGGCAGAGCGACCGTTTGCTTGTCTAGATCCACCTCAACCAGCACAGGATCTCCGGTTAACGGCTCCAGAGCGTTACGAATCTTTTTCACACAACCCTGACACGAAGCTCCGGAAATACTCAGTGCCGTTTTCAAAACAGGTGCTTCGCTCATGATTCAATGCTCCTTATTTGAAGAAGTCGCGGGGTCGTCCCAATGCTCGATCAAACGACAAATCGTATGTCCGTCCGGAGTCCCATCCGGCATCTCCTGCCAGGCCGATAACGCCGCTACCATTCGCGTGCGCAATTGCTGCAACTCCGCAAGTTCCCGCTCGACCTCAGCCAGCCGCTGCTCAAAGACATCCCGCACCATCGGGCACGGAGAATGCTGCTCATCCGCTTGGCCCAGAATCTGCCGAATCTCGGGCAACGAAAAACCCAACTGTCGAGCCTTGCGGGCAAACCGCAATCGACGCAGGTCCTCAGCATCGTAGTACTGGTAATTGTTGTTCGGATTACGGCTGGGCCGCAGCAAACCTTCCCGGGTGTAAAACCGAACGGTGTCGGGGGTGACATCGGCAGCTGTGGCGAGTTCTTTGACTTTCATAGGCGGCACCCAGTGAACAATGACCCGCAGGATTCAGGTGAATCCACGAATTAAGCCAGCACGGAAAACACGCTACTTGAAGGATAGACTAAAACCTGTGACCAACTCACAGGTCAAAGGTTTCAGGAAGAAGAGTTTTTAGAACGCATGTCAATCCAATTCGAGACTGATATTCGATCTCGTCATGTCTGGTAGCGTTATCTATTTGAATTTATAAGTTTTTTACCCGAATGACGGACAGCTTAAACCCAAAGTTACCAACCTAAGGTGAGATCCAAAATCTGTAATCGAGGATTTCAGCTCGAGAAAAATCTTGATTATTTGAGTAGCGCCGGTCGATGCAGCTAGACCTCTGCAAATAATGGCGTGACAGTGCAGTAAATGCGCAGCTACGCTATTGTTTTATCGCATTTTGGCAAATCACATGTTCAATAATTTTCCGTAATCACGAGGTGGCCGAGCTTCTCGCATTCGGGAGGCTGCTAGCCAGTAACTTTTAGCAGGAAATGAGTGACCTGCTACCTTTTTGGGATTAATCAAAATCTGAGGAGTTGACATGGGCATTGAGGAAAAGATCTTCGAAACTCAGTTGGAGAACGGCGTTTTTGACGCCGCAGAGGTAAATTTCGCGGAAGGGTTGGCTCGATTGGCAGTAGACAAGGGGTTCGATTCACTATCGCCGAAACAAAAAGCTGTTTTGGAGCCATATTTGTCATCCTACTGCTCTGGTGTTACTGATCCTGGAGGGCATCACAATGAATGTGACGCATTACTGGAGGGAGAGGAGCTTCTGGATGCTTATCAGCTAAGCGAAGACAGCGGGTCACTGATGTGTGAGAGCTGTAGGAGTGATCAGGGGTACTATCAGCATCAGTGGCAACGAATATCTGAAGAGTGAGCAAAGTCTCTAGCTGTTCCGCATAACACAGCCAGAAACGGGCGATGCCTACTACATTGCGGCTTCGCCTCCATTACGTGCCGTTCACGCTGGCTGGCGTTAGTGCTAATTCTGGATTGATCCCGAGAGAATGACTCATGTCGATTCTAAAGTCCTTCTTTGAAGATTTAAATCAGGAAGAGTCAAAGTTTATCCCTGCTCTGGCAAGCGATAATCTCGGCCTATTAATGCGCTGCGCAATAAATGAGTTGGATTGGTATCATTATAATTATTCTAAAGTAGCGCAGCCTAATGATGAACAGCGAGAACAGCTTTATATTCTGCAATTAGGGGTTTCAAGAATCATAAAAACGGTATTGGAGAGTAGAGAAAGCTTTGATGTTCCGGTTGTGACTACCACCAGAAAACCGGACTTAACTATGAAGGTACTGTCATTAGCGTCTGGGATGGGGATTATACAACACGGTAGGCGTGTAGCTCAAACTATTGAAAGCGGTGTTGGTGAAATAAAGAAAATTGGCCAGACGAAGTATAAAATTGTTCTGCCTGAAGAAATAGAAAACGATGATTTTTACGAAAGAGCCATTTTGGAACATTATAATAGAGAGTCAAGGAGGAAGTTTGCGGATATTCTTTACCACGAAAAGTTGCAAGAAGTAGAAAAAGAGGTAAATCAAAAGCTCAGCGAATTGGTCTATCCTTTCATGGATCATTATATAGGATATGGGGCCGACCCGATACTCGACGATTATTTTTTTGGATTGGCGTCTCATGAATTAAGTCTTCAAGAGGGTTATGATACTTATCACTATGCTATCGAGTTCGGTGGCATTAGAATTCAGCACTATATGCTCGCACTAAAATTCTTGGTTTCTCATAGCATGCGTCATGAACGCTTCGCTGAAGCGCTCGTAAAAAAATGCCCCGAAATAAAGCTAGAGAATATATTAACAATAAGCGCTGATATTGGCCCATTTGTTGAAAGTATTCGAGACGCAGTGAATTATTTTGGTTCGGTATATGAAGGGTTTGAGGCGATTGGGTTAGATAAGGCAAATCAGATCTTTAATGTGCTGACTTATGGGCGTGAAAATCTGAATCTAATTGATCCGCCTGGTAGTCCGTATCCGCTATCTATCAAATGCTCTGAAAGTGGAGCAATTCGAGCGTTATTCGGAGCACATTCAGAGCCCGTTCGCTACTTGCTTGAATCGCTACGTTTTCATTTCCCAAAAGACTATGATAAAAATCAAGCCGCAAGAGAAGCTTCACTTCAAAGAGCAGTTCGCAGAGTGATTGACGAAGCCATCAATGATATTGAGTATTTAGAAAATGTGAAAATGAGACTGAACGGCCAAGTGCTTTCTGATATTGATCTGGTTGCATTGGAGAAATCCTCTGGAACTATAGTATTTTTTCAACTTAAACATCAAGAGCTATATGGGGCAGAAATACATTCAAGATCCATAAGAAATGGTCGCCTCAAAAGTCAGGCAAGGGATTGGATGCATGCAGTGAGAGTATGGATTTATAAATCTGGCATTGATGCGATTTTTAAGGCTCTTCAGCTACCCAAGTCTTGGTCTAAGAATCCTCGGATCTTCCAAGTTATTATATCGAGGCACTACGCATACGCCTTAAAGGATATTGTTTCAGGTGAGAGTTCATCTTTTGCAAATTGGCCTCAACTCTTCAATGCTGTGAAGCTTGCTCAGAAAAATCACAAATCGCCAACACTGAGAGATCTATTTTTAATAATTAAAGAAACTCAACAGAAGGCTGAAAAAGTAACACATCTACCGGAGCCACCCATTAAATGGAAGGTGCACGAGCTTGAGTTTCAAATCACTCAAGAGCAATCTTCATATACATGACAATGCGCGGATGTCCGAATATTTTTTGTTGCGCTAAAAATTTCCGCAAAGCGCGGGATTAGCTTCTATGGAGAAGATGTGCAAATCAAGTTGAAGAAGCCGAAGGATTTATTTCTGCTCGCCGCAGGAAATGTCGTTACGAAGCGTAATCTCTTTGACCTGATTCAGTACTCCAAGGTTGCTGACTCTAAGTTCTGGGGAGGTGGGGAGTTACGAATAAACAACACACCGCAGCAGGGAATAAATTGGATTGGCGAACCACCTGCTTGTCATGGAGTGATCATCAAGACGCTGCCAGGATCATACGAGGAGGATGGTTGGGCAGATGATGGCAAGACTGCATACCATTACTCATTCAAGGCGAGAGGCGGTGAAGTTTCTTATTCGGAAAAAGCAAATTCGGCACTCATTAACCAGCCTCAGTACCAATATCCCGTATTGCTGTTCACAGAGAACGGTGATTCTTGAGTTTTCGAGGGTACTTTTTCTGTATCTGCAATCGAGACTAAATTCGTCGTTCTAAAACGCGGGTCTGGTTTCGCGCCAGAGAGGTCTCTGCCTCAGGAAGAGGTTCTGTACCAAGAGGGCGGCAGAAAGTACGTGACGCACCTGATGGCTGAGCGTAACCAAGGGGTCGTCAAAGCGCTCAAAGCTAACTCGGCCTCGGTTTGCGATATTTGCGATTTAAACTTCTCTGAGCGGTATGGCGTTGAATACATAGAAGCGCACCATAAGGTGCCTATCTCAACATACTCTTCTGCCTACATTCTAAGCCAAGATGATTTTGCGTTGCTGTGCCCAAACTGCCATAGAGCGGTACACATTTATATGAAGAAAGACGGGCTCGAATATCTGGAGATAAAGAAAAAGCTTCGGTACCAGTGCGCTTTATGAGTTTGGGCGCTGGGGCTAAGTAGAAAATTTGAGCGGACACACCAAGCGTCTGCTAGCCCGGTAAATCCTGAGGGGAGCAGATCACACGAGCTTCAGGCGCAGCGGGGTAAGTCCAATCACCGCTCATCAGTACCTAGGAGAGTCGGCAAAGTCCATAGTTTCAAATACCGCAGAAAATCGTGTCCGAACTTACTCAGATAATCTTTTTGAGCTTCATTACTTCAAGTACGTGCTCAGCTATTTGCTTTGCCAAGAATGGGGGCACCGCATTCCCAACTTGAAGGTACTGTGCACTTTGCCCTCCCTCAAAATAATAGTCGTCAGGGAACGTTTGTATTCGTGCGGCCTCTCTCACTGTCAGTGATCTCATCTGTGCAGGATCATAGTGGATGTTTGCATGGCCATCCTTATGCATATGGGACGTGACAGTTTTTGCTCGATGAAGTCGAGGGTAGCACCTGAAGCGATCTTGGAAGTTCCGGGAATACCAACTTTTATGCTGGGAAGCCAAGTTCGCAGGGAAAAACTTTGTCGTCGGCGAAGTGGATGTCTGACGCTTGTTCGCGTGGGGTGAGCGTTCAGCGTCAGCAAGCATTTGCGCTTCAGTCCACAGTGCAGAGAACATGTAACGGGTCATATCACGGGGCATATGCTGTTTTGCCCGGTGGTTCAACACTCCGGAAAAGTATTTGTTGGCCAGCCAGTTTTCAAGCTTTCCGTAGTCTTCATTTATGCCGGTCAGAGCTCTGATTGATTGGGACTTCAAATAGAAATTACACCCGGTACTCAGCTGCTCCCCTGTTTCCAGTTCATCGAGGAGCTGGGCAATTTTCGGATAGATTGTTGATAAAATATGCCGGTATTCGCCCTCCCGGCACTCGATAAAGTGCTCTTCCTCGTTGGAAAGGAAAATACGGACAAGATCATGCTCGGATATGTCTCTTGTAGCCTTCACTTGCCGCGCTTTTTCGAACTTGAGGCTTCTACGCTCCCACTCCATGATGTCCCGAATACCTCGTTCGATGGCATCCCTTCCCGACACAATTCCACGAATCTCATCGAGGCACTGGTTTCTGGTTTTGTGCCATTCCAAGTCGCTGTCAGATGGACTGTCTTCAGTAATTTGGTCAGAGCCTGATGATCGGTTCACAGTGCTGATCGAACTCCGGATCTTGGGCAACGAAGCTATCGTTTCCGAGATAGAGGGTGCGAGTGGGGCTAGCTTCGAGTCCATAGTTAACGGAAGTGATCCGTCTTTGTCGTGCTCCGCATTTATTCCGAGGAGAATGACCCTCCTCCGCTCTTGGGGCACGCCAAAGTCAGCCGCATTGATAACGAAATCCTTGTCTGACGGATTTCCTTCCGAGCCAATGAAGTTATCTTTATCAGTGACGAGCGAATATATGTGGTACTGCTTCTGATCCTTTTCAGGATCTGGGTTTTCTTTGAGATACTCCAATCGCTTGATGATCTCCGGAAATACTCTGACTCCGTTAGCGAGTTTTGCCGAACCGATTCCCGAAACATTTTCCATCACGAACAAGTCGGGCCGCGCTAGGTCAATGACATCTGCGTATTCTTTGTAAAGAAAGAAGCGTTCGTCATGGTCTTGGTTATGCTTTGCTATGCCCACGCGCCTGGCGCGACCTATTGTCGAGTACGCTTGACAGGGTGGACCACCAATCACAATTAACGGTGAACAGCTTCTCAGGTTTGAGCGTCGATCTTCTCCGGTTGATCCGCAAACTTCATCAATCTTCCTGTTTATCTCTCGTTGCTCGGGAGTCTCTTCCTCGAAGTCATTTTCGTCCGGAACTTCTCCGTTTTTCCATTTCTCAAAAACTTTATTGTTACCTAGCGCATGAGGCCTTTGCAGAGTTTCTTCGCATGCAGCCCGCCACTCGTCCGTTTTTTCGATCTCGTCCATGACGAGTCTCTTCGAAGACTCGTCGGTGCACGTCACGTAGCGGACATATAGGGATTTATCTTTGAGCTTTCTATAGAACGACCTCAGCGTCAGAGTCTTGTGAGCGTTTTTTTCCTTCTCGACTGACATGGCAATTTCGAAAGGAGAATTGTCGCAATTGCTGAACCCCTCTCCCAAACCGCCGGGGCCTGCAAAGAGATCAATGATTTTTACTTTGTCGCTAGGTTGACTCATTTCAAGATCGGATCGATAGAGTGGTAAGGCTGGATAGAATACCAGGATTGCCTCGCATTGCCAGGTCTATGAGCCAGGGGCTGCACTGTATTGACAGCAGTTCGAGAGAGGACAGGCATTGCAGTCTGGTTTTGAGGGCTTGCAGATCGAAAATGCGAGATCAAGAAGCGCGTAGTTCAAGTCGGGCGAGAGGCCATCCTCGTCGCCAAAACAGTGTACAAGAAGACGTCTTGCTTTTTTTGAGCGGTGTTCGGCTTGAGTAATCTTTTCACCCGAAACTCTGGAAGCGATGCGTATGGTATTGGTATCAATGATGTAGGCCGGTAGATGGTAGCCAAAAGAGATAACCGCATTGGCTATGTAGTGTCCAACACCCGGAAGAGCAATCAGATCTCTATAGTTGTCTGGAACCTTTCCCTGATGCTGTTGAATTAGCTGGTCACAAGCTGGAAAGAACTGGTATGCCCTCGATGCGAGGCCAAGGGCACCAGTTTTTTGTTGCCATCGAATTTTTTTGCCAATTACATCTTCGGGGGAGGAAAATTCTTCGATAAGGGAGGGGTAGATGTCGGCAACAGTTGATGCTTTTGTTCGTCGCAGAAGGCTCTCAGCGACGAATATAGCCCATGGAGTTTGAAGCTTTCTCCATGGTAGTCCGTGGCGACCATTTTCTTGGTACCAAGAAAGCAGTCGTTTTTTCTCCGGTTTTCCCACAATTTCCATAATTCATATTCACATTCTTGAACTGTTGTGCCTGAGGGCTCTACTGGGTGCCAGGCTGCTGCAATAACCGCATCTTGATCAGTTTATAGACGTCTCTTCTTATCCAACGGAATCGATAAATCCTCTCTTCTGAAGATCAAAGACTTTTTTGCAGCACGATTGGCTCGCTTTACCGGTTGAACCTTTATCCAGTCCCCAAGGCATAATCAGCCATCGTCATAGCAAGGCTGAATCGGAAAGCTCACCCTTTTCATGCCACGGCTTCGTGATGTTCCACCAAGTGCCAGCTTCCAGCCCATTCTAGCTGCATTATTTTTCGGATTTTCTATCACGCCGATCGTCTTTGACCCGCTAGGAACATGGGCATTAGTGTCGTGATTCGTATGCTGAGGTATGTGAAGAGTTTGTTTTCTCGTATAGTCTGGGACAAAAAAACGAACCAGCTGGAATGGAGAAGCTAAATCTCATGGATCAACATCAAATCCAGTCTTTTATAAAACAAATTAAAAAACAGTACCCCAGCTGCGAAAGCGTGGAACAGGCGGCCCAGAGGGTCAAAGAGGAGCTTGAGACGTTTTTCCCTTTTACTCAAGAGCACCTCGACGAGCTTGGTGAGGCTCAGCGAATATTCTCCGAGAGCTTAAAGCCCATCGAGACACTTCATAAGAACTCTATATACAGCCTCCACAAAGACTGGTATACGGGAACGGCTGCCGGTGATAAGCATTGGCCTGCCCTAGAAGATTATATTGCTTATACAAAAGGCTGGGGAGAAGATACCGCTGGAAAAATCGGCAGTGCATCCTATGAAGTAACATCTCTTTTAGCCGACCCTAACCAGAGCAAATTCAAGCATCGGGGCTTGGTGGTGGGCTATGTCCAGTCAGGTAAAACTGCGAACATGACTGCTGTCATCGCAAGAGCTGTTGATGCTGGCTATAACTTCGTGATCATCTTGGCAGGTCTGACAAACAAACTTCGGCAGCAGACACAACGCAGGATGGTTAAAGACCTTGTCGAGAGACACCCAACTAGTTGGCATCAGTGGACTAGCGTTGACGATGATGGTGACTTTCGAATGCCACCTGGCCGAAGTTTCTTGATGCCTGAGAACGTGCTTCAGCTATGCGTGGTGAAGAAGAATGTCTCCCCTCTGGATGCGTTCCTAAAAACAGTAGAAAGATCGCCAGCAGCCATTCTAAATAAGTTGAAAGTCCTCATCATCGATGATGAATGTGATCAAGCTAGCGTTAATGCATCTTCAAACGAACTTGACGTTACCGCGATTAATGGACGTATTCGTGAGATTGTAAAGGCCTTTCCAGCGGTCAGCTACGTTGGCTATACAGCTACACCCTTCGCGAACGTACTTATCAATCCCTACCCAAACGACAACTCCCAAATCGATGATCTTTATCCAAAAGACTTTATCACCGCCCTGGAGTTACCTGAAGGCTATTTCGGTACAGAAAAGTTGTTTGGTAAAGATCCGGTAGATGCGGAAAACCCCTCCCCTGACGAGGAGGGCCTGGACATGATCCGGGAAGTGGTCCCCGAGGACGCGAGCCTACTTCAACCCTCCAGCCGGAAAGAGACCGAAGATTTCCAGCCCGAGATTCCACCAAGTCTCGAGGAAGCACTACTGTACTTCATAGCTTGTTCGGCAGCACGAAGAGTGCGCGGAGATGAAGATGAGCATATGACTATGCTTGTCCATACTTCCGTGCGAACAATAATGCACGAAAAAGTTGAATCTCTGATAAGTGGATGGGTTGCACTCCGAAAACGTGATTTTAGAACGGAGAGTCGAGAATGGTTCGAGCGACTCTCGTCAATTTGGTCAAAGGAATCCGGAAGACTTCCAGATGACATAACCCAAGCTTCACCAGTGTCTTTCGATGAGCTAAAAGATCGAATACCTGAGGTCTTGGATGCCCTCGAGGTAGTCGTAGAAAACGGTTTTAGTGATAATCGAATCGATTACGAAAACGGACCCAAAACCTACATTGTCGTAGGGGGATCCGTGTTAGCCCGGGGATTGACGCTGGAAGGCCTGATGGTGTCGTACTTTCTGCGTAGTACCAACCAATACGATACACTGTTGCAGATGGGGCGATGGTTTGGATTCCGCCCGAATTATGAAGATCTGCCCAGAATATGGACCACGGCATCCCTTGAAGATTCGTTCCGTAGCCTTGCACGAATTGAAGCCGAAGTTAGGGAAGATATCTCTGAATATGTTTCGAGGGGCAACATTACACCCATGGAGTTCGCTGTAAGGGTGCGCCGTATTCCCGGAATGGCAATTACCTCTGCTGCAAAAATGAGGGCAGCCCAAGTATGCGACATAAGTTTTGTTGGTAAGCACGTCCAAACCATCCGCTTTGACCACAAGGATGAAGATATTGTCCTCCGTAATTGGCGTGCCGCTTCAGAACTGATATCCAGTTGCAAATCACTCAATACAGCTGACGAAACTACTGAAGAGCTTTTGTTCAAGCGTGTGCCAAAGAACTTGATTCGTAAATTTCTACTGAACTATGCGATTCAGGATAGCCACCGAGAGCTGTCTACCGAGCTTCTGGTTGGCTACATCGACTCAGCTGGCGATGAGCTATCAGAGTGGAATGTTGGCGTGTATCAGGCGAGGGGCGATCGCTTATCCAAAGATCCAATGGGCAATGCTGGACAAGTGAGGCTAACGAACCGTTCAAAATTGGAGGCCCCGCCAGAAGAAGCCGCTGACATCAAGGCCCTTATGTCAAAGAAAGACATTCTCTTCGATTGTCAAAAAACTATCGCTGGCGAGCGCGATTGGGCAGACCTCAAACGGGCAAGAGAGCAAGAAATTGGTAGTGTCCCGCTTTTACTAATTTATCCGATCGCGCACGATTCAAAGCCGAAGAACGACAAGAGCAAGTTTCGCGAAAAGCTCGATGCGGTTGGGGACTTGATCGGGTTTGGCATCGTATTCCCTGGCAATTCAGAAGGCAGTGGCCGCTATTACCACGTAGTTGTGAATGCACCTTCAGCAGACGAACTAGAAAGTCTGGACGAGGAGATAGCCAGTTACTTGGAGTCGGGCCATGTCATCTGACGGAATAGCTTCAAAAGCACTTTGGACAAGACTGCGAGAAAATCAATGCGAGGCGGGTGGTCTATCAATTCCAACCATACCTACCAGCGTGGTTACCCTGCATGGACCTCCAAGACATGCCTTAAGCTCTTCTGGGGAGGCGCGACTGCTGCTGCCTATCGGCGCAACAGAGACGATCCCCAAGTTACCAAGCACCGCAGCATTATCAGTATCGGACTGCATCTATACCTACAAAGGACGCTCCCAGAGATTCCTTGACATAGTTTGTCAGCCACCTGACCTTGAAAGGGTGTTTTCTGAGGTTGCTGATGAACTTTTGAGTAGGGTTGGTGAGGGTGTTAATGCGTTGGAGGCAGCCGCCTCAACTCTTTCAGATTTCCAAGAGTTGCTGATTCCTGAGTCTGATAAAACAATCGCTTTCGAAACCATTATCGGTTTAGCGGGAGAACTTGTTTTTCTCAGCTCTCTTCTGGACATTGCTCCCGAGGCAATTCATTTCTGGAGGGGGCCGCTGAAAGAGCGTCATGATTTCCGCAAAGATTCTTTTGCTTTCGAGATCAAAACTTCCAGCCGCCCGGGAAACCAAGAAGTCATCATCTCCGCAGTGGACCAGCTTCTGCCGCCAACCAACGGCAAACTCATGCTCGTTCATCAAGTTTTGGAAGAGGTCAGTGACGGCAATGTATCCGTTTCAAGCCTCGCGGCAGAAATCGCTAGTAAGGCATCTGATCCGAAGCTATTTATGGATTTACTCGAAAAAGCTGGTTGTAAGGATCCAGATGGCGCTGCTTGGAACAAATACAGTTTCAAGAGCGAGAATCAGGAGATGTATCGAGTAGGCAATGATTTCCCTCGGATCATTCCAGAAACCTTCCAGGAAGGGAGCATGCCGAAAGGGGTATTGGGTATCTCTTACTCTATTGATCTTACTGTCGCCACTGAACTTCGGCTGGATAAAACTGAAAGAAGAGCGGCATTACAGGAATTCTGTTCGTGACTTTCCCTGAACTCCAACTCCATTCGGAGCGCTACTCTGTCAATGGCAACCTTTCGGCTGAAGGCTTCAGAAAACTTCTTGGAACCCCGACTTTAGATCTACTGCAAACTGTAGTCAGAGAATCGGTTCAGAATAGTTGTGATGCGGCTGACGAATATCACGTCCCGAAGGTCGTATTTCGACTCAGAACGCTTTCCCAGTCCCAGTCCGATGCGCTGGATGCCGTTTTAACCGCCTTCCCCGGTCCCGAAGCTTCTAGTAGAGCTTTCGAGCATTTCACCACTACGGAAAAAAAATGGGTGTTGGAAATTTGTGATTTCGGTACTGGAGGGTTGGGCGGCCCTACCCGAGCAGATCAATTGCCCGGACCGGGAGAATCAACAGATTTCGTCGATTTCATGCGCAACGTCGGGACCCGAAGAGACACGTACCAAGGAGGTGGATCGTACGGCTACGGCAAGACATCTCTTTATCTGAGCAGCGCCTGTTCGACAATATTGGTTGATAGCCAAACAACTAACAAAGGGGCTGACGTACGACGCTTTATGGGTTGCCACCTAGGTTCCGCTTTCAGTGCACCTTCTGATTCAGGAGAACCAATCAAATATACAGGCAGACACTGGTGGGGGACCCCCGGAGAAAATCAAGAGTATGTCGATCCGGTGGAAGGATCGGGAGCGGAGGTTCTAGCTGAACGCTTGGGGTTCTTACAGCGAGGTCCAGAGAAGCTTGGAACCTCCATCATGATCCTTGATCCACTATTTATGCGCTTTGAGGATACTAATCCAAGGGTTACTGCTGGCCTGATTGCAGAAACACTCCTTTGGTTTTTCTGGCCTCGTCTTCTCGAGACCCAACACAGTTCTCCGAGCCTGAACCTGGCGGTAGAGTTTGAAGGAGAAGAAGTATCCGTTCCCCGCCCTGAAAACTATCCGCCTTTAAATCTCTTTGCCAGGGCGATGCGGAAGATAAAGGATAACGAAGAAGACAGCCAACAAGTTTATTCGCCCAAATACAAGCAGGTGTTAGGAGACCTCGCCATACATAAAGGTCCTCGTGCAGATCGAACACCAATCGTTCCGGAGCATAAGAGCATCATTCCGAAACAATGTGCGCACATCGCTGTCATGCGCCCGGTAGAGTTGGTTGTGAGGTATTTCGAAGGTGACCCGTTTTCGAATGCTGATGCGGAGTGGGCTGGCGTTTTCGTGGCTGGAAATGATGAAGAGGTCGAGGAAGCGTTTGCGAGTGCGGAACCTCCTTCTCATGATGATTGGCTTCCGAACATGTTGCCTAAAGGTAAGCATCAAAGTTATGTGAACATTGCACTGCGTAAAATCAAAGAGACGGCCAAACAGGTCGCCCACCCTGCACATGCAGTATCTGAGCATGAGAGTGACAAAGAGCCTTTAGGACGTATTGCCAAAGCAATGGGTACGTTTCTTTCTGGCGCAGCTATCGATCCTCCTCCGCAAGCATCAAGAAGCAGGAAAAAACGGAAGGCTGCTCCGTCCAACGGTCACGCTCAATGGGCGTCTTTTGAGAAGCTTGAAACTAGTGCGAATGGTCGAGTGATTGCGGTTTTTAATGCTGACGTGCCCCATAACAAAGGAGACGTAATTATCGGCACAGCGACCCACTTCCTGGTTGTTGAAGGTCGGCCCCTGCCAAAAGAAGACGAAAGCTTGGGCAGGCATCCTGTCTCAATCCTGTCATGGAAAAGCCGGGATGGTCATTTTTATGGAGAGGGTCATGAAGTTGATCTCGATGGCAATGCCAGCGATGTGCAAATTCGGGTCGAAATTCCAAAAGACTTGGCCGTGCGCTTAAAAATTGAATTTGGTGAAAAGGAGCAAGACTAATGGGCGATATTGCTTACCCGTTCTTGACTCTAGATCACTCTTCAGTGAACGCTGAGCCATGGGAAAGCTTGGACCCAGAGGGATGGGATAAACCAGTTTCAGATATCGCAGAAACTTGGGACTATAACTCTGACTTAACTATCACTCGAAAAATAAAAATAAATCGGGAAATAGCCGCTATTCAGCTGGATATCCCAATCGATTCTTTGAATTTACAGATCTGGGTTAGGGCGGGCACTGGTTCTGGAAACCTTCCCCGTATATGGTTGAAACCGAAAGCTTTTGACTCGTGGGATGAGTCGGTTCAAATCGACTACTTTGTGCGAGGTGGGGATCTCTCAAACAGACTGTTTTTGGAGACAACAATAATTGTTCTCCCTAGTGAAAATTCAGGAGCCCTATCTCCAAGCTTTCCAGCGTCCAAGGTATGGCAAGATCATCTCGATATACGACTCGAAGGTAGTGAGCCCCGGTTTCCAATTGAGCTGGTGAGCTTTTCACAATTGTTTGCAAGCAGACCTGAAATCAATGCGTTGTGGTATCTGGATTGGGTGCCTGGGGAAATGACGCGAGACTTTTCTGGATCAGTAAGGCTTTTGATTAACAAAGACCAAGAGCAGTTCGCAGAGAGATTCGTCTCGGGCGACAGATATACGTTGCAGGTGATCATGGCTGACGCAATGAGCCAAATAATAACAAGCGCGATTCAATTGCCAGATCCTTTCGAAGCCATCGAAGCTTGTGAATTCGGAACGGTTGGAAGTTACGCACTTTACTGGATAAATATCTGCTTCCCGGGGCTGCGAAGTGAAACCATTAGGTCCTCGCTAGAGCACACCCCGAGCAGATTTCACGCTGCAATTCTGAGTAATGCGGATATTGGGGAGGTATCTTAATGCTACTTTTCCCCAGACTCGATCGGGTTCATGTTGACTCGCTCTTGGAAGAGTTTGCATTAAAGGAAACGGCTCCCAATCATCCCCGTGGCATAGATGCGCGCCATTTTGGAGCGACTGGGGGAAGCAGAATCAGCGATAGTGAACTGGCTGATCTAAGGCGGGAAATACTCGCGATTGCCAGCGAACATGGTTTTCCAGGTGCGAGCAATTCGGCCCAAAGGTCTAGGTTTGACACTCAACTAACCGCGTTTTTTGCAGACCATCTCAGTCTGAATGCCGGTGAAGCCCTGAGGGATGACGTCTGGGCTTACATTACAACCGTTCTAGTCCCGGATGTCGTTGTTTGGCGTTTCAAGGGGATTACTCGCAGACGTTTTCAAGGCGGTGTTCGAAACGCTTTGCAAAGGTTATGGCTTAGAGCAAAGGCTCTTGATCGTGGGAAAGAATCGGATGATCGCTGGAGATTCGTTAACGCTCTGACTGAAGATGCATTCGTGCAAATCGTTGAGAGGCCATCCATCTATAGTGACAGCAGACTGGCTCAGGCCCTTGCCGACGGCTGGACAAAAACTGCCCAAAGAGTCGGGAAATCAGCAATGGAACCTGTCATGCGGAGAGCGGTGGTTAATCTCAGATTGCGTGGAGAGGTCCAGATGCTATTTGCCTTGGATGACGCGGCCTTGGTCAACTTGGTTAACCGGATGTTCTTTAAGGCTGCCTCATTTTAACTATCGCCTATGAGTAGACAGGGGAGAAGAGGATAGGCAGCCCCTAGCCCCGCTTTTTCTGCGCCTTACTTTTTTAACCAAATATCTCATTCTCGATTTCTTGGTATCTGTTTTACAAGCAATAACTGTTTGGGAAGGGCGGGAGAGTACTTGCCTTAAAGGCTCCAATATCTTGAGATTGATCCTGTACATGGAATAAAGCCAGACGGTACCGGCGCGACTGGGTGACCCACGGGCCACCCAGTCCGTTCTCCCTATTTTCTCGATGAGAGTATCTTCAGAAACTCGCCAAGCTTGGTGAAGTCATCGCCAATACTGACAAGCCAAGCATGCCCGAAATGTTCGTTCTTTGACCCTTTTGCGTCCTTTCTATTGTTAAAGGCCGTAAAGTTACTGCTGTAGGTCTCTCTCTGCTCCCCTTTCAAAATGATTGGCGTAGCGCAGCCGGATCTGAGAATTTCCTCTGAGACGCTCTCGCTCAAGCCCGGGCGCAAAGTAATCTTCAGCTGGTCCTTTCGCCAATAGGATTTACGGTTGATGTAGAGGCTTTCCTCTCTTCCAACGCCCTTGAACCGAACCTCCAGCTCATGTCTTTTGGGTGAACCATCCAGTGCAGCCATGTTGCTCTTTCGGACAGAGTCTATAATTCCGCTCTCTATCTGCGTTGGCATTACCTTCTCTGTCGACCGTTTGCCATCTGCTTCCCGTTTCTTGAAGGATAGGACCTGCTGTGAATCTTTGTTGATAACCTTTTCTGTTTTATTTCGATCCATGAAACTGTCCTTACCTAATTTTTCCATGAGCTTGAGTTTGGCCTTGTCGAGGGTATCCGGATTGGTCTTACCTGAGAGTGACCCCCTTTCTTTTTGTCCCAGGAAATAGGCAATCCTCTCTGCGTTCGCACCTGACGGGTGCGGCAATCCATCCAGAATCCTCGCTTCGGGGATCACGCCCTTAGCTGTGAGGTAGCCCAGAGCTTGTGCAGACTCTCGTCCCAAAGGGATATACCACGCGTTCCCGTCGATCTGCTTCAGCTCTTTTGCAAGATGATCATCGACCATCCTTTTCAACATCGGATGCTTCAGTATCGAGGGACTGCCGCTGTAGTTTTTATTGTCCACAAATACTGGATACCGCAGTGCGGATGTGAAATGACACAGGTCGCTGCGCTCACCGAAAAGCTGGTCTGTGGATTCAATGCCCACCTTTTCCGGAAGGCCAATACTGTCAAGGAGCGCCACGAGGTTGGCTCTCATGGGCCCACTGAAGCTTGCGAAGACTTTGGCCGCTTCAAGGGCCTCTTGATCCGAAGCCCCAGCAGAAAGCTGTTCCGCCACTGCCTTATTCGCTCTCAGAGCTTGTTGCTCACCCGGAGTGAGGCCAATCAGAACAACTTTGGCCTTTCGATTGATGTGCTCGAACGCGGCATAGCAGACAGAAAGTCTTTCAGCTCTTTCCATCACCATGGACTGTTTGAAATTTCTTCGAGCTTCGGGGTCAAGAAGCCTGTCTCGGAATTCCGGCAGAAGAACCGCTGAAGCTGGTGGGATGATCATCTGGTCCGCCAGGAGATCTTTCCAGTTCTCATACCCCAATTCACGGGCGTGAGTCTCTAGTAGCTGGGAGTGACTGAAGTCGGAATGTTTGGCCTGTTCTTTGGCCTGTTTCTTCAGTTTCTGGATGAAGGTGCTGGTTATGGTCATAACATTCTCCAATCAACATTTCCTTGCGAGCCCCCATCGCAAGACGGTTGTCTTGGGATGTTATTGCCAGTTTCGATTACCAGGGTCTTCGTAAAGACTTCGCCACGGGGGCCTCAAGCTGCCGGTCAGCTCAAAATATGCTAGATAAAGTCATATAGAGAATGCAACTGCGACAAAAAAATACATTTAACCAGCTAGTTTTATTAGACTTTTATCTTCAGGTGCGGGGCTTGAGTCACGAGGAATGGACGGAGGGGGGGGGCATGGATCTTCGGGAAATCGATCGAGAGACACTTTACGCCGAGGTGTGGAAGGAGCCTATGACCAAGGTTGCCGAACGTTATGGTGTTTCTTCAAGCTATTTGGCGCGAGTCTGTGAAAGGCTGGGGGTCCCGAGACCCGAGCGCGGCCATTGGGCGAAGCGCAGATTGAGGCCCCTTGCTATCTATTCTCCGAGGGTCTCCTGAAATCTTGGGATGGACCTCGTGAGGGTTTTGCGATCCAACTAGATACAGTTTCCGGGGTTGAGGAGTTTCCCGAGAACACTCGATATATTTCACAGGCGCGTCGGGACAGACGGTTCGATGCCGAAGGTGGTTCTGAATACAGGTATCAACAACAGATTTACTCGATGGCGAGAGTAACAGGCTGGGGTGAGGAGGCCGTTCACGATCTCTTTAGTGGTGAAGTTTTCCCCACCCATAAAAACATCACTCAGTCTCAAAAGCGCCGATTCGACGGGCGTGCCATGATCAACATTCTTCAGGAATTTCCTGAATCTGAGACAGAGAATAGAATCGAGGTAAAAACTGACTCTGCCATTTTTCGTAGGAATCTGACCAACCCGGGTCGTCTTGTAAATGCTGTGCTGAACAAAGTGATTCCAGGTGGGTTCAAGCAGACAGATCTACTCTCATGCATTTACGTAGATAGGTCGAGGTTCGAATCGTGGCTTCTTAATGAAAGATGCTTGGCAACACGCCGTTCTGTCAATCTGGCAGATGTCACGGCGGCGCTTGGATGCTCCGAATCAGAAGTCCGCCTTCTTGTAAGCACGGGGAAGCTGAAGTGGGCTACACACCGCGATTGGCAGAAATGGATTGACGGGCCATCACTGTTTGAATATTTGCTTCGGAAGCAATGATCCATTGGGCACAGGATTTCTGTGCCTTGGTTTTCCATCCTTTCCCCATGACTCCGCCCTAACTACTGCCTCCTGAAACCCAGCTTGTTGTTTCACCCGCTATAAATCTTTTCGAACAAATTTGCTCAATTCCTTCATTCAGTCTCGGAAAGCTGGACACGTTGGCTTTGCTTGGCTCCAGCTTTTCAGCTATATATACAAGAATTAGGGTAGCAATTTCGCTTGGTCCTTCGTGTCCGCCGAAAATCTCACCTTATCTTTGGATCGACACGCAGAAAAACGCCACAAGACTTACATTGGTCCGGCGCCATTAACTTGGCCTGCCAACCAATCTTCGTGTCGCACGCCGGGCAAGACAATCGCAACTGCAACACAATGATAGGAATCACCAGCAACACCAGAAGCACCCCAAGGCCACCCCAGTCATCACCAGACGAAATTCCCAACTGACTACTGAACACCAGCACCAGAATCAGCGCAAAAAAAGCAAAAATGAAATAACTGCGGTTCCAGCGCTCCCAGCGGCGCAGCTTCGCATCCTGCTCCGAGGACAAATACCTGGCAGACATACAATCACACTCAAAAAAAGACAGAACGCAAAGTTTGCAGGGCTGGCGCTCTAATTACAATTCGGAAGTGGCCTTCTGGCCGGTAAACAGCGAATCCTCTCTAATCGCCCTCTCCAGCACACGGCCAGGAACCGGACGACTGATCAAATACCCCTGAACCAGATTGCACTTATGAGCTTGCAGAAAGCTCAGCTGATCTTCTGTTTCCACACCCTCAGCTACCACCTGAATGCCCAGATTATGAGCGAGATTGATCACCGCTCGGGTAATCACCGCATCGTCATGGCGCTCGGTCACATTGGTAATGAAGGACCGATCTATCTTCAGTAAATCCACAGGGAAATCGCGCAGGTAGCCCAGAGACGAATAACCAACCCCGAAGTCATCAATGGCCAAGCGTGTGCCCAACTGATGCAACTGCGACAGTTGGCTGCGATTCTGGGCGATGTTCTGAATAAAAATTTCTTCGGTCAATTCAAGCTCAAGCATATGAGGGGCGACATTCTCTGCCGCCAGAGTATCCCGCACATGGTCTACCAGCGTGGCATCCTCCAGCTCCCGGCCAGACAGGTTTACCGCAATCCGCAGGTGTTCGCAGGGGGTGCCTTTCCAACGAGCTAGCTGGCGACAGGCAGCGAGCACCACCCATCGGCCGATCTCGGTAATGCGCCCACTTTCTTCCGCCAACGGAATAAACTCCATGGGAGACAGCAGACCTCGGGTGGGGTGTTGCCAGCGAATCAGTGCCTCAACGTTATTGATTTCGCCTGTGTCGAGATTCAACTGAGGCTGGTAGTGGAGCACAAACTCATCATTCGCCAAAGCCTCACTGAGATCCTTATCGAGCTCCAGCCGCATCATCTCTTTTTCTTGCATACCCTCAGTATAGAATTGATAGGTATTGCGGCCCTGATCCTTGGCTCGATAGAGTGCGATATCCGCATTACGAAGCAGAGTATCGGCATCGTGCCCGCTTTGGGGATACACCGCGACACCCATGGTGGCGGTGACCTGGTGAACCTGCCCGAGAACCTTGAAGGGTTCGGCAAAGCACTGTTTTATCTCGCCGAGCAGATGAATCACACCATCAATATCGTTCATCTGTTGATGGCAGATCATGAACTCGTCGCCACCAGAGTAGGCAACAAGAATGGTTTCGCTGCTGAGGCTGTTCAGCCTTTCCGCAATCTTGATCAAAAGCTCATCGCCAAACTGGTGGCCAAGGGTGTCGTTCAGAACCTGAAACCGATCAAGATCAATCATCACCAAGGCAACTTGACGCAATTGGCGATCGGCAATACTGAGCGTGTGTGCCAGGTCTTCCATGAAAAAGCGACGGTTGGCCAGTCCCGTTAGGGTATCCGTGGATTCCAAGCGTTCCAGATCGACCTGTACGGCCACGCGTTCGTCGACCTGTCGTTCCAATTCAAGCCGCGTTCTGAGCAGAGAGTGGGTGCGTTTGAAGGTCATCTGCGCAAACAGTGCGGTGAGGCTGGCAAGCGCACCCATTAGGATGACGCTAAGAAAGGTGCTGCGTGGCCAATGGCTGCGTTGATTTTCTACCCAGTCGATAGTCGGGCTAAGGGCCAGCTGCCAATCGAGTGAGGGTAGATCGACAGGCGCCGTTTCGCGAAAAGCGTAGTTGATATTGCTCGAGGCATTGAGAGCGTAGCTCGGCTCACCGCGTTGTATTATTTCAACTTGAAATTGGTCGAGGATCCGGTCGGTTAACAATTGCTTGGCCAGCACCTGCATTTTGAACACGCCTGCAATAAAGCCATTGTTCTCGGAACCCTGACCGACGGGATGGTACGTGACGATACCCTTGGGGCCTTGCCGGAGGTCGATAATGCCCGAGATGTCGGCTTGCCCGGTTGCAGCCGAGCGCTCTAAGGCCTGTCGGCGGTGCTCGTCAAAGGCCACGTTGTAACCGAGAACGTTTTGATTGGCGGTAGCGGGTTCTAACCAGCGGATAATGAATTCCTGATCAATCCACTCAATGGCTTGATAGATGCCAAAGTCGTTGAGGTAGGTGTTGGCGTCGGCTTGCCAAAGCGATCTGGTGGGGTAGGCGTTGTTTTCCATGCGCTTGGCCATCCGGCCTAGGGCGCCCGCCTGCACTGAAAACTCACGCTCCAGATTGTCGGCCAGAGCTTGGGCTTCGTTCGCGAGATTGGCTTGGATCTGATGAGTGTCTTTTTGAGTCAGGCCTGACCGAAGCGCCCAAGCTAATGCAAAAAAAGCTAGAAATATGATGACGGCAAAAAATGGGCTCTTAAGGACGCGCGTTACGAACGGCATGGTGCGCTGTGCTGGGGTCACGCTCTGCTCCGAGTTTACCTTGGCGTATTCCTAGGGGTAACGGCAGAGTCCTTTCTATCGTGAGTCGCTAGTTGTGAATTCGCTCGTTTATAGTTATTCCGTAAGCGCCATCGGGCAATGCGATACGAATTTCGCGAACCTCCCCATCATCTGCGGTCTGCAGGCTCAGGTCAAGAATATATGGAGTTATTCTATGCCCATTTTTATCCAGTACGATCTCGATTTTCGGTTTTAGCTTGCGTCCCGGGTGTGTGGTGACGACCCAGGCCACTTCCCCAGTGGTCAATTCGACCAGCGTACCAGGCGGGTAAATGCCGATCATGCGAATGAAATTTTCAACCAGATCGGTATCAAACTGCTGACCACGGTTTTGGTAGAGAATTTTAAGCGCTTCGGCCGGTGACCGCCCGTCCCGGTAGCAGCGATCGCTGGTGATTGCGTCGTAGGTATCGACGATGGAAATCAATCGGGCAAAGCGGCTGATCTGGGATTCTGGCAAGTGTGTTGGGTAGCCGTTGCCATCTACGCGTTCATGATGGTGCAGGGTTACATCACGGATGATGGGTTCCAGATTTTCATCTTGTTTGAGCAGGTTGAAACCGTGTGTCGTGTGCGATTGCATGACGACGTATTCGTCTGGGGTGAGTGGGCCGGGTTTGTTCAGAATCTCGTTTGGTACTTTAAGCTTGCCGAGGTCGTGCAGCAGGCCACACATGCCGGCGGTTTCGATGTCTTCATCCGGCATGCCTAAAAATCGTGCAAATGCGATGGCATAGACGGCTACGCGGAGACAGTGCTCGGCGGTGTAAGCATCACGATTTTTAATTCGCCCCATCCAGAGCATAGCGCTGGCGTTGGCTTTGACGCTGTCAACGCAGGAGCGGATCAGTGTGCGGGCTTCGCCCAGTTCCAGTGTGTTGTTCTCAATGATGTCGACGGTAATTTTATCAACAAAATCCTGAGTCCGGCTCCAGGTCTCTTTAGCCCGAGGGAATTCTTCTTCGAGTGTGCGGGTTTCAGGCAATGGCTCAGTGGTTTTTTGGCGCAGCTGAGGGATTTTGCCGAGGACAGGCGCCAGCTTTTTTTCCTCATCTTCGACCACCACCCAGGTGCAATACTGGCGGAGTACTTTCGTTTCTTCGGGCGAGGATATCGTGAACCCCTGAAACAAAACAGGCACATCGTTCCAAGGCCGGTCCAGTTGTACGACGCGCATGCCGAGTTGCAGCAAATCGACCGGAATGCGGGCCCTGTGCAAAAAAGTCTCCACCTTCGTGCCTGCTCGATCGAGATTGCTTGGGGGCACTTGCCCGTTCCTTGGGGGATCTTTGAACGACATAGACCTGCTCACCTATCCTAGACTAAATTTAGATTAGAGCAGGCTTGCCTATCTGGCAATGTTGAATCTTGGAATGTCTTGCTTTGGACAGCGGTTCATAACCACTTTCAAACCAGCGGATTCGGCACGATTAGCTCCGGTTTCGTTAATGACTCCTATTTGCAGCCAGAGTACCGGAATCTTTTGTTCAATGGCCTGGTCGATCACGGCATCGGTGCGCTCAGGTGCCAGAAACAGTTCAGCCATATCGATGGCTTCGGGTATCGATGCGAGGTCGGCGTACACGGTTTCGCCGAGCACCTGCTTACCCGCAAGTCTTGGGTTGACCGGAATTATCCGATAGCCGGCCTTTTGAAGGTACTCCATGACTTCGTGGGACGGGCGGTTGGTTTTCTCACTGGCACCCACCAGAGCGATGGTGCGGACGCTGGTTAGAATGTCCCGAAGGCCTTGTTCGTTCTCAATCGGCACGTGTGTTCTCCATGATGTTAATGAGGGCGTAGTTATAAAACGATGTGCCACGCATCCATTTGATTTTTATTCTTCTGTGGATAAGCCCGCTAGCGGTGGCAATGCGCCATGGACGTAAGTGTCTGGCGCCTGGACAAACAAATCGGGCATCAGGTCCGTTTTTTCACTCTCTGGGTTAGCGCGATATTGTTCGAAATCTCCGACGCCCTGAGTGCGCAGGAAGTCCTCGTCAATCAGAAGTTGGCCGGTGATTTCTCGGTTCTCGGTTTTCAGTAAAGCGAACGCGGCATCCGCCATGATCTTTGGGGTGCGAGCTCGGTCGAACGATTGCTTGCCGCCGAAGGACGTGGCGGCGGTATGGATTACGGTGCGAGGCCAAAGTGCGTTGACTGCAATGCCGTAGCGACTTAACTCATCCGACATGCCGAGTGTTAGCATCGACATCCCGTATTTGGTTAGGGTGTAGGGTGCGTGGTTGCGCATCCAGCGGCGGTCGAGGTCCAGAGGAGGGGAGAAGCTCAGGATGTGACCATTAGCAGACTTCTTCAGGTAAGGTAAGGCTTTTTGGCTGAGCAGAAACACCGCGCGGAAGTTTATCTGCATCATCAGGTCGAGCTTTTTCAGCGGCGTTGATTCAACGCCGGATAAAGCAATGGCACCGGCGTTGTTGATGATGGCGTCAATGCCACCAAAGGTCTCGACCGTTTCTGCAATCAAATTGTCGACGTCTTCTTCGCTGCGCACGTCCACCTTAACCGCCAGACCTTGGCCGCCGGCTTCCTCAACCTCTTTTGCTACGGAATGAATGGTTCCTTCAAGTTTTGGATGTGGTTGATCTGATTTGGCCGCGATGACAATGTTGGCGCCTTCCGCAGCGCAAACCAGCGCAACTTCACGTCCAATGCCGCGGCTCGCGCCTGTGATAATGATGGTTTTGTTTGCCAATGAACGCATGACGACTCCTGAACGGGGAAGGCTTGCCCGAGCACAGCGCACCTTCGACTAGACGGACAAGCGCGCAAGCAGCTATCGGGGTGAGCTGTTGTTAGCGGGTGCCGTTCTATCCTGTCGCAACGGTGGCTGTTTTCCAGCAGCCAAAAACACCAATTTCAGTAGGGTATTGTGCCAAATCTACCCGCGATTGCTCGATATCAGAGTCAGGAACTCGCTGCGGGTCGCCTGAGACTTACGGAATTGGCCAAGCATCATGGAGGTTTTCATGCGGGAGTTTTGTTTTTCAACGCCGCGCATCATCATGCACATGTGTTGCGCTTCGATCACCACGCCAACACCTTTCGCGCCGGTCACGCTTTCGACGGCTTCTGCGATTTGCCGTGTCAGGTTTTCCTGAATTTGCAGACGACGCGCGTACATGTCCACGATGCGCGCAAACTTGGACAGCCCCAGCACCTTGCCTTGAGGCAAGTAAGCGATATGGCATTTACCGATGAAAGGAAGCATATGGTGTTCACACATGCTGTAGAGCTCGATGTCCTGGACCACCACCATTTCATCCATGGCTGACTCGAACACCGCATTATTCACCAGGCTGTTCAGGTCCTGTTGATAGCCGCGGGTTAGAAACTGCATGGCTTTAGCAGCACGGGTAGGGGTGTCCATCAGGCCTTCGCGGCTGGGGTCTTCTCCCAAGCCTTCAAGAATCGCGTGGTAATGGCCGGTGAGATCATCAAGGGGTAGAGACATAATGGTTTCCGATAGTGTGCCTGTCAAAGTGTGAAGCTTAAGGCAAATCGCGCTTCACCTCCATGATTTAGGCGGTTCGATCACTTTTCCACGCGGTGAAGGAGGTGGTGTGTAGTGGCTAGTGGCGGTGCTTTGCACTAAAGTTATTTGCTCACAGGGCGTGTCGGGGCAAATCATGGGACAGATTATGTCTGGGTCGGTGGCAGATATGGGTCAGGTGGCTGCTACCCTAGAAGCTTGGCAACAAACGGGAAAGTGGTTCAGCTATGGTGGCCATGCCGTTTTCAGCCGCATGGCAGGACAAGGTGAGCCTTTGGTTTTGCTTCATGGGTTCCCTTCGGCAAGCTGGGACTGGAGTCGTCTCTGGCCGATGCTGAGCCGACACTATCAGGTGTTAGCGCTGGACATGTTGGGCTTTGGCTTTTCCGATAAACCTCAACAATATCGATACAGCATCGAAGATCAAACGGATCTCGTTCAGGGCTGGTTGGAAGGGCTGGGCCTGGCGGAAGTGCACCTGATGGCTCACGATTATGGCACTTCTGTGGTTCAGGAGCTGTTGGCCAGAGATCAGGAAGGCGCGTTAGGGTTTCGAATCAACAGCGTGTCTTTGCTGAATGGCGGCCTTTTCCCGGAGGTTCACGCTCCTTTGTTTATTCAAAAGGCGCTTAAAAGTCCGCTGGGCGGGTTGATTAGCCTTGGGCTCACAAAAGGGGCTTTTGAGCGGAGTTTTCGGCATTTGTTCGGTCCGGACGGTCAGCCGGATCGTGATGATTTATCGGATTTCTGGCACTTGCTGAACTACAACAACGGACGCGGAATTTTGCATGAGCTCATTCAGTTTATGGAAGAGCGCCGCTGCCACCGTAATCGTTGGGTTGGTGCGTTGCAGGAGGCCTGTCAGCCGATACGGCTCATTTCGGGTACCGCGGATCCGGTTTCCGGTGCGGCGATGGTTAGACGTTACCGCGAACTGATGCCATCTGCGGATGTGGTTAGTTTGAGGCATGTTGGACACTACCCGCACTTCGAGAAACCTTGGGCGGTGTTCTCGGCCTATCGTGATTTCAGACAGCAACTTTTGACGAATAGGCCCTAGGATTAAGCTACTTCGTCGCCGTCATTGATTGGCGGGATGGGCCCTTGTTCGCTGGTTGCCGGAGCCACCGTATTAGGTTTGGGGGCATTTACAATCTGATTTCGCCCCTGATGCTTGGCGGCATACAGTGCCTGATCGGCTCGATTCAGCCAGACTGACCAGGTTTCACCTTGGAATACCTCCGCTACACCCGCACTGGCGGTTACGCGGATGTCATCCAGGAAGGGGGTGGCGCTGATGCTGCTTAATAATTGATGGGCGAGGGAATCGGCATCCTTTTGGCGGGTTTCCGGCAGCACGATCATGAATTCCTCTCCGCCAACGCGGAACAGTTGGTCGTTCTCCCGTAGCCGCTTTCGAATTCGCAGTGTGAGCTCCTTCAGAACCTTATCACCGGCCAGATGGCCCCATTGATCGTTGATGACTTTGAAGTAGTCCAGATCAATCAGTACCAGGCTGGATACACGCTCGTACCGTTCGCGCATCTGGATCTGGCTGTTCAGAAGGTCGGCGAGCTGGGAGCGGTTCAGGCAGCCGGTTAGTGGGTCGGTGGTGGCCAATTTTGTCAGTTCTTGCTGCATGCGCCCGACAAGCCAGGCGAACACCATGGCGAAGATACAGCTGAGGCCTAGTGAAAAGGTGATGCGCCAGAAATCAGCTTCTGGAAACTTTAGGAATGAGGTAACCGCCATCACCGTTATAAACAGGATGTTGCAAATGCTGGCCTCTTTCAACGGGAGCAAGAAAAACAGGGCGATGGCGGCCGGATAGGCCCAGTAAAGGCCCGCGTGTCCGTTGATTGCAGTGGAGTAAGCGGCTGATACCACAGCCAGAATCGGAAACAGACGGCCTTTTAGAAAATAGCGCCCGGTCAGCCGCAAACAAACAATGACAAGCACCGCATTGGCGCAGAAAAGGATTAAAAAAGCGGCAAGCAAGTGGTGGCCATGCTGCCACTGGATCAGAATCAGCGGGGCGACAGCGATAAAGGACCAGAAGTGCAAGTGGTAAACCAATTGGCGCCGGAATCCCAGCACGGCAAGGTTGGGGTTAGATTCCATGGTTTCTGGCGAGGTAAGAAGATGCACAGCTCAGCTCCCGCTGACAATCCACGGCACACATCCTGTGCCATTGTTGGTTAAAGTCTAGCATGGCACTTTTTACGTAAAAGTCGAAGTTTGCTCATTTTGGAGCGTAAGTCGACGGTTTATGCACGATGCCAATGGGTACCATGAAATTTGTTCAGTTGGCTGGGGCCATGGGCCTTCGTTAAACTCCGGTCAGCTAATGAGAGGATATCGAATGACTGCAGTTCACACCCGTGCCCCGGCACTTACTATCCGGGCTGGTCGCCGCGCTTTGGAACGGCTGCGACAGAAACCACTGGAAGCATCGGATGTACATGTGGTTCCGGGAGCGGCCGGAGGACCGAAAGCGCTGGGGATCAGTGGCCTCGATAAGGCCGTATTCGGAGATTGGTTAGCCGAAGCCGAACACGAGATTGCTCTGATTGGTTCATCGATCGGAAGTTGGCGATTTGCTGCTGTTGCATCTTCCGACGACCCTCGGGCCCAGCTGGCCAAATTGGCGGAACTCTACACTCAGCAACGTTTTAGCAAAGGTGTAAGCGCGGAAGAAGTCAGCCGTAAAAGCATCGCTTTTTTGCAGGAGCTGCTCGGTGGTCGAGAGGAATACCTGTTAGCGCATCCTGTTTATCGGCTCAGTGTGGTGGTGGTTCGAAGCCTTGGTCTGTTGCAGCATGATTCGAAAGGTCGTCTGAGTATGGGGCTCATGAGCGCAATTAGTGCCAATATGCTCAGTCGCCGCCACCTAAGCCGCTTTATGGAGCGTGGCTTTGTTCACGATGCCCGACAAAAAACCCCGGTATCCACCCACGCAGAGTTCCCGCGCCATGAAGTAGCGCTCACCTCGGACAATTTGTTGTCTGCCTTGTTGGCCTCAGCGTCGATCCCGATGGTGATGTCGGCTGTGCATAACATTCCGGGTGCTCCGGCGGGGGTGTACCGTGACGGTGGGTTGCTGGACTACCATCTTGATCTTCCCTACGAGCAGCCCGGGATCGTGCTTTATCCCCACTTTACCGACAAAGTGGTGCCCGGCTGGTTTGATAAGACGATGCCGTGGCGCAGAGGGGATGCGACTCGCCTGCAAGATGTTTTATTGCTGTCACCGTCCCGTGAATACCTTGAAGCCTTGCCAGATCGCAAACTGCCGGACCGTAAGGATTTCGAGAAGTATTTGGGGGATGATGCCGGGCGTGAAAGGTCTTGGCGCCGGGCGATTGCGGAAAGTGACCGGTTGGGAGATGAGTTTTTGGAGCTAATGGCGACCGGTCGGCTCTTGGACCGGGTTCAGCCAATGTAAGGCGCTAGTCAGCACGGCGGGTTTTGATTTGTGCGCTCAGTCGAAACCCTATGAGGCCCCTCACGGGGTCTGTTAACGCTTTTAAGCGCAAGGTGACGGGCACCGGTTGTTCGGAATTTTCTCCCGCCAGTGTGAGGTCTGCCTGTGTTATGTCTTGGTCTGCTCGGGCTGCTTCAAGGCATTCGGTGAAACGCTGTTGGTCGGATAGCACGACAAGCTGTTGGAAGGGCTTCTGGTCCAGATCTGACGGTGCCTGCCTGAACATATCGGCGGCCAGGGCTGAGATGTATTCGATTTGTCCCTGATCATCCAGCTCGGCAATCAGGTTGCCAGTGAGGTTGATCAGATCCCGTGATCGATTCTCGCTATCGTTGAGAGCCTGTCTGAGAGCGAGCTTTTCAACGTTCAGGTTGGCGATTTTCTGGTTCTGGGTTTTCAGGTCTTTGTGGTGCGAGCTGGCTAGTGTTCGCTGCCGCTGATAACGCCAGCACAGGTAAAGCGACAGCACAAACGCGAGTAAGGTGAGAGCCATACCGCTGATCAGAACAAGCCAACGTAAGTTTTGTGCAGGCGCCTTGAGTAACTGGGCATCCGGCATGGTCGTTACCATCGACCGGTTGCCGTCAATGTCCAGCTCACTGCGAAGGGCTTGGCGAGTCAGAGGCGCCTGGATCGAGCCGAGTTTCAGGAGCGGCTTTTTGGTATGCCGTTCCAGCGTGTCGATGCGAAGACTGAGATGTTTGGGCATGGCTTTGGCCAGCGGCACTTTCAGTAGGGAAACATCATTCCCGTGACGGTACAGGTGATCGAGCACCAAGTGAACCAGAGTGCGATGCTGCAGGTGATAGTGTTGTTGCGCTAAAGCTTCTGTTTGGGAGGCAATCCGTTGGGCGACGGACAAGCTGAGCGCGCTTCCGACTAACAGGATAACGACAGGAATCCACAAGCCCGGCCAGAGGGCCCTGCGGATTCTTGAACTTGGTGAAGCTCTGTCCAGGCCGCTGTCCATGCCAGGCCCCTCCCTCAGGCTTTCCGTTGGTCAGCCAATCCACTCTAGACCAGTCTGAGCCAACGGGAAAGCCCGGGGGATTTAATGACTGGTGTTGCGGGCGCTGCTGTAGACCAACAAGAAGGTCAGGAAAGCGGTGACGACGACGGACGGGCCAGCCGGCGTGTCCAGGTGCCAAGACAGTGTCAGGCCGCCCGATACCCCAATAAATCCGAACATGATCGCCAGTCCCAGCATGTGCTCAGGTGTTTTTGCCAACCGCCTGGCCGTGGCGGCAGGAATGATCAGCAATGCGGTAATCAGCAAGACACCAACGATCTTCATCGCCACGGCGATGACTAATGCGAACATCACCATCAACGCCAGACGAAGCCGTTCTACGGGTATGCCTTCCACGCGCGCGAGTTCTTCGTGGATGGTGCTCATCAACAGCGGACGCCAGAGCATGGCCAGCAGCGCCAACACGATTGCGGCTCCGCCATAAATCCAGAGCAGATCCTGGCGGCTCATCGCGAGCAGGTCGCCAAACAGCAGCCCGGTGAGATCAACCCGGATATCGGGCATAAAACTGAGTGTTACCAAGCCGATAGCCAGCGTGCTGTGAGCCAGAATACCCAGTAAGGTATCTGTGGCTAGGGCGCGAGTCCGGGATAACAACACCAGAACCAATGCGATAAGCAGGCAGGTGATGATTACGCCCACATTGAGCGGGATGCTGATCAGGAAACTCAGGGCGATCCCCAGCAGGGCCGAATGGGCCAAGGTGTCCCCGAAATACGCCAAACGCCTCCAGACCACAAAACAACCTAAAGGGCCGGCAACCAAGGCGACCCCAAGCCCTCCAAGCAACGCCCGCCAGAAAAAGTCACCAAGAATCAGATCAATGATGTTCATGGTTGCAGACTCCGTGAGGTTCATTTCCACTTACGACGTCGCCGTGCAGATCGTGGCTGTGATTATGCCGGTGGTGGTAAACCGCCAGTGATTCTGCCACTTGGGGGCCGAAGGTTTCGATGAAGGCGGGGTCCAGGGAAATATCCGCCGGATGGCCGCTGCAGCAAATATGCTGGTTAAGACAGATGACTTGATCGGTGGCTGCCATCACCAGATGCAGATCGTGGGAGATCATGATCACGCCACAATGCAGTTCATCTCGGAGCTCTCTAATCAGTTCGTACAAAGCCGCTTGGCCATTGATATCAACCCCCTGCGCAGGCTCATCGAGCACCAGCAGATCGGGCTGGCGGGCAAGGGCGCGGGCCAGCAACAAACGCTGTTTTTCACCGCCGGAAAGATGGTGCACAGAGGCATTGAGAAGATGCCCTACGCCGGTACGTTGCAACGCGGCCTCGCAGGCGGGCAGTGGGCGCCCACTTAGCAGCATGAAGCGTTTCACGCTCAAGGGCAGGGTGGCCTCGAGTGAAAGATGTTGGGGCACGTAACCAATCACCAGATCCGGGGCCAGTGATACTGTACCGCTGGAGGCTTTCTGAATGCCCAGAATGGTTTTGATGAGGGTGGTTTTACCGGCACCGTTCGGACCGATAATGGTGATGATGTCGCCTCGGGCAACCGCCAGATTGACATGATCCACCACGATGCGTTCTTCAAAACGTACCGTGAGCTGATCGAGTCGTACCAAGTAATCAGGCATGCGTAGTGCTTCCCTGACAAGTGGGGCACAAACCGGAAATTTCCACCGTGATGTCTTCTGGCAAGAAGGCTTCCGCTTTGGCGGCTGACTCGATGGCTTTGGTGACCGCGTCGACGGCCAGTTCCAGCACAATGCCGCAGTCCCGGCAGATCAGGAAGGTGCTGCGATGATGCTCACCGGCGTGAGCACAACCGACGAATGCATTCAAAGACGAGATGCGATGCACCAGACCGTACTGGAGCAGGAAGTCCAGAGCTCGGTAAACGGTGGGCGGCGCCGCACTGTGCCCTTCTGAACCGAGCTGAGCCAGAATGTCGTAGGCGCCGAGTGGTTTGTGGGATTGCCAGATCAGCTCCAGAACACGCTCCCGAATGGGGGTCAGGCGGGCATTTTGGTCGCGGCAGATCGCTTGTGCGTCAGTCAGTGCTTGGCTGACGCAGGCTTGATGATTGTGAGGGCGGTACGGAAGCGCGCGCTCAGGCATGATATGGCTCCTGCAAAGTTTGAAACATTATAACATTTGCAGACCATGTCGCTATGGGGGCTCCCCGCTACCTCACGGTTTGGCGTCTACCGCCAGTGATTCCAGATATTCGAGGTTGGGAATCCATACAGCTTCTCCTTCTACCTCAACTAGCATAAGATCGGCCGGCCCGGGCTGGCTATCCAGTTTTTTGATTTCGGGCTCGGTCAGGCGGGTTTGGCTGGGAATTCCTTGAGTCACTATGGCCATGAACGGCAATTGGCTATGGTTGGGGCCGATGGTGTTAATCACAATGATACGGCCCCGGTTGCCACCGGGCACGACCAACTCACTGCCGTTGGCGGCATCATAGGAAATGACGGGTAAGTTGAGGCCCCTCCAGTCGATAAAACCAACCAGCCAATCGGGTGTGCCGCGGTCAGTTTTTGTGTTGGTCAAATCGACTACTTCTGCGATGGATACGTTCGGGAGCAGCAATTGCCGGTCGCTGACGGGTACCATGACGCAGGATAGGGATTGGCTGTTTTCATTCATAGCGAGTGTCCTCAGGCAGAACCCGATTGTGCCGGCCCGTGAGCAGGCTGTTGTTCTTGATGGTGTTAACCAGTTCTTCGGCCAGTTGTTCCGGTGTGCCGCAGAAACTGGTACAGCCGGTCGCTGCGACGGAATCAGGCATAGAACTGTTACCACAGCTCTGACTTTCCTGGACCCAGATTCGACTACCGTAGGCTTTCAGCATGGGGGCCGCAAGGGCTCCGTCGTTGCCCATGCCAGAAAAGAGAATAGCGTGGCAGCACTTGCCGTAGTGATCCGCCACATTGAGCAGCACTTGATCAATGGAGGGTCCGTAAGGGCCGGGCCAAGGCTCGTCCAGTTCAACGAGCCGGCCTCCGGAGTCGAAAGACCATTGGTTTTCTACCGGCATCAGCACCACATCGCCGCTCTGTATTCGGTAACCTGGCTCAGCTGTCTTGAGTTGGTAATGAGCATGGCGGCCAAGTACCCGGGTCAGGACTTCGGTGAAGTTACCGTCGATGTGTTGAGCGTAGACGAATCCCACAGGTAAACCCGGCGGCAGCTGATCAAGGAACGCTTTCACGGCGGCGGGGCCGCCCAGCGAGGCTCCTAGAACCCAGATATCGTCTGCCGGCGACCCGGGCGGGGCTGGCGTTTCCCAGGTTGGTAAGCTCGGCGGTGCTTTCTGTGCAGGCCCGGAATCAACGAGTTCCTCCAGGCCGTAGGTGCTTTTCCGTGCTTCCAGAGGGCCGAGTTGTTGCTCCAGTTTGTTCTGAAGCCGCCGCTCCCAGCGCACATAATCTGTACTACCGGGCTTGGGTGCCAGATCCACACCAAACAAGACGGGCGCGTCGGTGTGGTCGAGTAAATAATCGAAAAAGGTTGGATGATCCGCTTCGTCTTGCAGGGTGACCAGCCACAACACGGCGTCTGGAAACTCCGGGTAGCCGATTAACCGATCGGGATCGCCCGAGAAACAGCTGTCCAGCCCGAATTTTCCGGCGGCCTCTTGAAGCCGCCGGCGCTGTAGCGCGTCATCGGAAACAACTCCGGCCTTCGGTCGGCCGGTCTGGCCAGACATCACTCGCTCTCAGTCAGCCGTTTAATGGTTTCAAGCAGCACCGTCTCCTGGAAAGGCTTGCCCAGGTACTCGTTGACGCCGATGGCCAGAGCCCGCTCGCGGTGTTTTTCACCGGTTCGAGAGGTGATCATGCAAATCGGTGTATCTTTGAGCGTGTCATCATGGCGGACAAAACTGGCTACTTCGAAACCGTCCATTCGGGGCATTTCGATATCCAGCAGGATGACATCCGGGCGGTGGTCCTGTAGCTGAGCCACTGCATCCAAACCGTCTTTTGCGGTGATCACTTCCATGCCGTTTCGTTCCAGCAAACGTGACGTCACTTTGCGAACGGTTACCGAATCGTCCACCACCATGACCGTTGTCACTTGTTCTTCGAAGCGGCTGGCCGTGCGTTCTTTGGCCAAGTTGGCAATTCGCTGACGGTCAGACAGCACGTCTGAACGGATCATGGCGGGCAGATCGAGAATCACCACCACGTTGCCATCACCCAGAATGGTGGCACCGGATACACCGCGAACGGTGCTGAATTGAGGGCCAAGTGATTTAACAACAATCTCACGACTACCCATCAGGTGATCGACCTGAAGCGCCAGTGGTTGCTCGGCACCGCGCACCAGTATGACGGGCAGTGGCAATGCCTGACCTTGCAGCTTGGGATGGTGATCACTATTCAGCAAGTTGCCGAGGTACTGCAACCGGTATTGCTGGCCAGCATACTCGTACAAGGGCGCATCGGGTTTGTAATACTCTTCCAGCTCATAGGTGCTGACCCGAACGATACCTTCAATCGTGTTCAGCGGGATCGCGTAGAAATCCTCGCCGGTGGCGACCATCAGAGCACGGTTCACCGACACGGTGAACGGCAGGCGAACAGTGAAGGTGGAACCGCGCCCCACTGAAGAATCGATGTCGAGGCTACCGCCGAGCTGTTTGATTTGGCTGGCGACTACGTCCATGCCAACGCCGCGGCCGGAAATCTGGGTGACCGTATGGGCGGTGGAGAAGCCGGGTTGCAGAATAAACTGCAGGATCTCACGCTCGGAGAGCGCTTCGTTGGCGTGCATCAAGCCCTGACGAATGGCTTTTTCCCGAATCACTTCAGCCGGGATGCCCTTGCCGTCGTCGATCATGCGAAGCACCACGTCACCGCCTTCTCGGGTCAGCGACAGGACCACTTCACCGGTTTCCGGTTTACCGGCCTGACGGCGCTCTTGCGGTGTTTCAATACCGTGATCCAAGGCGTTGCGAAGCATGTGCTCCAGCGGCGCAATCATGCGCTCAAGAATGCTTCGGTCCATCTCGCCTTCGGCGTTGCGAACGTCAAACTCGACCTTCTTGCCTAATTCACCACTGATCTGCCGAACAATCCGGCGCAGTCGTGGCACTGTGGAAGCAAACGGGATCATTCGGGTCTTCATCAGACCTTCCTGAAGCTCGGTATTGATCCGGGACTGCTGAACCAGCAAGGTTTCCGTATCGCGTACCCGGTCAGCCAGTGTTTCCCTCAGATCGGTAAGGTCAGACGAGGACTCGGTGAGTGCTCGGGACAACTGCTGGATCGACGAATAGCGGTCCATCTCCAGTGGGTCGAAATCTTCACCGTAGTCTGCGCCGTGTTCCTGTTCAGCACGGAATAGAATCTGGGTTTCCGTTTCGATGTCCATTCGACGCAACTGCTCGCGCAGACGCTCGATGGTGGCGGCCATCTCGTCAAGGGTATGGCTGAAGTCACTGGACTGTTGCTCCAGTCGACCACGGGTAATACTGGTTTCGCCGGCGAGGTTAACCAGATCGTCCAGCAACGGAGCGGACACTCGAATGGTTTCTTGAGCGGCACGCTGGGCTTCTACGGCCTTGTTGTTTCGGGCCCGTGAAGGTTTTCGGGCGACCGGCTTGGGTTCGGGTTGTACAGCTTCAGCTGACTGCGGTGCCGGCTCTTCATCGGGACGTTGCGCTTGTGGCTCGGTTTGTTCGGGTTCGTGCGAGGCTGCGTCTTGCTCATAATGAGCACGAACGGCGGCGACGGCAGCGATAATGTCGTCATGTTGACGGCTAATCTCTTGCCATTGGGCTTCGGTGGGTGCATTGCCACCAAGATCAATAAGCAGTGTTTCAAAGGTATGGGCTTTGTCTCCCAATCCAGAGAGCTGAGACAGGCGAGCGCCCCCTTTGAGGGTGTGCATGGCACGTTGAGCTTCTTGATTGAAATGATGGTTGTCTGGCTCTTTGTGCCAGTCGGCCAGCAGTTGCTCCAGCTGGTCCATGATTTCGCTGGCTTCTTCGAGGAATATTTCCAGAACTTCCGGATCCGGAGTTTCCTCAGAGTGTGATTCAGTTTCCGAAACCGGACTGGGTGTCTCAGCTCCGGTTTGGGACATTGTATCGATGAGGCTGAAGTCGACCACTGGCCGCTCGCCGGCTTCAATTGCATCCAGCATGGTACGGAAGCTGGCTTGTGCACGATCGCTCATTGCCAGTGCGGTGTCTGCCGGTGTGCTTCCGGCAAGAGCATCATCAAGCAGTTCGGACCAAGCTTCGGCCAGATCAGCGATGGCATCGAGGTCGGACAGGCGAGCGCCACCCTTGAGGGTGTGAAGTTCTTGTCGAAGCGAAAGAACAGCGGCCAGCTCATTCGGCTGTTCGCGCCAATATTCGAGGTCCTCAGCGATGGAGTCATGAATTTCCAGTCCTTCATCCAAGAAGATGCTGAGAATATCTTCGGCCCGGGAATCATCGGGTAAATCGGACTCGGGCTCTGCGTCAAAGACATCGTGTTCGATGCCCGCTTCTTCAGGCACTACCTCGCTTTCAGGCTCCGCACTCACTCCGGAGGTATCGGAGGCGCCATCACCTTGAATAATGGCTTTGACTTGTTCTTCCAGCTGTTTGGCCGGTGGGCAAGGTTGCTGAGTAGCCACTTGTTCGACCATTTGCGCCAGCCGGTCGTGACATGCAAACAGTAGCTCAGTCATGCTGCTGCTGGCTTCGAGTTTGCCTTCAGCGACCTTTTCGAACAGGTCTTCAAGAACGTGAGTCAGATCGCCGATAGCGCCCACGCCGGCCATTCGAGCACCGCCTTTCAGGGTGTGCACATCGCGTTGCAGTTCTGTGGCAATGCTGCGGTCGGTCGAGTTTTCGCTCCAGTTATGGAGGGCGCTGCCAGTAGAGTTGATCAGGTCGTAGGCTTCTTCCAGGAAGATGCCGAGCAGCTCCGGGTCCAAATGGGACAGATCAGCAACTTCGTTGCCGGTGTCTTCATTGGCGTCGTTACCGCTCGAGTCCTGCGGCTCTGTTTCGCCAGATTCGGTTAAAGATCCCTTCTCTGGAGCCACATCGGTGACCGGTCGGATGCCTCGGGCACTGGCGATGTATTGCTGGATTTCCTGCACTAAGTCCGGTGCTGGCTTTGGCGGTTCCTGAGCCTCAAGCGCATCGACCATGCCGGCCAAGCGATCGTGACAGCGGAACAACAAATCGGAAAGCGCATCGTTGATCGAAAGCCGCTTCTCTGTGAGCCCTTCGAACAGGTTCTCCAGTTCGTGGGCCAGATCGCCTACGGTCTCGATATCGGCCAGACGTGCACCACCTTTCAGGGTGTGCAAATCTCTTTGCAGCAGGCGCAGGGTATCGATGTTACCGGTGTCTTCACTCCAGTTTTGCAATGCTTCAGCCGTGCTGTGGATGAGATCACGAGCTTCTTCCAGGAAGATGGCCGCGAGCTCCTCATCCATATCGCTGCCGTCGGAGGTTTCCGGTAACGTATTCTGTTGTTCAGCGGCCAACTCGGCATTGGTAAATTCGCTGTCCTCGAGACTGAGGTCGATTTCCTCGAGATCCCCAGTGAACTGTTGCTCGAATTCGTTCGGCTCGTCGTTCCGGTTCACCGTATCCGTCAAGGCATGAAGCTCAAGGATGATGTCGTCACACGGGTCAGTGGCCAGACCGGCCGCGACCTGATCCATCTGGTTAATAAGCTGTTCGTGAGCCCTTCGAGCGGTGTCGAAGAAATTATCGGAGGTGGGCAACCCATACAGGGTAACTGCGTTGTAGAGGCGAGTTAGCGCATCTGCAAGATTGGCCACATCGGCCAGACCGACATCCGCTGCGTTGTCGGTCAGAGATTCAAGTTCACTGCGCAGGGTGGACAACGCGCTGCTTTGTTGAGGGTCGGCGGCCCATTCATCGAGAATGGTCTCGGCATCCAGAACGATGTCGAGGCCTTCGCCCAAAAACAGTTGAATCAGTTGTGATGACACCTGATTTGCAGGTGTCACATCATCGTCAAGGGCCTGCCCCTGGAACGTAAAGGTGCTGACTTGCTCGAGTTTGTCGAGATAATCCGGGGTGCCGTCAAGCTCAGCTTGAGGATGGTCGTGGAGTTGCGCCAGACCATTGGTCAGGAAATCACTGGCTCGGGAAATTAATTCGAGTACCTCGTGATCGGCCCGTTTGTTTTGCGCTCTGGCCTCTTTGATGAAGCGCTCCAGAGGCGTAATAATTGTGGCAATCGGCGCAATGCCAGCGGTATTGGCACTGCCTCTCAGCGTGTGCAGGGCTCGGGACAGGTCATCGGTATAGACTGACGCAGTCCTGTTCTGGCTAGCAACCAGATAGCTCTGAAGGGTTTGCAGATGAGTTTGTGCTTCCTGCTCAAAAATTTCGAGCAGGACCTGATCAGGATCTTGCGATTCAGCGTGTTGGCTGTCGGCCGGCACGTCGTTATGGTCTGACGCGATCTCTGAGGATTCAGCCGCTGGCATGGCTGAGGTGTCCGGGAACTCGCCACTGGCCAAAGCGTTAGCTCGGGCTTCGAGCACTGCTGTCTCGACGGGGGTGTCGATACGTTTCTCGAAATCGCTCACGAGAGTCGGGATGACTTCGGTGACATCCTGAAGCAGCTGAGCGAGGTCGTCGTTCATGAAGATGCTGCCATCAATGATGCGGTTCAACACGTTTTCTACGCACCAGGACAGTTCGGCAATGACACTTGCGCCGACCATGCGCCCACTGCCCTTAAGGGTGTGGAATGCTCGTCGCACTTCCGCCAGGGCGCTGCGATCATCGTACTGTCGCAGCAGCATGGGCAGGTACTCATTGATGGTTTCGAGTACTTCGCCAGCTTCCTCAATAAAAATCTCTAGAATTTCATCGTCGATGAGATCGTTTTCGTCGTCTGTCGCGGGAGCAGACGATTCTGCCGTCTCGGTTACGATTGGCTCAGCGGGAATCGCAGGCGCAGACGCGTCGTCCTGCGCCTCGGCAGACAGGTCTGCGGCTTCGGCCTGGCTGGCAGGCTCCTGAGGTGTCGTTTCGGTGCGTCGGGTTGTGGCCAGTGCGTCGGCACGGGCGATCAGTGCGTCGACGTCACCGGCGGTTTCTCCCTGACGGAATTCCTGAATCAGCTCTGGCAGACGGGCATTCACGTCGTCGAGAATTGAAAACAGATCGTCTGTGGGTTTCAGCGTCTGGTCAATAACCCGGTTCAGAAGGTTTTCAACCGACCATGCAGCCTCACCGAGGCTAGCCGCGCCAACAAGTCGGCCACTGCCTTTGAGCGTGTGGTAGGCTCGGCGGACCTCCGTCAGTGCGTCTCGGTCACTGTGATCCCTGCGCAGGCGAGGGTAGTATTCCTGAATGGTTTCCAGAACTTCTTCGGCTTCTTCGATGAAGATACTGAGTATTTCATCATCCAGCAGTTCACCGTCAGAACTTTTTTGTGACGAATCCGGCTCTTCCGGCATTGACGGCTCAAGAATCGAGGCATCCTCTGATTCGACCGCAGCCGTCTGGTTATCCTCGTTCCATGTTGGATCTTCACCAACAGGGAAGCCCAGACTTGCCAGGCTTTCCTTGGCAATGCGCAGAATCGTGTCGTTATCGGTGATGCCTTCAGCGACCCGTTCAAGATAGTACTCGATACTGGTTATGGCATCTGCGAGGGTATCCAATTGGCGCCAGTCTGGTACTTGTTGGCTGGACAGCAATACATCGGAGATATAGCGCTCGGCAGAGTCGAGCATGTCTGGAATGTGTTCCAGAGCTGCCAGTCCCAGACCGCCACGAATGCTGTGTAGCAGTGCCGGGACGTGCTCAATTTCTTGAGTGTCCCATTGAGACGCGATGAAATTAATGATGGCGGATTTAGCTTGTTCAAGCGTATTACGCGATTCACGAATCAGGGCTTCGTTGGCTTCAGTCAGTTCTCGGGAGCCGATGTTTACGGGTTCGCTGTCACCGGTGTTGTCCGACACTTCGGTGTGGCGATCCACGTCGAGGCCGGCAAGGCTGGCTTCGACGTACAGTAGCGCACCGGCGATATCCATCAGAGTGCCGTCATCGATCGTTTCTACTTGGCCGCAAAGCTTGTCGACCAGCTCGATCTGCTCCGCCACCACTTTGCGTGGAATACCGAGCCCAAGAACTGCCAGCGTGTTACCGACCTGGCGCAGGCCCGGAAGCATTTCGTCCAGCTCTGTATTCTGACGATGCTCTGCGCGCACGAACAGATCGAGTTGATCTTTCAATCGCGCAAGTTCTTCGTTCAGGGCGCTGACGACGGATTGGATGGCATCACGGCCGGGGCCGGAGACGCGAGTGCGTGCCTCACTGACGTGGTCGTCGGAGGGTAGCGCATCGGAGAGTTGGTATGCGTTGCGAATGTAATTGACCTGCGGGCGGTCCAGATCCCGGGCGCGAGCGACATAATACAGCAGGTTCTTGAGCAAGGCCTCGGGAACAGGCTGCAGCAAAATGTCTGCGTGTTCGTCTGTCAGCTTGCGGATCTCGACATCGAGCTCGCGCAACAACGATGTGACCGCGGTGTTGACCGGGTTTACGTGTGCTTCGAGAGTTTCAACAAAGGCGCCGGCGGCCTTCCAGAGTTCGCCGCGAGCGGTTTTCTGGCACAAGCGCGAGAGCCGCTCGATGACTTTCTGCATGTAGCCGAAATGAGCGTCCAGGTCTTCTTCGCGAACAACGCCGGCCAAGGCAAACTGGTACATCTGCCGCAGTTTTCTGAGATGACCGAGCACTTTCGGGTCTTGAAGTCGTTCAGAAACTTTACCGGTCACCTTGAAACGAGCCGCGGTCAGATCCGGTTTGAACAAGGACGTGTCTGACAGCAGGGGCTCACCGTGAGCTGCCCGAAGGTCATTGAGCAGTGGCAACAACACCATTGGAAAGTCGTCACGGCTGCTGCCCAGATGTTCCAGATATTGTGGCAACTGGAGAATGGCCTGCATCAAGACTTCAACGGCGTCATCAATGTTAACGACGGTTTCGTTCAGAATGGCCTGGGTGAGTTTCTCCATCTCTTCGGTGAGCAATGCGGCACCGTAAAGCTCCACCATTTGCAGGGTGCCGTGCACCTGATGAAGATAGTTCAGGCAGAAGCGCAGGCGCGCGGTATCGTCACGATTATCAACGTACGCTTCGAGTGCATGCTGACCTTGGGTCAGCGTGTCCTGTATTTCGCCCCGAACCCAGTCGAGGGCGATACTGTCATGGTGATTGCCCATAACCACTCCGGTTATTCTTCGTCGGACTGGCGTTTGATCCACGCCAGTACATGTTCCGAGGGAACCCTCTGCAGGCCTGGTGGCTGCCAGTCGGTCAGCTCTCCTTGGCCTAATACCAGTAACCCCCCCGGTGCCAGACGCTCTGAAAGTCGTCTAACAATTTCTCGCCGGCGCCAGCGGCGGAAGTAAATCAGCAGGTTCTGGCAGAAGATAATGTTCATGCCGTGCATCGGGGCTTTGTTCAGGTCCAATACATTGAGCCTGGCAAAACACACCCTGTCACGGATGCTGTTCACGATTTCTACGGTATTCCGCTCTGCAGGCCGGAAGTACCGGGATTTCAAGGTTTCATCCATGCCCAGCAGCTTACGGGCGTTGAACAAACCGGATTTGGCTTTAACGAGTGCGGGCTGACTGATGTCGGAGCCGGTCACCCCATACAAGGGCTGCAAGCCGAGCTGTTCCATGCACTCGTTAAGCACCATGGCCAGTGTGTAGGGCTCTTCGCCGGTTGAGCATCCTACACTCCAGGCTTCTAATGCCCGATTTTTCAAACCTTCCCGGGGCCGGGTCATCACATAGTCAGAAACCAGTCTGCAGGCATCAGGATCACGGAAAAAACGGGTTTCCTGAACCGTCAGGCGGTCTACCAGCGTTGCCCACTCCTGAATGGCATCCGGGCCGGATACGATCTGTTCGTAGTAGGCCTGATAGCTGTTGCAGCCAATTTCCCGCATCCGGATACCTAAGTTGGTCTCCAGAAACGACCGCCGGTCGGGTGTCAGAGTCATCCCTGTTCGATGCTCCACCAGGGTTTGCCACTGATGGAACTGCGCATCATCCATCTCGGGGAGTTTGCGCAGCGACCAGATTCCGTCTGCGGGTGCCATTTGGTTATGCGTCTGAGCCATAAACCGCTAGCTGCCCCGAGCCGGTGATCAGCTGACCACCGATTCGTCGTGACTTTCGTTTTCTTCACGGAGCACTTCTTCATCCGGCAGGGTGAAGCCGGCAACAGAAGAACGTAGCTCGGACGCCATTTCCGCCAGATTTCCGATCGACTTCGCGGTTGCGTTGGTACCGGAAGACGTTTGCGATGTAATTTCCTGGATAACGTTCATCGTGTTGGAAATGTGCGCAGCGGAGGAGGACTGCTGGCGTGCCGCGTTGGAAATGTTTTGGATCAGTTCCGCAAGGCTCATGGATACGTTCTCGATTTCCTCGAGCGCGATACCGGCGTCCTGGGCCAGACGAGCTCCACGTACTACCTCGGCGGTGGTGTGTTCCATGGAGATAACGGCTTCGTTGGTGTCAGACTGGATCGTCTTAACCAGCGCTTCAATCTGTTTGGTGGCAGCCGATGAGCGTTCCGCAAGACGCTGGACTTCGTCCGCAACAACCGCGAAGCCTCGGCCGGCGTCACCGGCCATAGAAGCCTGAATAGCCGCGTTCAAAGACAGGATGTTAGTTTGGTCGGCAATGTCGTTGATCAGGGATACGATGTCACCGATTTCCTGGGAAGATTCACCCAGTCGCTTGATCCGTTTCGAGGTTTCCTGGATCTGTTCACGGATGTTATCCATGCCGCGAATGGTGTTTTGTACCACTTCCGCGCCTTTCTTCGCGATCGCAACGGAGCGCTCAGCAACCGCAGAGGATTCCGCTGCGTTGGAGGATACCTGGTCGATGGACACCGCCATTTCGTTAACCGCTGCAGAAGCACCGGCGATTTCCTGAGCCTGGTGCTCGGAGGCGTCGGCCAGATGCATCGCGGTAGCCTGAGATTCCTGAGCCGCAGAGGCTACCCGAACCGCGGTGCCCCGGATGGACTGTACCAAGCCGCGCATCTGGTCGATCGCGAAGTTGATGGAGTCGGCGATTGCACCGGTGAAGTCTTCGGTGACCGTAGCCTCGGTGGTCAAGTCACCATCGGCCAGATCGGCCAGTTCATCCAGCAATCGCAGGATCGCGTTCTGGTTCTGTTCGTTCTGTTCCTGAGTGCTGGTCAGGCGGGACTGAGTCTCGCGGTACAGGGCGAAACCGATGAATACAACAATTGCGACCATACCGGCCAGGATGAAGAAGGCCAGTGTTGCGTTAATCAGCCGTGATCCGGCCTGGGAACTGAAGTCGTTTGCCAGGGCAGACAGCTCTGCCAAAAGAACTTCCGAGTTCTGGAAAATATCGCTGGCTGCCAGACGTACCTTGAACAGGTCGGGAGAGGCTTCAAGGATCGCGTCAACGTTTTGGGAAACGAACTCGAACAGCTCATCAACGGCTTCAAGGCCGTAGATCGCGTCTTCGTCATCAACTTGTGAAATGCCCATGCCGGGGTTGCCGTTCAGCTGTCCGTCGAGGACGCGCCCGAACAGGCTGGCGTCACGACCGAAGCGATCGGCGGCGATAACGGCGTCTTCGTCTCCGGAAAGAACGTTGTTAACCGAGCGAACGATACGTTCTGCCAACAGTGACTGGCGCTGTGCAAGAGCGATCTGCTCTGCCGGCGCTTCATTTTCCAGCAGGATCTGCACGATGTCGTCGTACTCGACCTGCAGCTGCGGGATGGTTTCGTTCAGGGTACGGGCAACTTCGTGAAGGCCAAGTACGGCTTCCTGAGTTGAAAGAATGCTGTCTGCGTTTTCGCGCACCCGGTTCCACAGGTCCGGTGTGTTACTTTGCTGTGCGAGCTCGCTCGGTGGGAGGCCGGTTTCAGGATTACCCTTGGTGACGCTGGTCCAGAGTAGTTGGAACTCATCCCGGGAGCGCCTCAGCTGGTTGAAGGCTTCGGCCGTGCCGCCGGCCGCTTCGGTCGCGTTTTTCGCAATCTCCTGAGAAAGCACGCGCATTTCTGCGGTATTGGCGATGTACTCCTGGTCGTTCTGGCTGTCTTTGTTGATGATGAACAGCACCACAACGAGCAGGATAGTGAGTGCAATCAGTGCTGCGATCAGGCCGGCAATCAGCTTGTTGCCTCCCTGTCTCATACTGAGTTTTCCGGCTCTGTTTTTCATCTTCTGGCTCCCGGCCTTTTTCTTCTGGAAATGGCAAGTTGTTGTAACGGGTTGCAGACGGTCAGGGTGACGTTCCTGCCAGTACCATCATCCCTACCACTGTGCGACATCAAGAAAGCGCTCGTCGTCCACCAGCTCGGCGGCGGAAAACACGTTCCAGATCTCTTCGTTACGCTCGTAACCGCCATCTACAAACGGCCGAACGTTGTCGGGCACCCCTTTCGGGCTGGCCCGGAAATTGTCTTTGGCGAAATATTGCATGCCCAAAACGCTGTCGACGACCAATCCACTGAAGATGTCGCCTTGCTCTACCACCAATACCCGGCGCTCACGCGGGCTGCGCGAGGAGCGGGGGATGTCGAAAAAGCTGGCTAGGTCTATTAGCGGAAGGAGTCGGCCTCGAACGTTGGCCGCACCCATCATGAATGGGCGTACCCCGGGGATGTGAGTGAATCGGGGTACGTGCAAGATTTCTGTGACATCGCCCATCGGAGCAACATAGCGCTGGCCGGCCAGAATGAACCCGATGCCATTCCATAACTCGACCGCTTGTTCCTGCTCCGGAAGGCCCGAAGCCATAGCACGGCTGCGCTGGGCGATATCCGTCAGAACGGCAAAAGGGGCGGCCTCGGCGGACATGCTTAACTCCACGGCGAAGGATCAGGCAATCAAGTTATTGATTGTTTTGATCAGGTCGTCTTCGTTAACTGGCTTTACCAGGTAACCCTTGGCACCTTGGCGGGTTCCCCACACTCGGTCAGTTTCTTGATCCTTGGTGGTAACGATCACGACCGGAATAGATGCGGTTTCCGGTGCGCGGGTTAATTGACGAGTTGCCTGAAAGCCGTTCAGGCCGGGCATGACGACGTCCATAAGTACCAGGTCTGGGGTTTCGGCACGGGCTTTGGCGACACCGTCAGCACCGTTGTCCGCGGTCAGCACTTCATGTTGGTGCTTTTCCAGAATGGTGGAGATCTTTTTAACTTCTGTTGGTGAATCGTCAACAATTAAAATGCGGGCCATGGTTTCCTCGATGGTTCTGGGTAGCAGCCGGTTTACTGTTCCGCCTGGGGCGTGTATTGGCGGATGGTGTTGAGCAGCTCGTCCTTGCTGAACGGTTTGGTCAGATATTGATCTGAGCCTACGATGCGCCCTTTTGCTTTATCAAATAGGCCATCCTTGCTTGAAAGCATAACGACCGGCGTTTTCTTGAATGTGGAGTTGTTCTTGATTAAGGCGCAGGTCTGATAGCCGTCCAAACGAGGCATCATAATATCTACGAAGATGATGTCTGGTTGGGAATCAGCGATTTTGGCCAGAGCGTCAAAGCCGTCAGTGGCGGTGATGACCTCACAGCCAACCTTTTTCAAGAGGGTTTCTGCGGTGCGACGAATGGTCTTGCTATCGTCGATCACCATGATCTTCAAGTTCTCGAAGTTATCATCCATTGTCCGACTGCCTTGCGCTCGAGCGGGTGTCATAATTTTGAGAGGGTTTTAGCACAAACCTTAAGGTTGTTCTATAAACCCTTCTCATTTATAGAGTATCCATGGCTGGATAAAAAGTTTTTGTTTGTGACCAAATGTACTTCTGCATCCCCCGTCACGTAATTGCCACAGGATTTCTGCGGATGCATTTGTAGCTGGGGTACAATACCATCATCAGCATAGCACTTTATTAGCGATCCACTCTGCTGCCTGGTTCGTGTTTTCAGTGGTTTGTTTTGCAGATTTTCAACTTGATATTCCAGGAGACTCTATGGCAATTCGGCTCGGGATCGTAATGGATCCGATCGAGGACATCCAATTCAAGAAAGACAGCTCGCTGGCTATGCTGCTTGCTGCGCAAAATCGCGGTTGGGAGCTCGAATACATGGAGCTTCAGGACATGTATCTGGCGGGCGGTCAGGCCCGGGCCAGCACGCGCAGCCTGACGGTCCGCAACGATCCGGAAGACTGGTTTAGTTATGGCGAGAGTCAGGACCGAGCCTTAGGCGACCTGGATGTTATTTTGATGCGCAAGGACCCGCCCGTTGATCGTGAGTTCTTGATGGCGACCTACATTCTCGAGGCTGCCGAGCAACAGGGGGCTCTGGTGGTTAACCCGGCGTCTACGCTGCGTGATTGCAACGAGAAGTTGTTTGCCGCCCAGTTTGAGGATTTGACGCCGCCGCTGATCGTGACCCGCAGTTCACAGCGGTTTCGGGAGTTCTACGCCGAGCACGGCGATATTATTATGAAACCGGTAGACGGCATGGGTGGGCGATCGATTTTCCGAGTTAAGGAACACGACGCCAACTTGGGGGTGATTATCGAAACCCTGACCAATTACGGCGAGCATCAGGCGATGGCACAGAAATTCGTTCCTGAGATCTCGGATGGCGATAAACGCATTCTGTTGATTGATGGTGAGCCCGTGCCCTATGCGCTGGCCCGGATTCCATCGCAGGGTGAAAATCGAGGCAATCTGGCGGCCGGTGGTCGTGGAGAAGGGCGCGAGCTGACGGACCGTGACCATGAAATCTGTGCCCGAGTGGCGCCCGTGATCAAGCAGAAAGGTTTGATGTTTGTTGGTCTGGATGTCATCGGTGATTATCTCACCGAAATTAATGTGACCAGCCCAACCTGCATTCGGGAGCTGGATGCACAGTTCGGAATTGATATTTCTGCGATGCTGATGGATGCGGTTGAACGGCGACTGAAGCAGTAAACTGAAGTAACCCCTGTTGGCTCCGAGATGCAGAATCAGGATATGTGATGGCAGTTCAGGTAAGCGATTTCGATCGATTTTCATTTACCCTATTCATGGCGGTGGCGCTGCATGCCATCGTGGTGTTGGGTATTACGTTTGCGCCTGAGCTGCCCAGCACTGTGGCGCAAACGATGGAAATCACTCTGTCGCAATTTGATGACGAACAGGCCCCGGAGCAAGCGGATTTCCTGGCCCAGACCAATCAGCAGGGTAGTGGCACCGAAAACGAGCCACTGGAAATGACGTCGCCCCAACCGGCAGACACCAGCCAGCCAGAGGTTGCCCAAGTGCAGCCAGAGCCGAAAGCCACAACGGATCCGCAGCCCAGCCAGAACCGGGCGGTGGTTGAGACCGAAAGCGCGCGCCGACAAGTGGCGCAGCAAAACGATCAGGTAGAACCGGAACCTTTACCGCGTGCCAAGCGTAAAAGCCTGATGGAGCGGAGTCTGGAAATTGCCAGCCTGGAAGCTCGGCTTGATGCCCAGCAGCAAGCATATGCCCGTAAACCCCGCGTGATGCGAGTGACCGCGGCCTCCACGCTGAAATCCAATAACGCTTGGTATGTGCAGGACTGGGTCGGCAAGGTGACACGGGTGGGTAACATCAATTATCCGACCGAGGCGCGAAGGGCGGGTATTTACGGTGATCTCAGAATGCTGGTTTCTATTCATAAAGATGGCACCATAAAGGAAGTGGCCATTTTACAGTCATCGGGTAGTTCTGTGTTGGATGATGCAGCGATTCGCATTGTTCGGATGGCCGCGCCGTTTGCGCCTTTCCCGGAAAGCATGCGGAAAAAGGCGGATGAGTTGGAAATTATACGGACCTGGTCGTTCCAGAAACGGGGGCTCAGTTCAGGATGATTGAAGATACCACTGCTGCAGGTAGCTTGAAGCACCATTTTCTGGTGGCATCGCCTTGGCTATCCGATCCCCGTTTTCACGGTGGGGTGATATACATCTGCGAGCATTCTGAAGAGGGCGCCTTGGGTTTGATGATCAACCAACCGTTGGGAATCCATTTGGGCGAAATTCTGGAACAATTGGACATGCAGGGCGGGGAGCTGGACATACCGGTGTATACCGGTGGTCCGGTCCAGCCTGAGCGCGGTTTTGTACTGCACTCACCGGGGCGGGAATGGCAGCATACAGCGCATGTGGCGGACGAGGTGTCGTTGACTACGTCTCGTGATGTGCTGGAAAGCATCGGTCAGGTTGACGGCCCTCACGAGTTTCTGGTGGCGCTCGGTTATTCGGGTTGGGGTGAGGGGCAGTTGGAGGAAGAGTTGGGCAGCAACTCTTGGTTAACCTGTCCGGCCACCGCCGATGTGTTATTCCGAACCCCCATTGAACAGCGTTATAAGGCCGTTCTTCAGTTGATCGGCGTGGATTTGAGCCAGCTTAGTGATTCGGTGGGACATGCCTGAAGTCGGTAATAGAAGAGTATTGGCGTTTGACTTTGGCACGCGGCGCATTGGCGTAGCCACTGGTCAGGAAATGCTGGGCACCGGACAGCCGCTGGCTATGATCCCGGCCCGGGACGGTGTTCCCGAGTGGACCCAGATCGAAAAGTTGTTGGCGGAGTGGCAGCCGAATCTGGTCTTGGTTGGGTTGCCATTGAATATGGACGATACAGAAAACGACATGTGTGCCCGAGCCCGGAAATTCGGCAAGCGCATTCATGGTCGCTACCATGTGCCGGTGGAAATGGTCGATGAGCGTTTGACCAGTTTTGAAGCCAAGGGTCAGGTGATGGCCGACGGTGGTAGTCGAGATTTCGGCCGTCATGGCGTTGATGATCTGGCGGCGGTGTTAATTTTGGAAACCTGGTGCCGGGAACAAACCGGCTGAGCTGATTAACGAGGCTTTAATGACCGCATTGCTTGATATCAACCAGCTGCTTGATGAGCTGGAAACGGGTTTGCGTAATGTTCTGGAGCGTCGGGGCATCGATAATCCGGCGCTGATTGGTATTCGTACCGGCGGTGTTTGGGTTGCTGACATTCTGAACAAGCGTCTGGGTCTGCAACAAGACTTTGGCGAGCTGGATATCTCGTTCTATCGTGACGATTTCAGCCGCATTGGGCTAAACCCAACAGTGACGCCCTCCAGTCTGGATTTCGACACCGAAGGTCGGGACATCATTCTGGTGGACGATGTCATCATGAGTGGCCGAACTATTCGTGCTGCCATGAACGAGATCTTCGATTATGGACGTCCTGCCAGTATCATACTGGCCACCTTGATTGATTTGGGTGCCAGAGAGTTGCCGATCCAGCCGGATGTAGTCGGTAAAGTACTTGAACTGGAAACCTATCAGAGAGTAAAGCTGCGCGGCCCCGAGCCGTTGCACATTGAATTCCAGGAAACCGGGCAGTAAAACCTTCCCATTGATAACAGGCGAGCCATGACCGCGATTGACCCTTCCCCGAACCACTTGCAGCTGACCCGGGGTGGTCAGTTGCGACATTTTCTTACCCTTGATGGCTTGAACCGCGAACTGCTCACCGACATTCTCGATACGGCTGATTCTTTCATCGAGGTGGGCGAACGCAGTATCAAGAAAGTGCCCCTGCTGAGGGGACGCACTGTCGTGAATCTGTTCTTTGAATCCAGTACCCGCACCCGCAGCACTTTCGAACTGGCGGCCAAACGGCTGTCGGCAGACGTGCTTAACCTGGACATTTCCACGTCCGCTACGTCCAAAGGTGAATCGCTTTCCGACACCCTGTTGAATCTGGAGGCGATGGCCAGTGACATGTTCGTGGTCCGGCATTCCCAGAGTGGCGCCCCTCATTTCATCGCTGAAAGTGTGACCCCCGGGGTGGCGATCATCAATGCAGGCGATGGCCGTCATGCGCACCCGACTCAAGCCATGCTTGATATGCTGACCATTCGCCAGCACAAGGGCGCGTTTGCAGGCCTGAAGGTGGCCATTGTCGGCGACATTCTGCATTCCCGGGTGGCCCGCTCGCAGATTCGTGCGTTGAATGAACTTGGCGCGGAAGAAGTGCGTGTGATCGCGCCTGGAACCTTGTTGCCGAGAGATGTGGAAGACCTGGGGTGCACGGTGGAATATGACATGGTCCGAGGCATGAAAGATCTGGATGTGGTGATCATGTTGCGACTGCAGAAAGAGCGTATGGAAGGTGCTTTGCTGCCCAGTGAACGTGAATTCTATCGATTGTACGGGCTCAATCAGGACAAACTGGCTCTGGCCAAGCCAGATTGCATTGTCATGCACCCGGGCCCGATCAACCGGGGCGTAGAGATTGAATCGGCGGTGGCGGATGGCCCTCAATCGGTGATTCTGAATCAGGTTACCAATGGTATCGCTATTCGAATGGCTGTGATGTCCATGGCGATGGGCGGACAGATGGCTGAGCGCCAGCAAAAACAGATGGAAAGAGAAGGGGGCCGGGCATGAAGGTGGGTCAGCAGTACCAAATTCTGAAGATCACCGGCGGCTCTCTGTTCGACGGTACAGAAACGGATAATCCGGGGCTGTTGATTCAGGATGGCAAAATCGTCGCCATCGGCGCAGAAGCCCTGAGTGCCGATGCCGATCAGCAATTCGATGCCAGCGGTTGTGTCATTGCCCCGGGCTTCGTCGACCTTTGCTGCAATCTCCGGGAGCCAGGCAACGGTCAGAAAGGCAACATTGCATCAGAAACGCTGGCCGCAGCCCATGGCGGATTCACCACGGTCTGTGCGTCTCCGGAAACCTCGCCGGTGAACGACTCCAGCGCAGTGACTCACCTGATTCGTGATGGTGCAACATCCCGGGGTTCTGTTCAGGTGTTGCCGGTTGGAGCGATTACTCGAGGCTTGGCAGGCGAGCTACTGAGTGATTTGGCGGGTTTGAAAAACGCGGGTTGTGTTGCCGTCAGCAACGGCTCCCGTGGCATCAAAAACGCACGAATTTTGCGCCGGTGTATGGCTTATGCCCACACCGTTGGTATGACGGTTATGTTCAGTCCGGAAAATCAGGCGTTAGCTGCCGATGGATACGCCCACGATGGCCAGGTGACCACTCGCCTCGGTTTGCTGGGGATACCGGAGGTGGCGGAAACAGCGGCGGTTATGGAAATGCTGTTGTTGGCGGAAGAAACGGGTGTAAAGCTGCATTTGAGTCAGCTGTCCAGTGGCCGCAGTGTCGAGATGCTGGCGGATGCCCGGAAGCGGGGTATTCAGGTCACAGCTGATGTGGCTATGCATCAGCTGTGTTTCACCGAAGAGGCGCTGGCGGGCTTTGACAGCCGCTTCCATGTTCGCCCCCCACTGCGTTCTGAAATTGATCGCAAAGCGCTGGTGGCGGGTGTGCAAGCGGGTGTGATTGACGCCATCGTCAGTCAGCACCAGCCTCATGATACCGCCGCCAAACAAGCGCCGCTGCCAGCAACTGAGCCGGGTTTGTCCAGTATCGAGAGTGTGCTTTCGCTGGGTCTGGGGCTGGTCAGAAATGGTGAGCTGAGCCGCGAACGCTTGCTGTCTGCGCTGACGGTCGGGCCGGCGCGAATTGTCGGCCTGTCGGCAAAGTTGGCGGCAGGCGCTAACGCGGATCTTTGTATTTTTAATCCAACCGCTCAGTGGATGCCTTCTGCGCAGACACTGGTGTCCACCGGTAAGCATGCTCCGCTAACCGGATGCGAGCTTGACGGTAAGGTCGAGCTGACCCTGGTGGCCGGTCGTCCGGTTTGGGCGGGCGCACACTGAGTCACGGCTTCCGATTCGACAGGGGTGGCACTGCCTCTGTCGAATCCATCACAAAACGTGACTAATAATCTTAAAAGACCTTGCTGACAGTCACCTAAGCCAACGTATCCTAGATACCTTCGTTCTACTATAACCGAACTAAGCGAATGAGCTGCCGGCCGAAAACCGGCGCCTGCTTCGAACAATAATAATCAGGAGTCTCCCCGTGAAATCCGTCCGATTTTCTCGTCGCATGGCCATGGCTGCCGTTTTGTGCGCCGGTTTTACCCTCCCTCTACAAGCGCAGACACACGCAGATATTATCGAACGATCTTTTTGTGTATTTGATCCGGTGGGTGCCAACGGTCCGTTATTTTCGATTACCAAAGAATTTCAGCCCGTGGCCCTCCAGCGTGGGATCAAGCTGAATCTTCGTGCGTATACCGACGAGAAAGTAGCGGCCGAAGATTTCAAGGCCGGTCAATGTGACGCGGTGCTGTTAACGGGCACCCGAGCCAGAGAATTCAACAAATTCACCGGGACGCTTGAGGCCATGGGCGCAATTCCGGGAGAGCGGGAAATGCGTTTGCTGTTCAATACATTGAGCCAGCCCAAGGCGCGTCCGTTCCTGATTGACGGTCCGTATGAAGTGGCAGGGGTATTTCCCGGTGGCGCAGTGTACCTGCATGCCCGTGACCGGACTCTGGATACCGTGGAAAAACTGCAGGGCAAGCGTATTGCCACATTGGACTACGATACCGCTTCGGTGCGGATGGTTCGGCACGTGGGCGCTTCGGTTGTTGGCTCAAACTCGGCCAATTTTGCCGGTAAGTTCAATAACGGCAGTGTCGACTTTGCCTATGCCCCGGCGGTTGCTTACCAGCCCCTTGAGCTCTACAAGGGCGTTGGCAACGAGGGCGGCGTGTTCAAATACGCTCTGGGTTATATGAACTTTCAGGTGATTATCAACACCGAGCGATTCCCGGAGGATGCGGGTCAAATGGTGCGCGATGAGTCCATCAAGCGTATCGACGAGGCCTACGAAATTATCGCCGAGGCGGAAGCCAGTATTCCCGATGATGTATGGGTGGATCTACCCCGGGAAGATACGGCTGAGTACGACAAGATGCTTCGCCAAGTGCGTATGTCGTTGCTCGAGGACGGTGTATACGACGAGCGCGCGATCAAGTTAATGAAGGCGATACGTTGTCGGGTTGATGGTGCCAGATCGGAATGTGCTTCCTGAGAAAGGGAGAGAGATAGCCCGCTATGAGCGGGCTATCGCCGAATCAGTTTACGGCGTCTTTCAGCGCTTTGCCGGGCTTGAAGCCAACGGTCTTGCTGGCGGCGATCTGGATGGAGGCCCCGGTTTGCGGGTTTCTACCGCTACGAGCTTCCCGTTTGCGAACTGAAAAGGTTCCGAAGCCGATCAGGCTGATGTCGTCACCTCGGGCGGCGGCAGCGGTAATTTGATCGGTTACCGCGTTGATGACTTCGCTGGCCTTGTCGCGGGTCAGACCGGTTTGATCGGCGATAGCTGCGGAAAGTTCAGGTTTGCGCATAAGGTACTCCTGTCTTTTGTTGTGATTGTTATCTTTGTATGAGCTGCAGGCTAGCAGCGTATGCAATCTATAGTGGGTTTGGCGCCAATGTGCAAACACAAACCTCAGTGATCTACGAATACGCATAAGAATAAAAGGGTGTGGGTGATATGACTGTTTTTCGGAAAAAGATTGCTTCAGGTGCGCGGATGAGGGGATTGATGGCCGCCGTTGCCGCCAGCGTAGTGTTAAGCGGCTGCGGTGTGGTCAATCATATGGTTTACAAGACCACGGGTGACGTGATGCAAGGGTTTGCCCGTAACCATACCGTGCCCTATCTGATGCAATCAGACGACCTTGCAATGGGCTGTTCCATGAGTGAAGCCACTTCGCCGTTGTTGATGTCGTTTGGCCGAGTGACTAGTGAGCCAGATCAACTCGCCGTTATGCTTTATCTCGCAGCTGGAAGCTGCGCTGAAGAGCAGGCCATCGGGTATGAGTTGGCAGGCATGGCCAAGATCTATGCGAATGACGGCACCGGCGCTGAAGACGCGTTTATCCAGAAGAAGCGCGCCTACAGCGTAGCGGCAAAGCGCTATTTTAAAGGCTGGCAGCACCATAACGCCCATTACGGCGATCCGGATGACGGCGAGTGTCCGGAGTTTGATGACGAAATGGATGAGTTCATCTACATGGCAGGGCTGTTGTCGGGCATGCAGGCGTTGAGCGGGCAGATTCAGGCTGCTTCGTCCATCGGCGTGCCATTCAATACAGGGTCAGTCGTGGGTCGCGCGAGCCAGTGCCTGGACAACAATCAGTGGTGGGGCGCCCCTATGGGACTGAGAGCGACCGTTTGGGCCATGATTCCCGGCACGCAGCCGCAGGGTGAAGATGCGTTTGAGCGCTTGGCCACGGCGCAAGAGCAGGGTAAGGAAGCCGGGGTACGTCTTGGTCATGTTTTCCACGCTATCGCCGCCACCAACAAAAATGATATCGATCTCGTGAAAGACATCATTCGTGATTTCACCGAGTCAGAAAAAACGGTTGAGGTCAGCGAAGACTGGCGCTTTATCGATGCCATGGCCGCCAATATGTTGGTGACGATCTCCGATAAGCTGTGGATGGAAAACACCGGGCACCGCACTCCGATGGGGCGTTTCGGCTCGTTCTGGGATGATCAGCGGGCGTCTGTTGAAGCCTTGGATCTCGACGATCTGTTGTAAATTCGTCATCTTCGAGAGTGGGTGGTCATGATTCAGGGTCGAATGAGCCGTAGTGGTCTGGAGTGGTTTTCTTCGCTGCCAGCCTGTCTGCTTTTGCTGGCTGTTGTTCTTTTCTCCACCAGCAGTGATATCCATAACCAGATGCTCCGAGGCGGGGAGCAGATGTGGAGTGGCTACTACAAGCTGCGGATGGATCCGGTAAAGCCGCAATGCGAGGCCGTCCAGGATGTGGATGCGGCGGTGGCGAAAGAGATGGCTAAGGCACCGCCGGCTGATGACCCCATGGCAGCGTTGCTTGGCGATTTTGAGAAGGATCCAGCAGAAGTGCGGCTGGCGATAGCGCGCTCAATCGCCGATTGCCGTGCCGCTCATGCGAGTTACGCCGAACTGAAAGACACATTAACCCCGGGCGTGAAGGCGTACCGGACCGTTGAGCTTTTTGTGGCGGACCTGATCGCCTTCGGGCTTGCCGCTCAGCGCTATATTTTGGTTATGTTGGTCATGTTGTGTGCGGTGACCGCCACTCTGACCCGTCACCATATTGCCATGCGTGCGATGGAAACCCGGTTGGATTATACGGTTTCCATGACCCTTCAAACGATCGCCAACGCCATGTTGCTCGGGTCCAGCGTAATCTTCCGGCAGTCTACGCTCGCCAGCAGTACGGCGCTGTCCAGTGAGGAGATGTTGCTCCATAACTTCTGGATTGCCGGTTTTGCCTGTTTAACACTGGCGAGTGTGTATCGCCTTGTCCGTGTGCCTGATGGCCTGGAGCCCGGTGGGAGTCCAAGTAAAGCGTTCATGGCTGTGCCTCTGTATACGGTGATGTGTTTGATCTCCGGTAGCTATTTTGCGCTGATTGGCCACTCGTCCGGCATTGGTATCTATTTAGGCAAGATGGTTGAGTTGGCCGATATGTTCCTGAATGTCGGCCTGTATGTTTGGGTGGGGATGATGCTTAAGCAGACCAGGCTGGCCACTCTGGTGTTCGATGTGTTTCGGCCCTGGCGTATGCCTCCGGAAATGCTGGCGGTGGTTGCGGTCTTGGTTGCGGCGATCCCCACCGCCTATACCGGCGCCTCCGGTATTTTCGTGATTGCGGCCGGTGCCGTGATCTACAGTGAGTTGCGGGCCGCGGGCGCGAGGCGTCATCTGGCGTTGGCAGCAACCGCCATGTCAGGCTCGCTGGGGGTAGTGTTGCGGCCTTGCTTGTTGGTGGTCGTGATTGCCTATCTGAACCGGGAGGTCACTACCGACGAACTGTTTGGTTGGGGTATTTGGGTGTTCGTGCTCACCGCGACGCTGTTCGGCATAGTCGCCACAACCGTTAATCGACAAAGCCAGTTCAATCTTGCTCCAAGTGCGGAGGCCTTCCCGGCAAGCCTTCGGGCGCTGCGGCCTTTGGCTCCCTATGTGTTGGTTATTGTGTCGGTGGTGCTGCTTTACCGCTTTGCGCTGGACGTAAAAATGGATGAATTCTCTGCGCCGCGGTTGCTGCCGGTGATCATGTTGTCGATCCTGCTGTACGAGCACGTGAGTCGCAAGCGGCAGAGGGCTGCGGCATCCGGCGAGAACGGCCATCAGGGGTTGGAGCGAAGCATTCGCAATGCCACTAACGACACCACGGCTGAAATCGGCGCGTTGCTGTTGCTGTTGGGATTATCGGTCAGTATCGGCGGTGTTATTGAGCGGTCCCATATTATGGAGATCTTCCCGCAGGCGTTCGACAGTGCCTGGTCTGCGATGGTGCTCATGGTCGTCATTCTGGTCATTCTGGGCATGATCATGGATGCCTTCGGGGCGGTTATTCTGGTCACCGCAACGGTAGCGACTATCGCCTATTCCAGTGGTATCCATCCCGTTCACTTCTGGATGGTGACATTGGTCGCGTTTGAATTGGGCTACTTAAGCCCGCCGGTTGCTCTAAACCATCTGCTCGCGCGGCAAGTCGTCGGGGAAGCCGAAGTGCTGGCGGCACAGACTGAAGAGGGCACGTTCTATCAGCGTCACGAACGGATCATTATGCCGTTGATCGCCATGGGCATCTCTTTGGTGTTGGTGGCGTTCGTACCTCTGTTGTTCTATGCCAGCTAACCTTTGAATGGCCTGTGAGTGGCGAGGTTTCCGATTTTCCGGAGCCTCGCTAAAGCTGCAATTGAAGGTTCAGCCGAGCATAAAAAAAGCGCCGTGCGAAAGCAGGGCGCTTTTTTTGGCTTGGCAAAACTCAGTCGAGTTTCGGGCCAGCCTCAACGATGGCATCTGCCACGTCGAACTTCGTGAAGTTCTCAACAAACTGACCGATCAGCTCCTGAGCCTTGCCGTCGTAGTACTCCGGGCTGGTCCAGGTGTTGCGTGGGTTCAGTAGCTCGCTGTCTACACCCGGGATGTGCTTGGGCACTTCCAGGTTCAGTGCGTCCAGGTGTTCGGTTTCCACGTCGTCCAGATCGCCGTTCTGAATCGCGGCAATAATGGCGCGGGTGGTCGGGATGCTGAAACGCTTACCTTCACCGAACGGTCCGCCGGTCCAGCCGGTGTTAACCAGGAAGACCTTGCTGCCGAACTCATCGATACGCTTCATCAGCAGTTCGGCGTATACGCCAGCCGGGCGCGGGAAGAACGGTGCGCCGAAGCAGGTCGAGAAGGTGGACTTCAGCTTGGAGGAAGAGCCCATCTCGGTGGAGCCGACCAGTGCAGTGTAGCCACTCAGGAAGTGGTAAGCAGCAGCTTCACGGCTCAGGATAGAGACCGGAGGCAGAACGCCGGTCATATCACAGGTCAAGAAAATGATGTGTGACGGTTCGCCAGCACGGTTTTCCAGAACGCGCTTCTCAACGTGCTCAAGTGGGTAGGCGCAACGAGAGTTTTCGGTCAGGGAAACGTCGGTGTAATCCGGCTCGCGGCTTTCCTGATCGATCATGACGTTCTCGACGATCGCGCCGAAACGGATAGCGTCCCAGATGATCGGCTCGTTCTTCTGGCTCAGGTCGATGCACTTGGCGTAGCAGCCGCCTTCGATGTTGAAGACAGTGCCGGGGCCCCAGCCGTGCTCGTCGTCACCGATCAAGAAGCGGTGAGGATCTGCAGACAGGGTGGTTTTGCCGGTACCAGACAGGCCGAAGAACAGGCAGGTGTCGCCGTTCTCGCTGACGTTAGCCGAGCAGTGCATCGGCAACACGTCTTTCTCTGGGAGCAGGAAGTTCTGCACCGAGAACATGGCTTTTTTCATTTCCCCGGCGTAGCGCATGCCAGCCAGCAGAACTTTGCGCTTGGCAAAGTTGATGATGACACACCCATCAGAGTTGGTGCCGTCACGCTCGGGCACGCACTGGAAGTTCGCTGCGTTGAGGATCTGCCATTCCTGCTTGTCAGCCGGGTTATAGGATTCCGGGCGGATAAACAGGTTACGGCCGAACAGGTTCTGCCAAGCCGTTTCGGTGGTCATCTTCACGGCCAGGTAATGCTCAGGGTCTGAGCCTACATGAACGTTAGAAACGAATTGGTCTTTCTCGGCAATGTAGGCTTCAACGCGATCCCAGAGGGCGTCGAACTTATCAGCGTCAAAGGGACGGTTGATCGGGCCCCAATGAATATCATCAGCTGTGCTGGGCTCCTGAACGATAAAGCGGTCCATCGGAGATCGACCGGTGCGCTCACCGGTGGTGACCACTAGAGAACCGTTCGCTGCTAGTTGGCCTTCGTTCCTTGCCAGTGCTAGCTCGACCAGCCGTGCTGTATTCAGATCAGTATAAGTGTTGCTCACTTCGACCTCGCCCTCGGGATGTCTTAGTGACTGCTCAGTCCGCATTTCCAAAAATTGACGGAAATCTGAACAATCGGATCAATTCAGGCGCGCTATTATGCCAGAGACGCCAGTAAAAAACGACTGCTCCTGAGGCCGCTCCTGGCGCGGCTTCCGGATAATTTAGTCGGTTGTCAGTGTAACGTGTGACCGGTGAAAAGGTGGTCAATATCGTTTCTATCGAAGCGATAGTTAGCGTGGCAGAACTGACAGTCCATTTCGATACTGCCTTGCTCTTCCAAGATGCTGTAACACTCTTCCTTGCCTATCGACTCCAGCGCGCTGAGGGTGCGTTCCCGGGAGCAGCTGCAGCGGAAGGCCACGGGTTCTGCATCAAACAGGCGCACGGTTTCCTCGTTGAACAGACGGTGCAGCAGAGTTTCGCTGTCGAGATTCAACAGCTCTTCAGCCTCAACGGTGCTGGCCAAGTGGTTGACCCGGTTCCACAATTCGTCGTCTTCCTCGGTGTGCCCCGGCAGTCTCTGAAGCAAGAGACCAGCAGCTGAGCCTTCGTTAGCAAAGAGGAACAGACTGGTTGAAAGCTGCTCGGAACGTTCGAAATACTCTTCCAGGCAGCCGGACAGCGTTTCGGCTTCGCGTGGAACGACGCCCTGGTAACGCTGACCTTTGTCCGGCGTGATGGTGATCGCCATGCGGCCTTCGCCCAGTAGTTCGTTCAGAGTGCCGCCGCTCATGGCCTGTTCGTCGAACCTTGCCAGGCCGCGGATGTGGCGGTCATGGCTGCACTCGGCCATCAGCGTGCGCAAAGCGCCTTCGCCCGCTGCTTGCAGAGCGACCGTGCCTTCGAATTTGAGTGTGCTGCTCAACAGTACGCTGGCTACCAGTGTTTCGCCCAGAAGCTGGCGAATAGCGTCGGGATAGGGTGCTTGCTGAGTGATCTCGCTATAGCTGTCACCTAGCTGCACCCAGGCACCCCGAACCTGGCTGTGCTCAAAGATAAAACGCTGAAACTGGTCTCGGGATGCCATGGTGTCTCCTGAAGATATTGGTCAATTGGGTGTCATTGCCCGTTCCGGGCAGAGAATTCTGTGTTGGTATCGGGATGTGAATGTTTGTTGTGGCTTACTACAAATCGTTGTCTTCCCGAAACCGTTGGATCTTGCGGCGGTCTTTTTTGCTGGGCCGGCGCGCGGGCGGCAACTGTGCTGCTTGCATGGTTTTCCGTTGCCAGGCCAGTTCTTCCCGCTTTTTGGTGCTGTCTTCTGTCTCGTGGTACAGCTTTTGCGCTTCTGGCGCACCCCGACGGCGGTCGCTGATGTCGTCGACGACGACGATTTTTTCCTGCCAGCCCTGACGGAGTGTGACTTTGGCCCCCGACTCTACAATTTTCCCCGGTTTGGTTCGCTGGCTGTTGTAGTGAACCTTGCCGCCTTCTATGGCTTCTTTGGCCAGAGAGCGGGTTTTATAGAAACGGGCCGCCCAAAGCCATTTGTCGAGCCGTACTTTTTGATCTTCAGTGCTTGTAGCCTTCATATATCTTTACCTGACGAGCGCTCCGGGCAATCCTCCATCAAATTATAACTGCGTCGTCAGACCGATGGCAGTGTCTGGCGGGACTGCAGAGACGGCAAAATTTCATCGAAGTGGCAAATGCCCGGAATATCAGGGTGATGAGGGTTTGCTGCCTGAGTACTGTCGGGTGAGAGAATGGCCAAGCATTGGCCGATACCAGCTGCCTGCGCGCTCTCCAGCACTGGGAAGCTGTCATCAACCATCAGCGTCCGTTCGCGCTGATACGTGACGCGGTCCGATAGGTCTCGCCAGAAATCCCGGTGTTCTTTTGGCTTGCCCAGTTCATGGCTGGAGACAATCATGTCGACATGCTGATCCAGGCCAGTGCGTTGCAGTTTCAGGGCGAGGGGGTCCGGGTGGCAGTTGGTGACGATTACGGAGTGAAGCCCGGCCTGACGCAGGCTGCTCAGGAAGTTGTGAGCGTGCGGGCGATAGCCGATTCGGTCGCCGACTTCGGCTTTCAGCTGGGTGATGTCCACTGACAGTCGCTCGCTCCAGTAGTCAGTGCAGTACCAATTCAGCGTGCCTCGTTCAGCCATGATCATGCTGGTCAGCCGATCTTTGGTTTGCTGGGGGTTTAGGTCGAACTGTTCTGCATAGCGTTTGGGCAGGTGTTCCAGCCAAAAGTGGGAGTCGAAATGCAGATCCAGCAGCGTTCCATCCATGTCGAGAAACACTGTATCGAGTGTTGACCAATCAACCATAAAAAACAGCCTGAAGAATTTTCTTCAGGCTGCCTTAGATTCCGGTCTCTGGCAAGCCGGAATTATACGGAGAGAGCGGGGTGCTCAGTCGTTAGATTGCGACACCGGCTCTTGCTTACGGCCGCTGCGCGTGCAGCCCAAGCAGCGAACAAACGTTGCTTTGGCTGGGCCAACCACCAGAACTTCGCCTGCTTCGCCGGCATTTCCACCCAAGGCAGAAAACGGCAAAGACACCAGATAAACGGCGGTACCCACGATGGTGGTTGCGAGCAGAGCTGGGCGCAAAAAAACTGCGTCGGTTGTCATCGCGAGGGCTGAAGGGCTTTCGTCGATCGCACGGGCGTGGCCCATGGAAGAAAACGCGAGAAGGCAGGCGGCGACGGTGGCTACCAGTGTGCGTGAAAACTTGCGAATCATGGGTATTCTCTCCTGAACGAATCGCCCGGCGTAGCCGGAACTTCTAACCCGAAATCATTGTGCGCATTATGAAGATGTAAGGGGTAATTATAGCGCACGATCATAAACTCTCTGTTAACTATGAATCATATTGCCGCAATTTCAAACGGTTTCCGGTTAAAAGTAGTGCTGTCTCACGAATTATTCACAAGGTTAACGCTGACACCGCGGGCAGTAGACTGTTGAGCGGTTGTTCATGCGTATTTCTTTTAATGGAGCCTGACATTCTGGGCACGCTTTGCCCGCTCGCCCATAAACCAGCAGGGACTGCGCAAAGTAGCCCGGTTTGCCGTCACTGTTGACGAAATCCCGAAGCGTGGTGCCGCCCATCAAAATGGCAGCACTTAAAGTCTCTTTTATGGCTTCGGACAATTTGTGGTAACGGTCCAGACTGATTCGCCCGGCTTTTCGTTTAGGGTGAATGCCGGCTTTAAAGAGGGCTTCGTTTGCGTATATGTTGCCGACACCGACCACGACATGATTGTCCATAATGAAAGACTTTATCGGGGTTTGTTTGTCTCGGGAGAGCTTAAATAGCAATGCGCCGTTGAATGCTTGAGATAACGGCTCAGGTCCGAGATCCCGGATCAGGGTGTGGGTGCTGCAGTCTTCACTCCAAAGCCAGCAGCCAAATCGGCGGGGGTCGTTAAATCGAAGGATTCGACCATTGCCCAGACATAGTTCGACGTGGTCGTGTTTCATGGCGGGGGTGTCGTCAGTAATGACGCGTAAGCTTCCCGACATACCCAGATGAATGATCACGGAGCCCGTGTCGAGGTGCAGGAACAGGTATTTGGCACGGCGTTCTACGGCGCGAATGGTTTGATTTTGCAGTAGAGCGGGCAGGTCGACAGGGACCGGCCAGCGTAGCTTGCCGTTGCGTATACGCACTTGGGTTATCGTTTGACCTTCGCAGTGGGGAGCAATGCCCTGCCGGGTGGTTTCTACTTCAGGTAATTCGGGCACTGAACCTCCGCGATTCGCCGGTTGCGAAAAAAATAAGTGTAAACGGTAACAAAAAGTCCACCAAACATGGTTGTTCTAGCGTACAGCCGTAAGCTAAAGTGTCTTCGGTAAAACCCCCTTCGAATGCCAGCAAAAGCCTTGTTTGTGCCGATGGTCGAAGTAGATTGATTTTTGAGGAAAGTATATGTGGTTTAATGGTCTTTTAGACCTTTCCGTGTGGCAGTTGATTGCAACTGTTCTTGTGATGACACACATCACAATCGTCAGTGTAACGCTGTATCTGCATCGACATTCGGCTCACAACGCTCTGGATTTGCATCCGGTTCTAAAACATTTTTTCCGCTTCTGGTTGTGGTTGACCACAGCCCAGAACACCAAAGAATGGACAGCCATTCATCGCAAGCATCACGCCAAGTGTGAAACCGAAGAAGATCCCCATAGCCCGGTTGTTCTGGGTGTCCGTAAGGTGCTTTTTGAAGGCGCCGAGCTTTATGCTGCATCGGCCACCCCCGAGATCCTTCAGCGTTATGGCCAGCGCACGCCGGAAGACTGGATCGAGCGTAAGGTGTATACCCCGCACAAGTTTATGGGTATCACGTTGATGGCGGTGATTAACTTGGCGTTGTTCGGTGTTAACGGTATCTGGATTTGGGCGCTGCAGATGATGTGGATCCCGGTTTGGGCGGCCGGCGTTGTTAACGGTATTGGCCACTATCTGGGTTACCGCAACTATGAATGCGCGGATAACGCACACAACATTTCACCGTTGGGCATTCTGATCGGGGGTGAGGAACTGCATAACAATCACCACACCTATCCGAACTCGGCGAAGCTGTCCCGTCGCTGGTTCGAAGTGGATATCGGTTGGGGGTATATCCGCCTGTTCCAGGTGTTTGGTTTGGCCAAGCCCAAAGGGTATCGCCCGATTGCGCACCATGTTCCCGGTAAGCTGGAGGTGGATGTGGAAACCGTGCAAGCCATCGCCAACAACCGTTTTGACATCATGCGCCAATACCGCAAGCGTGTGATGAAACCGGTGTTGCGCCAGCAGCGCTTGGTGATGGATGAGGACATCCGTCCAATGTATCGCAAGCTGAAACGTTTGTTGCATCGGGAAGAAGCACTCATCAAGCCGCGTGAGAAGGCGCACCTGGAAACCGTTCTGGAGCATAACGAAATTCTCCGTCAGATCTATGACAAGCATCAGGAACTGCAGCTTCTGTGGCGTCAGCGCGGCCTGAAACCTCAGGAAAAACTGCAGGCTTTGATGGATTGGTGTAAGGATGCCGAGGCGAGTGGTATTCGGTATCTGGAAGAGTTTTCAGCGCACCTGCGGGCCTATTCGCTGCGCCCTGTGAGTTGATTGACCGCTGCATTGAAAAAAGCCCGGGTGACACTGTCATCCGGGCTTTTTTCGTTTGAAGTATGGGGTTCTTTTGTTGACCTTATTCCGAGTCCGCCTCGGCGGTCACGCGATACAGGCTGTAGTTCACCTGCCCCGCGGTTTTTTGGCGGTGCAGTTCCCAGTTTTTCGGGGTCGGTGGGGTGCGCAGTTCACTTTCATGTTCCACGTAAACCCAGCCTCCGGGCTTTAGCCATTGTTGTGCGTCCAGCAGCGGGAACAGTTTTTCCAGCCAGCCTTGGCGAAAGGGTGGGTCCATAAACACGATGTCGAACGGGGGCTGTTGGCGGTGGCTCAGGAACCGCTCAACATCTTGGCAGATCACGGTTCCCTGCTCGGATTTCAGAACCCTTAGGTTGTCCCGTAGCGCTTTGGCCAGTGCAGGGGTGTGGTCCACCAGCGTAGTTTGTGCAGCCCCGCGAGACAGGGCTTCGAGGCCCAGCGCGCCAGAGCCGGCAAACAGGTCCAGGCAATCGCTGCCGGCCACTTGATAATTCAGCCAGTTGAACAGGGTTTCCCGGATTCGTGCGGGGCTCGGGCGTACGCCGCCGACATCCGGAAACCGTACTTTACGGCTGCGCCAGTCACCGCCGATGATCCGTAACTCGCCGCTGCCGCCTTGGCCAGCGCTTCTTGAAGCGCCAGAGTCAGGTTTTCTGGGGGCTGGTTTACGTTTCGCCATGATCTGCTCCGCGGTGCTGGAAGGAGTGTGAATTTGGGGGGTCATAGTACCGGAAAGCCAGAACCGAGCGATAATCGCGCACCTCATCACTTAGCGCCGGCAGTCTGCTAGAATGTGCGCTTTCTTTCGCGCGCCCATTTTCAGATAGATGGTAAGACTATGACGGCAGAGTGGATTTCAATTGGCCTGTTGGCCCTTCTTGTTCTTTTCTTCGTGCTGGATGTTGCCAGCAATCGTAGGCGGATTCCGCGCCCGAAAGCGGTCCCGCAGCGCAAGCCGGAAATTGCCAAGGGCCCTGCGCCAGTAACAGACGCTGAGGATAAAGCAGTCGAGCCGGCCGCAGACGTTAAGCCGGAAGCGCCGGTTGAAGAGCCCGCGGTCGTTGAACCCGAGGTTGCTCCGGAGCCGGAGGCAAAATCTCAGCCAGAGCCAGAGCCAGAGCCAGAGCCAGAGCCAGAGCCAGAGCCAGAGCCAGAGCCAGAAATCAGTGTCTTCGAACGCATCAAGAAAGGTTTGGGGAAAACTCGCGCCGGCTTGACCGGTGGTCTTGCGGATTTGTTCTCCGTTGGCAAGAAGATCGATGAAGACTTGCTGGAAGAGATTGAAACGTCATTGCTGATGGCGGATGTCGGGGTTACGGCCACGTCTGAAATCATCGATTCCCTGACAGCCAAACTCGAGCGCAATCAGCTCAAAGACGGTGAAGCCTTGCGCAAGGCGCTTCGGGAAGAGCTGCAAGGGCTGTTGAAAGACGTTACCAAGCCTCTGGAAATTGACTCCGGTAAAGTGCCCTATGTGATCCTGGTGGTCGGCGTAAACGGCGTGGGCAAAACCACGACCATTGGCAAGCTGACTCGTAAATTCCAGAGCGAAGGCAAGTCTGTGATGCTGGCCGCCGGTGATACCTTCCGGGCCGCTGCAGTAGAACAGTTGCAGGTGTGGGGCGAGCGCAACGATGTACCGGTTATTGCTCAGCATACCGGTGCGGACAGTGCGTCGGTGATCTTCGACGCCATTGAGTCGGCTAAAGCTCGTGGGACGGACGTTCTGATTGCCGATACCGCCGGCCGTTTGCAGAACAAAGACAATCTGATGAACGAGTTGACCAAGGTTGTCCGGGTTATGAAGAAACTGGATGAATCCGCACCTCACGAAGTAATGTTGGTGCTGGATGCCGGTACTGGCCAAAATGCTTTGAGCCAGGCTCAGGTGTTCCAGCAGGCGGTTGGTGTGTCCGGTATTACCTTGACGAAACTGGACGGCACCGCGAAAGGCGGTATTGTGTTTGCGATTGCGCGTCAGCTGCAGCTGCCTATTCGTTACATTGGCGTGGGTGAGCAGGCGGAAGATTTGCGCACGTTCGATTCGGAAACGTTCGTCAGCGCGTTGTTCGACGACTGATACACAGGCTCAGGAGCCTCAGCCCCGATGATAGAGTTTCGTCAGGTAAGTAAGCGCTACGACTCTGATCACACCGCCCTGCGTCAGGTGAATTTCCATCTGGGGCGGGGTGAGCTGGCGTTTCTGACCGGCCACTCCGGCGCCGGTAAAAGCACCCTGTTGAAGCTGATCATGGTGATGGAACGGCCGTCTGCGGGTGAAGTGGTCGTCGGCGGTCAGCGCCTTAATAGTCTGCCCAAACGACAGATTCCTTACATTCGGCGCCACATTGGCGTGGTTTTCCAGAATCACCAATTGCTGTTTGACCGCACCGTGTTTGACAACGTGGCCATGCCGCTTGAAGTGATGGGTGTCGCACCGCGAGACATCGGTCGACGGGTGCGGGCGGCTCTGGACAAGGTCGGGTTGCTGAGCAAAGAAAAAATGAATCCCATGCAGCTCTCCGGTGGTGAGCAGCAGCGCGTCGGTATTGCCCGGGCAGTGGTTAACAAACCACCGGTGCTGCTGGCGGATGAGCCTACCGGTAACCTCGACCCGCAATTGTCGGCGGATATTATGCAGCTGTTTACCGAGTTCAGTCAGGTCGGTGTGACGGTATTGATCGCAACCCACGACATTGCTCTGATCAACCAAATGGGTCGTCGTCGGCTAACGCTGGATCACGGTGAGTTGATCGCAGGCGGCAGCGCATTGGTCGGGGGAGGTTTGAATGGCCGCTGATCCGCGACAGAAACCGGACAACCCCCGTGGGGCTGCCGCACGTACGAAATCCCCGATTAATAATCAGGCCAGAAGTTATCTGGATCACCATCGCAAGGTGGCCCGAGCGTCTGCTCAACGTTTGCTGAAGACTCCGATCGCCAGTCTGATGACATGGACGGTGATGGGCGTAGCGCTGGCCTTACCGGTCGCCCTGTTGTTACTGCTTACCAGTTTGCAGGGTGTGAGTGCCGGTTGGGAGAGCAGTGCCCGGATCACGACGTATTTGAGTATGGATACGTCAGTACAGCAGGCTCGTGAGATCGCGCGTGAGATAGACAGTGACGGCCGGATTGTGTCGGTTGAGCTGGTGGAGCGGGACCAGGCCTTGGCCGAGTTCAGGGCGGCCTCTGGCTTGGGGGATGCGCTGGATTTCCTGGGTGATAACCCTTTGCCTCACACCTTATTGATTACTCCTCAGGAGAATGCGCGCACCGCCGCGAGCGTGCAAGCGTTGGTGGTCTTTATTGAAGGTATGGGGCGGGTGGATCAAGTTCAGGTCGATCTGGGTTGGTTGCAACGTTTGAATGCCATGACTGACATTCTGGCTCGAGCCGTGTGGGCTTTGTCACTGTTGCTGGGCGCCGCGGTTATTTTGGTGATTGGTAATACCGTTCGTTTAGCGATCGAGAATCGCCGCGACGAGATCTTGGTGGCGAAACTCGTGGGCGGTACGGATGCGTTTGTGCGCAGGCCGTTCTTGTACGTTGGCGCTTGGTTTGGTCTGGGCGGCGGCATAGTGGCTTGGGTTTTGATTCAGGCGTCGTTGTGGTGGCTTAACGGCCCGATCGAACGGTTAGCAGCTTTATACCGGAGTGAGTTTGCTCTGCAGGGGCTGGGCTTTGACGGGGCGGCAGCATTGATTATCATCGCAATGCTGTTAGGCTGGTTGGGCGCTTGGGTGGCGGTGAAGCGTCATCTGGATGATATCGAGCCGGGTGAGATTGCCGGAGGGTAACGCAGGTCGCGGGAATACCTTATTGAATTTAAAGCTTGATCTGGCGTAGTTTGGATGAACGATATAACGCTTGAAGCAAGCACGTTGAGTTTTCCAGATGTCTGATAATTAACGTTTTACTGGGATTCTCTGGAACTTATTAAGATCTTGGCGGTCTTGCAGTTTGTTGATATATTTTAAGACCGTCAGGTTCGGAGGATAAAGCATGGGTACGAGTTTACAGCTGGCTGACAGACTGGTTCCGGGCGCGAATCTAGAATCCTATATTCAGGCGGCAAGCCGCATTCCGGTTCTTACTGTGGAAGAAGAGCGGGATTTGGCGGAAAGGCTGCATTATGACGGTGATGTGGAAGCTGCCCGTCAGTTGGTGCTTTCTCATCTTCGGTTCGTGGTCCATATCGCCCGCAGTTATTCGGGCTACGGTCTGGCTCAGGCGGATTTGATTCAGGAAGGTAACGTAGGCTTGATGAAAGCCGTGAAGCGCTTCAATCCGGAATACGGTGTGCGCTTGGTATCGTTTGCCGTCCATTGGATCAAGGCTGAGATTCACGAGTTCATTTTGCGTAATTGGCGCATCGTGAAAGTAGCGACAACCAAGGCACAGCGTAAGTTGTTCTTTAATCTGCGCAGCCAGAAGAAGAAGCTGGCGTGGTTGAACCACGATGAGCTGAATGCGGTTGCGGAAGATTTGGGTGTTGAGCCGAAGGTGGTTCGCGAGATGGAAGGCCGGTTGGCTTCCCGCGATGCGTCGTTTGATGGTCCGATGGACGATGATGACGATGCAGTTTATCAGGCGCCTGCTCATTATCTTGAGGATCGTCGTGCGGATCCGGCTGTGCAGCTTGAGAATTCCAACTGGTCTGAGGATTCCAATGGCCGTTTGATGCATGCTTTGAGTGCGTTGGATGAGCGTAGTCAGGATATCCTGCGGGAGCGTTGGTTGACGGACAGTAAGTCGACGCTGCATGAGCTGGCGGACAAGTATGGTGTTTCTGCTGAGCGGATTCGGCAGTTGGAAAAGAACGCCATGAAGAAGATTAAGGCTCAGATGACGGAAGCGGCCTGATCGCCCTTTTGTTTTGAGTGTTTGAAAACGCCACCACCGTTTCGCGGTTGGTGGCGTTTTTGTTTGTATAATCGACGTATCTGTTACAAAACATGCCTCGGCGCAGAAGGGGTTGGGACACTCTTTCCAAAAACCGCTCCTTCGGCACGTCCGTGTGGCGCTTCTGCTCCGCCATCCATGGCTGCGCACATTTTTGGAAAGAGTGTCCCAACCCCTTTGCCAGACATTTGAGTGGGATTCCAGAAGATGACTATAGACCTTCCTCGTATCGCTTTCCTCGGTATTGGCCTGATGGGTGCGCCCATGACCAGAAACCTGCTGAACGCGGGTTATCCAATGACGTTGTGGAACCGAACGGAGAGTAAATGCGAGCCGTTTACCAGTGAAGCCACCATCGCCAAGTCACCCGCCGAAGCGGTAGCCGATGCGGATGTGGTCATCACCATGCTGGAGAACGGGCAGGTGGTGGACGATGTCTTGGTAGGGCTGGGGGCTATCGCCGCGTTGAAGGACGGCGCGCTGCTGATTGATATGAGTTCGGTGCAGCCGTCGGTGGCACGTGGTCATGCGGCCTTGGCGGCGGAGCAGGGTGCGGGGTATCTGGATGCGCCGGTTTCTGGTGGCACGGTGGGTGCGGCTGAGGCTCGGTTGAGCATTATGGCGGGTGGTTCCGAGGCGGATGTGGCTCGGGCGCTGCCGGTGTTTGAGGTGCTGGGGAAGTGTATCCGCATTGGACCGGTGGGTGCTGGGCAGCTTGCTAAGTTGGCGAATCAGGCGATTGTCGGGATTACCATTGGTGCGGTGTCTGAAGCCTTGTTGTTAGCGGCCAAGGGTGGTGCGGATCCGGCTGCGGTGCGAGAGGCTTTGATGGGCGGGTTTGCCGGGAGTCGGATTCTGGAGCTGCACGGCCAGCGCATGATTGATCGGGATTTTGCGCCGGGTGCGCCGGCGCGGATTCAGTTGAAAGATTTGCGCATGATTCTGGATGAGGCGCGTGCAGAAGGGCTGACGCTGCCGTTGTCGCAGCAGGTACATAATGAATATTTATCGCTGGTGGCGAACGGGCACAGTGAGGTGGACCACAGTGGGCTTTTGCTGGAATTGGAACATCTGAACGGGACGTTGCTGGGCTCTCTGGGTCGCGGGCCCAAGGAATAAGATTCGAAATCAGGAGATTGCTATGCCCCGTTTTGCCGCCAATTTGTCGATGTTGTTTACTGAGGTGCCGTTTCTTGAGCGTTTTGCCAAGGCTCGGAGCGCCGGGTTTAATGGCGTTGAGTATTTGTTCCCGTATGAGTGGCCTGCCGAGGCGTTGGCCGCGGAGCTAAAGACTAACGAGCTGACTCAGGTATTGTTTAATCTGCCGCCGGGGGACTGGGGCGCAGGGGAGCGGGGGATTGCCTGTTTGCCGGACCGGATTGAGGAGTTTCGCGCAGGGGTTGACCAAGGCATTGCGTACGCGAAGGTCCTCGGATGCAAGCAGTTGAATTGTCTCGCGGGGCTGAAGCCCGATGCACTAAGTGAAGACGAAGCCTGGCGCACGTTGGTGGCGAATGTGCAGTATGCTGCGGAGCGCTTTGCCGAGGTCGGACTGACGTTGTGCCTTGAGGCGATCAACTCGCGAGTGGATATGCCCGGTTTTATGCTGGATACCACCGGTAAGGTGATGGCGCTGATCGAAGAAGTGGATGCTGATAATGTACGTTTGCAGTATGACATCTACCACATGCAGATCATGGAAGGGGATCTTGTCCGTTCCATGGAGTGTTTGCTGCCATGGATTGCCCATGTGCAATTTGCCGATAACCCGGGCCGGCATGAGCCGGGTACCGGTGAGATTAACTTTTCGAATGTTTTTACGGCATTGGATAACATGGGGTTTGAGGGCTGGGCCAGCGCTGAGTACAAGCCTTCGGCGATGACCGAGCAGACACTGGGTTGGTTCGGTGACAATGCTTGACCGTCGCCAGACGCGACACCCTCTTACAAGATCGTAACTGGCCCGAGCTGCTGGTTCTTCGTAACCTTAGAGTTAATGTAATCCGCTATCAGGAGGACTCACCGGTGAAAGCACTGGTAATCGAAGACGATCAGGATGTAGCAAGTTACCTGGTAAAGGGGCTGAAGGAATCCGATTTCGTAGTGGATCATGCTGCCGACGGTAAAGACGGCATGATGATGGCTGCGAGTGAAGAATACGACATCATGATTGTGGATCGTATGCTGCCTGGCATGGACGGCCTTTCCATCATCAAGACCGTACGGGCAACCGGTAATCAGGTTCCGGTGCTGATTTTGAGTGCTTTAGGTGACGTGGACGACCGGGTGGAAGGGCTGCGTGGCGGCGGTGATGATTACTTGACCAAACCGTTTTCGTTCACCGAATTGCTGGCGCGGATTGAATCGTTGGTTCGTCGCAATCGACAGGCAGCAGAAACTGAAACCGTGCTGAAAGTGGCGGATCTGGAGATGGACCTGTTAGCGCGTACCGTCAAGCGCTCCGGCCAGAACATTGATGTCCAGCCACGTGAGTTCCGGTTGCTGGAATACCTGATGCGTAATGCTGGCCAGGTGGTCACCCGGACCATGCTGCTGGAGAAGGTCTGGGACTATCATTTCGATCCCCAAACCAACGTGATTGACGTGCACATCAGTCGTCTGCGCGCGAAGATCGACAAGGAATTCGACACCCCCTTGCTGCAGACGGTTCGGGGTGCGGGATACATGTTGCGTGAAACTGCTTAGTCAGCTCAGAACGTCGTCTTTCCAGCTGGCGCTGCTGTATATGGTGGTGTTTGCCACCTCGGTATTTTTGCTTCTGGCATTTATATACTGGCGCACAGCTGGATTCATGACCGCTCAGACTGATGAAACGATTGAGGCCGAGATTGCAGGCCTCGCGGAGCAATACCGGGGGCGAGGCGTTAACGGATTGATCACCATCATCCGGGAACGAGTCGCACGAGACCCCAACGCTAAAACGGTTTACCTGCTGTCTACTGATGATCAGCTAAAGCTGGCGGGTAACATCGAGGCTTGGCCGGACGGAAGTCGCACGGCAGAGAGTGGCTGGATTAACTTTACTCTGGACTCCAGTTTGGGCTGGCAAGGCCCGGAACGTTTAGCGCGTGCCCGCATCTTTGACGTGCAGGGCGGCCTCCGTTTGTTAGTGGGGCGCGACGTTGATGAATTAACCAACGTTAAACGCGTGATCGAAGGGGCAATCAACTGGGGTATGGGTATCACCCTTGCGCTGGCCCTGTTGGGCGGTTTCTTGATGAGCCGAAGCACCACGCGCCGAATTGAAGTGATCAACAACACCTCCCGCCGTATCATGAACGGCCATCTTTCGTTAAGAATCCCCACCCGCGGTACCGAAGACGATTTCGACCAGTTGGCTGAAAACCTGAACCAGATGCTCGACCGTATCGTGTATCTGATGGAAGGTATCCGGCATGTTTCCGACAGTATTGCCCATGATTTGAGAACCCCGCTCACACGGCTACGCAACCAGTTAGAAAGAACTCTGATTTCTGTAGACAATGACGAGGCCCGGGAACAGGTCGGTCGGGCAGTGGGCGAGGCGGATCAGCTGTTGTCCACGTTTAATGCGTTGTTGAGAATTGCTCGGTTGGAAACGCGCGGTAATACAGCGGACATGAAAGTGATCTCGTTGGATGAGTTGGTGGGTGATGCCTGTGAACTCTATGAGGCGCTGGCAGAAGATAAAGATCAGCAGTTCAAGCAGGTGATGGAGCCCAAGGTGATGATCGAGGGCGATCGGGACCTGCTGTTCCAGATGGTGAGCAACCTGATCGACAACGCGATCAAATACACGCCGGAACAAGGGGGTATTGTGGTCGTGGTTCGTAAAGAGGGATCCAGTGCGATTTTTGAAGTTCAGGACTCCGGGATTGGTATTCCGGATGAAGAGAAAGACCAGGTGTTTCAGCGTTTCTACCGGGTTGGTAAGAGTCGTTCGTTGCCCGGTAACGGTTTGGGCCTGAGTTTGGTCAGTGCGGTGGCGGAAATCCACCATGGGGAGATTTTGCTGAGCGATAGCCATCCGGGAGAAGAGATGCCGGGGCTGACGGTCGCGGTAAAAATGCCCGGGTTCACGGGTATAAGAAAACGTATAAAAGCGGCTCAGGCAGAACAGGCCACTGACGGCGCGGATGAGGCCCGCTCACCCGCAGACAGTCAGGCGTAAACTCAGTGGCTGGCGCGGAAACGGTTAACCTGCGCCAGTAGTGGGCTGAAAATCGCTTCAGCGCGCTCTTCAACTTGCTTGGTCAGAGCTTCAAACTGAGCACGGCGGTGATCTACTTTCACCTGCAGGCTATCCCACTCACCTTCCAGATGCTTCTGCTCAGCCATCATAAAGGCCGCGATGTTGTGGCGGTTCACCTTGTTAGTGATGCCGAATTCTTCCAATTTGAAACCTAGGCTATCAACGCCTTCTAGGGCCAGGTTCAAAATCTTTTGAGTGTTCATATTGGTGTCTCCAAAAATGATGAGTCAGGGTCATTGGGAAGGGAAATTAGCGATAGTGTCTAGAGTGTGCAACCTAATTCCCCTTGGTCAAAGAACGCCTCACCTCTTTCTAAAAGGTAATGCGGTGGCCACGGCGGGGTAATGGTCACAATGCATAATAGTTAGTGTAGATGAAGAAGTCGGCCCGTTAAGGTTGCTTCTTCCTCCAGCACAGCGCTAGCCTTATACCCCGTGATCCACGGGGTTTTTTTATGCCCCCACATTTTTCAACCAGCTTTGAGCGCAAGAGCATCATGGTGAAACCAACATCTTCCGGGCACCCGCCCCGCTACATCACACCGGACGGCGAACAAGCGCTGCGCGAAGAGCTTCAGTACTTGTGGAAGGTCAAACGCCCTGAGGTGACTCAAGCCGTTCGTGAAGCCGCCGCACAGGGCGATCGCTCTGAAAATGCGGAATACATCTACGGCAAAAAACAATTGCGGGAGATTGATCGCCGCGTCCGTTTTCTCAGTAAGAGGCTGGACGAGTTGACCGTGGTAGATCGTCTGCCGGAAGACCAGAGCCGCGTGTATTTTGGTGCCTGGGTAACGGTTGAGGATGAAGAGGGTGAGGAACAAACGTACCGGTTGGTGGGGGCTGATGAGTTTGATTTGAGTAAGGGCTATTTGAGTATCAATGCACCACTGGCACGAGCACTGATTGGTAAGTACCTGGACGACGAAGTGTCGGTGAAAACACCGGAAGACTGGAAAACCGTAGTCATTACCGGAATTCGATATAACTCTGACACGCCAGGTAAGTGAGAAAAGTCACAAAATCGTCTAATTGGTGAGCGATTAGTCGATTTGGGCGATACACTGATCAAAATTTGTCACCCCAGAGAGGGTGAGCGATCTGATCAGGATGATTGTCATGAATGCCGCAAATTACATCATCGGAAAACGTGCAAGCTTGGGCCTTTGGAAGACGGGTATCGGCCTGATGTTGGGGTGGGGAGTTTCGATGTCGGCTCTCGGGCAGTCAGACCTCAGCGATAACGATGCTCCGGTGTTTGAATACGAAGAGCGTTCCACCCTCGACACCATCCCGTTCAGCTCGATGGATGAAGACGTCTTGGCGAACACCGTTATAAAAGGCGGGCTAGCTGCGCCAGCCGCTGGTGTGCCTGTGCAGTCGGGTAAAGATGCTAATTTCTATCTCGACCCGTTAGCGCTGCAACCGCGAGACGAACGTACCGATCTGGGGCGTTCTGAGATTCCAGTGGATATTCGATTCGCGAACCCGAAAGTGGTGCCGGGGCAGACCCACAGCAATAACTACTTGATCCGCCCACCTGAGAACCGCACCTACGACGCACTTAATGTGAATATGATCGAGCGCCCCTAACTGCTGCTGGGTTATGCGGCGGCGCTATCCGGTTGGGTAGGCTTGCTCAGTACATCGTCATAGAAAAATTCGAGAGCGTGCTTGGCTTGATTGAGCCTCGCTCGTGACACTCGCAGGTGTTCGTTCAGATACTCGAAAAAGTGCGCCTGATCTTCTTCCGACAAGGTGCTGGGGTCTTTCAAGTCGTGAAACAGCACGAAACGACTGATCCAGTGCAGGTAGGTTTGTTCTGCCCGCTGGTTAAGTTCGCGTTTGTGGATAGCAGCCTGAACAAGGCATACCAAGCCGGGGCGTGATTGCTCCAGCGCTTCAGTAATGTTCATTTGTATGGTCTTCCGAATGACTTGTTGTTCTTATGGTGCGCGCATCATATGACAAACGTTTGAAAGGCGCAAAGGTGAGGCGGGAGAGGTTAGGTCGAGAATTGAGCAGCGGTCGCCGGTAGAGACCTGCGACCGCGATTGAAACGCTCTTACTTCAGCGATTCCAGCTTGTCGATGTACTGCTGCATAGCTTCTTCGCTGGAGGTGCCTTTCAGCTTTTCCCACGCGTCGTACTTGGCGCGGCCCACGAAATCCATCATGCCTGGGCGTTTGCCGGTGGCATCACCTTCGGTGGCTTGCTTGTACAGCGCATAGAATTCCAGCTTGAGTTCGTTGGATGGCTGGAAGTCGCCGTCGGCACTCTTGATGTAGTTTACCGACTCTTCAAACTTGGCTTTCAGGTCACTCATTGTTGTGTTCCTTGGTCTGAATGGTTGTTTCTTATCAGGGTTACCGAAGTATAGCTTTGGGCACCAGCTCCGTCATTGACTAAAAGAGCGTTCCAATTGGCATTACGGCAATCTAGCAAAAGTTTGCCCGAGTGCGCATTTTGAGCTGGTCCGAACACCTCAGCACCGCCTTTGACGTGGATTGTTCAGAACGTAGCAAACGGCAGGGCCTTCTTTGCGAAGTCATCACGGCCTCAGTAAGCGGAGGGAGCCGTTTATTAACGTTTTTAGCGTCTTACATTAAACCGTAACGGACTTTTCGTTAACTGGTAGGGCTTATCCCTGTAACCAAAGGAGATTGAAATGCGGGACTTCCCTACAACCCGTTCGGTTATGTTGCTGTGCGGCATACTGCTGCTTTCCGGATGCAACGGTGATAACAGTGAGGACAACGGTGACGAGATTTCCGGTAACCCGCCAGCTGAGCAGAGCAGCTATTCGTTATTGACCGATCCCTTCCTGCAATTGCCGACCCACAATTCCGTCAATGTCGTCTGGTTCACCAGCTTTGAAGGTCAAGAACATCGTCTGGACTACGGCAACGATATTACGGTACCGGCGCAAACCGTCAGGCTGGATCGAATGATGGAAGATGCGGCATCCCAGCGTGACGGCGTGACCTATGAAGGTGTAACAGAGCGCGCTGTGTTCCGGCACGAGGCGACGGCCACTGGTCTGGCTGCTGGAGAGCGTCTCGACTATCGGGTGACCAGCGTTGATCCAGATGGCAGGGAAGTTACCAGCGACATTTATACGCTGGCGGCTGCGCCCTCGCCCAACCAACCTCTGAAAATCCTTCTGACCTCTGACATGCAGTCCAAGGTTAACGCCCCTGCAAATTATCAGCGTGTGGTTGATACGGTGGGAGTTCCGGATGCGGTATTTTTTGCGGGTGACTTCGTCAACGTTCCTGATCGGGCGTCTGAGTGGTTCGATCAGGCCAAAGAGGGCGCGCCAGCGTTCTTTCCATCATTGCAGGGCCGAGCCCAGCAGTTGATGCCCGACGCCCCCTATGCCGGTGGTGAGATACTGCAGCATGCCCCCTTGTTTGGGGCAATAGGCAACCATGAGGTTATGGGGCGGTATCTCCCGGAGGCTGAAGGCTATACGTTAAATGGTGCCTATAACGACCCCCAGCCCCGCTGGTACGCGGAAATTGCCTACGAGGAGGTCAGGGAGGGCGTTAACCCCGGAGACGATCCTGAGGTAAAGGCTAGCTGGATTGCTGATCAGTCGCACAACCAGCAGAGCTTTCTCGATATCTTTTCCTTCCCGGACGATGGCCCTGGGAATGAGGAATATTACACAGCGTCTTTCGGCGATGTATTTCTGATTTCGATGAATGTTTCCCGCATCTGGAGATCCTGGAGCGTCAACGGCGAGAATCGGAGCAAGTTTGTGGAACCGCTTGGCGATCTTGAGAATCCCCAGGCTTGGGGGTTTGGCGAGTTCATGTTCGAACGTTTCGACAAGAATTCCGAACAATTTCAGTGGCTGTCGGAGGTGGTACAGTCTGATGCCTTCCAACAGGCCCGCTACAAGGTAGTTATGGCCCACCAGGGCGTTTTTGGATTGGGTGATAATACGGTGCCAGTACTGGCGGACCCCATCATGCAGTTGGTTGAGCCTGACGGCGAAGGTGGTGAGAACATCGTTGAACTTCCGTTCCCCATCAGTCCGGAAGACTGGCAGAATGAGGTGATACCGAGACTGCCGTCCATTAGCGAAATTCGTTATCAATATCCGCTGACCAACGACATATGGTTCAACGACATTGAGCCTTTTCTGGTCGAAAATGGCGTAGATCTGGTTGCCATCGGACATTCCCATGTCTGGAACCGAAGCAAGGTAGGAGACATGCACTATCTGGAAAGCTCCAACGTGGGCAACTCGTATGGGGCCTATTATGTCGACCATACGGGTGCATACCAGAAGGATGTCCGTGCTAGCTACGCTGACTTCTGGGCAGATGTGAATTCTGATGAGCCGCGTTGGAATATTGAGAATTACCCCCCCAATGGTGATCCTCAGGATCGGGATATGGCTTTCCCATCGGTGTTCAGCCCCATGAGCCTTGAAAGCGAGGCTTATCCGGAGTTGCCTTTCCTGGCGACGAATAACCTGAGTAGCTTTTCCATTCTGGATACCGGCACCGGCACGGTGAAAAGCTACGTATTCGATCCGGCGGACCGGGAAGGTGAGGTGCGGTTGTTTGATGAATTTTCCATCGATAACTGATTGGCTGGGGGGCGTCTTCACTTTAGTGGACGTTCCTAGCCTAAACTAAACACCTTGATCTGATCATCAAGCTGGGTCCTGTGCAGAGCCTCTGGGCCCAGCTTGATGGCAGGTATGCTCGTGAAGGCCGTTCTCGGAGTTTTCAGGGTCGTATCTCCTTTATCGGCGCGCACACTACCGCCGCAACTGAGCCTCCGGCTGGTTCAGCATCGCAATCAACGGGTTCTTTCTGAACACGTAATCCCGCAGCAGATAGCCCAGCAACAAACCAAGCGCAAAACCGCCCAAATGTGCCACCCAGGCCACTCCGCCTTGGCCGGAGAACATGCCAAACAGATTGATCAGGCTCCAGATCAGGAAGTACCAATGGGGTGCGAGTTTCTTCTGGTAAACAAAGAACATGAAGGTCAGGCTGGCGTGGCGGAACCACATTAAGTAGAGACCGAATAGGGCAGCGATTGACCCGCTGGCACCCACCAACAGCAGTGGGCCTTGGCTACTGTTGAAAAACAGCAGTTCTGCTAAAGCGGCCATAACACCGGCAAACAGATACAGAGCCAGAAAGGCGCTGTGGCCGAGGGCGTCTTCCAAATTGTCGCCAATGATCCACAGAAAATACATGTTACCAGCCAAATGCATGAAACTGCCGTGGACAAACTGGTAAGTGAGGAGTTGGAGGACAATATGTTCGGGGCTCTGGTTTTCAGAGTTGAACCCCCAATTTACGAAAACCCATTCGTTGGTTTCCGGGGAAAGCTGGCCTGCCATAAACACCAGGCTACACAGCAAGATTAAGGCCCAGGTGACCCACGGTGTGCGGTGGGGCTGAACGTTGTATTCCACGGGCATGGCCGTGAAAAACTGAAATAACCAGGAATGCCAGCTCACCTTTTCATTGAGGTCGCTTAACGCCTCTTTTAGCTGCGGTGAATGCATCACTTGGTCGACTTCGTGCTTATCCAACCAGACACCATCACAGGTCGGGCAGCAGTCGATTTCAGTCGTGTAGTGCTCCAGCAGTTGATAATGAACCATGGGAATCTGGCAGCGCCGGCATTGCCGGTCGCTGGACCGCAGGGCAGAGCCTAGATGGCGCTCATGATCATAATCGATGAGGTAATCATGCTGGTTTGCAATGGCCTGGTTCAGCGCCCCGTCTTCAAACCACATGCCATGGCAGTGTCGGCAGTTAAGTATCGACGGATTGCTGGTAGCCACCAACGCAGGGTTGTTGCATGAAGGGCAGTCATAAACGCGCGATCTAGGCATGAGATCTCTATTCCTCTAGCGACCAGCACTCGTTTTGATAAAACGAACAACAACAACGACTGTCGCAACCGCAAGAGCTGATTTTATAACGCCCCCGAGCAAGAACGGCAAAATGCCTTTCAGAAATGCATCTGCCGGCCCGATGGTAAAGGCGAGCCATAATCCGCCGAAACCAAGACAGACGACATGACCCAACAGCATTGCGAGGAAGGCAAGCTTAATGTGCTTTGTGTTCCATCCGCGGGCAAAGAGCAAACCAACAAGGGCAACGGCCAAGGGAAAGGCAAAGAGGTAGCCCGCGGTTGGTCCGGAGAAGTAATCCAGTCCGCTTCCGCCACCCGCAAGAACCGGCAGTCCGGCAGCGCCGAGGGCCAGCCATAAAACCGTTGAGACGGTGCCCAGCTTCCAGCCAAGAAGCCCGGCAACGGTAAGCAGCACATAGGTTTGCGCGGTAATCGGTACCGGTACCATGGGGATCTCGATGTACGATGCTATGGATAAGCACATAACGGCGATTGCGACGATCACCAGTTTCCAGCTCGCAGGCAGAGCATTTGGGCCGGCGGGGCTGAAACTACGGCTGGGTTCAGACATCATCTTTCTTACCTTCTCATAAACGCGGGATTTTGCGCTAGAACTCTAACGGAGTCGGGTAGTGGGGGCCACTACAACGGAAGGAAAAATGGAGATAAACCGAGCGATCGATGGCGGGAGGGAGTGTTAGCCACTCTAAAATGGCTCGAGTTGATGATCTAAAAACGCACCGTCCCTGGTGCCAAGATGCACATGAAAAATCGAAGGGTTAATCGTGTTAGTCAGACACGATTTCACCGCGAATGACTGTTTGGCCGCTGTACGGGGCAGGCTCTGTGGTCTCTACCCGTGCGTTGTCTGAATCGCGGTCTGCAAGGCTTGCTTGTGCAGGCAGGGCAGCAACGGCAACGAGGGAAGCGATGGCGGCGAGTGTAATGTTACGCATAGGTCTTTCTCCGGTTCGGAACGTTTGTTGATAGCCAAGTCGAAAGCGACTCGGTATCAGATGGCAGGCAGTATGAGTCCCGGAGGTGGTCGTGAATAATTCGGAATCAGTATGGGATACATCACTGAAACTTATAGCAGGAGGTTTGAGGCTGGATTTTTTTGGGAGTGTTGTAAGGAATTCCCGCTATCTGACCATGATAAGCTGGGCTGGTATCATTTCGGCGAATGTGAGTCATATGTATGGGGAATTGGTGTTGTCGGTCATTCAGCCTCAAAGTGACGACAAGCTTTGTACCCTCCAGGAGAAATGACGATGACTGACATTATTTATGTAACCGATGCCGATTTTGATCAAGCTGTTTTGCAGAGCGGCCAGCCCGTGTTGGTGGATTTTTGGGCGCCGTGGTGTGGTCCATGCAAAGCGATAGCTCCGCTGCTTGAAGAACTTGCAGAGGAGTTTGATGGGCAGTTGACCATTGCTAAAGTAAACGTTGATGATAGCCCGAAAGTCGCGGCCAAATTGAGCATTCGGGCGATCCCGACTCTGGCACTCTTTCGAGACGGTGCAGCCATTGCCCGCCAAACTGGTGCTGGCAGCCTGAGCGAGCTTCGTACCTTTGTGAAAGGTAACTTATAAGCGTCTACATAAACCCAACCGGGGTTACCGTTAATGAAAACCCAAGAGCTCCAGTTGCTCTATATTTTCGACGCCATCATGACAGAGCGGTCGGTGACCCGAGCGGCTGACCGCCTCTCCATGACCCAACCCGCCGTGTCGAATGCGATTTCCAGAATGCGCCAGATCTGGAACGACCCGGTGTTCGTTCGCAAAGGCAGAAATATTGAGCCCACATCCTACGCTTTGAGCCTCTGGGACCAGGTGGGCGGGCCGATGTTTTCTTTGACGAATGCCGTGAGTGCCACGCAGTTTGATCCCCAAACGTCAAAGCGGAGATTTCGGTTAGCGGTCACGGACATCATCGTAGAAATGGTGTGGCGTCCTTTGATCAAGTTGCTTGAAGAAGAGGCACCGGGTGTCGATGTCCATGCTGTGCCCTATACCCCCGAAGGTACTCACGACGATCTACGGGAAGCGAACGTCGATTTGGCGGTGGGTATGTTGCATCACCACGATCACAGTCTGCGCAGTACCTGGCTGTTTGAAGGGGGCTATGTGCTGGCGATGCGGGAAGATCACCCCCTTGCTGGAAGGCCGATCACGCTGGAAGAATTTCTGGAAGCACGTCACCTGCTGGTGACCATGTCCGGTGACGCCCATGGGTTCGTTGACAGTTATCTTGACCAGAAAGGCCAGAGCCGCCGGATTGCTGCGACGGTCAATCAGTTTTCTATTGCCCCGGAGCTCCTGAGAGAAACCGACCTCATTGCGGCGGTGCCCGAAATGATCAGTCAGGATTGCGGTTTCATCAACGGTTTATGGATGAGTGAGTTACCGTTCAAGGTCGATCCGACTAGTCTCTATCTGATCTGGCATGCCCGTCACGATCGTGACCCCGGAGTTATCTGGATGCGGGGTCACCTTGAACGGCTACTGCAAGAGCGCTGGCAGGAAATCATGACCTCCTCGCCCTGCTCTTAGGCGTAGAAAGTCGTTTACGCGCTGCTCACCGTCCGCTGTATAAGCTCAGGAAATGCTTGCTCGGCGGCCGGTGTGCGCTTTCTAGACAATTGGTCTAATCCCGCTTAGAATTTCGCCATGGAACCAAAAGTAGCAACTCAAGATGTGCGCAGCCACATCCTCGCAACCGCCCAGGTCATCATCAGTGGTAAAGGCTTCAGCGCTGTAGGATTAAACCAAATCTTGCAGGCCGCCGGCGTGCCTAAAGGCTCTTTCTATCACTATTTCGGTTCCAAAGAAGCGTTTGGTGAAGAGTTGCTCAAGAGCTATTTTGCCAATTACCAAGAGACGCTGGATACCATGCTGTCACGCCCGGGCCTGACGGGCGCCGAGCGCTTGATCAGATACTGGGAGACCTGGCTGGAAACCCAATCCGCCTGCGATCCGAAAGGCAAATGCCTCACCGTTAAGCTGGCCGCCGAGGTCAGTGATTTGTCCGAAGCCATGCGAGCTGTTTTGGCTCGGGAAACGTCCCGGGTAGTTGCAAGGTTAGCGCAGGCGGTTTCAGAGGGCATGGCTGATGGTTCCTTGCCAACGTCTCTGAATGCCACGGTAACGGCTTCAACTCTTTACCAGTTGTGGCTGGGTGCGAGTCTGCGCAGCAAGATCACACGCGACCGCGAGCCCATGGAGTGCGCGCTGGCGGCAACCAGAGAAATGCTCGGCCTTTAACGTCGCGTTCAATCTAACCCGGCTGTCTAAGATACAGCCGACGGCTGGTTTCTGCCCTTCCTATCACCAGAAGTGATGTGAAGGATACGACCTCCGAATTATTCAAAATCCCCCTGCCCACCAATAATAGCCATTCCTCCGATATTGCTCGGTAAGATCAATTTAAAGGAATGCGTAATGAGTTCTCGTAGTGGCAACTTTCTCGATTGTCTCGATGTCAGTGCGCAACAGGGTAGAGAAAGTGAGCGTGCCCGGCGTTGGCATAAACCGGCAACAGTTGTCGTCGAGAATCTGACAGGCGAAAAACAGGTGGTGAAAACCTACCCCTCCTTCGTTTTTCCACTGACGCAATACTTTCGAGCGCTGGCCAGGCACGAATACAGAATGCTCAAGGCCGTTGAAGGACTGTCGTTTACCCCCAACGATGTGTACCGGTGCACGGACCGCCGCGGAGCCATACAGTACCGGCACGTTGACGGAGTGCCGCTAAAAGAGTTGGGGAAGCGAGGTGGTGTTCCGGAAGACTTCTTTGTGAAGCTTTACGCCTCGGTGCAGCAACTGCACAGAAGCGGTGTGGTTCATTTCGATCTGGGTAACTCGGGCAATGTGTTGTGTGGGGCATCGGGCGACCCCAAGATCATCGATTTCGGGTCTGCGGTGTTTTTCCGTTTATTGCCGGGAATCGCCGGGGACTGGGCTCGCAAGAAGGATCGGATGGGTGTACTGAAGCTCTGGTATCGATTTGATCGGGACAGCATGCCCAGCACAGCGCAGGCCTACTACCGAGCACATTACCGGAAAAACATTTATACACCCAAGCGCTTTGTGAAAGCGTTGAAACGGAGCTTTTTGAAGCCTGCCCTGGCGTATGAAGATGCGTTGCCGATGGCGGCTATTTTCGGGTTGTTTTTTGGGCTGATGGCCTTAGTGTCAATGTTCTAAGCCGAGAGAAGGCCGCAGGGCGCTTCAGAGTGATGATATTTTCTTCATGAATGTAGACGACTGGTCTAGTCATGTTTAGACTGAGAATCAACATTAAAGAATAGGCTGATCTGATCAGCTTTTTATTTACCTGGTCACTAGACGACTGGTCTAAGAGTGAGGTGTTATGAATAATTTCGAGTTCTACAATCCCACGCGCATCGTGTTCGGCGAAGGCACGATCCAACGTCTTGATAAGCTGGTACCCGAAAATGCACGGGTGTTGCTGCTGTTCGGCGGTGAAAGTGCCAAGAAAACCGGCACCATAGACGAGGTCAAGCAAGCTCTGGGCGACCGGCACATTGGCGAGTTTGGTGGTATCGAGCCAAACCCGACCTACGAAACCCTGATGAAAGCGGTCGCCGTGATTGAGCAGAACCAGTTCGATTTCTTGCTGGCAGTTGGTGGCGGCTCGGTGATCGACGGCACCAAATTTGTGGCCGCTGCGGTTGGTTTTGACGGTGATCCTTGGAGCATTCTGGAAAAGCGGGGGCGGAATATCACCCACGCCATTCCGTACGGTTCTGTATTGACGTTGCCGGCCACCGGTTCCGAGATGAACAGTGGCGCGGTCGTGACCAACAAGGCGCTGCGAGCCAAACTGCCGTTTTCCAGCCCGTTGGTTTATCCCGCGTTCTCGATTCTGGACCCAGTCAAAACCTTCACGCTGCCAGCGAAGCAGATCAGCAACGGGGTTGCCGATGCATTTACCCATATTGTTGAGCAATACCTGACTTATCCGGCCAATGGCATGGTTCAGGACCGCTTTGCAGAAGGTCTGCTGCAAACGCTCGTTGAGATCGGCCCGAAAGTATTGGAAGACCCGGAAAACTACGAGCTGAGAGCGAACCTGATGTGGGTGGCCACGCAGGCACTGAATGGTTTGATTGGCGCTGGCGTACCTCAGGATTGGGCAACGCACATGGTTGGCCATGAATTGACGGCGTTGTACGGCATTGATCATGCCCGGACCTTGGCCATCGTGCTGCCAGGCATGCTGGATGTGCGCCGCGAGTCCAAAGCGGAAAAGTTGCTACAGTATGGTGAGCGGGTCTGGAACATTCGCGAAGGCTCTGCCGAAGAGCGTATTGAAAAGACGATTCAGGCGACTCGTCAGTTTTTTGAAAGCTTGTCTATTCCGACCCGACTGCCAGATTACGGGCTCGATGAGAACTCCATCGACGACATCATCAGCCAGCTTGAACGCCACGGTATGACGAAGCTCGGTGAACACGGAGACGTGACGCCGGACATCAGCCGTCGTGCCCTTGAAGCCAGCCTGTAACGGAGGAGACAAGACCATGGAGAATTCAACATTGAAAAATCGCCAGTGGGTTTTGAACCAGCGTCCGAACGGCGCACCGACCTCCGAGGATTTCAAACTGGTAGAGACTGAGGTCCCGAGCCTGAATGAAGGTGAAGTGCTCCTCAAAACCCGTTACTTGTCCCTGGACCCGTACATGCGCGGTCGAATGAGCGAGGCTCCGTCCTACGCGCCGTCTTTGAACATCGGCGAAGTGATTGTCGGCGGTACGGTGTCGGAAGTGGTGGAATCCAGAAACCCGAAGTTCGCGAAAGGCGACCGGGTTCTGGCCGGGAGCGGATGGCAGGAATACGCGGTATCTGACTGCTCCGGACTGATGTCGGTTGAAGGCTTGCCCGAACCCTCATACGCCTTGAGCCTGATGGGCATGCCCGGCTTCACGGCTTATCACGGATTGTTGAACATCGGCGAGCCGAAACCCGGTGAAACCGTTGTTGTCGCTTCAGCCAGCGGAGCGGTTGGCTCAGTGGTGGGCCAGATCGCAAAACTGAAAGGCTGTCGGGTTGTCGGCATCACCAGCGGTGGTGAAAAACAGCGTTACGTAAAGGACACTCTGGGCTTTGATGTGAGCCTGGACCGGCACTCGCCGGATTTCGAGGCGGAGCTTGCCCAAGCCGCACCGGATGGCATTGATGTGTATTACGAAAACGTGGGTGGTGCGGTCTTCGATGCGGTTTTGCCGTTGTTGAACGATTTCGCCCGTATTCCGGTGTGCGGCATGATTGCCCACTACAATGCGACAGAGTTACCGCAGGGACCGGATCGCGTGCCCATGCTTGCCGGTATGATTTTGCGCAAACGGATTCGGATGCAGGGGTTCATCATCATGGACCATTACGAAACCGGGTATGCGCCATTTGTCAAAGAGATGACCCAATGGCTGCAGGCCGACCAGATTCGTATCAAGGAAGACCGGGCGCACGGTATTGAAGTCGCGCCGGAGGCTTTCATTGGCCTTCTGGAAGGGAAGAACTTCGGCAAGGTGGTGGTGGATTTCGGAGCATAGCCTTCGCGCCATCCAGACCAACGAACGACCCAATTCAGATCAGGTGAGGTAAGACTATGAACGTGTTAATGGTACTGACATCCCATGATCAGCTAGGAAACACCGGTGAAAAGACCGGCTTCTGGCTTGAGGAACTGGCTGCGCCTTATTACGTGTTTAAAGACGCGGGAGTCGAGGTGGTACTGGCGTCCCCGCTGGGTGGGAAGCCTCCGCTCGATCCCAACAGCAACCAACAAGACGCCCTGACCGAGGCTACGCATCGATTCGAGGCCGATCCGGAAGCGAATGCTGCGCTGGCTTCAACCGCCAAACTGGAGGACGTATCGCTGGAGGATTTCGACGCCGTGTTCTATCCGGGCGGCCACGGTCCTTTGTGGGACTTGGCGGAGAATCCGAAATCCATTGCTTTGATTGAAAACGCGATTCAAGCAGGTACACCGGTAGGGGCTGTTTGCCACGCCCCCGGAGTGTTGCGGCACGTTAAAGGCGAAGACGGAAAGCCACTGGTATCTGGTAAACAGGTAACCGGTTTTACCAATACCGAGGAAGACGCGGTCGGCCTGACTGACGTAGTACCCTTTTTGGTTGAAGATATGTTGAAGGAAAATGGCGGGGATTACAGCAAAGGTGATGACTGGCAGTCCTTCGTCGTAACCGACGGCCTTCTGGTGACCGGACAGAACCCGGCGTCTTCCGCAGCGGCGGCGAAAGCGTTGCTGGAGCTGATGACGTAGCAAAGGTTGCTGAGCATTGATCCTGCACCGAGCCTGCGAGTTAGCGGCTGAGGGCCGTTAACCCGCAGTGAACATCTCTTGCTATTGGCGTATCATCCCCGGTTTAAAGCCTTTCAATGCCTACAGGAGAGCACAATGATCTGGACTGTTTACCTATCAGGTGAAATTCACACGGACTGGCGCGAGCAGATTGCTGCCGGTGCTGAAGCCGCTGGCCTGCCGGTAGAGTTTGTATCTGCCAATACCGACCACGACTCGAGCGACGCAGCCGGCGATTTTCTGGGCAAGCCGGAACACAATTTCTGGCGTGATCACCAGTCTTCCAAGGTCAACGCTATTCGCACCAAGACTTTGTTGGAACAGTGTGATCTGGCGGTGATTCGCTTCGGTGACAAGTACAAGCAGTGGAACGCCGCGTTCGATGCCGGCTACTGTGCTGCGATGGGCACGCCCTACGTCACCCTTCACGATGAAGCCATTGTGCACCCGCTGAAAGAAGTGGACGCTGCGGCCATGGCTTGGGCGCAAACCCCTGAGCAGGTGGTTGAGCTGTTGAAGTACATCACGGCGTAATCGCTCCACGGCCGGAGCCGCGCTAACAGGACGTTATAAGGCAAAGGATTATGCCAATCTTCACTATCCGACCTGCCAGGGCTTTGGCGCTGGCAGTCGGTCTTATCGTTTTTCTTAGTTCTTGCTTGTACCCCTCGTTAACCAGGGCACAGCCGCCCGCTATTCCGTTGGCGAATGTGTACCATCAAAGCGTCGATCTTCAGGCTTATTGGGTCAGCGAAAAGCTGGATGGTGTGCGAGCATACTGGGATGGCGAACAATTCTGGTCCCGGGGTGGACACGTTTATGCGGCTCCGCCGTGGTTCACCGAGCAATTCCCGGATCAGCCGCTGGATGGCGAGTTGTGGAGCGGCCGAGGGCGGTTTGCGCAATTATCCGGGGTGGTTCGCAAGCAGCAACCGGTTGCCGAAGAATGGCAGGCCGTGCGCTTCCATGCCTTTGATCTTCCCATCAAGAACACGCCGTTTACGGCTCGTTATCAGCGGTTGAAAAAGCTGGTAGAAGAGTCTGGTTCGCGCTATCTGGTATTCGTTCCGCAACACTCGATCACACACCATGAAGCCCTGATGGCGAAGTTGGACGCGGCGGTCGCTGCCGGTGCGGAAGGCTTGATGCTCAAGCGCAAAGCCAGCCTGTATCACGCCGGGCGTTCGGATGATTTGCTCAAGGTGAAAACGTTTGAGGATGCGGAAGCCGTGGTGACTGACCATTTGCCCGGTCAAGGCAAGTATCGGGGCATGATGGGGGCATTGGAGGTCGAGCTCGAGAACGGTCGCCGATTTCGTATCGGAACAGGGTTCAGCGATGCCGACCGGCGCAGCCCGCCGCCGCTCGGGGCAACGGTGACCTTTCGCTATCGCGGGCATACTGCAACCGGCTTGCCCCGTTTTGCCAGTTTCCTCAGGGTTCGGAAAGACGAGCCTGAAGCGGCCCAATAATCTGCTGGCGTCAGTGTTTCAAAGCTTCAGGGCGCTCGGCGAGTTCTTCTAAGGTGCGGTATTCACACTCCTTAGTCGCCATAAAGCTCTGAGCTGAGTCCGTCAGGATGTTGTCGTCGCGCATGAACCGGCGCCCAAGCAATACCGGGTAAGAAAATCGTCCTCGATCGGTCAGGGAAAACTGGGTTTCGTGCAAGTTGCCGGAAATGCAGAACTCCATGTTCACCACGTATCGACGTTGCGAAGGCGCGCCTTTGCGCTTGATCAGCACGGTCCGGTGCACCGGGCGCTCGAATTCCAGAATCACATCTTCGTGGTTTAGTTTGCCCTCGCTTGGCTGGTCTTCATGGTCACCTAGAGGCAGCCTGAATCTGACCCATTCCTCATCGTTTTTTTCAAAAGGTTCTACATCGACGGCATGCAGGGAAGAGGTTTTAGCTCCGGTGTCGAGCCTCGCCTTCAGCTTGACTTCGGTGTCGTCCATCACCACCCATTCCACAAAACCAAGCACTTCGGGGTCCTTCGTTGAGCTATCCGATGACGTGGCTGCGTGGGTGCCCGTGATGGAGAACATACCCATCAGGGTGGTGATCATTAAGGCAGAACGCATTCATCAACTCCTGAGCTTGAACGGTATTAGATTGTATTCGTGAGTGACTCGTCGTAAGGCTAGCAGCATTGTTCTGATAGGAAGGTTGCGACGTTATTAATAATAGTTGAAGTCGCTGGATCGTTACGGTCCGAGTGTTTGCTTTGCGCGCGCAGAAAGGCCGCATATGAGCCATATCGGAAGTTGGGGAAGCGCGTACACTGCCAGTATAACGAGGAGACGTTCATGGTGTTTTCGGTTTCAGCTGGAAAAATTCAACAACACATTTCTGCCATCGCCAGTGGGTTTTTAGGCGATTGGCTGGAGGCTCGTGGTAATGGGCTGGCAGTACCTATGACGGTGTTTGCTGGTGGCCAGGCGTTGGATGTATCCAAGCCAGAGGTGGCTGATCCGGGCTCTACGGTTTGCCTGTCCATTCATGGTTTGATGGAGCTGGAATCGGTTTGGGATTTCCCCGACCGGGCCGATGAGCATTACGGCACTCAGCTGGCGCAAGCCATAGGAGACGCCACACCCGTGAAGTTGCGTTTCAATTCAGGGCGACCTATTTACCGCAACGGTCAGGATCTGGCTAACCTGATAGAACGGTTGGTGGTGAACTGGCCTGTGGCCGTAAAACGCCTCATTCTTTTGGGGCACAGTATGGGGGGCTTGTTGATCCGTAGTGCCTGTCATTACGGTTCCACGAAAGGCCACCGATGGGTCGGAGCATCATTGGACTGTGTCTACATAGGTTCGCCCCATGATGGTTCCTGGCTCGCGATTGGTGCCCATAAAGCGGCGGCTCAGTTGAACAAAATCCCCAGAGATTACGTGAAGGTGGTGGGTGAGGTGATTGACCTGCGCAGCGAAGGTATTCGAAACCTCTCGCGTGGCGAGGTTTTTGAGCCCGGCACCGATGAACAGCTCTTGTTGTCTGGCGCGCGCCACTTTGCTGTGAGTGGGTTGTTAGTGAAAGGTGAACGTCATCCGGTGAATACCTGGTTTGGCGATGCACTGGTGCATCGCTCCAGTGCTCATGGGGCTCGCAGGAAGGGTTGGGAATTGACCGCCAGCGCGAATTTTCCAGGGGTGGATCATGTCCGCCTGGCACACCATCCTTTGGTGAACAAGCAACTACAAGCGTGGTTGGTATGAGCGATATGAACAACAATCTGCAGTGGTGGCGGGGTTTGGCCGATGTCCTGGGTCATGGTTTGCAGCATGGGGCAACGCAGCTTCAACGGGTGCATTTATCGGTCGCGGATGAGACCTTTCGGGCACTGGATGTCATCCCGGTGGTGCGGCCAACAAGCCGTATGGTCAGGGTCTGTCATCACGGCATTTCAGCGTTGAGTTACAGCAGCGTATCCTTTGCTGGCCGGATGGTTGTTCAGCTGGCGGGGGTGCGTCCAAGCGAGGGTGTCACCGGGCCAGCAGATGAAGAGAGTATGAATAAAACTTAGTTCGGGGTTAACCCAAAAACGCGATTGTTCTTGGTAGGGTGACTCACGCTCAACCCAACCACGGAGGAAAACGCGTTATGAGTCATAAATCTCATGTTGTGTATGCCACGGTTATGAGTGCGGCTGTGCTGACGGCACCGGCAGTCTGGGCGCAGGACAACGCCAGCCGCGACCAGTCAGGTCCGTACATCAGTGGTAGCTATGGTGGCTATAAGTCCCATGGTGGCGAGTTTGAAGATGAAAACGATATGCTGGGTGCCGCTTTGGGTTACCAGTTCAATGAGTTCTTTGCTCTTGAGGCCGAGTACATCGATTTCGGTAACTTTGGTGACGACGAGGTGGAAGGCAAACTCAAAGGTGCCGGGCTGAGTGCCATTGGTCGCCTGCCCTTAACTCAGAGCTTTGGTGTTTATGCTAAAGCGGGTGCTTTTGCTTCTGCGTTCGATGTGGATGCTTTCGATGACAGCGAAACCTACGACGAAGTGAACCCGTTTGTGGGTGCCGGTGTGGACTTCCGAGTGACGGAACAGCTCACGGCCTTTGCGGAATACAACCGCTATAACGTAGATATCGATGAAGACGATTTTAACGGTCAGGTGAACAACAGCGGTCCGGATTTTGATACCGGTCGGGTTGGTCTGAAGTTCCAGTTCTGATCCGTTAACGGGGAAAGTAAAAAGCGCAGCCGGTCAGGCTGCGCTTTTTTTATTACTGCTGATTTTCCAACTCGCCGAAACTGTCGGCGAACAGCGCGCTGGAGAGATAGCGCTCGGCAGAATCTGGCAAAATCACCACAATGTTCTTGCCTTTGTGTTCGGGCTGCTGGCTCACCCGAACGGCCGCCGCCACAGCGGCTCCGCAGGAAATGCCGCACAGGATGCCTTCTTCCTGCATCAATCGATGAGCCATGGCCATGGCGTCTTCATTGGAGATCGCTTCCACCTGATCGACCAGGCTCATGTCCAGGTTACCCGGAATAAAGCCAGCGCCAATGCCTTGGATTTTGTGCGGTGCAGGTTTTGGATCCTCGCCGTTTTTAACCTGGGTGATGATCGGAGAATCGGTAGGCTCAACGGCCACCGTGGTAATCGCCTTGCCCTGGGTGCTTTTGATGTAACGGGATACGCCGGTCAGTGTGCCACCGGTGCCTACGCCCGCTACGAAAATATCGACAGCGCCATCGGTATCGTGCCAGATTTCCGGACCGGTGGTGTCTTCGTGGATCTTCGGGTTGGCCGGGTTCTCAAACTGCTGGGGCAGGAAGTGGTTGTCCGGGGCCGCCTCTACAATTTCCTTCGCACGGGCAATCGCGCCGGGCATGCCTTTGGCCGGTTCGGTCAACACCAGATCTGCACCAAGCGCTTTCAGCACCTTACGGCGCTCCAGACTCATCGACGCAGGCATGGTCAGTACCAGCTTGTAGCCTCGGGCAGCCGCCACGTAAGCAAGGGCGATACCGGTGTTACCGCTGGTAGGCTCGACAATGGTCATGCCAGGCTTGAGCACACCACGTTTCTCGGCATCCCAGATCATCGCCGCACCAATTCGGCATTTGACTGAATACGCCGGGTTGCGGCCTTCAATCTTTGCCCAAATGGTGGCCCCGTCGTTTACCCGGTTCAGTTTGACCAGCGGGGTATTGCCGATGGAAAGGGAATTATCGTCGTAGATACGTGCCATGCTTTGCTCCTAGTGTCTGGTAATATCCAATAGTTATAGATCCTACCCTCGGACGACTGAGCAAAGCTAGGCCGTACACAGGCAAATTAAGAACCAAAAGGAGTAAGGTTATGAGTGAGAGTCTTTTCGATTGGCAGCATACGCCAGCTGCAGTATGGCGCCGTCATCGGTCAGGCTTGAGGGATATTCGCCGGTTAGACCCGATCAGCTGGGATGATCTCACTGGCATCGACACGCAGAAAACGGCTCTGTCACGCAATACCGAACGATTCCTGAACAAACAGCCGTCCAACAATGTCTTGCTCTGGGGTTCTCGGGGTACCGGTAAATCGTCGCTGATCAAAGCTTTGTTAAACCGCTATCAGGATCAAGGCTTACGGATGATCGAAGTGGATAAGGACGATCTGGTGAACCTGCCGGAAATCGTCGATGACATCTGCGATCTGCCATTCCGGTTCGTAATTTTCTGCGATGACCTGTCTTTTGAGGTGGGGGAGTCTGGCTACAAGGCACTCAAGAGTGTGCTGGAAGGCTCCTTAGAGCTGCCACCGGAGAACGTGCGGGTGTACGCCACCTCGAACCGCCGCCACCTGATGCCCGAGTTCATGAGCGACAACCTGAAAAGCGAAGTGCGCGACGGAGAGCTGCACCCCGCTGAAGCCATCGAGGAACAAGTGTCGTTGGCGGATCGTTTCGGGCTACAGCTGTCGTTCTATCCGTTCTCCCAGGATGTCTACTTGCAGGCGGTGGATGCCTTGTTCCCCGCGGTGGCTGATCGTGAGCAACTGCATCTCGAGGCGGTACGTTTCGCGACTCGCAAAGGGGTGCGCAACGGTCGCTCGGCCCAGCAGTTCTATCGTCAGTTCGCGGGCGACCCTCGGTTCAGCTAAGGCCGGCTAGTGGTGATCTGCCATGCGAATAAACCGATGGTGGATCAGCCGGATGGCCACAAACACACTCGCCAGAACCACGGGGATGGCGATCCCCAGTGCTACGGGTTTGTTGATTGGGTAACCGGCCCCTACCAGTGCATTCAGCCCCAGGCTGAGTAAGCCGATCAGGTAGTAGGAAATGGCGACCACCGAGAAGCCTTCAACCGTGTGCTGCATCATCAGTTGAATACGTGAGCGCCGGTCCATGGAACTGAGCAGTTCCTGATTCTGACTTTGAATAGCCAGCTCTACCCGGGTGCGCATCATGTCGGAAGCCCGGTCTACCCGGCGGGATAAGTCTTCCAGCCGAACGCTCACCGATTCACAGGTTTTGACGGCAGGGGTTAAACGCCGCGTCATGAACTCGGTGATGGTGAGATGGCCGGACATTTCGTCTTCGCGCAGCTCGTCCAGCCGGGTCAGCACAAGTCGATGGTAGGCTTTGGTGGCGGAAAACCGAAAGGTGGAGTGGGCCCGGAAGGCTTCGATTTTGGCGGCAATGTTGGTGAGCTTGGCCAGAATGGTTTGCTCATCCAGCGTTTCGTTGTCAGCCAGTGCCTGAGTAATGGTGGCCAGTTGCCGGTCCATGTCGTTCAGAGCGGGTGTGATTTCCCGGGCCATTGGCAGTGCCAGCAAAGACATCAACCGATAGGTTTCGATTTCCATCAGGCGCTGAACAAGCCGGCCTAGCTGGCTGTCTGACATGCTGTCATTGAGCACCATGAAACGGCCGAAATTGTCGCTGTGCAACTGGAAGGTGCCCAGTACCCGGGCGGCACCTTCCTGTGGGCTGCTCCCTACCAGCCGCATGCCTTCAAAATGCTTGCGCATGAACGCAGGCTCTTTGCGGGCGTGGTCCGAGGAGGGGCTTACGTCAATATGAAAGGCCGCCACCACGGTGCCTTTCAGTTGTTCCAGCCAGCCGTGAGGTAGAGCGCTTATGCCGGTTTCCTCAAAAGGCGCGGCGTTGGACGGCGCCAGATTGATAAAGGTGTAAGCGGTAAATTCCAGATGCACTTCACGGCGAATGCGCAGCTGATCAAAGGTCTGCTCATAGCAGGTGACTTCCTGCTCTGGCCAGGGCTCACCCAGCATACGGTGCAGGCTTTGCAGGTGTTTGAACTGGCTCTTGCGCTGCTCCGGTGTGGTTACGACCGCGATGTGGCTCACCCGCGCTCGGGGCGGTAAGACCTGAAAGGGCCGCGAGTGCAGCTCCTGATAAAGATCGGCGCGCAGGGGGTGGAAATCCAAAGCGACGGGCTTGGCTGTCACGGGGCAGTCCTTGGTTCGTTGGGAAGTTTCGGGATGATAGCGCGGAAGGCTACGCCGTCAATGCCCTTAAGGTACTGGTTTTGGGCATCAGTTCGGCCACCATGGAAATCTGCAATCAAGCGAACGATGAGCAGACCCTGGCCTAGATGCCCCTCAGCCTTACCTTCCCGTTGGGAAACAAACGCCCCGAAAATATCCACGCCTGGGTTGACCGGCAGGCTTGAACCTTCGTTAAACACTTCGATGGTGTAGTGCTCCGGGCTTTGCTCCAATCGCACTTCAATTCTGCCGTCTTTGGGGGTGAAGTCCCTCGCGTTATCAACCAGCTTGTCGAGCATTTGCACCAGCATTTCCGGGGAGCCGAGCAGGGGACAGGCGGTGTCGGCCACCTGCCAATGGTACTGATGGTGCGGGTCCAGTTGTTGGTAGGCCGCGCAGGCCTGATCGATGACTTCAGCCAGATCGAAGTCTTCCTTGTCAGCCTGATCAAAGCTCTGTTCCAGCCGGGCGGCCTCGCTCATGCTGTGCAAAATTCGCCGCAATCGTTCGGCCGCGGATGAGGCTCGCTCCAGATAGGCTTGTCGCTCCTCTTCGGAATGGTTGTGCGCCAGGTTTTCCAGGGATGAACGAACCACGGCTACCGGCGTTTTCAATTCGTGGGACAGCCGGCGAGAAAAACTTTCCAGATAGTGATTGTAGCTTTGCAAGCGCGACACCATTTGCCCGAAATGCTGTTGCAGTTGCCCCAGCTCGTCCCGGGAACGACCTGCGGGAATGGTCTTGATTATGCGGCCATCGTCATCAACGCTGGCACTGACCATCCGCTGCAGGCGGGCGATACGCCAGGATAGCCAGCTGGCATAGCCGAGTAAGGCCAGAGTCAGTGCCAGAATGATCAACAAGCTACGCGCTAATACACTGCCAAGGGCAGAGCCGGATACGCTGAGCAGTTGGTCCATAGACTGCTTGAGCAATAGCGACCGTCGACCGAAGAACGCGTGTTCTGTGGCCAGCCAGATTGCACCGTCCTGTTGGACTAAATGATGCTCAGGCAAACCGCCGGTGTGAAGTTGATGATGCGTTTTAGCTAAAACTTTGGGTTGTGGTTGATACAGCCTGACCAAGCTACGCAGAGCGTTGAGGGTAATCTGCTCCAGGATTTGGCCGGTGGACAGATCATCGAAATCGGTTGTTGGGGTTGGGCTGTCCACGTGGCTATGGGCCACTATCCAGCCCGTGGGTTCCAGCACCGTCACCTGTTGGCCATCGCTTAGCTGTCGTGCCAGCACTCGCTCAAGGGCGGTATTGCGCTGTACCAGAAGAGGTGGTGGTGTGATGGGCGTGCCATTGGTGCTGGGGCTTTCGTCCGATTGCCATGTTTGAAAGCCCAGTCGGCTGCCCGGAGCAGGCTTAGGCATACGCAGTTCTAACTGCCAGCGGGAGCCCAAATCTTCCCAGGCCACGTCGAGCAGGCGGTCTGGTTTAGTGGGGTCGCCATCAATCAGGGCCGGAACGTTGGTGCCCGGCGCCGTCGTTCTGATCAGCCATGTCTTTGACTGGCCAGATTCGAGTTGGCTGGCGGGAGGTTCCAGCACCAATTCGAAACGGTCGTGGGGTTGTTCTGGTAGGCTGGGGTTGAAGGGACGCAGGCCCTGATTCCGTTTCTGTACCAGCAAGTAAAGGTAGCGTTTATTGCTGGTGGCCAGCCACCTCAGACTGTCCTGACCGGGTCGGGACTGCCACGGAAGCTGTTCTTCGTGTTCCTGAAAGCCGGGCCAGGTGGTGGTAAAACCGTCCACTTTCGGAAATTGTGTTGTGGGGGCAGCATAAAGAGCTTCACTGCCTTCAACCACAGGGGCACCCAGCATGAAATCGCCGGCCACTTCGGCCAGGCGAGCTCCTTTTTCGTCCAATTGCAGCAGCGCTTGAGCCCGCAGTGCGTTGTCGAGTTCCAGCACAAACTTCAGGCCGGCCCAAGGGATCAGCAGCATCAACACGCTGGCCAGAAATAACTGGCGCTTGAGGCTCACGGCTTAGACCTCACGGGCGTTCCAACGATACCCCATGCCGTAGGCCGTTTGAATACCGTCAAAGCTGGCATCAAGTTGCACGAATTTTCGGCGAATGCGTTTGATGTGAGAGGTCACGGTGTTGTCATCGAGTACCGTGCTGGCGGCTTCCATCAGCTGTTCACGGCTGCGGACGTGGCCAGGGTGCTGTACCAGCGAATGCAACATCCAGAACTCCGTCACCGTGAGATCGACCGGCTGTTGATCCCAGCTCACCGTCATGCGATCCACGTTCATCGCCATGCGCCCTCGCTGCACCACTTCATCGGGTTTTTGCAGGGCTTCCGCCCACGCTTCGGCACGTCTGAGCAGTGCGGTGATACGGGCCAGCAGGTGTTCCAGACTCATGTCTTTGGTGACGTAATCATCGGCTCCGAGGCGCAGTCCATGAACGGTGTCGATGTCGCTGTCGCGGGCGGTCAGGAAAATGATGGGCAGGGTTGCTGATTGGGCACGCAGCGCCTGGCATAGAGTAAAGCCACCTTCCGGTTCGTCGCCCAACCCAACGTCAATGATCGCAAGATCGGGCAGGCTCTGGCGTAGCACCTGCCAAGCCGAGGGCCGGTCACCGTACGTCGATACGCGATAACCTCGGCGCTCGAACGCCGCACGGTAGTTATCCCGGATGCCCGGTTCGTCTTCTATCAGTGCAATGTGTTTTTTCATAACCAGTCGTTCAGCGATATGTGGTTCCATTAAACCATGCTCAAGAGCCGGTTCAAGCGCGAGCGGCGGGATTGCCATAATTCATCATAGTTTTCCGGTAGTTTGCCCGCTTTTGCCACCGAGAGGTCGTCTCGGACTGTTGCAATGGCATCACTCACAGCCACACAAAGGATGACGTGATGATGTTGCTACCGCTGCTTGCCAATCCGGCCATAAGAGCCGATGTTTACGCCTCCCGCCCGCTAAAGCGGAAACTGGATGCCCGAAAAAGGCTGCGTATCGTCGAAGGCATCAGCCTTTGGCTGGCCGTCTTGATGATGCTGTTCGTGCACCCGCTGTATGCCGAAGCCCGCGAGGCCGACCGGGAAGACGCCGGCCAACTTTACCTGACAAACAGGGACAGTGCTTGGCAACAACCGGCGCTGATTCTGAACAGTGACTTCAAAGTGCAGGTGTCGGGCCTGCTGGCTCAGACCCAGCTGACCCGGGAATTCAAAAACACCAGCGATCGCTGGCAAGAAGGCGTATTTGTCTTTCCTTTGCCGGAAAAAGCGACGGTCTACGGTTTGGTGATGACGGTCGGTGAGCGCCGATTGGTGGGCCGCCTCGAGCCCAAGGCGCAAGCCCGCGAAACCTATGAAAAGGCCAAGTCTTCCGGCCAACATGCCACTATGGTCGAGCAGCAGCGCCCGAATTTGTTCACGAGCAGGATTGCCAACATTCCGCCGGGTGAAACCATTCAGGTAGAGATTCAATACCAGCAGCCGGTCAGTTACCGTCAGGGCGAGTTCGAGTTGCGCCTGCCCACCACGTTAACGCCGCGCTATATCCCGGGCGAAACGGTCACCGACACCCCGAAAGATTGGCAGTCCGGCTGGGCCATGCCCACAGACCAGGTGTCCGATGCGGATGAGATCAGCCCCTTCACCGTGCGTTCGCAAGACGTAGACCGCCAAAGCCACCGGGCGACCATCGCGCTGGATATTGAAAGCGGTTTTCCGCTGGCGGAAGTCACCAGCCCCAGCCACAGCTTGCACACGGACATCGACGGCAGCCGGGTCACGGTGAAGCCCGAAAGCGATCGAGTTTTGATGGATAAAGATGTGATTGTGCGGTGGCGCCCAGTGACGGGCCGGGAGCCGACCGCCGCGGTGTTTCAACAGCAATGGCAAGGGCAGGACTTTCTGATGGCGATGGTGTTGCCTCCGGAAACCACCGCCCCGATCTTACGCCGAGAATTGCAATTTGTGATCGATACCTCGGGCTCCATGGCCGGTGAGTCCATGGTCCAGGCGCGCGCCGCCTTGTTGCGCGGTCTCGATACCCTGCGCCCGGGCGATTACTTCAATGTTATTCAGTTCAACAGCCAGGCGCATGCGCTGTTTGCTCAACCTGTGCCAGCGGAACAGCACTATCTGGCTCGTGCCCGTCATTATGTTCACAACTTGCAGGCGGACGGTGGTACGGAGATAGCCGGTGCTTTATCGCTGGCCATGGGGATGGATCAGGCGCCCGTTGATGCTTTGGTGCAGCAAATGGTGTTCATCACCGATGGGGCTGTGGGTAATGAAACGGCGTTGTTTGACATGATTCGTCGAGGCCTGAACGATCGTCGTTTGTTTACCGTCGGCATAGGTTCGGCGCCGAACATGCACTTTCTTCGCGAAGCTGCCCGTTGGGGCCGGGGGGAGTACACCGCCATCCACAACAGTGGCGAAGTGAATGCAGCGTTGAAGCAGCTGTTTTCTGCCATGGACGCTCCTGTGCTCACCGATATTGAAGTGCGTTGGCCGTTTCAAAGCCCTGTGCTGGAAACGGTGCCATCCAAGCCGGGTGACCTGTTTCGGGGCCGACCGTTGGTGCAAACGATTCAAGGCCTGCCAGCCGCTGGCGAACTGGAGGTGTCTGGCAAGCTCCCTGGCGGTCGCCGCTGGACGACTCGTTTGAATCTTGGTCACGCCGCGCCGGCCATCGGCCTGAATCGACACTGGGCCAGAGGCCGGATCGATGAGCTGATGGATGCGGCCAGCCTGAATGGAGAGACGCCAGACGAGTCCAGTATTATCAAATTGTCGATGACACACCATGTGATGTCGCCATTCACCAGCTTTGTTGCGGTAGAGGAACAACCGGTTCGGCCGACGTCCGAGACGCTCGAAAGTGAACAGTTACCCACCCTGCTGCCAGCGGGCAGTCGCTCAGGAATGCTGCGATATCCGCAAACGGCCACCTTCTGGCCGCTGCTCAGCGCATTGGGTCTGGTTGGGTTAATGTTTGCCCTGGCGATGCTGTTACTGAATCGGAGGGCTGCATGATGAGTCGCTTTTTTGTCCTGCTGACAAGCTCTTCTCTGATCCTGCTGATGTTTGGGTTGTGGATACCGTTCAAGGCCTTGGTGGCTCAGGAATTGTTGAAAAAGGCCTGGTTAGACAGTCAGGCCCAACAAACGGAGGAACGGCCCTGGCCGTGGGCCGATACCTGGCCGGTGGCAAAGCTGGAACTGCCGGAGTTGGGTGTTTCCATGATTGTGCTGGAGGGGGGGCACGGTGAAAGCCTGGCCTTCGGTCCGGGACGGGTGTTTGGGGGCGAGCGCGGGCCCCTGATTCTGGCTGGTCACCGGGATACCCATTTCCGTCATTTAAAAGATGTGCAGGCCGGTTATCAAGTGCGGGTGCAGAACCAGAACCAACAATGGCAGTATTATGAGGTCACCGACGTGAGCATTGTCGATAGTCGCACTGAGGCGATAGACACCCACCAGCTCGCGCAAGACTCTGTGTTGTTGATTACCTGTTACCCTTTTGATGCCATGGATGCGAGAGGGCCCTTACGCTATGTTGTAGAGGCGCGCTCTGTATCTCCGGCAGTGCCAAGCAGTACTGTTGCGATTTTGTAAATTGGCATACACTTGTGCGCTCAAAATTTATAATCCGGAAGCGCAGTATGGGTGTTGTAAGAAAAGTAGTGGCCTGGTTATGTGTTGCCATTATCTGTTTGTTGTCTTTGGTTTTGTATCTGGCACGGCCTTTTAACCCGGACAACAATCGCTTGTTAGCGGGATTCATTGCTCGTTTTTGTCGGCGGGTACTGGGGATGGAACGTCCTCTGTACGGCGCTGAGAACATGCCTCAAGACCGGCCAACGGTGATCGTCGCGAACCATCAAGAGAATGATGACCTGATGATTGTCGGAGACTTACTGCCCCCCAGGACGGTAGCAGTCGGTAAATCGGCCCTGCTCTGGATTCCTTTCTTTGGTCAGGTGTTTTGGTTGGGTGCCAATATTATCCTCAACCGGAGCCAGTCCCATAAAGCCGTGGCAATTATGAAAGCCACCAGCGAAGCCATCAATAAGGACCGTAAAAGCATCTGGGTGTTTGCCGAAGGTACTCGCAGCCGCGGTCGCGGTCTTGGACGCTTCAAAAAAGGGGCGTTTCACATGGCGATTGCTGCCGGAGCCCCCATTACGATGGTGTGCGTAGGCAACTACCATGGCAAAACCGAAGGCGTGTTGGGTCGCCGTGGCTCGGTGCCGGTGCGAATCCTCTCCCCGATAGAAACCGCAGGCTTGACCAACGCCGATGTTACGGACTTGATGGAACGTTGCCACAAGCAAATGGCGGAGGCTGTTGACGGGTTGTCAGTAACCTCAGGAACTGCTTGAACAGCCTATAAAAACAGGGCAGTCTTTGCGCATATAGTTGAATGAGCGATAGGAGAACCGATAGATGAGTCTGGTCTGGTTTCTGATTATTGGTGGTCTTGCGGGCTGGTTAGCCGGCTTGATTATGAAAGGTAAAGGCTTCGGTGTGCTGGCCAATATTGGTATTGGTATTGTGGGTTCGGTCATCGGTGGGGTTGTTTTTGGCCTGCTCGGACTTGCCGTAAAAAGCATGGTCGGAGAGCTGGTGACAGCCACGGCTGGCGCGGTCCTCCTTCTGGCTGTTGTTAACAAGATAAAGCAGGGCTGACATGATCATACCCATTACGGCTGTCTTTGCCGCGGCGATAGGCATTTTGTTGCTGGTTCTCTCTGTCATGGCAGTTAGATTCCGGCTTAAGTATCAAATTGGCATGGGGGTTAATGATGACCCTGTATTTCAAGCGACGGTCCGGGCCCACGCGAATCTGGTGGAATACGCCCCGATTGGCTTGATCATGCTGGCCATTGCCGAATTGAACGGCGTGTCGTCAACCTGGGTTTACTGGACCGGGATGGCGTTGGTGCTAGGACGAATCTTGCACGCCTTTGGCATGATCAAGGGTAAGGGCAGAACTCACAAGGCTCGGCTGGTGGGCATGGTGCTGACCTGGTTGTCGATTCTGATGGCGGCGCTTTTGTTGTTGTGGAATGTTGGCAAGGTTTACGGTTAAACGCCGGTGATGAAAAAACGGGGCCTGACAGGCCCCGTTTTTGTATGTGTGGCATTGGGTTTGGGCTTTAAAGAGCCTTAGCAATGTCCATGGATAGATATTCCAGCTCAACCCTGCGATTGGCAGCGCGGTCCTCAGGCCGAGCCAGAGGTCGATCTGCGCCCCAGGTAGCCATGACCATGGCAGACGGAGAAACCCCTTCCCGTGTTAACAGTCTCGCCACCGAATGGGCTCTCAGGCGGGCTAAAAACTGGTTGTAGTCGCCTGAACCAAAGTTGTCCGAGTGACCGTGGATTTTCACCCGCATGCCCGGATGGCGCTTCAGATAGGCAGCATGCTGCTTGAGAATCTCGGTATCTGTCGCATCCAGTGTGTGTTTGTTATAACCGAAGTGAAAGCGAGAGCGATGAGGGCGACCTGCCTCCTGACGCTGTTGGGCTGCAATAAAACCGGACGCCAGCGCGGCTTGGGCCAGCATTTCAGGGTTGTCTAAAACGAGAGTCGTCATCTGCAGTATCCTTGCAATCAAAGTCAGGTTCTTTTTGTTATCGCTCCGGTACTATTTAGTTATAGAGCAATAACAGCAATTGGCGAATAGTCGATACAAGATCCGCGAATACGGTTACCCATTGAAGAGTGATTGTATGACTGCCTGATGACATTACACCGCGAAAATAAGGCGTCACTGTGGTAAAAAACAGCCTATCAAGGACCGATTGTGATGAATAGTGACCGCCTATGTTGATTATCCCCGCCGAGAACACCGTTAACTGGAAGCGCCCACCCTGGGTGACTCTGAGCCTTATCATGACATGCCTGTTGGTGTTCCTGTTTTACCAGGGCGGCGATGACCAGAAGCTGGAATCTGCGCTTGAGCAATACATTGATAGCGGATTGCTCAAGCTCGAAGCACCGGCTTATGAAGATTACCTGCAACGGGAAATTCGCTTTGAGGACGATCAGAAAAGCGTGTTGGAGCTGCAGGAGTTTCAACAGCTTCGGGAGCAGAATAATGAGCTCTGGCAAGCGCTGACGTTGTTGATGGATCGTGAATATTACCGATACCTGCAAGACAATACCGACATCATCTGGGCACCGGCAGAGCGCCGCCTCTGGCTTGAGCAGCGGGCAAGCATAGAAGACCGCTGGATCAGTCAGATGAGTGCGTTTCAGCTTGGTTTGGTGCCCGCCGACCTTTCGCTCTATACCCTCATCAGTTATCAGTTTCTGCACGGTGGCTGGGGTCACATAATAGGTAACTTGCTGTTCCTGTTTTTGCTGGGGTTCACCGTAGAGAGAGCCTTGGGGCCGGGCAGGTATCTGGTGGCTTACTTGGTGTGTGGTGCTCTGTCGGGCTTGGTGTTTACCGCATTTTCCTCTGGCAGTCAGATACCGCTGGTCGGCGCATCGGGCTCCATTTCTGGCTTGATGGGTATGTATGTGGCCATTTACGGGCTTCAGAAAATCCGGTTTTTCTATTTTCTGGGAGTGTACTTCAACTACTTTCGGGCGCCGGCCATTGCCATGCTGCCGGTGTGGCTTGGCAAGGAAATTTACGATTACTGGTTTGCCGGCGCCACCGGCGTTGCTTACATGGCCCACGCTGGCGGATTGGTTGCCGGCGCAGGCTTGGTGTGGCTGCTGGGGAAAAGCTGGCTACAAGTGAAAGAAGAGTTCTACGAGCCAGAGCCTGATGAACAGGATACCCGTTTTACGAACGGCTATGCGCAGGCGATGGCCAGCCTTGGGCGACTGGATTTTGATCTGGCCAGACGCCAGTTTGAAGCGCTTCGAGAGCATTACCCTGAACGCTCTATTCTGTTAGAACACCTGTATCAGATTGCCAAACTTCGACCTGACCTGCCTGCTTACCGGGACCTCGCCACCGAACTGATGTCGGATGCTCTTGTCCGCCGTCAACCGGAACAGCTGGTGACGGTTTGGCAGGAATATCTCAGCAAGGGCGAAGCACACTACCCGCTGGCCGGAGAAGATCACAACCGGGTGTTGTTTGCCAGCTTGAAGAATAACGATCTAAAGGCTGCAGAGAAGGCGTTTGAAAGAATGCGGATGCGGGCCGATCCTGAAATGGTTTACGAGGCCTGTCAGCTGTTGGTCGCCGAGTTTGATAAGTTGCAGATGGAGCCTAAAGCCCGACATTACCGCCAGTTGCTTCAGGGCCTGAGCTAAGCGTCAGGCCCTGTTTCTGCGTTTCTATTCAGCGATGTGGAAACTCGCTTTAGGGCCTTTTAGCGGTTCCCGGTTGCGGGCTTGTTCCAGCCAGACGTCGATCTGCTTGTGAGCAGGGTGGTCGCTGCAACGTTTTTGCACATAGGTGAGAAACGCGCTCGCCTTTTCCCATTGCTGGAGGCCATTCGCCAACACTTGCGCCGCCAGCAGGTAGGCGGGCGCCAAGTGCTCGCTGTCCGGGAACCGTTTGTGGAAATCCTGCAGTAGCCGGAGCGCCGGCTTGAAATGTTGTCTGTGATACAGGGCCGTGGCGCAGTTCAGGGTAAGATCCGCGTCGTCCACCTGGAAGTTGGGCTCCAGGGTTTGCAGCGTTTTGATCAGCTCGTTCAGTCCGTCGCCATCGCTGCGGTCGGCTAGCCAAGCCATTAATCGCGGATGATACCGGTACAGCTCTGACGCGTCGTTGCGTGCAGTGAGCAGCTGGTAAAACTGGCCCAGCCTGTGAGGGTCGTCCCGGTCTTTTTTGAGAGCTTCCTTGAGGATCGCCTGAGCGCGGTCGTAGTTACCGTCTTTGAGGCTCATGTCCAGATCCGCATCCAGTCGGCTGGAGCGGTCCCGATGTTGCTGACCGGCCAGATCCTCTTCATCCTGAATGTCCGAAGCAAAGCCCAGTTCTTCCTGATACTGGAACAACAGATAGCCCAGCATGTGGAACAGGATCAGCGTGAAGGTACTGTTCAAAAAGCCCGCTAAAGGCTGTGCTACCCACAGCGGGAAATGGGTAACGGCAAAGTCTTGGGCGGCACCCGAAGCCAGCGTCAGCAGGATTAAATAACCGTACAGCAAGAAATAAGGCGTGCCGATCCGGGAGATCAGCACGGCCAGATTCAGGGGATTCACCGCAGCGCCAACAGAGCGCTCCATCGCCAGCACCATAATGCTGGCAGGCAACCCAAGCACCACAAAAGCGATGGCCAACATCATCAAAATAGGACCGCCAAGCATGGCGGCAGTGGCCACCAGGGCACCCATCAAAACAAAAACCAACAGCTGCAAGATCACGATGTTGAAGCCGCTACCGGAAAAGGCTTCTGACACCGGAGGTGGTTTCAGGTATCCCTCCGCGGTGCGATTGATCACCGCGTAAGTGTATTTGAACAAGGCCAGAGCCAAGATCACCCAAATGATCAGCCCGATAAGGTTGGCGGGAGCGACAATGGGCACGAGCGTGCAGATGGCAATGACAATCAGCGGGTCGGTGTGGAACGGGTAGCGGAAGAACGCGCCAATTCTTTGCCAGAACGGCACCACTTCGGTGGCGGCACCCAAGTAGCGCATGGCCTTGCTGCATTTCGGGCAAAGCGCTTGTCGTTGGCGGGCATCCGCATCCGGCATGCACCGGTTGCAGTAGTGCATCTGGCACTCACCACAGTGCCATTTGGCAGGGTCGCCTGGGTGGTAGTGACAATCGTGTTTCAAAATTAATGTCCTAGCCCGTCAGAAAGCAGCTTCAATAATGACAGAAGAACCGCGCCCTCGCATTATTTGGTGCTGAAAACGTGAATCGATGGTTGTAGTCTGGTTTCCAGGTTTTTGACGACGTTCGATACCAATTGCCCGTTTTTGGAAGCGTATTCCGGAGATTCTTTTAGAGGCAAGGAACTCTTCCACATTACGTCGATGCCAGTCGGTTGAAGTCTGAGTTTTCGGTGCGATATTTAAGTATAAGGACAAAATTGAGAGCGTAATTAGAGGAGGCAACGCATGTCGAATAAATCGTCGAGTTCCAACAGCCTGAACACTCTCTCCACCCTCGATGCCGGTGGTAAGACGTTTCACTATTACAGTCTGAAAAAGGCCGAAGAATCTTTGGGCAGTCTGCAGCGTTTGCCCTTCTCTTTGAAAGTATTGATGGAGAATTTGTTGCGCAACGAAGATGGCGTCACCGTCGACCGTTCCCACATTGACGCCATGGTGCAGTGGCTGAAAGATCGCCGATCCGATACTGAAATCCAGTTCCGCCCGGCCCGGGTGCTGATGCAAGACTTTACCGGCGTGCCGGGCGTTGTGGATCTGGCGGCAATGCGGGAAGCGGTCAAGCAGGCCGGTGGTGACCCGGCCCTGATCAACCCGTTGTCGCCGGTGGATCTGGTGATTGACCACTCGGTGATGGTTGATAACTTTGGCTCTGCGTCGTCGTTTGATAAAAACGTCGAGATCGAGATGAAGCGCAACCAGGAGCGCTACGAATTTTTGCGTTGGGGCCAGCAGGCCTTCAATAACTTCCGTGTGGTTCCGCCAGGAACCGGTATCTGCCATCAGGTGAACCTGGAATATCTCGGTAAAACCGTTTGGCAAAAGCAGGACGGTGACAAGACCATCGCCTACCCGGACACGCTGGTGGGCACCGACTCCCACACCACTATGATCAACGGCCTGGGTATTTTGGGCTGGGGTGTCGGTGGCATTGAGGCGGAAGCCGCGATGTTGGGGCAGCCGGTGTCGATGCTGATTCCAGAAGTGGTTGGCTTCAAAATGACCGGTAAGCTGCGGGAAGGCATCACCGCCACCGACTTGGTGCTGACGGTGGTTGAAATGCTGCGTAAGAAAGGTGTGGTCGGCAAGTTTGTGGAATTCTACGGCGACGGCCTGAAAGACATGCCGGTGGCGGACCGCGCTACGATTGCCAACATGGCACCAGAATACGGCGCTACCTGTGGCTTCTTCCCGGTGGACGAGCAAACCTTGAAGTATTTGCGCCTGACGGGCCGTGACGATGAACTAATCGATCTGGTCGAGGGCTATGCCAAAGCTCAGGGCTTGTGGCGTGAGCCTGGTCATGAGCCGGTTTACAGCGCCACACTTGAGCTCGATATGGGCGATGTCGAAGCCAGCTTGGCGGGGCCGAAACGGCCGCAGGACCGGGTTGCTCTGAAGAACATGAAAGCGGCGTTTGAGCTGCTGATGGAAACCAACGAAGGTGCCCCGGATACGACTGAAAAGCGTGATTCCAAGCTGGAGTCCGAAGGTGGGCAAACGGCCGTGGGTGTTGATAGCAGTTATCACCATCCTTGCAGCCGCCCGTTGACCTTGAACGGTCAGGAGACCCGGCTGGACCCGGGTGCGGTGGTGATTGCGGCAATTACTTCCTGTACCAACACGTCCAATCCCAGCGTCATGATGGCGGCCGGGTTGGTCGCTCGGAAAGCGGTTGAAAAAGGCTTGCAAACCAAGCCGTGGGTGAAAACCTCGTTGGCGCCTGGCTCCAAGGTGGTGACGGAATATCTGAACGCCGGTGGCTTCCAAGATGACCTGAACAAGTTGGGCTTTGATCTGGTGGGTTACGGTTGCACAACCTGTATCGGTAACTCCGGGCCGCTGCCGGATGAGGTGGAAAAAGCGATCGAGGATGGCGATATCACCGTCGCGTCGGTGTTGTCGGGTAACCGTAACTTTGAGGGCCGAATTCATCCGTTGGTGAAAACCAACTGGTTAGCGTCACCCCCGTTGGTGGTGGCTTACGCGCTGGCAGGTAACGTCCGTGTGAACCTGAATACCGATCCGCTGGGTAAAGACAAAGACGGCAATCCGGTGTATCTGAAAGATCTCTGGCCCAGCCAGCAGGAGGTCGCCGAAGCGGTGGAGAAAGTGAAAACCGGTATGTTCAGCAGCGAATATGCGGCTGTGTTCGATGGCGATGCGACCTGGCAGTCGATCGATGTGCCGCAAACCAAGGTATATACGTGGTCCGACGACTCTACTTACATTCAGCATCCGCCTTTCTTTGAAGGCATGGGGCCTGAGCCTGATGCGGTGGAAGACATCCAGGACGCGCATATTCTGGCTTTGCTGGGTGATTCGGTGACCACCGACCACATCTCGCCCGCGGGTTCATTCAGTCCCGATAGCCCTGCCGGAAAATACCTGCAGGAGCATGGAGTGGAACCGAAGAACTTCAACTCCTACGGGTCTCGTCGCGGTAATCACGAGGTGATGATGCGAGGCACCTTCGCCAACGTGCGCATCCGCAACGAGATGCTTGACGGAGTGGAAGGGGGTGTCACGAAATTCGTCCCCACTGGCGAGCAAATGCCGATATACGATGCCGCCATGAAGTATCAGGAGAAGGGCACGCCGCTGGTGGTTATTGCTGGTAAGGAATACGGCACCGGTTCAAGTCGGGACTGGGCGGCCAAGGGGACACGGCTGCTGGGTGTTCGTGCCGTGGTGGCCGAATCCTATGAGCGGATTCACCGTTCCAACCTGATTGGTATGGGCGTAATGCCCTTGCAGTTCCCGGAAGGCGAAAACCGCCAATCGTTGAAATTGACCGGGGAAGAGACCATCAGCATCGAAGGGCTGTCTGGCGACATTAAGCCGGGTCAGACTCTGAAAATGACGGTGAAGTATGCCGATGGTTCTACCAAGACCTGTGACCTGAAGTCGCGGATTGATACCGCCAATGAGGCAATTTACTTCATGCACGGCGGCATCCTGCACTATGTGGTGCGGGAAATGCTGAAGTCTGCATGACCCTTAACCGAAGCAGGCCATCCGCCTGCTTCGGTTACTTTTCTTCGGCCGGGAGCTGTATGGGTACAGAAAGCCAGAACGTGGCCCCGGCCCCTTCTTCCGACTCGTAGCCGACATCCCCGCCCATGGCTTGCATGAGCTGTTTGGTGATCGCCAAGCCAAGCCCCGTGCCCTCCTTTGCTCGTGCTGAGGAACCATCCGCTTGAGCAAATTTTTCGAAGATACGGTCTCGAAAGTTATCGGGAACCCCGGAGCCTTTGTCTGAAACTTCAATCACCGCGTGGTCGCCAACTTTGCAGATTTCTACCGTGATCTCTTCGTTAGCGGGCGAGAACTTCACCGCATTGGAGAGCAAATTGGCGACTGCTTGCTGAAGGCGTTGTGGGTCAATGTGCGCTTGTAGGCCCGAAGAGGTTTCCTTCAGGCACAATTGAACCTGTTTTTGGTTGGCGTAAGACTGTATGTGCTCGACAGCGGTTGTGACGACCTCGGCGATGGGGAGCTGTTCCATAGCCATTAACATGTTCCCGCTGATCAGTTTTTCAATGTCGAGAAGATCGTCGATGAGCGCTCGGAGTTGATCTGCATTACGTCGAGTAATGTTCAACATTTGTCGCGTTTTTTCGGATAAATCCCCTGTGGCTCCTCCAAGAATCAATCCCAACGAACCCGCAATGGATGTGAGCGGCGTGCGGAGCTCGTGACTGACGGTCGACACAAACTGGTTCTTCATTTCTTCGCTCTTCTGCCGCTCGTCAATATCGACGATATAACCGTGCCACAAGATACTGCCTTCGGGCAGTTTTTCAGGGTTGGCTTTACCCTCGATCCAGCGCCAGTGGCCTTCAGGGGTCATAATACGATATCGCGTTTCCCACGGTTCGAGAGTCTTGGCGGACTGCTGAATAGACTCGAATACCCTTGGCATATCCTCCCGGTGTATGCGCTTAAACGCGGGAGTGGCATCTTCAAAAACGTCGTGGGCGGTCAGGCCGAAGATTCTCCGGATACCTTCGCTGGTGTAGGGAAAACTGCTGTGGCCGTCGGGCCAAAGGCGGTATTGGTAGAGCATGCCGGGAGCGTTCGAAACCAGCTTGTCGAGAGTCGCGGCCTGATCTTGTTGCTGAATCAGATCAGCGACCCATCGGGCGAGCAGGCTGACGAAGGTTTTTTCCGTTTCGGTGAAGCCGGGCAATCTCGGTGAGGCTGATGAGAAGTTCAGTGTGCCGACGGCCTCACCGTTAACCCAGATGGGCGCAGCGAGATAGCTTTCCAGCCCGAAGAGCTGATAGCAGGGTAGATCTCGGTAGGGAGAGTGGGCCATGTGGTCGATGGCGAGCACATCCGGCTGAGACATCAGGATCGCGCAATAGGTTTGTGCCAGCGGCAACGTCAAGCCGTTTTGGAGCGAAGGACCTCGTCGCTCATGATGCCAAAGTATGGTGTAGGCGTCGCCGGTGATTTTACTGACGATTGCGGTGTCGATCTTTAAATACAGGCAAGCGATGGAAAGGGCTCGTTCAATTCGCTCGCCGTTGCTACCCTGAGTTTCCAGTGCAATGTCATTGAGTATATTGAGTGCACGGGTTCGCTCAGTGTAATAGCTGCTTAACTCTTGATACCTGAATTCCCGCTCGATGATGTCGGCCAGGTCTCGCAGTGCTTGCTTGTCGTCACTGGGAAAGTGTCGCGGTGAGGTGTCAATCAGGCACAAGGTGCCCAATCGGTTGCCTTCGAGATCAGCCAGTGGTGTGCCTGCATAAAAGCGTATGTTTGGAGGGCCGGTGACGAGAGGGTTGTCAGCGAAGCGTTCGTCGGCGAGCGTATCTTCCACCAGAAAAATATCGTTGCCGAGAATCGCGTGCCCACAAAATGAAATGTCCCGGCCGGTTTCCGTGGCATCAAGGCCGTAACAGGATTTGAACCATTGTCGGTCTTTATCGACCAGAGACACCAGGCAGATTGGCACATCAAACAGACGAGCGGCCAAGCGCGTAACCCGATCAAAGCGCTCCTCCGGGGGCGAATCCAGCAGCTGCGTAGCCTGTAGTGCTGCTAGCCGTGAGGCCTCGTTCGCAGGGTAGTCAGGTGCTTTCATGATGGCTCTCGCTCGGATGATTAGCGGTCGGTAAGTCAAGCCAGAAATGGGCGCCGTTCTGGTAAAAATAGCCCACTTTACCGCCCATGAGTGTGGCCAGTTCTTTGCAGATAGCCAGCCCTAACCCGGTGCCGGATTTTGCTCGGGACGAGCCAAGCTCGGCTTGTGCGAACCGTTGGAACAAGTTCGGGGAAAAATGTTTGGGAACGCCATCTCCCTGGTCAACCACAGTGATGCGAACATAGCCGGGAGCGTTGGATTCGGCTTTCACGCTGACTAAGCCGGCGTTCGGTGAATATTTGATGGCATTGCTAATGAGATTGTTAAGGATTTGCTGAAGGCGTGCCGGATCAGCATGCACGGACAGATTTTCTGTGCTTTCGGGAGTCAGCGTTATCTGGTATTGATCGGCCATCGCCTGGTTGGCTTCGCAGGCTTCCTGAATCGCTTTAGATGCTTGGACTGTGGAGGCTTGAATACTGAGTTTTCCGGCTACGGCTTTGTCAAAGTCCAGAAGCTCTGTGATCAGCGTCTGAAGGTGCTCGCCATTTCTGAGGGCGACTTTGGTTAACGACTTTGCTTTGTCGGGCAGCGCCCCAATTGCGCCGGAATTCAGCAGTTTAAGAGAGCCATTGATAGAGGTAAGAGGGGTGCGCAGTTCATGACTGACGTTGGAAACGAACTGGGTTTTCAGTTCATCCAGCGCCTCACGTTCATCCATTAGCAAGTTGAACGCTTGTGCAAGGTTTCGGGTTTCTGTCGTGCCGCCCACGCGTAAGCGTTGGCTGAAGGTCGTATCGGCGGCCATATTCAGAATCTTGTCGGACATGTTGGTTAGGTGGCGTGTGGCCGCCCGGGTCAAAAGGTAGGCCATTATTAGTAGCGGCAACATGGCTGCGGCACTGGCCCAGAGAAAGCTCTGGAACCAGGCTTGAGCCGGCTGGGTCGCGCGCTCGTAGGGCGCTGCGCTGACAAACAGCCAGCCAAGCCGGGACAGGTGCTGGGTGGCGTACACCCAGCGCTTACCGGCACTGTCAGTAAGGACTCCTGCATTCACACCCGATAAGGCTGCATCGATTAACCGGTCCTCGCCCGGAGCGGGCAGCTCAGGCGAGGGCTCGCCCGGTTGCAGTGCATCGACCTGGAGAAAATGCCCTGTATCAATAACCTTCAGCAAGGTGCCCGGCTCTGGATTCAAATCGTCTGGAAGAATGCCCTGTTTCGAGAGATCGATAGTCCCCCCTGCAAAACCAAGCAAATCACCTTCATCGCTTCGTATCGGCGCTAAAAAAGAAAGTAAAGGCAATCCAGTTCTTCGCCCCATGACGGGGCGGCTGACAACCGGCTCGTGCGAGGTGATGGCGCGTTTGAAATGGGCGCGGTCTGCGTATGATGTACCAATACGGTTGGCGACAAAATGGTTCTGGGCAATCGCCACGCTGTTGTTGTCAAAAATGAGCAGGTCGCCTGCAAACAAACGTCCTAGCGCAGGCTGCCGTCCGAGTAAGAGGTTGAGTTGTTCAAGAGGCAGCAGATCATGGCCATCGGTTAACGTGTTGGCAAAAGCGCCCAGAGCATTGAGCCTGATGGATAGGGCTTCGTTGACTTTGCTGGCCATGGCTTTGGCTTGCAGGGTTTGCCGCTCAGAGAGCACTTCTTCGAAATCATGAAGTAGCCGGTTATAAGCGATAGACAGTATCAGGCTCACACTGATAATGATGCTCAAACCGGTAATCAGGACAACACGGGTGCCGAGATTCAGTGTTTTCAAGGAAGACTCTTGTCATTGTGGTCGTAGTAACGAAAACGTGCTTACATAAGTGAGGATAGTGGAATTCGTCCGCTGAATAAAATGGTAAGGGGGTGTTTTGGCCACCGTGACCGATGATCAACTTCAGAAACGCCTGAAACTGCTGCAAGAGCGCTTTGTTGTTCGGGCCCAAGACGATATAGAAAGGCTGTGCCACTTTGCTGATCTAATTGAGCAACGACAATTGGGCCGAGGGGATTTGCTGGAGTGCTATCAGGTCTTGCATCGCATGGCGGGTTCGGCAGGAACCTTTGGGTTCCCTGAGCTTGGTGGAGCGGCCCGGGCAATTGAAAGTCTGGTTAAGCCTGTTGTCGAGGCAACCTCGGAGCGGGAAGGCGATGAACAGGACTATGCTGCTGTGCCATCTGAGGTCTCCAAGCTCATTGAAAAGCTTACGACACTGTTCCGGAAAGGTGCCAGTGGTGCTGACGCAGACCTTGTAGAAACGCAGTCTAATGAGCCGGAAGACCCTCATGAGGGTTCTCACGGGATGCAGGTTCAGGTGATGGCGCTGGCCCATGATACAGACTACCTGTCCGGCGTGATGACGGAGCTGAAGGGATATGGGTTTGCATGCGATGTTGCGCGATTGAGTGAGTCACAAGCTGTCGCTGCAGATCTGAAGCAGCGTTCGGGCGCCACCATCCTGTTGTGCCAAGACTCTGAATTGTGTGATGTGTTTGAGTTTTGCGATGCGTACTTGGCAAAAGCAGATCATCGACGATTCCCGGTGATCGGTATCGGTCGTGAAAATACCTTCCAACGTTTGTATGAAGTGGCGGAACAGGGGGCGACGGCTTATTTCAGTGAACCCCTGGATATGCCCGCACTGGCGGAGCGAATTGAGTCACTGGCGCTGGAGCGAGGCGCGCGGCCTCAGGGCCGTGTTCTGATCGTTGATGACGATAAGGAACTGGGTGAACGCTACTGTCTGGTATTGGCCAACGCGGGCATGAAAACCAAGTTGGTGTCGAACCCGTCGAATATGATGTCAGCCTTGTCAGCCTTTGAACCCGACATCGTCTTGATGGATGTTCAACTCGGAGCTTACTCCGGAGTTACTTTGGCTCGTATGATCCGTTACGAACCGCGTTGGTTAGGGTTGCCCATTGTTTACTTATCGTCAGAAGACAACCCAGAAACCCAGCTAGATGCTTTGGCCAAAGGGGCCGATGAGTTTCTGGTAAAGCCGGTAACTGATGAGTATCTGGTTCGCTCGGTTCGTATTCGCTGTTACCGCGCTCGGCAGTTGTCCGATTTGATGAACCGCGACAGCCTCACCGGTTTGCTTAAACATTCGTTGATCAAGCAGGAAGTCGAGCGAGAGCTTGCTCGTTGCCGCCGCACCGGGCATATGTCCTGTGTGGTTATGCTGGATCTGGATCACTTCAAGCGCGTGAACGATACCTGGGGGCATGGTCAGGGGGATATTGTGATCCGAACCTTGGCCCATCTGTTACGTAACCGTCTAAGGGAGTCCGATACCATCGGGCGTTATGGCGGTGAAGAGTTTCTGGTGGTGCTTCCCCATTGTGATCCCACGGAAGCGGCGGAATTGGTCGACGATATCCGGACCAGGTTTGCAGAGCTGGTGTTCACGGCGGGCGACGACAGCTTTCAGGTGACCATGAGTGCGGGTATTGCAGCGATTAACGATTTTCCTGTATCCGGCGAGGCCATTGAGGCGGCGGATCAGGCGCTTTATGAACGGAAACAGGCCGGGCGTAATGGTGTGACGATATACAGTGGCCAAGGAGGCAAAGGGTGATGTCAAAGGGAGAACCAGGTTTGCAGAAGATTTTGTACGTTGAGGACGATGCCGACATTCGGGCTATCGCGGAGTTGGCGTTGCAGGATGTGGGAGGCTTTACTGCTGCGCTGTGCAGTTCAGGAGCAGAAGCGATTGAAGTGGCTCCGGGTTTTCAGCCGGATTTGATTATTCTGGATGTGATGATGCCGGAGATGGACGGCCCCCGAACCTTGCAGGAGTTGCGTAAGCTCGAGGCGACCCGTGATACGCCGGCGATTTTCATGACTGCCCGGATTCAACGCACGGAAATTGATGAGTACTTGTCGCTTGGTGCATTGGGGGTGATTCCTAAGCCCTTTGACCCGATGACGCTGGCCGATGATATTCGGCGTTTGTTTACAGAACACGCCTGAGCCGGACTCGTGGATGCGGGCCTTCTCAGGTGCGCAAACCCGAATTTTGAGATAGGCTGTCGGCTTTGAATCAAGCGCACGAATTATCGAGGATTGCATGTCATCTCCGGACGAACTGAAAGCCAAGCTCAACCTGGAAACTTCGCGCATTCACTGGCATGAATTGCAGACTTATTACGCTCGTGGCCACGTTGTCCGTGTCGAGCCCAATCTCGATTTGCTGGATGTCGCAGCTCAGTTGACAGCAGACAATAAAACCCAGTTTGAACAGTGGCTTGCCAGTGGTTCTGTCGGGGATGTGTCGCCCGATCTTGCCCGCGCTTGGTATGAAAAAAACACCGAACTTTGGGCTGTTGTGGTGGCTCCCTGGGTGCTGGTGCAAGACCGCTCCGCGAATACGCTCCACTAACCCGGTTGTTCCGATGGCAGACGGTCGTCTGCCTTCTCCTTCGTTCCTATCTGTGTTTCAGAGGCTGTTATGCTCACCGGCGCTTTGCTGATTCTGGCCCCTTTGTTTTTGGGCTTTGCGTTTGCTCTTTCCAATCGACGCCTGATGACGGTGATTCATTATCTCGTAGAAGGGCTGGTGTATTTTATTCTGATTTTGCTGGGGCTGGGGTTGGGGCAGATGGAGGATCTGCTCTCGCATCTGGGCACCATGGCTTATCAGGTGACCGGACTGGTGGTTGCCATGTTGGTGGCAAATCTGGCTGCGCTTTGGTTGTTCCACCACTTTCTTCCGTTAGATATTGGGCCGAGCGACGAAAGTGCGAAGCCGGGGTATCGGCGGTTGTTTATGGCGGGTTTGAAACCGCTGTTAGCCGTGATCGCTGGTGCTTTTCTGGGCTATTACTGGTTTTCTGAGTTGCCCATGGTCGAAGACGTTGCCACCTGGGCGCTCATGTTGTTGCTTTTTTTGATTGGTCTGCAACTGCGTAATGCGGGCTTGTCGTTACGCAAGCTGTTGATGAACCGGCAGGGCCTGGGCATTGCTCTGACCATGGGCGCGAGTTCGCTGATTGCCGGGTTAGCCCTGACACCATGGCTCGGCGTTTCCTGGAATCAGGCGCTGGCGATTGCTTCCGGCTTTGGCTGGTACTCGTTGTCCGGCATTGTGATCGGTGATGCCATGGGACCCGCCTGGGGTGGTGTTGCCTTTTTGAACGATGTGCTGCGAGAGATCATTGCACTGGCCTTGATCCCCGTGGTGATCAGCGCGCGCCCGGCGGTGGCGATTGGCTATGGCGGCGCAACGTCCATGGACTTTACGCTGCCTGTCATTCGCAGCAGCGGTGGTCTGACATGTGTGCCGGTTGCCATTGCTTCAGGCTTTTTGCTGTCGTTCTTATCACCGGTTTTGATGGGGGTATTTCTGTCGCTGGGATAGCACCGGAAGCGGTGAGGGCGGCAAAGGCTCAGATCAAAAAATGCCCGACATTAATTTTGTATTGATTGGGGTCGACGGCGCGTTTGATTCGGTCTTGATTACCCGGTTTGGCGAGATCCACTCGGGTGACTGTGATCGGCGTTCGGAGTGTGGCGTGGTACATCACCTTTACCACGGGCAGGCGTAGGTCTTCTTCGTTGATCTCGGTAACAACGCCCAGTCGGCCGCTTTCGAGCAACACAAGTGAACCCACCGGGTACAGGCCAACACAGTGGATGAATTCCTGGACCAGGGTCGCATCCAGATGAGGGCCGCTCCATTCCAGCAGCTTCTTAAGGCCTTGGGTGGGCGCCATCCCCTTGTGGTAAACGCGGTCGGCGGTGATGGCATCATACACGTCGGCGATGGCGACCATACGCCCGTAGACTGAGATCTCATCACCTGACAAACCCTCTGGGTACCCTGTGCCGTCCATGCGTTCGTGATGCTGAGCCGCGGTAATCACGGTGAGCTCGCCAATGCCTTCAGTCGCTAACAAAATGTCGCGGGATTGACGGGCGTGAAGCTTCATTATCTCAAACTCTTCTGCCGTCAGGCGGCCGGGTTTGTGCAGTATGTCATCGGGTGTCAGTATTTTTCCGAGGTCGTGAAGCAGGGCACCCACCACCGTTTGATGCAGAACGTCGGCTGACAGTTTGCGGTATTGCCCGAAGAGCGTCATCAAAACACTCAGGTTGACGGAGTGTTCAAGCAGGTAGTTGTCTTTTTCACGAATGCGGCCCAGGCAGCCCAGAGCGTTAGGGTTTCTTATTACGGAATTTTGAAGCTCGCCGGCCAGCTTGTGGATGGGGTTGATGTCAACGGCGGCGCCGATTTTGACGTTACCCATGAAGCTATCGACCAGCCCTTGCGCTTGGGTGTGTATGCCCTGCGCAGCCTCCATTTCCAGCTCTAGAGCGACTTTGGGGGCCACCCCGGGTTTCTGCTCACCAACGTTTTGCAGGGCTTCTTCATTGCGCTTGTCTACTTCTGCTGCGGTTTCGTAATCCTGAGTATCCAAACCCTTTTCGGCATCGATATAGACGAACTGCACGCCCATGGCGCGAATTTTTTCGACGGTTTCTTCATTCCGTATCACACCACGCCTACGCTGCGCGTTGTGGGGTATCCAATCGTTGTTGAGGTCGGTGATGTACATCCCGACCTTCAGCGCGGCGATAGGAATGCGTTTGATCATCGCTCGGGAAAAAACGTCCGCAGGCTGTTCTGGTAGGTTTGCACAATCACCTCGTCGAGCGGCAAGTCTTTCACCTCGGCAATTTTTTCGGCGACAAAGGGCAAATAAAACGGTGCATTCTCCTTGCCACGATAAGGTACCGGGGTCAGGAACGGGGCGTCGGTTTCAAGAAGAATCTGGCTGATTGGCGTCATGCGCACGATGTCCCTTACGTTCTCCGCTTTATTGAACGTGGTAATACCATTAAAGCCTAAGTTCCAGCCTTGATCCAATGCGTATTGAGCTAAGCCCGGGCCGGATGTGAAGCTGTGGATCACGCCGCGGCGTTTGAGCGAGGTTTCGAACTCTTTCAGAATTTCGATGGTTTCGTCATCGGCCTCACGACTGTGGATAACCACCGGGCGGTCACTGTCACAGGCAATTTGCAGCTGGCGACGAAACACCTCGCGCTGGGTTGCCCGGTCGGCCTTGTCGTAGAAGTAATCCAGCCCGATTTCGCCCACGGCGACGATCTTCTCGTCCTGAGCATGGGTACGTATTTCTTCCTCTACCTGATCGTTATATGTTTCGGCTTCATGAGGGTGAATGCCCTGAGTGCCATATAACCAATCTTTAGCTCGGCTGAGTTCTCTGACGACCGCAAGATTATCGGGCGATACGGCAATGGTGATGACCTTTTCGATGTTCACTTGCCGGCTTTGTTCGAGAGTGTCTTCCAGAGGCCGATCTTTCAGATAATCCAGGTGGCAGTGGGTCTCGATGATTGGGTGGTCGAATACGGGAATTTCGCGGCGTTTTTTGCTCATGTCCGGTGTCCTGACTCCATCTCGGAAGTTGAGTGGGTGCTATGCTGAGAGCGACTATGGTCGAGTTTACCAGTTTGCGCTGAATGAAGAGAGTAGGGCGAGATTTCAGAAGCGGTGATTAGGGGAAGAACACGATGCATATTGTGGTTGTCGGTGGCGGCGTTGTTGGCATAACTACCGCCAGAGAACTGGTGCGACGCGGTCATCAGGTTACGGTTCTGGAGCGCCACGCGCTGGCGGGTAATGAAACCAGCAAGGGCAATGCTGCTCAGCGCTCATACGGTGTCGTTTATCCTTGGGCAGACCCGTCGATGGTGCTGAAGGCGCTGCCTTGGTTGTTCAAAACCGATGGCCCCCTAAAGATGCGGATGCCGCCTTCATTGGCGGCCACCCGGTTTTTGTTGGCGACCTTGCGTTATGCCTGGTCACCGGGACTGTTTGGTCTTAACAAGCGGGCCATGCTGAAATTGGGGGCCTACAGTCGTGAGCGGTTTTTGGCGCTGGAGAAAGAGCATGACTTGGTATTTGATGGTGCGCATGACGGGCTTCTGCATCTCGCCAGTACGCCAGAGGCTTTGGATGACTTGCAGAAGACACACGAATTTCTAAACGAGGTGGGTGTCCCCTCACAGTTGCTTTCACCAGAACAGGTTCGGGAAGTGGAGCCCGGTATGACCGGTGGCGGCCCGTTATACGGTGCTCTGCGCTATGACACCGATGGCACCGGCGATTGCCATTTGTTCTCCCAAGCTCTGGCCAGAGTGTGTGAAGACCTGGGCGTAAACGTTCGCTACGAGGTGGAGGTGGACGCGTTGTTGGCGGATCATCAACGCGTCAATGCGGTGCAGTTCCGCAGTGCGAGCGGTAAGTCTGAGCGGCTGGAGGCGGATGCTGTGGTGGTGGCAGCGGGTTGTTGGTCGCCGGAGCTGGTTAAGCCTTTGGGGCTGACGTTGCCCATCTATCCGATCAAGGGTTACAGCATTACCGTTCCGTTGAGTGACCCCGAAAAAGCGCCGGCGAGTACGGTGCACGATGATAATTTTAAAGTGGTCTCAACCCGTTTGGGCAACCGCCTGAGGGCGACGGGGTTTGTCGAATTGACGGATTTCAATCGTGATGTTCCCGAGGCTCGAATCGCCACTATTAAAAAATCGGTGCAGTCCCGTTATCCCGGCTGCGCCGATCTGGATGCGGCTGAGACCTGGACCGGCTTTCGCCCGATGACGCCCGACGGCCCGGCCATTATTGGCAAGGGACCTCGCGACAACCTTTACTTGAATACCGGGCATGGCACCTTTGGTTGGACGCTGTCTGCCGGCTGTGCGGCGGTGATCGCACAGGTCATTGATGGTGAGGAACCGGCGGTATCGCTGGATGCGTTCCGGCCGGGTCGCTTTGCCGGAGGGCTTTAAGATTTCCGCCGAAGGTTATCCCTCAACGAATGAGCAAAGACAGGCGCTCTCGCTCTTCCCGCAATGGCGGGTAGTGAATGATTGGCTAACCGGCCACGAAGCATTTTGGCGGCCGGTACCATTCATGGAGCCGCAGCCGGGCTGGCGCCAGCAGTATCCCGATCTGGCGAATTGGCTTGAACAGTTATCCGACGAAGATTACGACTATTGGCAGGAGCATTTGCCCGCGTTTGCGCAGGAGGTTGCTCGTTTTGTGCCGGCATTATCGGCTTATCGCGAGTTGGTGTCGGTGCCGCGGCTGTCAGGGTATGACGATGGCCCGAAGGCCTCGTTAAGGGAAGTGCAGGCGGTGGATATGCCAGGCCGAAAGCGCTTGCAAGCCGGCGCCTTCGCAGCGTCGCTTGCGCCTTTGAACGGCCGGGTGTTGGACTGGTGCTGTGGTAAAGGTCACTTGGCTCGTACCATGACGGGGCAAGGGGCTGAAGAAGTGTTCGGCTTCGAGTGGGACTCGGAGCTGGTGCAAGATGGCAATCGCATTGCGACAAAGTACGGGGATCCTGTGCGGGTGACGCAACAGGATGTGATGGCCGCAGATTTAAACTGGCCGGCGGTAAACCATGGCACCGCTTTGCACGCCTGTGGTGATTTGCACCGGCAACTACTGCGCGCAGGCAGCGAAGCGGGGCTGGCCCGGGTGAGTGTGTCGCCTTGCTGCTACCACTTGGGTGGGCGTGGGGCCTACCGCATGCTCTCGCAGCAGGCCCGGCAGTCTCACAATGTGCTTGATATAGATCGCGCGGGACTTCGTTTGGCCGTGCAAGAGACAGTCACGGCCCCGGCTCGGGAGCGTGCCCAGTCGGCGCGGATCCGTGTCTGGCGGTTGGGTTTCGATGCGCTGCAACGAAGCTTGTCTGAAACCGGGTTTTACTTGCCCGTACCCTCGCATCCATCGCGATTGAACAGCGGTAGTTTCGAGGAGTTTTGTCAGTGGGCGGCGGGGAAGAAGCGAGTGTCTTTACCTGAAGAGATCGATTGGTCTCATTGGCAGGCGGTTGGGGAGAAACGGTCCCGACAGGTTCGTCGGCATGAATTACTTCGCCATCTGTTCCGGCGTCCGCTTGAACTGTGGTTGGTGCTGGATTATGCGGTGTATCTGGAAGAGCAGGGCTATCGGGTCAATCTGGGGACGTTCTGCGAGCGTGCTTTGACGCCCCGAAATTTGTTGTTGGATGCGTTCAAGCTAACGAATAGTGAATAGCAGACACAAAGAAGGCGCCCTAAGGCGCCTTCTTTGTGTTACCGAATCAAAGTGTCTTAGCGGAGCACTTGGATGCGGGCTTCTACACGACGGTTCTGGGCGCGGCCAGCAGAAGTGTCGTTAGTGGCAATTGGCTCGGCTTCACCGTAGCCAACGGCGCTAACGCGATCGGCATCAACACCCAGTGCGGACACCAGGCGGTTAGCTACTGCTTCAGCGCGACGCTGAGACAAGAAACGGTTGTATTCAGCTTTACCGGTACTGTCAGAGTGGCCGGCAATTTCAACCGTGGTACCCGGGTGCTCTTCCATGAAGTCAGCGACCTGACGGATTTCGATGTCGTAGGCATCGTCAATTACCGAGCTGTTGAGCGGGAACTGAACGCGCAGGTTGATGGTTTCGATGGTGTCGGTGACGCCTTCACAACCGTGTTCGTCAACTTCTGCGCCGGCCGCGGTATTCGGGCATTGGTCTTTGCTGTTAACCACGCCGTCATTATCGCTATCCAGCTCACAGCCACGGCTGTTCACTTCTGCGCCAGCCGGTGTGGTCGGGCACTGGTCTTTACTGTTGGCTACGCCGTCGTTGTCACCATCCAGCTCACAACCGCGGCTATCAACCTGGGCGCCTGCCGGAGTATTGGCGCACTGGTCACGAGTGTCCGGCACGCCGTCGTTGTCGGCGTCAGCAGGAGCGGGCTCAGCAGTGGTGCGATGGAACGCGAAGCTCAGACCCAAAGAAGCCATGGTGTCGAACGTGCTTTCGTCGATGCCGTGGAATTCGCGCAGGTCAGCACGTAGAGAGATCATGTCGCTGACGTTGTAACGGAAACCAGCGCCTACGTTGACACGAGTCTCGTCGTGATTGGACCCGGCAGTACGTACAGAGCCACCTTCGAAGTCAGCGTGGCCGGCGCCCATGGAAACGTATGGGTTCCAAGCTTTATCCTGACCTGCGAAGTAATAAGTACCATCAACGCGGACTTCATCAAAATCGGATTCGCCGGATACATATTTACGGTCAGCATCTGCGCGGGAGTATACAGCTTCTACGGCCCAGTTGGGGCGGAAGCGGTATTCGACACCAATGCCGTAGGTGCCGCTTTCGCTCAGATCGCGCTTGTCACCGAAGTACTGATAACCCGCGAACGGGTTCAGGTAGATGGTTTGCTGGCTTTCGGCCAGAGCGGGAGCTGTAAGGGTTGTAGCAAGGGCAGCTAGAGCCACCGGACGCATGAACTTCATGCGGAACCTCCTGTTTCGATTTTTTTGAGTCCGACCATTGTTCGGAAAAATTTGATACCTGCAGCGATATCTTTAGTCCTCTAAAGAGTAGGGCAGCCGTCACAAAAACACAAAAAAATTACGGTGTTAACGCCTTCGGAGTTCTACGGATAGTGCAGTTACTTACTCGCCGTGAAGTACAGGTGCGCACTCTTTTTACTGAAGTTCAGAGTGTCTGAGTTGTCAAAGTGAACTTCAAAAGAGCTTTCGTCTTCACTGACCACTTCTCCGGCGCCGAACACTGTATGTTTGATGCGCCGGCTATGCCAGACAGGTTCCATTAAATCGTGGTCATTATCCGGCTCGACACCCTCTAACGTTAAGCCCGCGCGAGTGGCGTAACGGACACTGACCGCGGTGGTGGCGTGGTCTAGAACCAGAGGGGTTTCGGGTGCCGCAGCGTTTTCATCAAGCCGTGAACCCAGTTCGTGTGATAACTCATAGCAGAGTTCCGAAACGAACCGACTGGGTCCTTGATCTCCGTCCAGATGAGGTCTTTGGCTGGCTGGTCGGGTGATCAGGTGCAAAACGTGCCGGGCCCGGGTCATGCCCACGTATAACAGTCGCCGTTCGCTCTCCATCAAGGCCTGTGCGTTGTCTTGCGGCCGCGGACTGTAGGGCAGGTATTTTTCCTGTAAGCCGGGAATAATCACGATCGGCCACTCCAGCCCTTTGGTGCGATGGATCGTGGACAGCAGCACGCCTTTGTCGGCATTTGCGCCGGCCTGTTGTTTCAGGGCTTTGAGATGATCCAGCGCGCCCCCGGCATCGGTGTCCAGACTCTTCAAATAATCCCGAAAGCCTTGGATGGTGTCGATGCGTTCTTCGGCACTGTCGTGGGTCAGTGCCAGGCTACGGATGCCGTCATACAAGTCGGTGTACTCGGCGTAGACTCGAATCAGGCCGGCCACCGGCCCTTGGTAACTGCTTAGCTGGGCCAGAACTTCACCGAGTTTTCGCAGTTTTCGGGCTGGCATCGGTTGCAGGGCATCAAAGTCCATCGACAGCAGACGTTCGTGCCAGTGTTCGCCGAATCCTGCCAAAAACTGTGCAAGATTTTCCAGTTCAGGTTCTTTGAGACCGGCGTGAGGGAAACGCAATATTTGTCGGGCTATGTCTAACCGGTCGGCATCGGGAAGCTGTTTGATGCGGCCACTGACCACCATCAACAATGCGGTCATTGCCTGCACTTCTCGGCTGAACAGGGCGCCTTTGCCGGCGTCTATCCGGTAGGGGACCTGTCGGGCCAAAAGCTTCAGCTCAATCGGAACACTCTGGCTCCAAACCCGGAACAGCACGGCGGTCTCGCTGTTTTCGTCCGGACTTTGGGTTTGCAGAATTTTCAGCACCTGGTCGCCATCGTTTTCCGCCCGGTGCAACTCGGTATGGGTCGCCGCAGTGGAAGGATGCGAATGGCACAGCACGTCTTTCCGGCCGGTGTTATGGCAGATCAGGTGGTTGGCGAGTAGTGCAACCTGATGGCCGTAGCGGAACGTAAAACTCAGGGTTTGCTCGAGTGGACTTTCGAATTCGTCACTGAATCGGCGCAAGATGAATTCCGGCTTGGCGCCGCGGAATTCGTAAATGGTCTGGTCGGGATCGCCGACCACTGTCACTCTGGCCCGATCGCCCGCCACGTAGCGCAACAGCAGGTGCTGGATTTCGTTGGTATCCTGATATTCGTCCACCAAAATCAGGTCCATTTTGTTGCCTACCAGTCGCTGTAATGGCGGGTTCTGGTGGATGGCCATGACCGGTTCGTAAATCATGTCGGCGTAGCTGATCCGGCCCTGACTTTTGCGCCATTGTTCGAAGCTGTGGAACAGGTCGATCAGGTATTTGTGCTTTTCCGAGTACCCCAGTTCCTCGAATACGATTTCTGCGGGCGACAGGCAGGTTTTGACCAGGTCGATAAAGCCGGTGGCGGTTTCCACATAGTCTTTCTTGTTGCGGCGGATCTCATCGGCCAGATCTTCGGGAGCCAGCCTCCGGGTGAGCATCCAGGCCTGGTAACCGATTTCGTGTTCGGTGAGAATCTTGTCCGAAAAGCCCGGTAGGTAGCCTTCCCGCACGAAGCGTTTGTAGAGCCGGTATCCCATGGCGTGGTAGGTGCGAATTTCCGGCGGCGCCAATCCCGACTGGTCACAGACTTGTTGGAGTTTGCGCTCGAAGTCGACTCGCGCGCTGCGGTTGAACATGAGGACCAGCATGCGATGGGGGTCGTGGCCATGTTCCAGCAGGTAGCGGATGCGCCAGGCCAGGGTAGAGGTTTTTCCGCTACCAGCAACGGCGGTGATCACCGAATGTTCGTAACCGGCGGTGATGATGTTCCGCTGCTCGTCGGTGAGGTAATCCGGGAGGAAGCTGGTGTCGGGTGTTTGGGGATTGATTGGCATGTTGGGCATTGTACTTGGCAACTGGCGGTGGGGGTAGTTGGGCCCCATAATGGTCGCTTGGCTCGTTTCATAAAAAACAGGGTGCCTTTCGCGCCGTGCCCTGCCGGGTAGTTGCTTCCAAAACACGCTCCTTCGGCACGTCCATGTGACGCTTGAGCTCTGTCATCCATGGCTGCGCACAGTTTTGGAAGGGACTACCCGACAAGGCACTCTTTTGGAGTTAGTGGTTCTTGATGTCTTCTATCGATGCTAAAAGCTGGCAAGTGATGACTGAGCAGTTGTCTGCAGTGGGTGAGCGCCGCCTGGTCCTGGTGGAAGGTGAGCCTGAGTGGGCTCGTGCTTGGGTGGCCGGTTGTCTTGAAGCACTGGACACGGCTCAGGCGCTTTGGGTGGGTCGTGCCGAGGATGCTGACTTGGTCGGTGTGACCGGTATTGCGTCGAAGCAGTTCAAGCGCTGGCTGGGGCGGGAAACCGGGGTGTTGGTTTGGGATGGCTGGCAGGGGAATCCGCCGGATGGATTGGCGGCACTGTCAGGGACGTTGAAGGCGGGTGGTTTGTTGTTTTGGTTGATGCCGCCGTTAAAGGATTGGTCTACGTTTAGCGATCCGGATTATGTGCGAACGGGGCTGGATCAAGCGCAAAACCATGCGTTTGCGGCGCGTATGGCCGGTGTTTTGGCGGCGGATGCGGATGTGATTCGGGTTCGGCAAGGCCACGAAGCGGCTCCGGTTTTGCCTGTAGTGGAGTCTGGCACGTCAGTTTTTGAGCCCGCTACTACGCCGGAGCAGGCGCAGTTGGTTTCGCAGTTGGTGCGGTTTGGCTTGGGTCGGCGTCGTCGGCCGTTGGTGGTGACGGCGGACCGGGGGCGGGGCAAGTCCGCGGCGCTGGGTATTGCAGCGGCGGAGTTGTTGCTTGCAGGGCGGCAGCAGGTGTTGGTGACGTCGCCTTCGGTGGACAACTTGACGAGTTTTTTCCGGCATGCGGCAGACAGGCTGGGTGAGCGGTTGGCGGAGCAAAATGACGATGCCTTGGTGATGGAAGAGGGGCAGTCCATCCGCTATCTGTCGGTGCAGGATTTGTTGGTCAACAAGCCGGAGGCCGAGGTGGTGATGGTGGACGAGGCCGCCGGTGTGCCTGCGCATTGGTTGCGGGATGTTTTGTTGGCTTGGCCGAGGGTGGCGTTTGCCAGCACGGTGCATGGTTATGAGGGCACGGGCCGAGGCTTTGCCATTCGGTTTCGGCAGGTGTTGGATCGGGAAACGCCCCATTGGCAGACGGTCAGTTTGACTCAGCCGGTGCGCTGGGCTGCGGCTGATCCGTTGGAGCAGTTGGTTTCAGATTTGTTTCTGCTGTCGGCAGAAAGCCCGAAAGCTAGTTGCTCGGGCGCCGACGACGTGGTGGTTGAACGTTGGCACCCTGCCAAAGCGAATGAACAAGCGCTTTCAGAATCCTTCGGGTTGTTGGTGGACGCCCATTACCGGACGACGCCGGCGGACCTCCGGCAGTGGCTGGATGATCCTGGATTACACAGTTGGCGCGCGGTAGTTAACGGGGTGACGGTTGGTGTGCTTTGGGCTTCCGTGGAGGGTGGTTTGGGACCGGAGTTGGCGGAGCAAATCGCGAAGGGGGTGCGAAGGCCTCGTGGCCACCTGTTAGCGCAATCTCTGGCGACCCACGGTGGTTTTCCGGAGGCGGCAGTTCAGCGCACGCTGCGGGTTGTCCGGGTGGCGGTTTCGGAAGAGCTCCGTCATTTGGGAATCGGTAAGCGGTTGGTGGAGGAGGCTGCACGGGCCAGTCACGAACAAGAGTTTGACGGATTGGGCACCAGCTTTGGTGGCGAGCCGGGATTATTGGCTTTCTGGCAAGCCTGTGGCTTGCGAGTGGTGCGGCTGGGGATCAACCAGGAAGCCAGTACCGGGGAGTTTCCGGTGCAAATGCTGTGTGGTGTGTCTGAATCCGGGAAGCAATTGGAGCAGAGTCTGCGCGATCGTTTTGCGCGGCATTGGCCCGTGCTGGTGCCTCGTCATTGGTCTCGGATTACGCCTGAGTTGCTGGTGGCGGTCAGTGCTGACTTACCCGTGCAAGCATGGCTGGACGATGATGATCACCGGGATCTGGTGAATTTTTCAGAAGGGTATCGAGGTTTTGAATTAACACTGCCGGTATTGCGGCAGTTAGAGCGTTGCCCCGGAGTGATGGCGTGGCTGCAACCTCAACCAGACTGGGCTGTGTGGTGCCGGGTTGTCACTCAGGGTTGGTCTTGGGATGAGCTTCGCTATGCCGGTCTGTGCACTGGCCAGAAAGAGGGTGAAGTGCGGCTGCGGAACTTGGTGTGTGAACTCCTGAAAAACGGACCGGAGTTGTGATCCGTTCGATTTAAATGACACAGGTTGCCGCCCAAAATAGTTGAACGTTTATCAGGGATTCAAAGCTATGGTCATGGAAGAGAGCAAGTTGAAGTACCTCTGGGGTTTAATCTTGCTGCTGCTGGTTGGCTGTAGCTCAATGGCCAGTAAGCCGGAGCTGATGAAGAGCGAGGATTCGGATGCTTTGATGAACGCGGTGGCGGGCAATGAAGACCGTGAGGTGCTCAACCTGCTGACACAAGGTGTTGATCCCGACCCGAAAACGGCTGCGGGTGAGTCCGCTCTGATGGTGGCTGCGGCGAGCGGTAACCGGCGCATTGTCCGGCTTTTGCTGGCGGCCGGCGCGGATGTGAACGGCGAGGACTCTGCCGGCTATACGCCCGTTATTCATGCCTCGGAGAGTGGGCATCTGTCGGTTGTGCGCGCGCTGTTGGCTGCGGGAGCCAACGTGAATGTGAGCCAGAATGGCGAATCGTTACTGATGAAAGTCGTCGACAGTGGTGATCTGCTTACGGCCGAGATGTTGTTAGCGGCGGGTGCAGATGTGAACTATCGAAGTGATGACGGTCGTACTGCATTGGATCTTGCTCGCACTCAGAACAACCGTGATCTGGAGATGCTGCTGGTTCATGCGGGTGCCACCCGGTAACACCCGCTAAGGTCTTTACTCCAGTCCCATGGGGTCGGTTTGGTCGTCCCATTCGGGCTGGAAGTACTTTTCCACAACGTCCGGAGAAACATCCGCGACCGAAGCGTAGCTCCACTTTGGAGACTGGTCTTTGTCGACCATAAGCGCACGAATGCCTTCGGCTAAGTCGGGTCTGCGGACACATTCCAGCGCCATTGCCAGCTCCATTCGGAAAATGTCTTTCAGAGACATTTGCTGACCCTTCTTCAATTGATGCCACACGAGCCAAGCTGTAACCGGAGATCCTTTGCGCAGGGATTGAATGCAGTTTTGCCACCACGGGTCGTCACTGTCGCTTCCAAGCAGTTGTTCGACCACGGTCGGAAGCTCGGTGCCGGCGGTTAATTTGGCAATGCGTTGTTCGTGTTGTTCCAGGTGCCCGGAAGGCAGTGCACGATAATCCACGGCTTCCACCTGGTTTAATAGCCGGAACAGCCGATTGTCGTCGGCGGCCGGTTCGCCTCGCCAATACTCGTCTTGCAGTTTTTCCAGCAGCACATCGATGTGGTCAGGTTCAATGATCATGTCGGCCAAACCTACGCGCAGCGCGTCAGTTGCGTTCAGTCGAGCGCCGGTCAGGCCCATGAATAGGCCAAGCCGGCCGGGGAGGCGGTTGAGGAACCAGCTGGCGCCGACATCCGGGAACAGACCAATGCTGATTTCTGGCATGGCAAGGGTGACATCCGGGGTCACCAGGCGGTAGCGGCAGCCGGACATCAGCCCCATGCCTCCACCCATGACAATGCCTCGCACCAGACCTACGACCGGTTTTGGAAAGCGGTGAAGGCTGTAATTCAAACGGTATTCTTGAGTAAAAAATCGCTGAGCGGCATCGCTGTTGCCATCGCGCTGAATGTCATCGTACAAGGCGCGAATGTTACCGCCAGCGCAGAAAGCGCGCTCACCAACGCCGCGCAGGACCACCAGGCAGATGCGGTCGTCCTCGGCCCACCGGTCTAGCGCACCCTGAGCCTGCACGACCATTTCTTCGGTCAAGGCGTTCAGGGTGTTGGGCGAATTCAGGGTTAGCAAGCCGATGTGGCCTTCCCGGCAAGCGAGTTCCTGGACCTCTACTGACATGAGCACTGTCTCCGATAATCGGGTGATTCTGCTAATGGGTAATTATTTTTGGTTTGTTCTTGCGGTTGCATCGTATGTTCAGGAGTCAGACCGCATTATGATGATATCAATGTCCATGATCTATCACATTTGTGCGCTGGAACGGCTGTGTTATAAGTAAGCTCTGAATTTGATTCGGTGAGACTCCGACTCGATAACGAAAAATGATGAGAGGGTTACCCCTATGAACTTGAAACACTTCGCAGTTGCTGGTTTGTTCGCACTGGGTGCCGCAGCTCCTGCTGCTTCAATGGCTGCCGGAGACGCCGCTGCTGGTAAAGCAAAAGCGGCCGTATGCGCAGCATGCCACGGCCAGAACGGCGTGTCTCAGATTCCGATCTATCCGAATCTGGCTGGCCAGAAAGAACAGTACCTGGTTTCCGCTCTGAAAGCCTACAAAGCCGGACAGCGTCAAGGTGGCCAGGCGCCCATTATGCAAGCTCAGGCGGCTGCTCTGAGCGATGCTGATATGGCCAACCTGGCGGCTTACTTCGCCAGCCTGCCAGCCGGCGGCCAGTAAACCGTCCCCGGTTTGCTAGAACGCTGCAGTGGTGCGGTTCAGACCGCACCACTGACGATTCGATAGCAAGGCTTGTAGGCGGACGAGCTGGGTAATTTCATCCGGTTTTGTTCGATAAACTGTGCCAACATTTCCTCCAGCGGCTCAATCAGTGCCGGGTCCCCTGAAACCTCGAACGGCCCGTTCTCCTGAATTTTCCGAATCCCGTTTTCCTTCACATTACCCGCGACAATTCCGCTGAACGCTTTGCGCAAATTGGCGGCGACCATGTGAGGCGGTTGATTTCGGTGAAGTTCCAAGGCCCGCATGTTGTCGTGGTCCGGCTCGAACGGTAGCTGAAAGACCGGGTCAATTTTTAGCATCCAGTTGAAGTAGTAGGCATCTTGCATGGCGCGGCGGAAGGTTTCTACGTCCTTCATGCCCTGTCTCATGGTCTGTGCCACTTTCTCCGGGTCATCAATAATAATTTCGTATTTGCTGGCGGCTTCATCGCCTAAAGCATCGCGGATGAAACGGTCGATCATCTCGAAATACTCGGCATTTTCCTGACGGCCGGTGAACACCACCGGGAAGGGCAGGTCCGCATTGTCCGGGTGGAGCAGTATGCCCAGCAAGTACAGAATTTCCTCCGCCGTACCCACGCCCCCGGGGAAGACGATCACGCCATGGCCAGCGCGGACAAAGGCTTCCAGGCGTTTCTCGATATCCGGCATGATCACCAATTCATTGACGATCGGGTTCGGGGCTTCGGCGCCAATAATGCCCGGCTCGGTGATGCCGATGTAGCGGCCGTTCTTGATTCGCTGTTTGGCGTGGCCAATGGTGGCGCCTTTCATTGGACCCTTCATGGCACCGGGGCCGCAGCCGGTGCAGATGCTTAGCCCTCTCAGGCCGAGTTGATGCCCCACTTCTTTACTGTATTGATACTCGTTGTGACTGATGGAGTGCCCGCCCCAGCAGACGACAATGTCCGGTTGCCGACCCGCTTCCAGAACACGCGCATTCCGGAGGATGTGAAACACCAGATTGGTGAGGTCTTCCGGGTTGTCCTTGCGGAAGCCTTCAACAAAGTTGGGAAGGGAATGACTGTAAACAATATCTCGCAGTACCGAAAATAGGTGCTCCCGGTTGGCTCGCAGCATTTCGCCGTCCACGAAGGCGTGGGCGGGGGCGTTGACCAACTCCAGTTTCAAACCTCTGGGTTGAGGCACAAGATGCACGTCGAAATCCGCGTGGGTTTCCATTAATTCTTTGCAGTCGTCCGTTTCTACGCCGGTGTTCAAGACCGCTAGCGCGCATTGACGGAATAATCGATACAGACCTCCTTCGCTCTTGTCCTTGAGACGGGCGACCTCGTGGCTGGATAAGATCTCGAGGCTGCCTTCCGGTGAAACCAGTGCATTCATGGTGGATTCTGTCATCGTTTGGAGAACTCCTGAGTGTTTCGGCAATGACTGATTTTGTTCACATCGGTCTTAAGGTTACACTAAGCCCTTTCCCGCTAATTCGCTACCCGACGTTTTTCCAACCAACGTCTTTATCTATTTGAAGTCCTTATTCTATGAAATTGTTGATTCGTCCTGCCTCTGAAGTCGCCATCAAGAGTAAACCCGTTCGTAAACAGCAAATGCGTCATTTGCGGCAGAACATTCGAAAAATTCTGACGCGGCTGGATTCTGACATTCGGGTGGATGGCAGCTGGGACCGAATTGATGTGGATGTGCCAGAAGAGCGCGGCTTGGCCAGCCCGGTGATTGATGAGCTGGTTCGGATTCCGGGCATCTCTACTATCCAGGAAATCGGTGTATTCCCGTTTGTGGATATTCAGGATGTGGCTGACAAAGCCATTTCGGCTTTCGCTGATCGCTTGGATGGTAAGAGCTTTGTGGTAAGGGCCCGGCGAATCGGTAATCACGATTTCCGCTCGATCGATCTTGAGCGTTTGGTGGGTGGTATGCTTCTGCAGGCCACCAATGCTCGCGCTGTTGATTTGAAGAATCCTGAAGTGGAAGTGCGCGTTGAGGTTAAAAACGATCAGTTCCATATTGCCCATCGCCGCCATGAGGGCGCGGGTGGTTACCCGATCGGGGCTGTTGAAACCGTCATGACGCTTATCTCCGGTGGCTACGATTCCTCGGTTGCGGCCTACCTGATGATGCGCCGTGGCATGCGCAGCCACTTTCTGTTCTTTAATCTGGGAGGCGCTGCCCACGAGGTTGGCGTTCGTCAGGTCAGCCATTACCTGTGGGACCGATACGCCTCTTCGCACAACGTGAAGTTCATCTCGGTGCCTTTTGAAGGGGTGGTGGCAGAGATCATGCGCACGGTGAACCACCGTCATTGGGGTGTGGTTCTGAAACGTATGATGCTGAAAGCCGCAGCTGAGATTGGCCAGTACTACAACGTGGGCGGTTTGGTGATGGGCGATGCGGTGGCGCAGGTGTCCAGTCAGACGTTGACCAACCTGAACGTGGTTGACCGGGCCAGCGACGAAGTGGTGCTACGCCCGCTGATCGCCATGGACAAGCAAGACATCATTCGCATTGCCAGGGATATTGGCACCGAGCCATTTGCCCGCACTATGCCGGAATATTGCGGTGTGATTTCCAGCCGGCCGGTGACCCGTGCCAAGTTGCACCGGGTTGAGGAAGAAGAAGAGAAAATGAATCCGGAGGTTCTGGCCAAGGCTATTGAGGACCGTACGGATGTGATGGTTAATCAATTGCTCGACAGCGTGGTGACGCCGGAAGAAGTCGAGCTGGTGGAAACGCCGTCCGTAGGCGATGTCATTATCGATATCCGTCATCCTTCTGAGGAAGAGCGGGCGCCGCTGTCTTTGACCAGTAATGACGTGCTGAAGATTCCTTTCTATGAAATCAACCAGAAGTTAGCGGGTCTTCCGACGGATAGTCAGTACCTGCTGTACTGCGATCGCGGCACCATGAGCCGTATGCACGCCGGCCATTTGAAGGCCGACGGGCACGCCAATGTGAAGGTCTACACGCCCTCGCGCTAAACGCTGAGTCCTTGGACGAATTGCTGGACATTCTCTTTGAGAGTGTCCAGATCATACCCCCCTTCCTGAATGACCAACGTCGGTAGCCCCAGCTGTCGTATATGGGTGCTGAGCCGGCAAAAGCCTTCTGAGCTAACGGACACTTTTGCCTGTGGGTCGTCCTTGTAGATATCAAAACCCAGCGTCAGAATCAGCACATCCGGCTGGTACAGGCGGATAGCGGCGAGCGCGTCTTGCAGCTTGGCAAAGAAATCATCCTCGCTGGAACCGTGTGGCATGGGCAGATTGATGTTATAGCCCAGGCCATCGCCTTCGCCCCGTTCGTCTTCAAAGCCTGTCACCACGGGATAGAAATTGGTTGGGTCACCGTGGATGGATATATAAAGAACGTCACTGCGGTCGTAAAAAATCTCCTGAATGCCCTGACCGTGGTGCATGTCGGTATCCAGAATGACCGTCCGTGGAAAGCGGCTTTTCAGATGTTCTGCCGCAATCGCTGCATTGTTCAGATAGCAGAATCCGCCAGCCGCGTCTTTGCGAGCGTGATGTCCCGGTGGCCGGCACACCGCATAAGCCGCGCGCTCGCCCGTCATCAACGTATCGGCAGCGCCGAGCGCGGTTTGCGCCGACCAGTACGCGGCCTCCCAGGTGTTTGCACCAATCGGGCAACTGCCGTCGGCTAGATAGCGGGCAGCTTCTGCCAGAACGCCGCGCAAAGCATTGGGGGAGCGTACAAAGATGTTGGAGATGACTTCGTCGCCCCAATCATCCATTTCCTGCCAGCGGCGGTGAGCCGACTCCAGAAACCGCAGATAGCCTAAATCGTGCACCCGGGAAATTGAAGCCATGCCCTGGTCCGCCGGCTGAAGCACGGGTATACCCAATTCCTTCAAGCCCTCCAGCATTTGCACGGTTCGATCCGGCACCTCCTGGGGCTGGCGCATTTGCCCCCGCGTAAAATACGTCTTCGGAATGTGTAGATCCTGCGAGGGATGGAAAAATGCTTTCATGTCCGGCCTCCTTGGTTAGCTCCTTCGAGTATAGGCTCGAACTCGGTGGCGTCAAAAACGCGCTGGCACTTTACAGGGTGACTGTCAGCTACCACTATGAGGGACATAAATGAACAAGCCGTTCTATCCCGTACCGGGGTGGTATCCGTGATCCAAAAGGAGCCGAGATGATTGAGTCACCATTACTGCAGAATGTTAAGGGCTATATTGGCGGACGTTGGGTAGATAATGACGGAGGCAATACCTTCGTGGTGTTCAATCCGGCGACTCGAGAGCGCATTGCCGAGGTGCCGTCCATGCCGGAAAACGACATTTTGGCAGCGGTTGAGGCGGGCAAGTCGGCACTGAGGCTGGCGACGCCGTGGCCCATCGAAACCCGCAGGAAATGGCTGGAAGACATCCGCGATGCCTTGAAAGAAAACAAAGCCGAAATTGGCCGGATTCTGTGCATGGAGCACGGCAAACCCTTGGCCGAGGCGCAGGGTGAAGCGGAATACGCGGCTGGCTTTTTCGATTACTGTGCCAAGCACATCGAAGCTCTGGACGCCCACACCATTCCCGAAAAACCCAAGGACTGCACCTGGACGGTTCATTATCGGCCGGTGGGGGTAGTTGGCCTGATCGTTCCCTGGAACTTTCCGATCGGCATGATCGCGAAAAAACTGTCGGCGGCTCTGGCCGCGGGTTGTCCGTCGGTGATCAAACCGGCCAGCGAAACCCCGCTGACCATGGTGGCGCTGTTTACGTTGATGGATAAGCTCGACCTACCCGATGGCATGGTTAACCTGGTGATGGGCAAAGCCAGCGTGATCGGCAAAGTGCTGTGTGAACACCAGGATGTGCCGATGATCAGCTTTACCGGCTCCACTGAAGTGGGCCGGAAACTGGTTCTGGACACCGCCGATCAGGTGAAAAAACTGGCGCTGGAATTGGGGGGCAACGCTCCCTACATCATTTTCGATGACGCCGATCTGGACGCTGCTGCGGACAACTTGATCGCTAACAAATTCCGGGGCGGCGGCCAAACTTGTGTGTGCGCTAACCGGGTGTTTATCCATGAAGATGTGGCCGAAGTTTTTGCTGAAAAACTGTCGGCGCGCATCGGGCGCATGACCGTTGGTGATGGTATGAAAGACGGTGTCGATATCGGGCCGCTGGTGAATCAGGCTGGATTCGACAAAGTTAAACGTCACCTTGAAGATGCGTTGAACAAAGGTGCGATTCTGGTCGCAGGTAAAGTGCCCGGGGAACTGGGCGATGGTCTGTTCTTCCCGCCGACCGCGGTGATGGGCGTTACCCGCGACATGTGTTGCTACCGGGAAGAGACCTTCGGCCCGCTGGTGCCCATGGCATTGTTCCGCACGGAGGAAGAAGTGGTTGAAGCGGGCAACGACACCGAATTCGGGTTGGCCTCCTACGTGTTCACGGCGGATGCTGAGCGCGCGCAACGCGTGGCGGCCGGCCTTCGTTTCGGTCACGTGGGCTGGAACACCGGCACCGGGCCGACACCGGAAGCGCCGTTTGGGGGCATGAAAGCTTCTGGCATTGGTCGTGAAGGTGGCTTGGAAGGTTTGTTTGAGTTTGTTGAGGCGCAGACGGTTCCCAGAGGTTTTTAAAACGGCCGTGTCCTAACGTTAAACAGCGCACGGGCGGGTGAAGCTTTTCAGGACTATTGAGGGCCAGGGACGGCCCGATATAAGCCCCATTGATGGCTTGTAGCGTGTCCTGAAAAGCTTCACCCGCCCGTGGGCATCCGCACCTGAGTCTGGGCCGGATCCTTAGGCCCAACAGAAATCCCCGTTATCTCCTGTTATACTTCCAAACCTGTTTATTTAACCAGTAAAAAAGCTAGGTGCTATGGACGTTTCCCACATCATTGACCCCCTGAACGATGCCCAACGCGAGGCTGTTACAGCTCAGAATGACCACCTGTTGGTGCTGGCCGGTGCAGGCAGTGGCAAAACTCGGGTGCTGGTTCACCGAATGGCGTGGTTGATGACTGTGGACCGGGTGCCACCTACGGGCATTCTGGCGGTGACCTTCACCAACAAAGCCGCTAAGGAAATGCGTTCGCGCATCGAGCAGATGATGAACATTCCCGCTCGTGGCCTGTGGTTCGGCACCTTCCACGGTATTGCTCACCGCCTGTTGCGCTCCCATTGGAAAGACGCCGGCCTGCCGGAAAATTTCCAGGTGCTGGACAGTGACGATCAGCTGCGCCTGATCAAACGGGTGATGCGGGAGTTCCAGATTGATGAAAGCCAGTGGCCACCCAAACAAGCCCAGTGGTTCATCAACAGCCAGAAAGACGAAGGTTTGCGGGCTGACCACATTCAGGAAAACCCGGGCGACCACTTCACCAACACCATGCTGAAAATCTACCGCCAGTACGAAAAACTGTGCCATCAGGGCGGTTTGGTCGATTTTGGCGAATTGCTGTTGCGCTCCCACGAGCTTTGGTTGCACCGGCCTGAGCTGCTGGCCCATTACCAGGAACGTTTCCAGCATATTTTGGTAGACGAGTTCCAGGACACCAACACCATCCAATACGCCTGGCTGCAGGTGCTGGCCAGCAACCGGGTACCACTGACCGTGGTGGGTGATGATGACCAGTCGATCTACGGCTGGCGCGGCGCTAAGATCGAGAACATTCAGCAGTATCAGCGGGATTTCCCTAACGCTCGGATGGTGCGGTTGGAGCAGAATTACCGTTCGACACAGATGATTCTGAAGGCCGCAAACGCGGTGATTGCAAATAACCAGGGCCGGCTGGGTAAAGAGCTTTGGACCGATGGTCCCGATGGCGATCCCATTAGTTTGTATGCGGCGTTTAACGAGCAGGACGAAGCTAACTACATCGCTGACTCCATCACCGACTGGGTGAATCAGGGTAATTTGCGTAGCGAAGCGGCCATACTGTATCGCTCTAACGCCCAGTCACGGGTGTTGGAAGAATCCCTGATGCGCCAGGGCATTCCGTACCGGGTGTATGGCGGTTTGCGCTTCTACGACCGTCAGGAAATTCGTAACGCACTGGCGTACCTGCGTTTGGTTCAGTATCACCGGGACGATGCGGCGTTTGAACGGGTGGTGAATATTCCCACCCGCGGTATTGGTGCGAAGAGCCTTGCGGAGATCCGCTTCTACGCGACGGAGCAGGGCATTTCTTTGTGGGAATCCTCCGAACGCATGCTGGCGGCAGGTCAGGTAAAAGGCCGCGCCAAAACCGGCCTGCAGTCGTTCTTGGAGATCATTAACGGCTTGTCTGAAATGTTAGGCGAGGCTTCGTTGCAGGGCTTGATGAAACAAGCCATTGAAAACAGTGGGTTGAAGGACTATCACGCCAGTGAGAAAGGCGAAAAGGGCCAGGCGCGAGTGGAAAACCTGGAGGAATTGGTCAACGCTTTGTCCGATTTTGAAGTGGAAGACGGGGTAGATCCGCTTGCGGAGTTCCTTGCTCAAGCAGCGTTGGATGCCGGAGAGTCCCAAGCTGAGGATCATGAAGACAGCGTGCAGTTGATGACCTTGCACTCGGCCAAGGGCCTGGAGTTCCCCATGGTGTTTCTGGCGGGTGTTGAGGAAGGTTTGTTCCCCCATAGCATGTCTCTTGAAGAGCCGGGGCGTATGGAGGAAGAGCGCCGGTTGGCTTATGTCGGCATTACTCGGGCGATGAAGAAGCTGGTGCTTACTTACGCGGAATCCCGCCGTTTATACGGGCAGGAAAAGTTCCACGCGCTGTCTCGTTTTGTTCGTGAGATTCCAGCGGATTGCCTGCAGGAAGTTCGGTTACGCAATACGGTGACTCGCCCGGCGATGGTAGGGCGGCCTAATGAAAGTATGTTTGCGCAGGATTCAGCCAAGCAGTCGGGTTTTAGTCTTGGGCAGCGGGTGCGTCATCCGAAGTTCGGCGAGGGTATTGTGATGAATTCCGAGGGCACGGGACACCATACGCGAGTTCAGGTGAACTTTGACGAAGGGGCCAAGTGGCTTGTTCTTGCGTATGCGCCTTTGGAGGCCTGCTAGCGTGTATTGAATACGATTTTTCCTTGTCAGGCTTGGGTCAATCCTTTAATGTGCACAAACGCATAAATGTGCATACGTGCATAGATGTAGCATTTTACGTCATTGAAGGAACGGTTATGGACAAGAATAGCTGGGCAGTCGCCCTGGATGAGTTGCTGCATGTGGGCGGTGCTCTGGTACTCATAATTGCGGTGGTTGCGGTTCTGACAGGCATCATCCGGGAATACATTCCACAGGATAAACTGCAGAAAAAATTGGCCAAGAATGAAAAACGAGGCCCGTTGGTGGGTGCGTTACTGGGCACGCTGACACCGTTTTGTAGTGCATCCATGGTGCCAGTGGTGATGGGGATGGTAGAAATGCGGGCGTCCATGGGTATGGTGTTCGGCTTTCTGATTTCCGCCCCTCTGTGCAACTTTGTCGTTGTCGGTCTTATCGTTGCAGTGTTGGGTTGGCAGGTAGCGCTTGTGTACCTGGCTTTGACTCTCGGTGGTGCCATGCTGGCGGGGTTCGTCATTAGCCGGACACCGTTAAAAAATGCTTTCCGCCGTATTGAGGACGTATCAGCAAGCGGATGTGGCAGTGCGCCGGCGCCTGCGTGCTCTGCTTCGGCTCCCGTATCGGCTTGTTCTGCCTCGGCTCCCGCCGCCACAGCGTGCACCGCAACCGCCATGCCCAGCTGCAACACTGAGGCAATGACGATAGAGTCACCGGCAGAGCAACTGCAAGAATGTATAGCCACCGCCTGTGCCCCCTCCACCAGTACGGCCGCCGTGGCGCACAAAGACCGAATGAAACTGGCCATGCGCTTCGCCTGGGCACTGTTCAAGCGCATTATTCCGTATGTCTTGATTGGTGCCGTGATCAGTGCGTTGTCTGCGGCCTTTCTCCCCGCGGAAATCGTCGAGCAATACATTGGCGAGGATAGCTGGTACGCCATTCCCGTGGCCGCAAGCATTGGTGTGCCCCTGTATCTGCGAATTGAGATGGCTCTTCCCTTGCTTCAGGTGCTCATTGCCAAAGGCATGGGTCTGGGGGCTGCCATGGCGTTGTTGATCGGCGGAACCGGTGCCAGTTTGCCTGAGATCGCCATTATCTCTTCCGTGCTCAAGCCGAAAGCTGTGGTGGCTTTCGTGATCACCGTGATCACGCTCGCCATCGTCGGTGGGGTTGTGTTCAGTGTTGTCTTTTAAAAGATCTGGGCGCTGATGCCGATTGGATGAGTGGCAGTTTTTCCAGCGTGTTCGCGGTGGGCGCGCTGGATTCGGCCGACGACATACGCCGTTTCCGAGTTCACGATTGCTGCCCTGGTGGTAATCACTTAAGATCCAAACCAACGGAGGTTTGGAGATAGCATGATAGATGCCTGTTATACCGATGCGTTAAAGGCCATTGCGGACACGAATCGCTTGCGGCTTTTCTGGCTGTTGGTGCATGTCGACGAGCGAATCTGTGTTGCCGAAGCGATGGATGTGCTGGGCGAAACCCATTACAACGTTTCGCGCAATCTGAAAATTCTGCAAAAAGCGGGTCTGGTGACCGCGCATAAAGAAGGAAAATGGGTTTTCTATACCCTTAACCGTGAAGGGTCTCCTTTCCAGATAAAATTACTGGCTGCGGTGAAAAGTATTCCCGAGCAAGAATTGGAAGCCGAGATCCGAAAATGCCACCTGCGCCTGGCGTTGCGTGAAAGCGGTCAATGTGTGGTCGGGCCTGACAGTACGGAGTGGGCCGATATTATTGAGCGCCAGGGCCTCAGCGAAAACGGCCAGGCTTGACCCTGAAGAGGGTGTGCCTGACCTCAGGACCTACATCAGAACCGCGTAAATAACCCCTGCCAAAGCAATGCGATAGATCACATAAGGCCACATGCCGACCTTGTTGAGCCACTTCAGGAAGAAATGGATCGCGGTAATGGCCATCAGGAAGGATGTGACCCCGCCAATTAGAAAACCGCTCCAATCGACGATCACGTCTGAAGTTGCCACTTCCAGCAATTTCACGGCAGATGCCAGCACGATAATGGGAATAGCTAGCAAGAAAGAGAAGCGAGAGGCTGTTTCACGGCTCATGCCCAGAAATAGCCCGGCAGTGATGGTGACGCCGGAGCGGGAGGTGCCGGGCACCAAGGCCATGGCTTGGGCAATGCCGACCAGCACCGCGTCTTTCCAGTTCAGGGAATCCAGAGTGCGCTGACGTTTGGGAAGCCAGTCGGCGACGCCCAGCAGCAGGCCGAAGATCAGGGTGGTGACAAAGATAACTTCAACGGCTCGGAGTTCGTTGTCGATCATGTCCAACAAAGCCAGCCCGGCGAGTCCGGCGGGGATGGTACCGATAACGAGGTACCAGGCCAGCGCGCCCTGCCCAACGATTTTGCGTTGGGCAACGGAAATCAGGCCGTCTCTGGCAATACCGAAGACATCGCGACGGAAATACAACACGACGGCCAGCAGAGTGCCGATGTGAACCGAGAGGTCGAAGCCAACGCCCTGGTCGTTCCAGTCGAAAAATGCCGGGGTGAGGATCAAGTGGGCGGAGCTGGAAATAGGCAGAAATTCAGTCAGTCCCTGGAGAAGGCCAAGGAAAAGGGCCTGAAAAAAATCCATGGTATCGGTTCCGTTCGGTTCAGCGATGGCTGTTCATGGTTCAAATGGATAGGCGGGATATTAGCAGGGTGTCGGGGTGGTTAACAGATCGCCCGGCTCTGCCCGGTGTGAACAGTCTGCTGAACTCAAGCCGCTTTATTCGACGCTGTTGATCAGTAACGGTGCACTCTCTTTTCAAAAGCAAATTTATAGGGCGTCGTTCGCTCAAGTGCTTTCTCGCCTAGAACAACAACTCATTGAATATAAAGCGTATTCTGTACCGATTCTCTGTCAGCTTCTTTGGCATATTAAGTGCATGCAGTTTTGGAAGATATGACCTGAGGAAGCATGCAAGATGAATTACACAAGGAATATATAGTGCTATGAGCAAGGATCAGAGCTCGCGCAAGGGCAACGTTGTGGACGGGATCGTTCAGTCGCTATCGGACGACATCGTCAGTGGCAGACTGGTACCCGGGACCAAGCTGGATGCTCAGGGTATGGCTGAACGGTTTGGTGTTTCCAGAACCCCCATACGTGAAACCTTCGGGCACCTTTCCGCTATGGGACTGGTCACCCACCGACCCAATCGTGGCGTTATCGTTTCAACCTTGATGCCCGAAGCCCTGTCGGACCTCTATGAGGCCATGGCCGAACTCGAATCTTCCTTGGCTCGGCTGGCGACGCTGCGAATGAGTAGGGATCAGCGCGAGCGCCTTCAGCTCATGCACAAGGAGTCCGTTCATCTTGTACGCGACGGCAGCACCGAAGCCTACGCCCGCTTTAATCAGGAGTTCCATGACCTTATTTTTGAGGCGGCTCAGAGCTCCCAGTTACAGGAGTTGGCCGTTGCAACCCGAACCCGGCTTGCGCCATTCCGTCGTGCACAGTTCAAAGTATCCAATCGAATCAGTAAATCCTGGGAAGAACATGAAGCCATTGTCAGGGCCATCCTGGCGGGAGATGCCGATAGCGTTGGGCGCCTGATGCGCCTTCATGTTCAGACCGTCAGCGCCATTTCAGCTGAATTTGTCGCCGACCGCCGAATGACTGGCGCTGCTTCAGCAAAAGGAGAAAGTTAGCGATGAGCTATTCCAGTAAAGCCGTGTCCCAAGGTGGCGTGATCTGCACACCCCACCGGCAGGCAAGTGAAGCGGGCCTGAAAATTCTGGACAGCGGCGGCACCGCTATTGATGCCGCGCTGGCAGCCAGTGCGGCACTCTGTGTGGCCTTTCCCCATATGACAGGCCTGGGTGGAGATGCCATGTGGCTGCTGAGCGATGGGCGTAAAGTGGATGCAATTCTTGGACTTGGTCAAGCCGGCCAGCGTCTTCCCGATGCCGGAATCATCACCGAGAGGGGGCCGGCCTCTGCCGCGACCACCGCTGGTGCGCTGCGCAGCTGGTCGCTGGCCCAGAATATCAGTCGTGAACGCTGGGGCTCTCGCTTGGACTGGCACGACCTCTTGGCTTCGGCGATCGATATTGCAGAGCAGGGCGCGGAGGTCTCAGGATCGCAGGTATTTTGGCAGCAGCAGAGAGCAGAGCTGATTGCAGGGGCTCCGGATTTACAGCGCCTGAGCTATGGTGACGATAATAAATTCCGTAAGGAGGGCAGCAAGTTTGTCCAGCCGGAATTGGCGAAAACCCTCCGGCAGCTGGCGATTGCAGGTGTGGATGATTTCTACGATGGAGAGGTCGCCAACACGCTTGCGAAAGGCTTTGCGCAGCTGGGTAACGGTCTTACTGCAGAGGATCTTCGAAATACCCGAGCAGAACTGGTTGATCCCATAAAGATCCGCTATCGCCAGGGCACTCTGTTCAATATGCCCCCGCCGAGCCAGGGAATTTATACCCTCAGAGCACTGCATGCACTTGATAGAACAGACATCAGCGCGATGACGAATGGCGGCGCTGATTACTACCATCACCTGGTGGAAGCGATCAAACTCCAGTTGGCAAACCGTAACCGGGAGCTGTGTGATCCTCTGTTCTCGGCTGTTGATTTGAGATCGCAGCTATCCGCCGCTAACGCAGATGCGGATTTTGAACGGATAGACCCGTTACAAGCCTCGGTATGGCAGGAGCCCGCGCACCCGGCAGACACTGTCTGGTTTTCCGCCACTGACAGTGAAGGCCGCACCGCCTGCGTGATTCAGAGCCTGTTCCACGATTTCGGTTCCGGTTGTTTTGTCGGCGATACAGGCGTGCTCTGGCTCAACCGTGCTGCAGGCTTTAATTCGGACCCGAAACACCCCAATGCCTGGGCTCCCGGTAAGCGAGTGGCGCACACACTGAACCCGTCTTGTTACCTTGCAGACAATGGTGAGCAGCTTTATTTCGGAACTCAAGGTGGTGACGGTCAACCACAAACGCAGATGGTTCTGGCCACGCAATTGATCGACTATGCCCAGCCAATTGAAGCAGCTTTGCATGCACCCCGCTTTCTTCAGGGGCGCAGTTTTTTTGGCAGTACCGAAAACCTGAAGCTGGAAGCCGCCGTGGATAAGGCGGTCGCTAGCGAATTGGAAGAACGGGGCCATGACATCGAATGGTTGCCCGAGTTAAGCCCCTTTTCCGGCCAAGCGGGGGTTATCCGCATACATCCGGACGGGTGGCGAGAAGCAATGCATGATCCAAGAGGCGAAGGTGTCAGCCTTGGCCAGTCAACAGAAATAGCGGAAGCACTATTATGATAGAAATGATTATAGCCTGTGTGGGTTTGGGTATCGTCGCAGGTATTCTGGCCGGCATGCTGGGGATTGGTGGCGGGGTAGTAATCGTGCCGGCTCTGGTTATCATCCTGAACCAACAGGGCTATCCAGCGGACTATGTCGTTATTTCCGCTGTCGCCACTTCCTTATGTACGATCATCTTCACCTCCATTTCGGCAGCTCGTGCGCAGATCAAGCGCAAAGCTGTGGATTGGGGCATCTTCAAGCGCTGGGCTTTACTGGTGGTGATCGGAAGCTTTTTGAGCGGGTTTATCGCCGGGCAGCTTCCCCCTGTTGTATTAGAGACCGGCATCGCCGTTTTTCTCTTTATTGTCTCCATCATTATGCTTAGCAAGTGGACCCCGAACCCTTCCCGTTCCATGCCAGGAACGGCAGGCACCTCGGTTCTTGGGCTGTTTAGTGGCACGCTTTCCGGCCTGGCGGGTATTGGTGGCGGCAACGTCATGGTGCCCTTGATGGTTTTCTTTAACGTGCCTATGCAGAGGGCTGTAGCGACCTCCAGCACTCTGGGCCTTCCTTTGGCTCTGGTCGGAACCATCGGGTATTTGATTTCCGGCTGGCAGTTATCCATCACAGAGTGGTCGCTGGGGTATGTGTACTTGCCTGCCGCGGGCTTGATTGCCCTATTTACCGTCATCATGGCCCCGGTCGGGGTGGCCTTGAGCCATTATATTCCGGCACCTACACTCAAGCGCTGCTTTGGCGCCTTGTTGATGTTGGTGGCCCTGCGCATGCTGTACAACGCCCTCTGATTTTCTAAAGGGCCGCCGGGTATAAAGCTACTACCCGGTGGCTTCTCATCTCCTCTGCATTTCTGAAGTGTCCCTCTGCATTCAATATTTCCTTTATGAACTCTGAAGTGGATGCCTCTAACGGGGTGGGCATTCTTTTAGTGCATTATTCAGTATACGAACCAATTATGGCGCACAAAGTATCGCGGGGAAGCGAAAACGTCTCGTAATTGGGTTTGTTATTTAGTGTTATTTTTCAATATGTTAGATGGTGATAGCATTCAAAAATGAGAGTTTGGCACAACTTGTGTATGCAATATTGTAACGAGAGATTTATTTGGGTGCGAGCCGTATGGAAATTGATAGACACACAAAGTTCAACAGGGTTCTACTTAAAGGCGTCAGCCCGCGAGCAGAGGTTCTTCCCAACCTCAATCCTTTGACTTTGCTCCACGCCGGCCCACCGTTCACAGGTTCTGATATTCCAGTCCCTGTTCGCAATGCAGCCATACATGCCCTGATTTTTGAGCGTCTTGCTGAAACCCCAGATGACGCATCCACCCTGATTGATTCCGGCAAGGTTCATTTTGAACCCGCGCAGGACTGGAGGGTGGTGACGCCTTTGGCTCAGGTGGTCTCCGCATCGATGCCGCTATTCGTAATCGGAGAGGGCGATCACGAGGCATTTGCCCCAGTTGTCGAAGGAGCACCCACTGGCCTCAGATTTGGCTCATCGGATCCGCAGTGCCGGAAGAACCTTGAGACCCATGCGCAGTTCGCGAAGCTTGAGCTAGCGCCTCAGCTAAAAAAGTCGCCGGTCAGAATTGGCGCCATTATCGAAAAGGCGCTGGCGGAAGGTAATGACTGCCATACGTTAACCGATCGCGCGAATGCTGCCTTACTGGACCAGTTGGATGGCCTATCGGATCCATACCTGAGCCTGCTTGAAAGCAGTCCTGGTTTTGTTCTGCCGATTCTCATGGGTGCCTGTTCCTGGTGGCTGCAGTTTGGCTCATCAGCTGACGAAAACGGAAGAGGGGTGGTCGCCGCTGGCGGCAATGGCGAACGTTTCGGCATGCGTCTTCGGGGCCAAACTGACTGGACCACGGTTCTTGCTACACCACCTGTAGGTAAGCGCTTCGCACATCAGGAAGATCGGCCAGTTGTGGGTGCTATAGGCGACAGCGCTGTCATCGATTTTTGTGGACTGGGCGGTCAGGCGCTGGAGTGCGCACCTGCACTGGTGTCGGATTGGCAGAACCTTTTGCCGGAAGACTGGCAGGGCCGCCCGGAAAGTGTTCTATCGCCGCAGACCGATGTGGTTTGTCCGTGGCGAGTAATCGAACACCAAAAGCCACCGATCATCAATCTGGCACTGGTGAGTGCCGACGCTCAGGGCGGCATCCTCGGAAAAGGCTTTTATCAGCCTGACTTGGCTGTTTTCGAAGCGGTGGTAGCGGGTGCCACATCATGAGTGATGCGTCCGCCGCATTTTTCCATCACCCGAACTACGACGCGCTGATCGAGTGCGTCGCCCCCGAGGGACAAGCGAAATATCCCCCGGTTTTGTCAAGCGCATACCGGGATCTCAAATACCGGCAAACCCGCGTCTGATATTCAACGACACAACACCACAACGTAAATACGAGAGGAATTTCAATGGCAATCTCAAAGCGTTATTTAACTTCGCTGCTTGTCGGCACATTGGCTGCAACACCTGCCTTGGCCGCAGACCCCGTTAAGATCGGTGTATCACAGCCGTTGACTGGTGCGGTTGCCGCATCGGGTAACTACGTGACCAACGGTGCCCGACTTGCAGCCGCTGAAATCAATGAAAACGGAGGCCTGCTGGGTCGCCAGCTTGAACTCATCATTGAGGACAACAAATCAAACCCACGTGAGGCTGTGAATGCCGCAGAGAAATTGATTCTCCGCGACAAGGTGCCGGTAATCATGGGCGCTTGGAGCTCTACCTACACATTGGCCACCATGCCGAAGCTCGAAGAGTACGGCGTTCCGATGGTAGTTGAGACCTCATCCTCCAGCAAAATTACCACTGCCGGCAACCCTTGGATCTTCCGAATTGCGCCTACATCGGCTATGGAAGCTCAAGCCTTCGCCAAGAACCTGAGCAGTTTCAATCCTCCTATCAAAAAAGTGGACTTTCTTTCGGTAAACAATGACTGGGGCCTCGGCGCGTCGCAGGAATTCGAAAAAATGTTCAAGGCAAACGGTATTGAGATTGGCCAAAAGGAAACGGTAGCACCCGACACCGTGGATCTGTCCGCTCAACTTTCCGCTCTGAAAGATACTGGCAGTGACACTTTGATTATGACTTCAGGTGTTGAGCAGCTGACCCTTGGTATTCGTCAGGCGGCGGAACAACAACTGCCCCAGCGCATCGTAACGACGGGTGGATCCTTCCCGGAGCCGCTTCTGGAGTCACCAGGGCCAAAAGGTTACACCAGTTCTCACCTGTTGTTCTTCTCTCCATGGACTCCTGAAAGCGCAGTTCACCCCGAGATTGCCGGTGCGTTTGTGGATGCATGGAATGAAGCAGGCTACTCATTTCCCGGTCTGAGCGAAGGGTTTCGTGGATATGACGGCATTATGACCATCGCTGCAGCGATTGAAGACGCAGGTTCGACAGAATCAGAAGCCATCCGTGCGGCACTTTGGAATGTGCAGGTAGAGGGCGTAAACGGCGACATTTCGTTCTTCAAGCAAGGCCCTGCGGGCAAAGAAAGTGGACAGAATGAGCCTAACGTTTACGTGGTTCAGCTCAAAGATGGAAAAGTCTCCGCTCAATAAGCGAGCCCAAGGCGGAAACCGTGGTGGTTTCCGCCTTTCGAAATTAAAAATCATCCTGGGAGAGGACTAGTGGCCGAGATTCTTCAACATGTCGTCAATGCAATGGTGCTGGGGTCGACCTATGCACTGCTGGGCATTGGCCTGACTATTATTTTCGGCATCATGCGTGTGGTGAATTTCGCCCACGGTGAGCTTTATACCCTGGGGGCTTACGTTGCTTACGGCATGGTGGCCCTGCTTAAACTGGACTTTTTCAGTTCGATTCTGGTTGCGGCGCTCGTCGGGATGCTGATCGGTGCTCTCATCGAATACGTCTTTTTACGTCGCAAGGATCTCAAGAACATCGATGAGGTCATGCTCATCATGATCGGCATCATGATTGTTATGCAGAATCTGGAACTGATGGTGTGGGGCGGGGTGGCCAAAATCATTCCGACGCCCTTCTCCCAAGACCCCATTGCCGTAGCATCCGTTTCGATTTCGCCAACCCGTTTATTCGTGTTCAGCGTTGCCGCTGTCTTGCTCTTTGTCTTTTATCTCGGCATTGAGCGCACTCGTTTTGGTCTGGCCATTCGCGCCACGTTTCAGGACCAGGATGCCGCTCGTATCGTTGGCGTGAATGTTAAACGCATCTACACCCTGACATTTGCCCTCGGGTCTGCAATGGCAGCGGTTGCCGGTGCCTTATTGGCGCCTGTGTTCGTCGCCACCCCGCTTATGGGCGACCTGGCGAGTCTCAAAGCATTTGCGATCGTCATCCTCGGTGGTTTGGGAAGCCTTGGCGGCGCCGCTATGGGTGGTTTCCTGCTGGCCTTCATCGAAGAGTTTGGCGCCGGTTACATATCCAGCGCCTACCGTGACGCGTTCGGATTCCTGGTCATCATTATTGTCATGTTGTTCCGCCCTCAGGGCCTGTTTGCCGCGAAGGAGAGGGTAGGCTGATATGAACTGGAAACTTTTTGCAATTTTCGTACTCGTTCTGGGACTGCTTCCCTTTCTGTGGCCGGATCCTTACTTCCTGTCCGTGATGGGTTCGGCTGGCATCATGATCATCGCTGCCATCAGCCTGAACCTGTTGTTGGGCTATACCGGCCAGTTATCGCTTGGGCACGCCGCCTTTTTCGGCATCGGCGCCTATACCAGTGCCTTGATGTCGCTGGGTTTTGATGTGGACATCGGTTTTGGCATCACCTGGCAGGTCGACGCCAAGCCAGTCTGGTTGGCTTTCGCAACCGCCATTGTGGTTACCGGCTTTTTCGGCTGGTTGGTTGGCAAGCTCGCCTTCAAGGTGCGAGGTGCTTATTTCGTTGTCATCACGATCAGTTTCGCGCAGGTCATGCGCATGATCTCGCTAAACTGGACCGACTTGACGGAAGGGCCAATGGGGATGATCTCCATACCGCCATTCAGTCTTTGGATACCCGGTGAAGGCCTGATGAATCTGACGTCGAAGGCTGCGATCTATTGGCTTGTACTTACCGTTGGAGTGCTCGCCTACCTGCTAATCGCCATGCTGGTCTCTTCTCGCCAAGGTCGAGCCATGATTGCTTTGCGTGAGAACGAAACACTGGCCACGTCGGTAGGCATTCCGGTGACGTATTTCCTCGCGCTGGCAACCATCATTTCAGCGGCCATTGCCGGCGCTGCTGGGGGCCTCTATGCCCACACGGTGCGTATTATCGATCCGGACGTGTTCCTGTTCATTTACACCGTCACTATGGTGATCATGGTCGTTGCAGGTGGTAAAGGCACTTTGGGAGGGCCTGTTATCGGAGGTTTGATCTTTGGCCTTATGCCCGAAATGTTGCGGGGTACCGTCCAACCCGAAGTGCAGTGGGTTATCTACGGCATTACGATGATCGTCATCCTGCTGTTTCTGCCCCGCGGACTGGTTCCGGCCTTTTATGACTTCATTGCATGGATACGCTCCCCTGGTGCTATCCCCGAACGCGAATCCCGGCGTGTGCTTGCCACGGAGGTGAAATCATGACGCTTGCAAAACAGACTCCCGAGACAGCCAGCATGGTGCTGTCGCTGGAAGCCGTTACGATGAAAATTGCCGGCTTGGTGGCACTTGACAACGTAACCTTCAATATCCCGGCAGGCGAAATTGTCAGCCTGATCGGTCCGAATGGTGCGGGGAAAACCACAGCCTACAATGTCATTTCCGGCTATATGCCGCCGACTTCCGGTAAAGTCCGTCTTTTTGATGAAGACATCACCGGCCATGCACCTCACAGCATCGCTACCCGAGGGCTGGTACGCAGTTTTCAGCGCACCAGCGTATTCGATGACCAGACGGTTTTCGACAACCTGCTGACGGCTTATCACTTACAGGGCCGCGCTTCGTTGGTCCAATCCTTGTTGCGCCTGCCAAAATTCCGGGCTGAGGAAAAACAGTTGAAGGCCCGGGTGTGGGAGATGCTGGATTTCCTTGAACTGCGCCACCGTGCCGACGAGCGAGCGGCATCACTTTCCTATGGGGAGCAGCGCATTCTCGGCGTAGGTATTGCGTTGGCTGCCAACCCGAAGATCCTCTTGCTGGATGAACCAGCCGCCGGCCTGAACCCTTCAGAAACGGATGAGTTCAAAGCCATGATCCGCCGTATCGGAGACAGCGGTGTAACGGTGCTGCTCGTTGAACATGATATGCACATGGTTATGTCTATTTCCGATCGGATTGTTGTGTTGAATCAAGGGCGGGTCATTGCCGAGGGCATCCCCCAAGAGATTCAGAATAACCCGGCAGTCATCGAAGCCTATCTGGGCTCAGGAGTGAAACGTGCTTAAGCTGGAAAACGTTACTGTCTGTTATGGCGCCACCGAGGCGGTCAAAAACGTCTCGATGGAAGTGAAAGAAGGTGAGTTCGTGACACTGATCGGCGCCAATGGTGCGGGGAAGTCCACGACACTCAGAGCGATCAGTGGCCTTGAACCGGTGCGTAGTGGTCGCATTTTATTTGAGGGGGAAGTTATTCAGAATGCGGCACCTCAGGATATTATTCGCATGGGGATTGCCCATTGCCCTGAGGGACGCCGGGTTTTTCCGCAGCTGACTGTTCGCGAGAACCTGGAGATGGGGGCGTTCTGGCGATTCGACCGGCAAGGCATTAATGCGGACATAGATCGTATGTTGGGCATGTTCCCCCGTCTTGCTGAAAGGATCCGTCAGGCTGCCGGCACGCTCTCTGGCGGTGAGCAGCAAATGCTTGCCATCGCCCGGGCGCTGATGTCACGCCCGAGGTTGGTGATGTTCGACGAGCCCTCGCTGGGGCTGGCACCAAACTTCGTGGAGCAGGTCTTCAAACTGGTGTCCGAGATCTGCGCAGGTGGTACAACCGTCCTTATGGTGGAACAGAACGCCTATGCTGCACTTGATCTGTGTGATCGTTCGTACCTGCTCAGCACCGGGGAGGTAATGCTGAGCGGAACCGCGCAGGAAATGCTAAACAATCCGGATGTTCGCCGGATCTACCTGGGGGGCGAGGCCGCCTCAGCCTAACGTATTTTTAGTGAGGCTCGCCCATGATCGTTGTTGGCACTGACAATTTTACTCATATAGCGGATGAAACGCTCTCGTTCCGCTTTTGTCAGTGGCTCCAACGTGCGTTCATGGGCGCGAAGTGCGTTTGCTGTTACTTTTGCCAGTAAGGCTTTGCCTTCAGGGGTGAGCCGAGCCAATTGCCGCCGCCCGTCATCAGGACATTTCCGCCGCAGGATCCAGCCGGCTTTTTCGAGCCGCTGCAACACCTCTGTTGTCGATGCCCGATCGATCCCCACATTTAAACCTAACTGCTTCTGATCAAGTTCAAGGTCAGCCAGTGCTGTTATCACACTGTATTGAACCGGGGTCAGGCCAAAGGCATCGCATTCATCATGAAACAAGGCAACGTGGATTTGGTGCAGGCGCCGGATCAGAAATCCCGGACGCTCTGCAAGACGACTCAACCGATCCTCATTTGCCTGCTTTGTGGCAGTGCCATTGACGGAGGCTGTTTTTGTCATAGACTGAAAATTCCTGTTAGGTCGACACCAATACAAACCTCTATTGTCACCCATCAAGCCTTGGCAATGCCAATCAGAGTGGTGTCCGGGCGCTTCAAAAAAAGCGCCTGAACCATCGTCGGAATGCCATCCAAGCCAGCTGGAAAACGCCAAGCGAAGCCTGCTTTACCGGGGCCTCGCCGGCCAGATGTCGACCGAAATTCGTTTGGAACTGTTCTATCAGTACGCCAATAATTTCTTCAACCAGGCCGCCTCGGCTGAACTGAGCCAAGGCACCACTCATTTCGAAACTGATTGAGACGGTCATTTTACTGTTCGAATCGTCCAGTTCTTCAAGTGCAAAGGAGAGGGTGCCTTTTGCTCGGGAGTTGGAACGGCTGTCGGAACCCTGGCCACTTACCTGGCCTTGTCTGCAACTGTCATCAAAGGTCGCTTTACCTTCACCATTGATACGGGCAGATACCGGGCCGAGTTTGACGTTGAAAAAGCCTTCCAGTGTGCCGTCGTCGTTCATCGAGGACAGTTCCGCGCCGGGCAGGCAGGCGACGACTGCGGGCAATTCTTCGCGCAGGATGGTCCACACCGCCGACGCCGGATAGGCTATTTCAAACTGCGTTTCGATTCGCCGACCATTGCCATCGGCCATGCTGCGAGTCGCGGCTGTGCGGTTTTCCTGTTTGGCCTTTTGCTCAAATGGAATGGTGTCCAGAGCCGGTAGCTCCAGAGTCTCTACTGTGTTGCAAATCGTGGCGTCCGGTTTGGGTTCGTTTTTGTAGCTCTCCAGCACCCGCTGGATGGCCCTTACAATTCCGACGTATCCCGTGCATCGGCAAAGGTTGCCGCTTAGTTCGTATCGGATGGTCTTGTCGCTGATGGTTTCGCCTGCGAACCGGCGGACAATATCCTGAGCGGTGATCAGCATACCCGGCGTGCAGAATCCGCACTGTAACGCGTGCTCTTGTGAAAACGCTTCTCGCAGCCGGATCATGACGGCATCCTCGTCATAGAACTCAATGGTCCTTACCTCGCTGTCTTCACAGCTGGTGGCCCAAGTAAGGCAAGAACGCACCGGGCGGCCATCCCGAACCACTGTGCAAGCACCGCAAATACCCTGTTCACATCCCACGTGCGTGCCTGTCAGCAACAGGTCCTCGCGTACATAATCTGCAAGATTACGCCGAGGTTCGACGTTTAATTCTTCCGCGCGACCGTTGATTGTCACCGTTTTGCCGTTCATTGGGTGTTACTCCGCTCAAGCGCTTTTTTCATAACATGAATTCGCACGCCGATGTCTGTGTCGTCCATATCTGGATACCGTTTCGCCAGCGCGTGTTGCCAGGTAATGGGGTCCAAAGCTTTGGCGCCGGTCTGAATCATCGGCGCTCCTGGTAGTGCCCCGAACACAACACGCAGGTCATCAGGATCCGCACCACGAAAAACGGCTGCCATGGCATGAGCCAGTTCGCCCGTCTTGCGGCACAGTTTGAAGTAGCCGAAACGGCTGTCTTCCGGAACGTCGGGCACAAAGATCGCGATCAGCAGTTCATCCTCGGCAATGACGGTTTGCATGGCGCCAGTAATGAAGTCCTTAAGGTATAGCCGCCGCCGTGAAGGGCCGCCTTCGGACGGGCCCTGAAGGATGACCTGGGCATCCAGAACAGACAGAGTGGTCGCCCAGTCCGCCGAAGGGTCTGCATGAGCAAGGCTGCCACCGATCGTGCCGCGACTGCGGATAGCACGATAGGCGATACCACGAGCTATTATCGGCAATATGCCACCCGTGTTGTCAGGGACCAGGCCGTCTTCGATTTCGGCGTGGGTAATGGATGCGCCTATCAGTACGCCACCTTGCACGCGTTGGCAGCCTCGCAGCTCACGCAAAACTGCAACGTCCAGCAGAGCACCGGGTCGCGCCAGCCGTAGGTTAAGCATGGGGCCAAGTGACTGGCCGCCCGCGATAGGGCGTGTCTCGCCATCTTTCATTTTCTGGCATGCCTCAGCGACAGCCTTTACCCGGTGATAGTCGAATGCTTGGGGTTTCATTACGCTGTCTCCTCAGATTTGGCCAGTTGCGCCTTAAGGATGGCTCCTAACATCCGGTGCGGGGTTACCGGCACTTCGCAGATTTCCGCGTTCAGCGGCCGTAACGCGTCGTTGATGGCGTTCACAATTGCCGCTGGTGGGCCAATGGCCCCGCTTTCGCCAATGCCTTTCTGGCCAAACTCGGTGTAGGGCGACGGCGTTTCCATATGGTCAATCACTATTTCCGGCACTTCCGTTGCGCCCGGGAGCAGGTAGTCCGCAAGGGTTGAGGCCAGGGGCTGGCCATTTTTATCAAATGGCATTTCCTCATAGAGCGCGCTGCCTATCCCTTGGGCTACGCCACCATATACCTGGCCATCGACGATCATCGGATTGACCAGAACGCCCCCGTCTTCAACGATGGCGTAATTGAGAATCTCCGTTGTGCCTAGCTCCGGATCTATGGCGACGACAACCGCGTGACAGGCATAGCTGAAGGTGCCGCTGTCCCGCTCCGGTTTATAACCCGCGGTGACCTCCAGACCGCCGCCGTCGACATTCTCGGGTAGCAGTTGAGGCTTGAGGTACCAGGTGCGGGCGACATCCTCGAGCGTCGCTGTTTTCGAGCACCTTGTGGAAGAGACGATGCCGTCGGCGAGCGCCACGGATTCCAATGGTACTTCCAGCAAGTGGGCACCGATGTTGTTAATCCGTTCGGAAAGGTCGGTACAGGCACGGGCCACGGCACCGCCGGCCATAACCATGCAGCGTGATCCCCAGGTGCCTGTCGAGTAGGGTGTCAACGCCGTATCCCCATGAACCACTCGCACGCGGTCTGTGTCGATGCCCAGCACTTCTTCGGCAACCTGCGCCAAGGTGGTTTCCAGCCCCTGGCCGTGGGAATGAATGCCGACGCGGATCTCAAGAGAGCCATCCGGTGTCAGTCTGACCACAGCCTGCTCATGCCCTGGCACCATGGGAATGCCCCAGCCTGCGTAAACCGAGGTGCCGTGTGCGGATTGTTCACAGAAGATGGACATGCCGATGCCGATGAGGCGGCCGTCTTCTTCGGGTGTTTCTTGCCGTTTTCGAATCGATTTCAGATCAATGGCTTCCACTGCGCGGCGGAGACATTCGGGGTAGTTGCCACTGTCGAAGTGTTTGCCGGTGATATTGGTGAATGGCATGTCTTCCGGTTTCACCAGACAGTCCAGACGGACATCTGAAGGTTCCCGCCCGACAGCTCTGGCCAGAGCGTCCATGGTCAGCTCCATGGCGAAACAGACACCGGTTCGGGCAACGCCTCGGTAGGGCAGAATGGGAGGCTTGTTCGTCGCGGCGGACACCGTGCTGCATCGATAGGCCTGGAAGTCATAGGGCCCGGGCAGAATGCTGGCTACCTGAGCGCCCTCCAGACAAGCTGAAAACGGATAAGAAGAGTAGGCGCCCGCATCGACTACCGCATCGGTGTCCAGTGCCAGAAGACGACCGGACTCGTCGGCATAAGCGGTTACGCGGTAGAAGTGTTCGCGGCAGTTGGCATTCGCCGTCAACTGCTCTCTCCGGTCCTCAAGCCAGCGGACAGGGCGTTTAAAGTGCATCGCCAGCCATGCCACAGCGACCTCTTCGGCCAGCAGTATGCCTTTATAGCCGAAACCGCCACCCACATCCGGAGCGACCACGCGAATCTGTTCATGGCTGAGGCCCAGACACTCGGAAAGCCCGGTGCGAACGATATGAGGAATCTGAGTGGAGGTAAATACCTGAAGCTGTTCCAGCCGACTGTCCCAGAATGCCAGTACACCGCGACCTTCCATCGGTGACATGCACTGGCGAGCTGTTCTGTATTCTCTCTCTATCTTGACGGCGGCGGTGCGGCGGATGGACTCAACATCACCGTCAACGAGCGTATGCTGAAATACGTTATCGCCCCATTGCTCGTGGATCAGTGGGGCCCCCTCTTCGAGCCCCTCCAGCATGTCGGATACTGCCTCAAGGTTCTCAATATCCAGTTCAATGCTATCCGCAAGGTCTTCAGCTTTGGCCCGGTCTGACGCAACACAGGCAGCTACCAGTTCACCAACATAGCGAACTTTCTCCTTCGCAAGAATCGGCTGTTCTGAGGATTTGAATCCGGGCAGGGCTGAGTCCGCAAGTATGCCTTTAACGCCGGTGAGGTCGGCGGCCACAAATATGTTCTGCTCAGCATTTGTTGGTTTGGTGATCTTCTTCAGTTGCCCGTGGGCGACCGGACTGCGGAGGAAGGCGACTTCCAGCATGCCGGGCATGTTCATATCGCCGACGAAATCGCCAAGCCCTCGCATGTAGCGGTCGTCTTCCTTTCGCACCTTTTTGGCGCCGACGCCACGCTTAACCGACGCGTTGTCATCTTTTCTGCTCTGCACCTTCAGTTCCTCCGGTAACCGTAATTAAAAAAAGAATTCGGTTTAAAAACGGCAACTTGCTGTTAAATCGGAAAGTAATACTCAGAAATAGTCAGTACACTGTGTATTTTTAATAGTGCCACTGTATACTAATAATTCGTGTACTGCATATTTTTAAGTTTGCGCAGTCTGGTAATGACCCACAGCAATACCCGTGCCGGGCGCATGAGGAAGAGGAGAAAGCTTATGGAATGCAGGCCCTATGATCTGCTGCTGAAGTCAGGGCGGGTCGTTGATCCCGCCAATCGCACCGACGGTGTTCTCGACGTCGCGATTAAGGATGGCCGGATTGCTGCGGTGGAGGTTGGTATATCGCCAGACCTGGCCCGTGAAGTGATCGATGTTGAAAACAAGCTCATCACACCGGGGTTGATCGATACCCATGCCCATGTATTCGAACACGTTACCGGTCGGTTCGGGCTGAATCCCGACAGCTGTGGTGTGCGCGCGGGCGTGTCTACGCTTGTGGACCAAGGCGGGCCCAGCCTGATGACGTTACCGGCTTTTCGTCATTACGTGTCGGAACCTGCTAACAGCCGTGTGCTCTGTTTCCTGTCGGCCTATCTGGTTGGCGGGCTTGAAGGCCATCACTATCCCCAGCTATATGGCCCGGAGGATGTGGACGTAAAACGGACCATCGAGGTCGGCCTCGCCAATCGTGATCTGGTCAAAGGGATTAAGGCTCACGCCGAAGTTGGAGGTAAGTCCCGTTGGGGAATGGAAGTGATAAAACAAGCCCGGGACATTGCCCGGGGGATCGGTGTGCCACTTTATATCCACTTGGGTCAGATATGGCCGGAGGCCGGTAAAGGAATAGAAGACCCTGATACCGTCATCGAGGAGCTGGTTCCGCTGATGAAGGAAGGTGACATTCTCGCTCATCCTTTCACCCGGCATCCCGGCGGGTTTATCTCAAGCAAGACAGATGAGCTGCATCCGATCGTTCGTGCCGGGCTCGACCGCGGGCTCCGGGTCGATGTAGGCCATGGTTCGCACTTCAGTTTTGATATGGCGCGTAAAGTCATTAATGCAGGCATCCTGCCACATACTCTTGGTGCAGACATGCACGGTTACAACACCGACGCCGGTCAGACCAAGGCGGCTGACTTTGAATCCAGCCCTTTCTTTGGCAAAACCCGTTTCTGCCTGACCCATGCCATGACAGAGTTGCTGGCCTTGGGTGTTTCCCTGGACGATGTGGTTTCGAGTGTGACCAGCAACGCAGCCGGCATGTTGGGAATTGATGATGAAGCTGGCAGCCTTTCAGTCGGTAAGGTTGCGGATGTGGCGGTGCTGGAACACCTGACAGGACGCTTCACGCTGTCTGATAACAGTGGCGCAAGCGTCATTGGCACGGAAGCGATCAGGCCGCTCTTCTCACTGCGCGAAGGCATTCGTTTCGATGTCGACAGCCCTGTCGTTGTAGAGCCCATGGATCTAGCCGGCTGATTTTGGACGGCATCACAGTCCTTGGGCTGCCCCACGATCCCCGACTACTGGGTAGTTAGGGGGCGTGGGGAGTGTAAGGGGCTGAAACAGACCCATGGTTCCGTTCGGTTCAGGTAGGGAACTGGTCGCGTGTTTTGTTGGCGATTTTTACCAGCGCCAGCATCAGTGGGACTTCCACGAGTACGCCCACCACTGTTGCCAGTGCCGCACCGGATTGCAGGCCGAACAGGGCAATGGCAGCCGCCACGGCCAGTTCGAAGAAGTTGCTAGCACCGATCATCGCGCCTGGCGCGGCAATGCAGTGGCGTACTTTCCATAGCCGGGCCCAGCCGTAGGCCAGCAGGAAGATAAACACCGTCTGGATGATTAACGGCACTGCAATCAGCGCAATGTGAAGCGGGTTTTCCAAGATGACTTCGCCCTGAAAGGCGAACAAGAGTACCAGTGTGATTATCAGCGCGGCCGGCGTGACCGGGCCAAGGCGTTTCAGGAATACATCGTCGTACCATTGCTGGCCGTGGCGGGCGATTAGCACGCGGCGGGTCAGGTAGCCGGCGGTCAGGGGGATAACGATGTACAGCACGACGGACAAAATCACGGTATTCCAGGGCACCTGAATGTCGGAGACCCCGAGCAGGAACACCACGATGGGTGCGAAGGCGAACAGCATGATGATGTCGTTCAGAGATACTTGTACCAGAGTGTAGGCGGCATCGCCTTTGGTCAGGTAACTCCAGACAAATACCATGGCGGTGCAGGGGGCCGCGCCCAGTAAAATAGCCCCTGCCAGGTATTCGCTGGCCAGATCAGGTGCAATAAAGGGCTTGAACGCCACCATCAGGAAAAACCATGCTATAGCGAACATGGTGAAGGGCTTGATCAGCCAGTTGACGACCGTGGTAATGGCCAGACCCTTCGGTTCTTTTCTGACGCCGACGACGGCGCTGAAATCGATTTGAGCCATCATCGGGAAGATCATCGCCCAGATCAGAATGGCAATGGGGATGGAAACCTGAGCGTACTCGAAGCGGGACAGGGTTTCCGGCACAACCGGCGCCAATTGTCCCAAAGCAACGCCGGCGATGATAGCCAAGGCAACCCAGACCGACAGATAACGGCCGAATAGATCCATACCCTCTGCACTAGGCTCACTCGTGCTGGCTTCGGCGTTGTTGCTCATGGCGGCTCCTCAGATAGCGCGTTGGTTCACACGTTTGGACAGCTCTTCCGCACTTTCCTTGCGTTCGGAGTAGCGGTCGGTGAGATAGTCACTGCGGTCGCGCACCAGCAGGGTGAATTTCACTAATTCTTCCATCACATCCACGATCCGGTCGTAGTAAGACGACGGCTTCATGCGGTCGTTGCCATCAAATTCCATAAAGGCTTTGGCCACCGAGGACTGGTTCGGGATGGTCACCATGCGCATCCATCGGCCCAGTACCCGTAGCTGATTGACCACGTTGAAAGACTGGGAACCACCACACACCTGCATCACGGCCAGGGTTTTGCCCTGAGTGGGGCGAACCGCGCCCATGGACAGCGGTATCCAATCGATTTGGGTTTTCATGATGCCGGTCATCGAACCGTGACGTTCCGGTGAGCACCACACCATGCCTTCAGACCATTGGGCCAGCTCTCTCAGTTCCTGCACCTTCGGGTGTGAAGCCTCTTCGGCATCGGCCAGTGGCAGGCCGCGAGGATTGAATATGCGGGTTTCTGCGCCCATGGCTTCCAGCAATCGAGCGGCTTCTTCTGTGGCCAGACGGCTGAAGGAACGGTCACGCAGCGAGCCGTACAGCAGCAGAATTCTCGGTGCATGTTCTGAAGGCGCGTTGGCGAACAGCTGTTTTTTTGTGGGAGCCTGAAACAGTTCACGGTCAATGTTGGGCAGGTCGGTTGGCGTCATAGGGCAGCTTGAAAATCCCGAAAGTTGGATAAGTGAAAGCGTTGGCTGGTGTCTTTACTTTGTCACTTTTCACACCTAATATCGCTTAAAGCATATATATGGATAACCGAATATTCAATAGTGTGAAACTCGTCTGATGAATACAAGAAGCACCATGCCTGTAGATGAAACCGACGAACAATCGGCCGGGATCAGTCCCACCATCCTGTTCCGGGCCTTGAGCGATGAGCTGCGGCTGATCGCCCTGTTACTGATTCGACATAAGAATGAGCTATGTGTCTGTGAACTGACGGACGCATTTGAGGTGTCGCAGCCGAAAGTCAGTCGCCATTTGGCGATATTGCGAGATTACGGGCTGGTGACAGCGGAACGTCGGGGGCAGTGGGTCTATTATTCTATTAACGCAAGTTTACCCATGTGGGTCATTCGGGTTTTGGATGAAACAGCGGCGCACAATGAGGCGTTGATTCAATCACCGCTGGCAAGGCTCAGAGCATTGGCCGAGCACCCAGCGCCGAAGTGCCCCTGAGATTGATCGGATGGCCATTCATAAAAGGAGATAGCCATGAGCAGGATCAAAGTAGGTATTAACGGGTTCGGCCGCATTGGCCGGCTGGCATTGCGGGCTGCTTGGGAGTGGCCGGAGTTGGAGTTTGTGGCGATCAACGATCCGGGGGCAGATGCCCGGACGTTGGCGCACTTGCTGAATTTCGACAGTGTCCACGGACGTTGGAACCATGAGGCTGAAGTCAGTGGTAATGAGTTGGTGATCGAAGGCAAACACATTGCTGTTACTCAAAATCGAGCGATCGGCGACACTGACTGGTCCGGTTGTGATCTGGTGATCGAAGCCAGCGGCGTGAACAAAAGCGTCGCGGTATTGCAGGCATATCTGGATCAGGGCGTGAAGCGAGTGGTGGTGACGGCACCAGTGAAAGAAAAAGGCGCCAAGAACATTGTACTGGGCGTGAATGAACACATTTTCGATCCGGCTAGCGATCGCATCGTGACTGCGGCTTCGTGCACCACCAACTGCCTGGCACCGGTGGTTAAAGTGATTCACGAGAAGCTGGGCATCAAGCACGGCTCGATCACCACGATTCATAGCCTGACTAACACCCAGACCATTATCGACGCGCCCCACAAGGATCTGCGCCGGGCTCGGTCCTGCGGTAGCTCGCTAATTCCGACCAGTACCGGCTCGGCCACGGCGATTATCGAGATCTTCCCTGAACTGAAAGGGCGGCTGGATGGCCATGCGGTGCGTATTCCGCTCACCAATGCCTCGCTAACCGACTGTGTGTTTGAAGTGGAAACGCCGACAGACCGCGATACGGTTAACCGCTTGTTGAAAGACGCCGCCGAAGGGCCGCTGAAAGATATTCTGGGATACGAAGAACGCCCGCTGGTGTCCATCGATTACAAAACCGACCCGCGCTCGTCCATTGTCGATGCCCTGTCCACGCTGGTCGTTAACGGCACTCAGGTGAAGATCTACGCCTGGTACGACAACGAATGGGGTTACGCCAACCGAGCGGCGGAACTGGTGCGCAAGGTGGGTCTGGCCTGATATGACTGCAGCCATTCGTCAGTATTTGGTGATCACCGGCAATTACTGGGCTTTTACTCTGACCGATGGTGCTTTGCGCATGCTGGTGGTGTTGCATTTCCACCAGTTGGGCTATTCACCATTGGCCATTGCCCTGCTGTTTATTTTCTATGAATTGTTCGGGGTGGTGACCAATCTGGTGGGCGGGTATCTCGGTGCTCGCTTGGGCCTCAACCGCACCATGAACATCGGGTTGTTCCTGCAGATTGTCGCTCTGGCTATGCTGGCGGTGCCGGCAGCCATGTTGACGGTGCCGTGGGTGATGGCCGCGCAAGCTTTATCCGGCATCGCCAAGGACCTCAACAAGATGTCCGCCAAGAGCGGTATCAAACTGTTAGTGCCGGATGAACAGCAGGGTGCGTTGTATAAGTGGGTGGCGATTCTCACGGGCTCTAAAAATACCCTGAAAGGCGTGGGTTTCTTTTTGGGGGGTGTGCTGTTGATGACCGCAGGCTTCACGGGGGCGGTGGTTATGATGGCCGTCGCGCTGGGGTTGGTGTGGTTGGCTAGCCTGTTTTTGCTCAAGCAGGAGCTGGGTAAGAGTAAAGCGAAGCCCAAGTTCCGGGAGATTTTGTCCAAAAGCCGGGCCATCAATGTGTTGTCTGCGGCGCGGATGTTTTTGTTTGGTGCCCGGGATGTGTGGTTTGTGGTGGCATTGCCTGTGTACCTGCACACGGCATTCGGCTGGGATTTTTGGAAAGTCGGCGGATTTATGGCGACCTGGGTCATTGGCTACGGCTTTGTCCAGACGATTGCCCCCAGAATTACCGGCGATACCCGCCGTAAATCCGGCACTGTGCTGTGGGCGGCGATGCTGGCGGTGGTTCCGGCGGCGATTGCCGGTGCTCTCATGGCGGGTTGGCCGGCGCAGGGCGTTGTGATCGGTGGTTTGCTGCTATTCGGCGTGCTGTTTGCCATCAATTCATCCCTCCACAGCTATCTGATTGTCAGCTACGCCCGGGGCGATGGCGTTTCTCTGGATGTGGGTTTTTATTACATGTCTAACGCCGCTGGCCGATTGCTGGGCACCGTGTTATCCGGATGGGTTTATCAGGCATACGGGCTGGAAGCTTGCTTGTGGATATCTTCCGCATTGATAGCCATCGCAGCCCTGCTATCGGTATGGTTGCCGGAGCGTATGAATGACTCGATAGGGGAACAAGGTTATGTCTGATTCCAATGTGGTTGTTATTACCGGTGCTAATCGCGGCATTGGGCTGGAACTGGCCCGGCATTATGCCGAAGATGGGTGCGAAGTGATCGGTGTCTGCCGGCAGTCGTCGGACGAGCTTGCCAGTGTGGCCGCCCAAGTGATCGATGGCGTGGATGTGACCACCGATGCCGGAATCGAAAAACTCGAATCTGGCCTGGCGGGCAAACGCATCCATCTGCTGATCAACAACGCCGGCCTGCTGCAGGACGAGCAACTCGGCAGCATCGACCTTGATTCCATCCGCACCCAGATGGAGATCAACGCCTACGCACCGTTGCGTGTAACCGAAGCTTTGGTGCATTTGATGGGGCAGGGCAGCAAGATTGCTAATATCACCAGTCGCATGGGGTCGATTGCCGATAATGACTCCGGTGGTCGTTATGGTTATCGGGCGTCCAAAGCGGCGCTGAACGCTTTCGGCAAATCGCTGGCGGTAGATCTGCAGCCTAAAGGGATCGCCGTGGCACAGTTACACCCGGGATATGTGAAGACCCGAATGGTGAACTTTGGTGGTCTGATTACGCCGGAAGACTCCGCCCGGGGACTGGCGGAACGAATTGCCAACCTGACTCTTGAGAACACCGGTTCCTTCTGGCACAGCAATGGCGAAGCGCTGCCGTGGTGATGCAGATAAGGAACCCGCGTTGAAGTCCAGACCGCGCATTCTGCTCCTGTCAGCCTACGACGCCGCCAGTCATAAACGTTGGCGGGAGCAGTTGACGCATCTCTTGCCGGAGTACCAGTGGCACAGCCTGGTCTTGCCTCCGCGCTTTTTTCAGTGGCGGATTCGGGGCAACGCCCTGAGTTGGCTCGATGAGCCTTGCCTGCACGAGCGTTGGGATCTGGTGATCGCCACCTCCATGGTGGACCTCGCAACGTTGCGGGGCCTGCACCCCCTGTTGGCGAGCACGCCGTGCTTGCTCTATATGCACGAAAATCAGTTTGCCTTCCCGATCAGCCAAAAGCAGCAGGGGCGTGTCGAGCCCCAGATGGTCAATCTTTATAGTGCCGTGGCGGCGGATTTTGTGGCGTTCAACAGTGCCTGGAATCGGGACAGTTTTGTGGGTGGAGCTCAAGCGTTGTTGGATAAAATGCCGGATGCTGTGCCGGATAGGGTCATCGAACGTATCCAGCATAAATCCGATGTGATCCCCGTGCCCATAGAGGATCGCCTATTCACTGATGTTCCCCGTGTTATCAATCGGGCCTGTCCGCACCTGCTTTGGAATCACCGCTGGGAATACGATAAAGGCCCGGATCGTTTGCTTAACTTTCTGGAGCGGCTGGAGCAGAGGCGGCAGCCCTATAAGTTGAGTGTGGTGGGGGAAGGTTTTCGTAATCACCCGAACGCTTTTGGCGAGATTGACGCGCGGTTTACCCATCGACTCGAACATTGGGGCTTCTTGGCAAGCCGCTCAGCGTACGATGATTTACTGCGCAAGGCGGATGTCGTGCTTTCAACAGCCCTGCATGATTTCCAAGGCCTTTCGATGTTGGAGGCAATGGCGTCCGGGTGTGTGCCCTTGGCCCCGGATAGACTGGCCTACCGCGAATACGTGCCAGCCAGTTGTCGTTATCAAAGCCACGAGCAAGATGCTGATGCCGAGGCGGATGCAGCGCTCGATCGCTTGCAAGCGATGCTGGACATGCCGGTTACCTCATTGCCGCCGGAGGCTTGGAAGGCCTCCGTGTTGGCAAAGCGCTATCGAACGCTGATCAATAACCTGATCGATACGAGGCGATGCGTGTAACGGCGAGCCGTTATTGCGGCCGGTCGGGCACTTCCCGGATGCGGCCCTGATCATCAATAGCCACGTAGATAAATAAGCCTTCGGTGACCTTCCGCGGGGTCTTGGCGAAGCGGTCCAGCATCCAGACTTCCACATTGATTTTCATCGAGCTGCGGCCGATGTCCACCAATTCGCAGTAGCAACTTACCTGAGAACCGACGCGCAGCGGCGATAAAAACTCCATCCGATCCATGGCGACCGTTGCGCTGCGCCCACGGGAAATGCGCCCTGCCATCGTGGCCGCGGCGATATCCATCTGCTTGACCAGCCAGCCGGCAAATACATCACCGTTGGCATTGGTGTCAGACGGGAGTGGAACTACCTGGAGGGTAAGGTCTCCACGGGGATTCGGTTTATCATCATCGAACGCTGTCATGGGATTAGCCTGTTACTGCTTATGAATTATTTTGCATGCATGGTAGCGAGGCCGCAGCGGTCTGCAAGCAAATTCGAACAATGATGATCATAGTGGGAAGCAATATTTCTTAAAAGCTGTAACAAAGTTGTCACAGAGTCTCCTTAGGATGCACTTATCGAAGAACGAGATACGTAAACAGCGTCCACTTATATTGGAGACAAATACGTGATGAAACTGAAATCAGTCCTGACATCTGTTGCTTTGGTTGGCAGTATTGCCGCCGTGTCGGCTCCGGCCATGGCTCGAGATACCGTGAACATTGTTGGCTCGTCAACGGTCTATCCATTTGCCACTGTGGTTGCTGAGCGTTTTGGTCGCAACACCGATTTTCCTACCCCGAAACTTGAATCGACCGGTTCGGGTGGTGGTCTGAAATTGTTCTGTGCCGGCATCGGCACCCAGCACCCAGACATTACCAACGCGTCTCGCCGCATGAAGAAAAGCGAATTCGAGATGTGTCAAAACAACGGTGTGAAAGACATCACCGAAGTGAAAATCGGCGCTGACGGCATTGTGATCGCCAACTCCAAGGATGCGGAGCAAATGGATCTGAGCCTGCGCCAAGTGTTCCTGGCTCTGGCAAAAGAAGTGCCGGACCCGAAAGGTGGCGACAAGCTGGTCGCTAACCCTTACCAGAAGTGGAGCGAGATCGATTCCAGCCTGCCGAACAAAGAAATCAGTGTGATGGGCCCGCCTCCGACCTCTGGCACCCGTGATGCTTTCGTTGAAATTGCCATGGAAGGTGGCTGTAAGACCTTCGATTTCATCAAGGCGATGGATAAGAAAGAAATGCGCAGCGTTTGCCACAGCATGCGTGAGGACGGTTTGTTTGTTGAAGCTGGCGAAAACGACAACTTGATTGTTCAGCGCCTGGCTCAGGATACAGACACACTAGGCATCTTTGGTTACAGCTTCCTGATGGAAAACGCGAACCAGATTCAGGCCACGACCATTAACGGTGTTGAGCCAACTCCCGATACTATTGCGGATGAAGATTATCCGGTTGCCCGCTCGCTGTTCTTCTATATTAAAAGTGCTCACGTGAGTGTGATTCCGGGTATCAAGGAATACGCGGAAGCGTTCACCAGTGAAGGCGCATGGGGTGACAATGGCTATCTGGTCGATGTTGGCCTGATTCCGAACCCACGTAACGTGCGCATGGACGTGGCGAAGAATGTGCGTAACCTGACGCCGATGACCGGTAACGAGCTCTGAGCATCGCTCAGAACCATCAAGGATGATGAAAGAATGCGGGCCTGACAGGCTCGCGTTCTTTTGCCGTTTCCGACAGACGCTTAATATTCACACAACACAGAGAACTCTATGCAAACGGCCAATCTATTGCCCCTGATTCTGGTGATTGCGGTCATAGCCTATGGATTGGCGTACATGCGGTCGCGATCGGTTGCGGGCCCATTGGGCGGCATCCGTAACCTTAAGGCATTGCCCTTTTATTACGCTGCTCGTGCAGCGTTGTGGTGTGCCATTCCTGCTTTGATTGTCTTGAGCGCTTGGGCGGCGTTTGAGGGAAAAGTGATCCAGAATCTGGTGGTGAGCTCATTGCCGGTGGAGCTGTTGCCGACGTCGGCGGGCGAAGCCAGCTTGTTGATGTCGCAGATCAACAACGTCGCAGCCGGTAAGCTGAACCCGAATTTTGTGCCGGCCGAGGTGGTGGGTGCTGCCGACCAATTGGGCGCTCTGAAAGCCCAGAGCAGCCAGTTTAAAGCGGTTCTGGTGGTTCTGATTGCTGTGCTTGGTGCAGCCTTTGCGTGGAGTCGGGTGCAGCCGCAGATCAACGCCCGTGAAAACGTTGAGCGTGCGCTTCGGTGGATTTTCTTTGCCTGTGCGGCGGTGGCGGTTTTAACCACTGTCGGCATTGTGTTCTCGGTGATTTTCGAAACCGTTCGGTTCTTTGGCAAGGTTCCTATTACCGAATTCCTGTTTGGTACCTCCTGGAGTCCCCAAACTGCACTTCGGGCTGATCAGGTGGGTTCTGATGGTGCTTTCGGAATCATTCCCCTGTTTACGGGGACTTTGCTGATTTCTGCGATTGCCCTGCTGGTGGCGGTGCCCACCGGTTTGTTGTCAGCGGTTTATCTGTCTGAATACGCCTCGAAAACGGCCCGAGCGGTCATCAAACCGTTGCTGGAAATGTTGGCGGGTGTACCTACTGTGGTATACGGCTTTTTTGCTGCCTTAACGGTGGCGCCCTTTATTCGTGATCTGGCTGAAATGATCGGTCTGGAAGCGTCCTCCCAGAGTGCTCTGGCGGCGGGTCTGGTGATGGGCATCATGATCATCCCGTTTGTTTCATCGTTGTCGGATGACGTGATCAATGCGGTGCCCCGCACCCTGCGGGATGGCTCTCTGGCACTGGGGGCTACCCAGTCTGAAACCATGAAGAGCGTGATTTTCCCGGCGGCCTTGCCCGGCATTATGGGTGGGATTCTGCTGGCGGCGTCCCGAGCCGTTGGTGAAACCATGATCGTGGTCATGGCGGCGGGCCTTGCGGCCAACCTGACCGCTAACCCGTTGGATTCGGTGACCACCGTCACGGTTCAAATCGTCACACTATTGACCGGAGACCAGGAGTTCGACAGCGCCAAGACCCTCGCAGCGTTCGCTCTGGGCATGATGCTGTTTATTCTGACTCTGGCCCTCAACATGATTGCCCTGAAAGTGGTTCGCAAATATAGGGAACAGTATGACTAACCAACGTTCACAGGCGGAGATTGTCCGCCAGTCGCTGAAGCAGCGATACCGTAAGGAGCGCAGGTTCCGGCTCTATGGCATAACCGCCATCGCCGTAGCGCTGCTGTCTCTGGTAGTGCTGTTCACCGACATTATTGGCAAAGGCTATACCGGTTTCATCAAGACCACGATGACTCTGGAGGTGGTGCTGGATGGTGAGCAGATGTATCTGGACGATCCGACGGATAAAGACCAGATCGCCATGGCCGATTTCCAGGCGCCGATCATTGCGGCGTTGCAGCGCTATTTCCCTGAGGTGGAGTCCAGAAAGGATGTGCGCGAGCTGAGCCGGTTGTCCGGAAACTATGCCAGCAACCAGGTTCGTGATTTGCTGAAAGCTCAGCCGAACTTGCTGGGCACCACTCAGACCCTCGAGTTTCTGGTGCACGATACCGTTTCGGTGTACGTCAAGCATGCCGACAACCCGGCCTACAGTATTCGGCTGTCTGATCAGCAACAGCGCTGGGTGGATGAGTTGGTAGAGCAAGGCGTGGTAACAACCAGCTTCAACGACGTGTTTTTCAGTCGCGGAGATTCCCGGGAGCCTTCCAACGCGGGCATTTTGGGGGCTATCGTGGGTTCGTTGCTCACCATGTTGGTGACGTTGGTGATTGCATTCCCGACCGGGGTGGCTGCCGCGGTGTATCTGGAAGAGTTTGCGCCGCAGAACAAGCTGACCGATTTTATTGAGGTGAACATCAACAACCTGGCGGCCGTGCCTTCCATCATCTTTGGTCTGCTCGGGCTGGCGGTGTTTATCGGTGTGTTCGGTATGCCCCGGTCAGTGCCGGTGTTGGGTGGTTTGGTGCTGGCTCTGATGACCTTGCCCACCATCATCATTTCCAGCCGGGCTGCGATTAAAAGTGTGCCGCCGTCCATTCGCGAGGCAGCGGAAGGCATCGGCGCCTCGAAGATGCAGGTGGTTATGCACCATGTGGTGCCACTGGCCATGCCCGGCATGATGACCGGCTCCATTATCGGTATGGCGCAGGCGCTGGGTGAAACCGCGCCCTTGCTCTTGATCGGGATGGTGGCGTTTATCGTCGAGGTACCTGAAGGCTTCTTCAGCTCCGCTACCGTGCTTCCGGTGCAGATCTATCAATGGGCCAGCAGTGCCGAGCAGGGCTTTGTCGAGTTGGCCTCTGCCGGCATCATGATCCTGCTGGCCTTTATGATTTCCATGAATGCTTTGGCTATCTGGCTGCGTAGACGTCTTGAGCGCCGGTGGTAAGGAGTACAGCGATGAACAGTATGAATACAACAGCAAAGCGTGCAGAGAATATGTCTGAAAAGGTGGCTAAGCCAGTGATTGAAGAAAGACCCGAAAATGCAGTGATTACCGAAGGCGCCACCGTAGGCCGACCCTTTGCTGACGACCCTAAATTTAAGTTGCGGAATGTCGAAGTGTCCTACGGCGATAGCCCGGCGATCAAAAACATCAGTCTGGATATCGGCCGTAATGAAGTTATTGCGTTTATCGGACCGTCAGGCTGCGGTAAATCCACCTTCTTGCGATGCCTGAACCGGATGAACGACAGCATCGATATCTGTCGGGTGAAAGGCTCACTGATGCTGGACGATCAGGACATCTACGATCCCAAGCGAGATGTGGTGGAGCTGCGTGCACGGGTGGGCATGGTGTTCCAGAAACCGAACCCGTTTCCTAAGTCGATCTATGACAACGTGGCCTATGGCCCGCGAATTCATGGTCTGGCGAACCGCAAGTCAGATCTCGACGACATCGTTGAGAGCAGCCTGCGCAAAGCGGGTTTGTGGGAGGAAGTGAAAGATCGTCTGGATGCTACCGCGACGGGTATGTCCGGTGGTCAGCAGCAGCGGTTGTGCATTGCCCGTGCAATTGCCGTCAGCCCAGAGGTGATCCTGATGGATGAGCCATGCTCGGCGCTGGACCCGATCGCGACCGCGAAGGTAGAAGAGCTGATTGCTGAAATGTCGGAAAGCTACACCATTGTGATCGTCACCCACTCGATGCAGCAGGCTGCTCGGGTTTCCGACCGCACGGCCTACTTTCACCTTGGGCATCTGGTGGAAGTGAATGACACCAACAAAGTATTCACCTCCCCCGACCATCAATTGACCGAGTCCTACATTACCGGTCGCTTTGGTTAAGCCGGTCTGGAACAGCTGGAGACACAAGACATGCCGACTAAAAAAGATGATGTATATGGCGATCACATTTCCGCCAGATTTAACGATGAACTGACTGAGCTGAAAACCCAGTTTCTGAATATGGGCGGCTTGGTGGAAAGTCAGGTAGAACGGGCCGTGCAGGCGTTGACCAATAACGACAGTCAGTTGGCCGAAGACGTTCGACAGAACGACAAGGCGGTTGATCGGATGGAAATGGATCTCGATGAAGAGGCCATCCTGGTGATCGCCCGTCGTCAGCCAGCCGCGCGGGACCTGCGTTTGGTAATTTCGGTCATCAAGATGGTCGCGGACCTGGAGCGGGTGGGCGATGAGGCGAAAAAGATCGCCAAGATGGCCATTACGCTGTCGGAAGAAGGCCAGGCACCGCGTGGTTACGTGGAAATTCGTCACATCGGCAAACATGTGCTGAGCATGTTGCACGATGCATTGGATGCCTTTGCCCGGCTGGATTCCGATCAGGCGCTGCGGGTTATGAAAGAAGACCAGCAAGTGGACGAGGAGTATCAGGCAGCTGCTCGGGCGTTGCTAACCTTCATGATGGAAGATGCCCGTAACATCACCCGCTGCATGATGGTGATGTGGGTGCTGCGAGCCTTGGAGCGTATCGGTGATCACGCCTGCAACATTGCTGAACACGTAATTTTCATGGCCAAAGGGGAAGATGTTCGGCATTCGCCCATGGAGGAAGCTGAGAGGGTGGTCGGGCGCTGAGTTAGGGGCTTAGAGGTCAGTCGGTTTTTCACCGTAGTCAGAAGCAAGCGGGTCGGTGGTGCTGTTCGAGACTAGCTTTCGCCAGGGATGGCGAAAGCTAAGCGCGCAGGGATGCCTCGAGCGTGTCCCGAACAGCACCACCGGCCCGCTTGCCTCCCGCCAAATCAGGCCTGCTTCATCTTGTCGGTATACGGCGGCCACCCCATCGGCTTGCCAGCCAGCAGGTGCAGATGGATATGGAACACCGTCTGCCCGGAATTTTCTCCGCAGTTCATAACCACCCGGTAGCCATCTTCGGCAAAGCCCATGTCCTTGGCCAGTTTCGCCGCTACCCAGTAGAGATGCCCCACCACTTCCCGGTCGCTTTCTTCAATGTCGTTGATGGTGGCAATGTGCTTTTTCGGAATGATCAGCAGATGCACCGGCGCTTGCGGGTTGATGTCCCGGAACGCCAGAGTCAGGTCGTCTTCGTAAACGATGTCGGCGGGGATTTCCCGGTTGATGATCTTGGTAAAGAGAGTTTCAGACATGATGGCTCCTTGGTTGCTCATTGAGTCCGTGATGTTTCGGCTTAAAGCCAGTTTGGCATAGGTAAACGGTTGGTGATCTCCCGGAAAAGTGCCGGTGGTTGAGCGTCCAGTCCCATGGCATAGCGGGCAACTTTGTTGCGTGCAAAGGGTAGGGCTCGGGCCGCGCCCAGGCCGAGATTGCGTGCCAGATGTATGGGCGGAATGGTGTTGCTGAACAGATGATAGAACAGGTCCATAGCCAGCATCATGCGCCGGTTGGCCGGGCGTCGCTGTTGCTCATAAAGGCCCAGCCAGTGTGCGCTGGCCAAGTCATCCCCGCTGCGGCGCGCCTCTTTTAACAAACCCTGCAGGCACTCAGCATCCTGAAAACCCAGATTCACCCCTTGGCCGGCCAGTGGGTTGATGGTGTGGGCGGCATCGCCGGTGAGAACAACCCGGCCCGAATAATAGTGTTTGACGTGTTGGCGAGCGATGGGGAAGCTGCCCCGGTCTTCGATAGCGGTCAGGGGCGGCAGCTCTTGGGGAAAACCTTTCTGGATTTCAGCCATCAAGGCCTCATCGCTCAGGCCTTTCAGGCGCGAAATTTCGGCCGGCGAGTCGTACCAGACCAAGGAGCCGCGGCTCTCTCCCGGGTATTGCGGGCCGGCGCTGTGCAGCGGCAGGAACGCTCTGGGCCCGGAGGGGTAAAAACCCTGCCAGGTGATGTCCTTCACGGGGCCCTGATAACGTACCGAGATTATCATGGCCTGCTGGCTGTATTGGTCTTTGGTGGTGCCAATACCGGCCATGTCCCGTACCCGGGATTGGGCGCCGTCGGCACCAATCACCAAAGCGGCGCTCAGGTCCTGGCCATTTTCAAGAGTCACGGTGACCCCTTGCTCGGTTTGGGTAATGGCGGAAACGCCATGACCGGCGAGTATCGAAACGGTAGCTTCAGCCTCTGCAGCCTGCCATAACCCTTTTTGAGTGATGGAATTTTCGACGATGTGGCCCAAGTGCGTGGAGCCTAGTCTTTCAGCATTGAACTGTACCTGATTGACGGTTCTCGGTAGCAGCTGGCTGAGTGGGTGGGGCGTTTCGTCCCAGACGGCAAGGCGTCGGTAGGGTGTGGCACGCATGGCCAGAATGTGGTCCCAGGCCCCGAGGCTTTGTAGATAGGCTTCGCTGCCCGCGCTTAAGGCAGACACGCGAATATCAGGCGCAGCGTCCGGGTTGAAGGCCGGTGCTGGAGCACGGTCTACCATCGCAACATTGAAGCCATCGCGCCCCAGACCGGTGGCGAGAGCGGCGCCGACCATGCCGGCGCCGACGATCACAATATCAAAAGCTTGAGTCATATCGGGTTCCTGTCTGATGCCCACAGTTTACGCGATGGCAAAGAACAGACAAGCGATGGAACGCAATATAGCCCGTTGGATTATAGGCGCGGTCAGCCGCTCAAACCGGACACCCTCTGGCGAGAAAGTTCTGTGGCTTGCTGGCGGCCCTTTAACATCCACGCCGGTTTCTGGGTGCCAGGCTTGGTGAAACCTCGCGTCAGTACCAGTGGCTGCACAAGGTTCAGGAAATCCTGGGTTTTCATGTGCAGGGTTTCAGTATGACTGCCCGCCGCGAAGGCGAGGTCTTCCTGTTCCGTCAGGGGCTCCGCGCAGTACACCGTCATATCAAACAGATTACCAAAAGGCGGCATAGCGCCGACTTCACAGTCGGGAAAACGGTTCTGAAAGGCTTGTTCGTCGGCGAGATCAACAAAGTCCGTGTCGAGCATTCTGGACAGGCTGTCCCAGCGAATGCGCCAGGTAGCAGGCATTACCAGCATGGCCATTTTCCCGTCGAGTTCGAGAATGACGGTTTTGACCACCTTGTCGCCAGCGATCTGGACGTGGTGAGCGAGTTCTTGTGCGGTGAATGCGGGAGGGTGAGTGAGGCACATGTATTCTGTGCCGGATTTGTCCAAGAAATCTTTGAGCTGCTGTACTGGCATAAATACAACCTCCTGACAGCACGGACAGAGTTGTAGAGCCTTCCGAAAAAAAATCCCGGGCCGGCTCCGGTAGCGGGCAGTGCGTTGTCTGCCTGCCTTACCGACAGCTTAGCCCAGGATTTTCGGTTTGCGAACCAGCGGGTTTCCCTGTGTGACAGGGTTCCGGTTAGTCGCCGTTGATCATATGAACGCTGCGTTGCGGGTAGGGGATGGTAATCCCTTCTGCATCGAACGCCTTCTTTACGCGTTCCTGCATGTCCCAGTAGAACGGCCACAGATCTCCGGAGCTGGTCCAGGCGCGAACCTTCAGATCAACAGAGCTCTCGCCCAACCCGCCAACGACGATCATTGGTTCGGGATCTTTCAAAGCACGCTCGTCTTCTTCGATCAAACGCTTGCAGATGGCTTTGGCCTTGTCGATGTCATCGTTGTAACCGATGCCGAACGTCATATCACAGCGCCGTGTTTCGTAAACGCTCATGTTGGTCAGGCTGGAGTTGGAAAGTTGGCCATTCGGGATGACAACACGGCGGTTGTCGAAAGTGTCGACGATGGTGTAGAGAATGGTGATTTCACGAACAGAGCCGAGGAAGCCTTGGGCTTCGATAGCATCGCCCACCTTGAACGGTTTGAAAATCAGGATCAGTACACCACCTGCAAAGTTGGCCAGGCTTCCCTGCAGCGCAAAGCCAACGGCCAAGCCGGCAGCACCGATGATGGCGACGAAGGAGGTTGTGGCAATGCCAATCATGGAGGCAACAGAGATCAACAGTAGAATCTTGAGGACTGCGCCAACCAGACCGCACAGGAATTTATTCAGGGTTGGGTCTTTTTTACCCAGTTTGTTGTCCAGTACAGACACAAAACGATTGATCAACCATAGGCCGATCATCAGAGTGACAATGGCCAACACTACTTTGGGGGCATAGGTCATAACCATCGCTATGCCCTGATCCAGTAATTCGGAGGCTTTGCCGCTGTCGCCGAAAAGCTCTTCCATAATAACGCTCCTTGGTCGTTAAAGTGATCGTGTAATCAGAGTAACTTGCTGTCTTAGCAGGCTTAACTTGCTCCATTATAGGCGGGTATCCTAGAGTCAGCGAACCTGATGATGCAAATTAGCTTACTGTGCCCGGAGGTTCTGGTGCGCGCGGGCGTACTCGACAATTACCTCTGGGCCGCCGCGTACCAGTATCTTTCCTTGTTTTTTGCTGAGCTGGTAGTCGTACATAGGGTCGTAGTAGTCGTTGAGCAGGCTTTCGATCCAGCGGTTGTGTGCATCTAAGGATCCTTGTGCCTGTTGTTCCAGCGCTTGTTCCATCAGTGTGCGTAACTGTTGGTGACGCTCACCGCCCAAGCGTTTTCGAATGCGATCCAGGGCGCTGAGCAGGTACTCTCGGAAATTGAGCCAGCCAGCTTCTTCGCCGTCGCGCGCAATGTAATCGGCCAACATGTTTTCAACGTAATCGGTACGGATGATGGCGATGCGCTCTTCCATCGGTTGTTCCAGTATCAGCAATCCGGACTCACTCATCCGGGCCCGCTGGCGCTCGGGCATCGCGCAGCGGCCGATTAGCCGGCTTTCGTCTTCCAGGTAAACGGGGCCGCCTACCTGATGGTGGGCTTTCAACATGGCCACCGCCAGACGGTTCTCGAAGTCAATCTGGGAAGGTTGCGGGCTGACTTGCCGGCCAAAGCTGGAGCCTCGGTGATTGGCCAAACCTTCGAGGTCGACCGGGTTGGGCAAGTCGAGCAGGACCCGGGTTTTTCCGGTGCCGGTGCGGCCACTGAGGACCTGGAACTCCTGCTGTTCGATGAGGGCATCGAGGCTGTCGATCAGGAATCGGCGCAGCGCTTTGTAGCCGCCTTTGATCAGCGGGTAGTCAATGCCAGAATCCTTGATCCACTGCTGGGTCAATCGGGAGCGCAGGCCGCCTCGGAAGCAAAACAGATAGCCGTCCGGGTGTTGAGTGGTAAAACGCTTCCAGGCCTCGATCCGCTGTGCTTTGATGTCGCCGGAGACCAATTGGTGACCGAGTTCGATGGCCTTATCCTGTCCCTTCTCTTTGTAGCAGATGCCGATGCGGTGACGCTCTTCATCGTTCATCAACGGGGCGTTGACGGCACCGGGAAAACTGCCTTTGTCGTATTCAATCGGTGCCCGTACGTCCATTAACGGCACGTCGTTCAGGAACAGGTTCAGATAATCATCGGTATCGGGTCTACGGGCCATGTCCTCAGGTCACTGTGGTTTTGAGTGAGTGGGCAGTATACCGGACTGCCAATATCCCGGCATCATGGCTAAGGGTACAATGTCGCCTGGTTATGTACCTGACAGGATTTATGATGACGCCAGAACATCTCAATCAGCACCTTCGTAAGACCTTAAGCCGTGGCCGCGTTGCCGAATCGGCGCCGGCGGGTTGCCCGAGCATGCCGCTTTATTTGTTCGACCCTTCTGTTCTGGAAGGGCCACTTAGCCATGATGAAGCGCAGGCCGTTGTCGCCGAGCCCGCCTATTGGTCGTTTTGTTGGGCCAGTGGCCAGGTACTTGCCCAGTGGATTCTGGACCACCCTGAATTGGTCCGCGGTAAAACAGTGTTGGATTTCGGTTCGGGCTCGGGTGTGGTGGCGGTTGCTGCTGCCCGGGCGGGGGCAGCCCGGGCAGTTGCATGTGATATTGACCCTGCCGCCTTGGATGCCGCTGCGGCGAATGCCCGGCTTAACGGCGTGGAAGTGGAGTTGTGTGACGATTGGGCGCGCCGGCCGAAGGATCTTAACCTGGTCACAGCCGCCGATGTGCTTTACGACCCGGAAAACCGGCCGTTGCTAGCTTCTTTTCAAAAGGCGGCGGAGCAGGTTCTATTGGCGGACTCACGCGTTAAGAATTTGGGGAACGCGGCTTATGTACAACAAGGTATGGTTGAGGCGCGAACCTGGCCGGATCTGAATGAGTTCGAGGAGTTTAATCAAGTTCGGATCTATCTGGCCGGCGGGCAGGGTTAAGGAAAACGTGTGGCTGGAAAAAAACAAAGGGCGACTCGAGAGTCGCCCTTTACAGGTACTGAACCGCCATCCTGAGCAGTTCACAGTCGGAACAGTTAGCGCGTCCTTGCGCGGTGAGCAACAGCCGTGTTGCTGGATCCTTTGCCTTTCCCTGGTGCTGGCGTCCGAGCCGGCAATCCAAATCGATATCCCTTAAGCGAGGCTTCCCTGTGTCCTTGCCTCTCCCCTCAGTCCGTGTGGGGGTGCGTCCAATGCGTCGTCCATTTCCCTGTCATCCCTGACGAGAAACACTATACCAAGGCTTCTGTTGCAAACCTGTGATCTGGGCGGGTACAGCCGGATCTATTTTGGGGAGGGTTATCTATAAGTTATTAAAATTTAATGTCTTACGAGGTTTTATGGGGTTTTGGTGATGGGCTGCGCACGCCATGAATCCAGTAGTTCCTACGGCTTTGTGCGATATATCTCACGGCAGGTCGGGGCCTTATCTTACTTGGTTGCCCTGGTGCGTTGGATGCCCGGCCAAGGCAGCATGCCGATGGTAATGCCCAGAGCGTCGGCCAACACATCGGCCAGAGAGAAATCCCGATAGGGCAGAGTTGCCTGGACAGCTTCAAGGGCGAAGCCAAAGCCCAATAATGCGGGTACATACCAGTGAAAACCGAGGCGTGGCCAGGCCAACCGAGTCACGATGGTCAGTTCTGCAAAGGCGATCAGGTGATTGATCTTGTCGTTGGCAGAAGACGGGATGGGGTAGCTTTGGCTGGTGGTCGCCAAATAAAAAATAGCGGCGAGGGACAGGAACAGCACCGCTTGCCAGAGCCGAGTCATGTGCAAGAGCGAGAAAAAGGTTTGCCGAAAACGACGCATAGAGAAATCCGGGTGTAGTTGCAGGCTGTGGGATTGTGCCTGACATGATATGCTTTGCGCCCCGTTATTGTCATGGCAGCGGAGGACCACCAGCAATGCTCAAGGGAAACTTTTTTCGAGGACTGGGCTACCTGGGAGAGGGGTTCAGGCTAATACGCCAACCCGGCCTGCGGCTGTTCGTGATCATCCCACTTGTGATCAACGTTCTGTTGTTCGGACTGCTAATTTATTTCCTGGCTGAATTGTTCGCTTTGATGATTGCCAGCGCGATGGCGTGGCTGCCTGATTGGGCTTGGCTACAAGCCTTGGACTGGCTGTTCTGGCTGCTGTATGGCGTGGTGATTTTGCTGATGCTGGCTTACGGCTTTGTCATCATTGCCAATCTGATTGGCTCGCCCTTCTATGGCTATCTCTCCGAGCTAACGGAAAAACATCTTACCGGCCAGGAGGTCAGCACCGAGGGTAGCTGGGCAGCGATTGTAAAAGACATTCCCCGAGCACTCTGGAGGGAAGTTCAGAAAATCGCCTATTACCTGCCCAGGGCTCTGGGGTTGTTCATCATTGGCCTCATCCCGGTGGTCAATTTGGCGGCGGCGGTGCTCTGGTTCCTGTTCAACAGCTGGATGATGGCCCTGCAGTACGTGGATTTTCCCGCCGACAATCACCGTGTCAGTTTTCCCAAGCTGCGCAGAGAACTTGCGGCCAGCCGCTTGTCGGCTCTGGGTTTTGGTTTGCCGGTCGCTTTGGCGGCCATGGTGCCCATTCTGAACCTGATCGTTGTGCCGGCAGCTGTATGCGGCGCAACGGCCTACTGGGTTCGCGAAAACGATTCTAAACATCAGTAATTTGTAGCGGAGGTTTCTTGGAAACATCGGAATTTGCCATCGGTCAGCGTTGGGTTAGCCACAGTGATACGGCTTTGGGGTTGGGCATTGTTACCGACATCTCCGGTCGCCGAATCACACTGGGGTTTCCTGCGGCCGATGAGGAACGCACTTACGCCATTGATAACGCACCCCTGTCGAGAATTGTGTTTCAGCTGGGCGAGGGCATAGAGACCTTTGATGGCAACAAATATACCGTGCGTGCCGTAGAAGAAGTGGGCGGCATTCTGATGTATCACGCCGATGACGGCGAAGAGATCGTTCAGGTATCGGAAGTCAAACTTGCGGGCTCGGTGAATTTCTCGGCGCCCCACCAACGTTTGTTTGCGGGTCAGTTCGATCGCAACGGCGCCTTCCGCTTGCGTGTGTCCACGCTTGAGCATCAGGACCGGCTCCGTGCTTCTTCCGCACAGGGGTTGATCGGTGCCCGCACCCAGCATTTGCCGCATCAGTTGTACATTGCTCATGAAGTAGCTCGCCGCCACGCCCCGCGGGTGTTACTGGCGGATGAAGTTGGGTTGGGTAAAACCATTGAGGCAGGCTTGATTCTGCACTACCAGCTGCATACCGGCCGTGCCCGCCGGGCGTTGATTGTGGTGCCGGATTCATTAATGCATCAGTGGCTGGTGGAAATGCTGCGCCGGTTCAATCTGAGATTTTCGATTGTCGATCAGGGTCGTTACGACGACATCAAAGCTCAGGAAGACGATGTGGATGCGTTGGTAAACCACATCTTTGGTGATGACGATGATGGCGTCAATCCGTTCGAAGCTGACCAGTTAGTGTTGTGCAGTCTGGATTTTCTGGTGAGCAGCAAAAAGGCCCGTGAGCACGCCCTGGCAGCGGGTTGGGACCTGATGGTCGTTGATGAGGCCCACCACTTGGCGTGGGCGCCTGAGCAAGCAAGCCCGGAATACGAGGTGGTGGAAGAGCTGTCTGCCGTCAGTAAAGGGCTGTTGCTACTGACCGCAACCCCGGAACAGGTGGGAATCGCCAGTCACTTTGCCCGGCTGCGCTTGCTGGATCCCGCCCGTTTTCACGATCTGGAAACGTTCCGCGAGGAAGAACAACAGTACGAGGCCATCAATTCTGTGGTGCGCAGGTTGCAGGCAGCACCGGATCGCATCGCTGAAGAGGATAAAGCGGCGCTTCAGAACTGGTTGGGCGACGAGCTTGCTGAGCTGCTGGAACAGGATGATGCGCACCAGGCCGTCATCGATGCGCTGTTGGATCGCCACGGAACGGGGCGAGTTCTGTTCCGAAATACCCGCGCGGCTATCAAAGGGTTTCCCGAGCGCCAACCGTCGCCGGAACCATTGCCGTGTCCCGCACTCTATGAAGAGGCCCGCTTCGGTGACACTGGCCTGGCGCCGGAACAAACCGCCGCGGAAGAACAGTGGCTGGTGGAAGACCCGCGAGTGGCTTGGCTGGAGAGAAAGCTGGCCAGCCTGCGTCCGGCAAAAGTCGTGGTGATCTGCGCCCGTGCGGATACCGCCATGGCGCTGGAAAGCTATTTGCAGTTGCGGGCAGGCATTCGCAGTGCCGCGTTCCACGAGCATCTGAGTTTGATCGAGCGGGATCGTGCTGCAGCCTACTTCGCAGATACCGAGCAGGGCGCACAGGCGCTGATCTGTTCGGAAATTGGCAGTGAAGGCCGCAACTTCCAGTTTGCGCATCACCTTGTGTTGTTTGATTTGCCGGCGAATGCCGATTTGCTGGAACAGCGAATTGGCCGCTTGGACCGTATTGGTCAGACTGAAACCATTCAGATTCACATCCCCTACCTTCAGGGTACCAGTCAGGAAATTCAGTACCGTTGGTTCCAGGAAGGATTGAATGCCTTCGCTGAAAGCTGTGCGGTGGGTGTGGCGGTACACGAACATGTCAGCGGCGATTGGCAAAAAGCCCTGGCGGGCGATGAGGCGGCGGTGGAGCCTTTGTTGTCCGCCAGCGCAGAAGAAACCAAACGTCTGAAGACTCTGTTGCATAACGGTCGGGACGCACTGATCGAATTGAATTCCTGTCGCCGGGACGAGGCGGAAGCGCTGATTGCCGAGATCGAAAAAGAAGAAGGTTCGGCTCAGGTTCGCGATTACATGGTGCAGGCGTTCGATATTCTGGGTGTCGATATTGAAGACCACAGCGAGCATGCCGATGTGCTCAAACCCGGCGAACAGTACCAGTCCGGTCATGTGTCTGAGCTGCCGGAAGACGGTCTGACCGTGACCTGGGAGCGTGAGCAGGCGTTGCAGCGTGAAGATATGGCGTTCATGAGCTGGGAGCACCCCATGGTGACTGGCGTGATGGACTCGGTGACCAGCTCCGGCTTGGGTAAGGCGGCGCTGGCCAGCCTGTCAGTCAAAGCCTTGCCGCCGGGAACTCTGCTGCTGGAAGCGGTTTTTGCCGTGCATTGCCCGGCCCCCGAAAGCTTGCAGCTGACCCGTTATTTGCCGGTATCGCCGCTACGACTGGTGGTGGACGTTAATGGCCGTGACTTGTCGAAGGCTTTGCCTCATGACCGTCTGAACGAATTGTGTTCGAACATACGTCGTCGTACGGCCCAGGCCATCGTGCCGAAAATTCGGGCTGAAGTAGAAACCATGGTGGATCACGTGGAGCGCCTTTCCGATCCGCACCTTACACCTTTGAAGGCGAAAGCACTGGCTCGGGTCGAAGCGGGTTTTGAACCTGAAATTCGGCGCTTGGAGGCATTGAAAAAGGTTAATCCAGCGATTCGTGATGAGGAAATTGAGTTCCTGCGCGACCAATTGGCAGCGGCTCGCGATGCTGTTGGCCACGCCAGTCTGGCCCTGGAAGGCATTAGGGTCATCGTGACTTCCTGAGGTCAGCGGTGATATTGAAGATGTGGTTATCTAGCGCAAGGACACCTGTTAAGGTAAGTTGAATAAACGAACCATTAGCCAAGGCCTTGGGTCAATACGACAAAGGCTTTAATCCATGGAAGATAGAGAGAACCTAAAATGACTTTGATTCTTTTTCTGGCGGCACTAGCCGGCTTGCTGTTTGTGATGCGCCGAGAGTCGGGCGCCAAGCATGCCATTGGTGTCATGTTGGTCGTGGGCGTGCTATCCCTGTTTATGGGCTCAGGCTGGCTAAGTCTGGTGCTGTTCATCGGTGCAGCGGTCACAGCGGCGGCCGGATTGCCACAATTCCGCATCAACTGGCTGACCCCGCGGGTGTTTGCCATGTTCAAAAAGGTGGCCCCCAAGGTTTCTGAAACCGAAAAGGTCGCTCTGGAAGCTGGCACCGTGGGTTGGGACGGTGAGCTGTTCACCGGCCGACCTGACTGGCACAACCTGTTGATCAATCGCCATAGTGGATTGACGGAAGAAGAGCAGGCCTTCGTGGACAACCAGTGCACGCAAGCCATTAGCATGTGCAATTCGTGGGATCTGGCCGTTGAGCGGGCGGACCTGCCTAAAGAGCTTTGGGATTTTCTGAAGAAAGAAAAGTTCTTCGGCATGATCATCCCGAAAGAATACGGCGGACTGGGGTTCTCAGCGAAAGCCCAGACAGCGGTGCTGCAGAAACTGGCCGCGAACGAAATGTTGATGGTCACTGTTGGGGTACCTAACTCCCTCGGGCCAGGCGAATTGTTGCTGAAATACGGTACGGAAGAGCAGAAAAAGCACTATCTGCCACGCCTGGCTGATGGTCTTGAAATTCCCTGCTTTGGTTTGACCGGGCCTCGTGCCGGTTCGGACGCTACGTCGCTGCCGGACACCGGTATTGTCTGCAAGCAGGAAGTCGACGGCAAAGAAGTGCTGGGTATCCGCCTCAACTTTGAGAAGCGTTGGATCACTCTGGCCCCGGTTGCCACCGTTGTTGGCTTGGCGTTCCGGATGTTCGACCCGGACGGTCTGCTGGGTGAAACCGAAGATCATGGTATTACCTGTGCGTTGATCCCTCGCGATACCGATGGCATGGAAATTGGCCGTCGTCATTGCCCGATTGGGTCGCCGTTTATGAACGGACCGATCAAAGGCCAGGATGTCTTCATCCCGCTGGATTACGTCATTGGTGGTCAGGAAATGGCCGGTCAGGGCTGGCGTATGCTGGTTGAGTGCCTGTCGGTCGGTCGTTGTATCACGTTGCCTTCCGGGGCTGCCGGTACTGCTGCGTACTCCGTGGGTACCGCCGGTGGGTTCACTCGTGTTCGCCGTCAGTTCAATACCCCGGTTGCTGAGATGGAAGGCGTGCAGGCGCCTTTGGCTCGAATTGCCAGCAAGACTTACATTGCTCAATCAGCGGTGAATCACACCGCCAATATGATTGATAAGGGTGAGAAGCCGGCTGTGCCGTCTGCCATCCTGAAATATCATCTCACCGAGTTCCAACGCGACATTCTGACCGATGCTATGGACGTGCACGGTGGTAAAGCGGTGACCCTTGGGCCCCGTAACTATTTGGGCATTGGCTACAGTGGCATGCCGGTATCGATCACGGTGGAGGGTGCAAACATTATGACCCGAAGCCTGATGATCTTTGGTCAGGGCGCCATTCGTTGCCATCCCTACGTTTTGAAAGAGTTGGCAGCCAAAGATAACGATGACCTGAAAGCCTTCGATGAAGCGTTCTTTGGCCATGCAGGCCTGATTTTCGGTAATGCTGCTCGCGCCTTTACTCAAGCCTTTGGCGTCGGTAAAGCCGATGTGCCGCTCGACAGTGCCTCCAGCAAATACGCACAGGCATTGGCCCGCTTCAGTTCGGCGTTCGGGCTATGTGCCGATGCGGCTATGGCGACTCTGGGCGGTGAGCTGAAGATGCGTGAGCTGTTGTCGGCCCGTTTGGGTGACATGCTGGCGAATCTTTACTTGGGTTCCATGGTGCTCAAGAACTGGCACGAAGGACAGCCGGCCGAAGGCGAGAAAGAGCTGATGGAATACAGCATGACTTTGCTGTTGAATCGCACTGAAACCGCGCTGGACGAATTCCTCAAGAATTTGCCAAGCCGACCCGTGGCCCTGGCATTGCGGGTGATTACCTTGCCGCTTGGCCGTTGCTGGGCCGAACCGAGTGATAAGTTGACCCGGGTGCTGGCTCAGGCGATCTCCAAGGACACGCCGCTGCGTAACAAGTTGCTGGCCGGTGCCTGGACCACTGACGGAGAAGGGGATATTCCGAATCCAGTGGCTCAGTACAACCACTTGCTGAAGGATTACGACAAAGCGGAGCAGCTGTATCGGAAGGCGACCAAAGCCTACGGCAAAGGCGAGTTGCCAATGACCGCCTTGCATCCGGAAGAGCGTTTCGAAGCCGCCCTTGAGGCGGAGGTGTTCACGCAGGAAGAAGCCGACTTCATGCGCGAGTATGAAGAGTTGGTGCTTGAAATGCTGACTGTGGATGACTTCCCGTTTGATGAGTTTGCCCGTAACAAGGACACGCTTATCGATCACAATCCGGCTTGAGGAATTAAGCTGAGATGTGGCTGTCTGCCCTTGCCGTGAGTGTTGGCGCCGTGATTGGCGCCAACCTTCGTTGGGTATTGGGGCTTTGGCTCAATGGGTCTTATCACGCCGTACCTTGGGGTACCTTGGCCGCCAACTTGGTTGGCGGCTGGCTTGTCGGCGTGTTGATTGGCTTTTTCACTCATAACAGTGCGCTGGCACCGGAATGGCGTTTGTTTGCTATTACCGGTTTGTGCGGTGCCTTGACGACCTTCTCGACCTTTTCTCTGGAAATGTTTGGAGCGCTTCAAGAAGGTAAATGGGCGGTGGCTCTGGCCGGCATCCTGTTGCACGTGATTGGCTCCATATTAATGACCGCTTTTGGCTTCTGGACATTCGCCGCGCTGCGAGGATAGATCGCCTGAAATCGGCCTGCTTGAGGTTGTGTATCTTTACCTACACAAATTCTTATTAAGACTCTTGGCAAGCCCGATTTTCAAGAGTAGAGTGTTTACTGAAGGAAAGATTAGCAAAGCAGTTCATGAATAAGACGTACCTCCGCAGTTAGTAGTGCCGTCCTGTTTTTGATCCCGCGAGTTCAGTTTTTCCGTA
>NZ_JAXMOY010000003.1:0-283876 GCF_034669625.1 Marinobacter sp.
GTCAGGTACACGTTGGCACCATCGCCCAGACGGTTCGGGAAGTTACGGGTAGAGGTAGACAGAACGGTGGACTTCGCAGCCACACGTGCCTGGTTACCCATACACAGTGAACAGCCCGGCATTTCGGTGCGAACACCGGCGGTGCCGTAGATGTTGAAGTAACCTTCTTCCATCAGCTGCGCCTGATCCATCTTGGTCGGTGGGGACATCCACAGACGGGTGTTCAGGGAGCCTTTGTGCTGGTCAAGCAGCTTACCAGCGGCGCGGAAGTGACCGATGTTGGTCATGCAGGAGCCGATGAACACTTCGTCTACCTTGTCGCCAGCCACTTCGGACAGGAACTTGGCATCGTCAGGGTCGTTCGGGCAGCAAACGATCGGCTCTTTGATGTCGGCCAGATCGATTTCGACAACGTGAGAGTACTCAGCGTCTTTGTCTGCACGCATCAGCTTAGGATCAGCCAGCCAGGCTTCCATCTGCTGGGCACGACGCTCCAGGGTGCGTGGGTCGCCGTAACCTTCAGCGATCATCCAGCGCAGCATGGTGATGTTGGAGCGCAGGTACTCTGCTACGGACTCTTCAGACAGGTTGATGGTACAACCAGCAGCAGAGCGCTCGGCAGAGGCGTCTGACAGTTCGAACGCCTGCTCAACAGTCAGGTGCTCCAGACCTTCGATTTCCAAGATGCGACCAGAGAATTCGTTGATCTTGCCTTTCTTCTCAACGGTCAGCATGCCTTGCTTGATGCCGTACAGCGGAATCGCGTGTACCAGATCACGTAGGGTGATACCTGGCTGCATCTTGCCTTTGAAGCGAACCAGAACAGATTCTGGCATGTCCAGAGGCATAACACCTGTGGCCGCAGCAAACGCAACCAGACCAGAACCGGCCGGGAAGGAGATGCCCATCGGGAAACGGGTGTGAGAATCACCACCGGTACCAACGGTGTCAGGCAGCAGCATACGGTTCAACCAGGAGTGGATAATGCCGTCGCCAGGACGCAGGGAAACACCGCCACGGTTGCGGATGAAGTCCGGCATGGTGTGCTGCATTTCAACGTCAACCGGCTTCGGATAAGCGGCGGTGTGACAGAATGACTGCATAACCAGGTCAGCCTGGAAGCCCAAGCAAGCCAGATCTTTGAGTTCGTCACGGGTCATAGGACCAGTAGTGTCCTGAGAGCCCACGGTAGTCATGTGAGGCTCGCAGTAGGTGCCCGGACGAACGCCTTGGCCTTCTTCCAGTCCACAAGCTTTACCAACCATCTTCTGACCCAGGGTGAAGCCCTTGGTGCCAGCTTCAGGATCGTTCGGCAGACGGAACAGGTCGGTTGCGCCCATGCCCAAAGCAGTACGTGCCTTGGCGGTCAAACCACGACCGATGATCAGAGGGATACGGCCGCCAGCCTGAACTTCGTCCAGAATAACGTCAGACTTGAACTCGAACTCGGAGATAACGTCACCGGCTTCGTTCAGAATCTTGCCTTCGTACGGGCGGATTTCGATAACGTCGCCCATGTTCATGTTGTCTACAGGTGCTTCGAATACCAAAGCGCCGGCGTCTTCCATGGTGTTGAAGAAGATCGGAGCAACTTTGTTACCGATACATACACCACCGGCACGCTTGTTCGGCACGCCCGGGATGTCGTCACCGAAGAACCACAGAACAGAGTTAGTGGCAGACTTACGGGAAGAACCGGTACCTACAACATCACCAACGAAGGCAACGGGCAGGCCTTTGGATTTGATTTCATCAATCTGGCTCATTGGGCCAGTTACGCCTTGTTCTTCCGGCTTCAGGCCATCGCGTTCCATTTTGTAGGCAGCGCGGGCGTGCAGCGGGATGTCAGGGCGGGACCATGCATCCGGGGCCGGAGACAGGTCGTCAGTGTTGGTTTCGCCAGTAACCTTGAAAACAACCATCTTGGTGCTTTCAGGAACCTTGTTTTTGTTGGTGAACCACTCAGCGTTGGCCCAGGATTCAACCACAGACTTGGCAACAGCGTTGCCGGCGTCCATTTTTTCTTTAACGTCGTTGAATGCGTCGAACATCAGCAGGGTGTGCTTCAGTTCTTCACCGGCCAGCGCGGCCAGCTCTTCATTGTCCAGCAGGTCAACCAAGGTTTCGATGTTGTAACCACCTTGCATCATACCCAGCAGCTGAACGGCTTTTTTGTTATCGATCAGCGGAGAGGCCGCTTCACCTTTAACAATAGCGGTCAGGAACGCAGCTTTAACGTAAGCAGCTTCGTCCACGCCTGGTGGTACACGGTTTTCAAGAAGATCAACCAGAGTTGCTTCTTCACCGGCCGGTGGGTTTTTCAGCAGATCTACCAGAGCAGCAGTCTGTTCGGGGTTCAGCGGCTTTGGTGGGATACCCAGAGCTGCACGTTCGGCAACGTGTTCACGATAAGCTTCTAACACGATATGGACCCTCATCAGTTGGAATTTTCCTCGCCGGTGGCATGCTGCCTGGCGGGTGTTTTTTGGCGAAAAGGCCACAGGAGCCTCTGAATAACGCCTAAATTGGCCGGCGGGGCATTCAGGTTTTATTCAGAGACACCTTGATCCGGCGCTGTATTCTATAGGAAAGCACTTATAAAGTTAAGTTGGACAGAGGTCGGAGCTGTCTGATAGCTGCGGTATACTCCGAGGTTTTTAGAACCTGACCAGATTCAATAATATGACTGATGCCTTGAAGGAAATACACGACTTTCTGCCGTGCCAAACGCCATCTCAGTGGATTGAGGATGCTTTGGCGAACCAGGATTTGTTGCTGATCGACCACGCTCATTGTGAGAAGAAGGCGGCCTCTACCGCATTGAGTCTGATGTATCGGTACGTCGAAAACACCGAACTGCTGAATAAAATGTCTCGTTTGGCCCGAGAAGAGTTGCGACACTTCGAACAGGTGTTAGCCATTATGAAAAAACGGGGTGTGACCTACACTCACCTCACGCCTGCTCGGTACGCGGGTGGCATGAGGGATCTGGTGCGTAAGGACGACCCGGGCCGTCTGGTGGATGTGTTGATTGTGGGTGCGATTATTGAGGCGCGTTCTTGCGAGCGTTTTGCCGCATTGGCACCCCATCTTGATGAGAAATTGGCCGAATTCTACACCGGATTATTGAAATCCGAGGCCCGCCACTATCGGGACTACCTGAAACTGGCCGTCCAGGCCAACGGTGGCTCGGTCGATGAGCGTGTCGCAGAGTTTATGGCGGTAGAAAAAGCTCTGATCGAAGCGCCGGATTCTGAATTCCGTTTTCACAGTGGGCCGATGCCGGGCTGATGCAGTGGCCCGAATCTCACTATAATTGTGAGGTTTGGGCCGCCGGTCAAAGTTGTTTGCACAGCTCCATCCATTGGGCAATACCGGCACTGCGGTATTTTTGCTTGTGCAGGATGAAGTAAAACTGCCGATTAAAAGAACGATGTTCCGGCATGGACAGTGGGACCAAGCTGCCACGCTTGAATGCATCGGCCAGCACGACCCAGGACAAGCAGCCAACGCCAAGATTGGCCTCGACCGCGCGTTTAATAGCTTCAGTGTGTTCCAGTTCCAGCAAAATGTTCAGGTCTGGTAGAAGGCCCTGCATACCACGCTCAAAACTTTGGCGGGTGCCTGATCCTTGCTCCCTCATTATCCATACCGCCTGCCGTAAATCGTCGTCGGTCATCTGCTTTTTATGCGCCAACGGATGATCCGGGGCGCAGAATGCAACCAGTTCATCTTCGCGCCAGGGGATAACCTCAAGTTCGGACGCCTGAAGTTCCCCTTCGATCAACCCAATATCAAGTTCGAAATCCTTCACTCTACGGGCGATGGTGCTCGTATTGGCCACTTCCAGAGAGACTTTCGGCCGGGTAGGGGTGTTCATGTATTGAGCCATGACGCCAACGGCGAGATAGTTCCCAATCGTTAGGGTTGCGCCAACTTTCAGCGCGCCGATTTCAGAGTGTTTGCTGAACGCTTGTTCCAGTTCGGTGGCTTGAGCGAGAAGTGCCTCGGCCTTCGGGCGGTAAAGTCTGCCCAATTCATTGAGCTGCAAACGTTTGCCAACTCGGTCGAAGAGCTGGATGTCGAACTGGCTTTCCAGTTCTTTTAGCGCGCTACTGGCCGCGGATTGGGACATCGACAACGACTCCGCTGCGCGGGTGATGTTCTGAAAATGAGCGGCGGCTAGGAAAACTTCCAATTGGCGAAAGCTGTATTTCATGGTTTTGCTACCAAAGTGAAATCTGTTTATCTAAAAAATCGAATAGCATTATGAGAGCATCCCATTTTGTCGATTTCAAGAAAAAGCTTACACTGGGCACATCTTAAATTCTGAATGATTGCTACCTTGCGAGGGCGCCATGAGTAAGTTGATGAAAGAAACGGTGACCAGTGTTCATCACTGGAATGATACTTTGTTCAGCTTCAAGACAAGCCGGGACCCCGGATTCCGTTTCAAGAACGGGCACTTTGTTATGATCGGGCTGGAAGCTGAAGGTAAGCCGCTAATGCGTGCATACAGTATCGCCAGTGCCAACTACGAAGAAGAGTTGGAGTTTTTCTCGATCAAAGTTCCCGATGGCCCGCTGACCTCTCGCCTGCAGAAGATCAACGTAGGTGATGAAATTCTGGTTAGCCGTAAACCCACCGGTACTTTGATTCTGGATAACCTGCTACCCGGCCGGAATTTGTGGCTGATTAGCACCGGCACCGGTCTGGCTCCGTTCATGAGCATCATCAAGGACCCTGAAGTCTATGAGGCTTATGACCGGGTCATTCTGACCCACGGTGTGCGTTATGTATCGGAGCTGGCATACCAGAGTGACATTGAAGGGTTGCCGGATAATGAATTCTTCGGTGAGATGGTCGAGGGTAAGCTGTTGTATTACCCGACGGTGACTCGTGAGGCATTCCGGAATCAGGGGCGGCTCACTGATGCGATGGAAAGTGGAAAGATCACCCGTGATCTGGGTCTCCCGGAGTTCGATATCGAACAGGATCGTTTCATGATCTGTGGCAGCCCAAGCATGCTCAAGGATACGTGTGCGATTCTCGATAATAAGGGCTTTAAAGAAGCGCGCGGCGGCGACCTTGGTCACTACGTCATCGAGCGAGCCTTCGTAGAGCAGTAACAACGGCCTGGCTAATCATTAGTGCTGAAAAAAGCCTCCTCGGCGTGCGTCGGGGAGGCTTTTTTCGTCTCGGCCCCTCCAACGGACGTGTTCCTTTACCATGTGTTAATGGCTGTTTGGCCTCAGTTGCTGAGTGTCTATACTCACTGGTGATCTGGCAAAAGGAGGTATAACAATGGGGGTCACAGAGTGGTTTGGCGCTAATGCGCAATGGATCTCAGCGGCCACCAGTATCGGCACGATGATGATATGGATTTTTTACGCACAGCTTTTGTATAGCAGCTACGCTCGGCAAACCCGGGCACGAGTCTTGATTAATCGCGCGGTGGGCGACGAGGGTCTGGATTCACCTTGCCTAGTATGCAATATGAGCAGCGAAGCCGTTTACGTCTATTTCGTGATGGTGCACGTGGAAACCACAGACGGAGAGTTTTTTGTTCCGGCGACCGACTGCGGGCAAGTTTCGGCAGAACGCAATCAGGCCGATCTGAAAGCCCGAACTCATCAGGGGCCGCTGGAATCTGGATCTTGTCGGGAGTTGTTTTCGTTCAAGGCCACGCTGGAACGTGCTGCGCAGTTGGCTGGCGCTCCGATTAAAGATGGGCGACCGACAGACCCGAACGTTGAGCTAAAGGCTATGGAGTACCATGTCATCTGCATCTATGGTTCCGACAAGCGTCCGTTCGGCGCCATTCGGCGGTTTGAGATAGCCAAGGATGCCGCTGGCCACGACAGTTTGGTGGCTACCACGACGGATACTCAGAAGCGCTCATCGCTCCGGTATCAAAAACAGATCTCTCGTTGGCTTCAGGAGCATGGCTGATAAGCCCGAGGGTTCATTGCAACCAGTTACGCAACCGAGTGGCCAACAGCTCTGCGTCCGACATCTCAGAACGTTGCTTAAGAAGCGTAGAAAGAATGCCCGGCTGATCGGTGATAATGTTGTCGACCCCCATGTCGATAAAGCGTGTCATCTCTTCGGGCGTGTTGACGGTCCACACGAACAGTTCGTTGCCTGCCTCGTGAGCGCGAGCAACCATTGCAGCGCTGGCGCGGTTGGAGCGTATGCCGAGAATGTCATAGCGGTCCTGCCACAGAGGGCCGACCACGAATTGAGCCAGCAGAGCCGTCCGCAGTTTGGGTTCCTCAGTTTTCGCCATTTCTAGAATAGGCCAGTCTGCCGCAGCAATAACCGTCCCAGCTACGGCATTTTTCTCTTGCAGTACTTTGACTACGGCGCTAACGAGCGCCTGCTCATTCCGATTGGGTTTAAGGTCAACCAGCAGGTTTGCTTTGCCTCGGGTTGCTTCGATGGCGTCAGCCAGAGAAGCAATTCGTTCGTCGGCATACTTTGTGCTGAACCAAGAACCCGCATCAAGCTCGCGTAATTGCTGAAAAGGCAGGTCGTTAATTCGTTGAGGCAGCCCGAAGATGCGCAGCATATCGGTGTCATGCCAGAGTACGGGTACGCCATCGGCCGTCAGCTGAACGTCAATCTCGATGTAATCGGAGCCCTCTTTGATCGCTTGTTGAATGGCGCTGACGGTATTTTCCGGAGCCACCGATGGGCTACCCCGGTGGGCTGTAATTTCGACATCAGCGCTGTGATTCAGGGAGCTGATGACAGGGTAACTCTGGGCTAACACCACCACCACGACAATCGCTTCCAACGCCCAGGCTCTGCGCATCAGGCGTGTGGCGTGCTTGGGTGCCTGGTTTGGGGGCTTGCTCGGTGCATGGTTGGTCAGCTCTTCGTAATAGGCCGCCACCAGTGTTCCGAATGCGGAGGTGGCCAGAAATGTAAGAGCCAGTCCGATCAGCACATAGCTGCCCACGAGGGCGAAAACCGCGGGCAGCAAAAAAGTCATGGTGTCAGGTAGGAGTTGAAGCACACCGGCGGCTACTACATTGAATAGGGCGGTGATCAGAGGCGGTGCGGCAAGAATGAGTACGGCACCCAGAGCCAGTGCCGTCGCGGCGTGCCCGGAACGTTTGCGGGTGAGGTAATAGCTGGAGCGCAGTGCGGCCAGTGGCCCGACTTGGGTCAGCGTAAATCTGGGAATAGCGAGACTCCAGCGTACAAGGAGGGTGCCATTGGCGACAACCAATCCGGCGACCATGGTCAGGCAGAACGCTCCGTACCACCAGAGCACTGGAGGACGTTCAAGATTCAACAGGTATGGATCGTAATGATGGAGTAGGAGTTTCGAAGCGCCAGTAATGGCGGCCAGAAAGGGCAGTGCAGCCAGCAAATGTGCGATGGTCAGCAGCAAGGCAAGGGTGGTCAATCCGCTCAGGCGGCGGGCAACACCAAGCAGGGCGCGCGCATTGGTTCGCACGGGTTGGCCACTTGGTTGGGACACGATCAGAGTGATGCCAGCTTGCTGGTACACGAGAATGGCGATGGTGATAAGCGCCGTGAAGCTTGCCCACAATAGACCTCCCGGCGACGTCAAAAACCGGATCAAGCCCGACGTTGTGATTGCTGCTTCACCGGTCAGCGGGCGCATGGCTGCTAGTGCCGCGGCAATCAGAGGAGGCAGCAGTGCCACCGACAGCCCCATGATGGTCAGATGCAGCGCCAATAGTGCGCGCCTGTGCTGGCGCAATAGCGCCAGTGTTCGAGAGGATAGCTTGAGCATGTCAGTTATCAGGCGCGGCCAATTGGTTGGCGTTTTCGATCAGCGCCAGCCGCTCTTCAAGTGTTAGAAAGGGCTCTTCGTCCGTTTCGGCCAAGGTGCCAAAAATTCGATCTGGATTGAATGCCCAAGTCGCGCAGCGTGTCATGAGCTCTGTGCAGGCCAGTAACTTGCCCTGATTACGGAGAAAATATTTCATCCCGGTATAGGTGTCAGCCAACAGAATGTCGCGGGCCGGCTCCGAGTCCATCGCCAACAGGCTGGTGCCAATCATGCCGCCGGCAGTAGAGCCGTGACCGCTGGCATCCAGAATGGAAATGGCGACGTCCAGTTGTGATATCAACGAGGTATCTGGCGCGTAGTATGAAAGGCTGTCCTGAGCAGCGGGCTTCACCGCAAGCATGCCAACGTTATTATTCAGGGGAAGCGTTTCATGGTCTTCACGAATAAAACCGCCGGACTCGTCGGAAGTGACGATCACCATGGTGTTGTCCAGGATGCCTTCCTGTTCAAGTTGGCGCAGAAAGTTGCCTAGGGTCGTGGCCATAACCTGCATCGCGTTTTTTCGAGCGGTTTGCGGTGACGGGATCGGGAGAACGGTTTCATGGTTGCTCTCGGCTTGTTGCGAGGCTAGCCGTCGCTCGTACTTATCGCCGATGTTGAACGGGTGGTGTGTTCCAACGTTAAGAGTGGTCACGAACCACGGTTTTTGTTGGCGGTTAAGCGCCCGGAGTCTCGTCGCAATGTTGGTAAAGAAAACTGGGTCAGGAGGCCCCCAGCCTTCAGCTTCGTTCGTTCCGGTAAACACTTCGGCTCCGGTGACGTCCATGTACCCGGCCTGCGGCATGAACTGATCTTTGTTCATGTAGGCAATGGGCGCCGCCTGCCAGTAGGCAGTGTGATAGCCCTGTACTGTTAGTTTTTCAGGGAGGCAGTCTGGTGTCGCATGCTCGCTGGCAACCAGACTGACTTTTTCGGAGGAGCGTCTCAAATCCGGGTATCGGCCGCAGGTTAGGGTAAATGTTCCGCGATCGGTTTGCCGCTCCATGCTCAGGACATTCTTGTAAATGCGGAACCCGAGATCGTTAAAGGTCTGTTCCAAGTCTTCCAGTGATACCACCGGCGAAAGCCCGTGATAGTCTCTGACCGATGGCAGGTATCCGCCTGACAGGCCTTCAATCATGATCAGGAGTATGTTCGGCTGTGGTGAAATGTTTCGAGCGCTTACCTGTTGGTGAAAAAAATGGGTGCGGTTCTTTAAGGCCCGACTAAGCTCGACCTTGTCGTTACCAATGGCGGTGCCGACAGGGTTGATCAGTGCGCCCGGAATCTGGGCCAGAGTGCTGGCCACCAGATTGTTGGCCGGGGTGGTCAGGCTTGGGAAGGACAGGGTGTAGACGATCAGTGTGGCAGCCGCCGCACCTGCGAATGGCAGAGCCCGAGGCCGAGAGACCGGAATCCAGCGACGATGCAGCCAGTGTAATAGCCAGGCCATTGCCAAGTAAGCCGGCAAGGTAACCAGGTAACCATTTAACAGGCTGCCCATGATGAACGTGCTGTCCATGCTTTTGCCGGCGAATGCCAGTTGGAACAGCGTTCCGTGGGCCGTCAGATGCATGCCAGCAACGTAAAGGGCGCAACCAAGAGCAATGACGATCAGCCCTCGCAAGATACCGCGGCTTCCTTGCAGCATCAGTGTCAGTAAAACCGCGCCTGCAATATCGCCGCCCAGCGTGCCCGGCATACTGGGAATAACGCCACTTTGCAGGATCAGTAAGCCGCGGATCGACATGAGCCAGCCAAAAGACAGCAAGAATGTTCGTGTTAGGGCGTGGTCGGTCAGTTGGCGCAGTTTCGTCATATGTAATGTCTGTTTGAAGGAGTCATCGTTACAGTATGGGTGTCAGGTAAAATGCTTCAACCGTACATGGCGAGTTAAAAGCGGTATAGCAGGGGCTTGGTTATGTTTTCATCTGCATGTTTTAAAAGAATTTAATTGGGTTTTCTTGGGAGTGTAAATTTGCGTGTTTGAAAAAAATGTCCATATCGTAATCGGCCGTTGCGCGCGTTTGATCCCTCTTCTGTCGATGCTTCTGTTGGCGTTGCCGACCCAGGCCGGACATGCGGTGGAGGGAGATGGGCTGGGCTTAAGTCCGGCCGAATTGGCGTGGGTCGGAGATAGAATATTTCAGAACGAGTGTGCGGGTCGTCGGGAATGTCTGGTGCACTGGAATGTGGGTGAAGATTTTCCTTCGCTGGGCATTGGTCATTTCATTTGGTACCCCGAGGGTGTGAGCGGCCGATTCACTGAGAGTTTTCCGGCTTTGCTGGCGTTCATGAGGGTGCAAGGCGCGGATATTCCGGATTGGGTGTCTGAAGCCAAAGGTGCGCCCTGGCCGGACCGGAACCGTTTTAATCAAGCGGCATCTCAGTCTGACCGAGTGCAAGCCCTGAGGACATTTCTATACGAAACCCGCGGCTTGCAAGTACGGTATATACAGCAACGAGCGAGTGCGTCTCTGGCGAAGGTGGTAGCCGCGGCTCCGGATGAGAAAAAGACGTTGGTTCGGCAGAAGCTAAGTGCGCTCATGCAGACCCCCGGTGGCGTTTACGCGGTGATGGATTATGTCAATTTCAAGGGTGAGGGGGTGTCTGAAACCGAGCGGTATCAGGGGCTGGGTTGGGGGTTGCTGCAGGTTTTACTCGCAATGCCGGAGCAGCCTGCTAGTCCGCTGGTGGAGTTTCGGGACGCTGCAGCTACGGTGCTAACGCGCCGTGCACAGAATGCCGCCAACTCTATCGAGCGGGAGCGCTGGCTGCCGGGTTGGCTCAAGCGTTTGCAAACTTACAATGAACCTGGGCATACAAAGGCTGCTCAGAAAGGATCGTCCTGAGAGCGTGGTTCGGGTTTTTCCCTCGATGAAGTCTCCGAAAGCGAGTGAATGCGGATATCTCGTTGCGGGAACGGGATGGTAATTCCTGCGTCTGCCAGCGTTCGCGTGATAGCAGAATGCAGTTCGTGGTAAAGCGGCATCATATCCGGCAAATCTTTTACAAAAACCCACACTTCGAAGTTTATGCTGCTCTCGCCGAGCCCGACACAGAAAACGGCTGGCGCCGGGTCGTCCACAACCCGTTCGTTGCTCAGGGCGACGTCCGACAGCAATTTTTGAACATGGTCGACATCGGAGCCGTAGGCGACACCCACGCGGATGATGAGGCGAACGGTGGCATCTGACAGCGTCCAGTTGGTCAGGTCTTGTGTCACGAAGGTTTTATTCGGAATGATCTGCTCTTTGCGATCCCAGTCGACCAGGGTGGTGGCGCGAATTCGGATTCGCGAAACTTTGCCGGTGATGCCGCCAATGGTCACGGTATCGCCCACCCGTATCGGACGCTCGAACAGCAGAATGATGCCAGACACAAAGTTAGCTACGATTTCCTGCAAGCCAAAGCCTAACCCAACCCCAAGAGCGGCTATTAACCATTGTAGCTTTGACCATTGCACGCCGATCACGCCCAGGCAGACCACCACTCCAAAGAAAACAAGAAGGTAGGTGGTGATTGTGGTGATGGCATAGCCAGAGCCCGGTTGCAGGTCCAGCCGGCTTAGCAGGGTGACCTCCAGAGTGCCGGGAAGGTTTCTGACTGCCATGACCGTGCCGGCCGCAACCAATAGTGAGAGCAGGGCGTCGGCGAGTGTTATAGGCAGTGGGTCGCCTCCTTGAAGGTCCGTTGCGATGGTCCAGAGCGTAATGTCATCAAAGAGCTGCAGAGCTGGAATGACGTCAGTCCAGAGAAGGAGTAAGCCGGCTAATGCCAGCGTGGAAATGATGATGCGGAGCAAAGAGGAGCTTTGTTCACTGATGTCTTTCAGATTCATTTCCGGCATTTCAGGGCTAATGAGGGCTCCTTCGCCAGATGCGTCGGAGGCTTCTCTTGCCTCGGCCAGTTTGCGCTCCGCTGCTCGTTGTTCGACTAACCGTTTGATCGTGAGGCGGCGCTCCCGCACTGAAAGAGCCCTCAAGCCGGTAAAGTAGAGCAATGAGGCAAAGGCCAGCCAGCAAATCGAAATAAACAGGTTCCGTTCGAGTTGCAGGGCGGTGTAGTGGTAACCAATCGTTGATGCGATAGCCAGCAAAATAGGGGTAGCAACAGCGATCGCGTGCAAAAGAAAGAAGAAACAGTTTCGAGGTTTCTCGCTGCGCACAGCCGTCATGATGCGTTGGGCAAAGACCGCGAGTGCGATAGAGACAACAATGAACAGTAACCGGCCCAGACTGTCATCGAATTTGGCTCCGTCTGGAGTCGAACTGATGGCTGTTGTGATGATGGTGACAGGTATTGCGAAAGTCATTAACAAGAGCAGCTCTCGCCGGATAGTCTCCAAGGACTCGGGGTTCCAGTGAAAGTGTTTTCCGCCCAAGCCTTCTTTTGTTGAGACGCCACGGATGAATGCCAATAAAAACATGATGAAGGCGGCTGCAGTAAAACCTTTGGAGAGTGCTTCGAAAAAGGCATTACCTTCCATCAGAAACAACGCCGCCAGCGAAAAAATCAGAACACCCGGTAACGCGAGCAGAACGCTGTTCACCAGAGCGAGTAACGTGAACGCCGTGCGATCCATTCCCACATGGCCGATATACCGATGGTTGGCGTGAAGATTGTCCCGGATTTTCCGGCGTTTGATCAGCAGTACGATGAGTAGGGCGGCAACCAGAGCAATGCGGCCGCCTCGCTCACTGGCAGAGCTGGTTACTGCATCCTGGAGTGCATCGAAGCGGAGCTGAGATGCCAGCCAGCGGGTTGATTCAACCAGCTGTGCAATGGTGTTTGTATTAATGATCTCTGCACTGGGGAGCCAGAACAAGCGCTGTTGTAATAACGCTTGATATTGCTGTACCTGTTCCTGGAGGGCGGTAACGGTATTGAAATACTCGTTGAGCACGTTGATGTGTTCAGTGACGGCCTTGTGCAATTCGCGCAACAGATTGGAACGGAAGCTGCGCAGTTGGCTGCGGGCGTCTTCGCCGGGATCTGTGATGGCTTCAAACTCTTCCAGTCGCAGTTGTTCTTCACGTGCGTTGGCCAGTTTTTCTTCGATGCCGCTGATGAAATCGCTGGCGACGCTTTGCTCCTGAAGTCTTTCGAGGCGTTGCTTTAGCAGTTCTGCATAATCAGCGGTCAGATTAAGGCCTGCGTTTTCTAACCGCAGTTCAAAACTTTGGTACTCACCCTGTAAGCGCGACAGGATCGATTCGGCATAATTTAAGCGTTCTCGGCTCTCCGTCAGAGCGGCTCGCCGTTGCTGGAGTGATTTTTGAAGTGTTTGAATTTGTTCTCGGATATCCGCGTTAACGGATTCCGGAAGCTTGGTTTGGGGCGGTGCATTCGTGCTTTGTAGCAGTTCAGGTTGAACGGCTGGAAGAGCCTCCTCCGGGGTGTCGGCGTCCGGTTTTGACTCCGTCTGTGCCGATGCCGTTCCGATTGCAAAGCAGAATATGAGCAACCCAATTAACCGTGTGATCGAAATTATCCGGGGTAACGGGGGCTCTCTCATAGTTCTGCTCACAATGGATAGAGGTTACGCGCTATCGAGCGGGGTTTTCTTGAGCTCGAGCGGCGTGTCGGGCCGGGCGACAAGCCACCAAACGTTTTCGTCCCAGTCACCGAGCACAATGCGGCGGGCAGGGCTTTCGTTGGCTTCCAGCTCGTGGATGGCCGGGCGGTGAGTGTGTCCGTGGATCATCAGTTGGACGTGATGGCGTTCCAATTCGTTCACCACTTCCTCAAGATTTACATCCATGATGGATTCTGCCTTGCCCTGATTCTTCGCCATGGAAATCTCCCGCAGTTGCCGGGCCATCAGTTGGCGATCTTTCAGCGGGCGTGCCAGCAACATTTCCACGGTCTTTGGGTTGCGCATGTTGGCGCGAAATTTCTGGTACTCCACGTCATCCGTGCACAGGCTGTCGCCATGCATCAGCAAGGTGGGTGTGCCGTACAGGTCGATCACAGTCGGATCATCCAGCAGGGTTGCGCCGGCCCGTTCGCAGAAATCTTCACCAATGAGGAAATCTCGATTGCCGTGCATCAGGAAGATGTCTGTGCCCGAGTCCCTGACATCTCTTAAGGCTGCAGCTACCTGTTCCTGAAGAAGTGTACGTTCATCGTCTCCAATCCAGGCTTCGAAGAAGTCGCCGAGAATATAGAGGCGCTCAACGCCCATGGCTTCATTTTTGAGGAAGCTTAGAAAAGCGCCCGTGATGTCCGGACGCGATTCCTCCAGGTGTAAATCCGAGATGAACAGTGTGCTCACGCGGCCTCCACGACCTCAGCTTTGATGATCACAATGTCTTCAGCGGGAACGTCCTGATGGCCGGAACGCAGGGTGGTGCGGGTGGCGCGCATCTTGTTCACGGTTTCCATGCCTTCAGCAACTTTGCCGAATACACAGTAGCCCCAGCCTTCAGCGTTCTTGCCTGTGTGGTCCAGGAAGCCGTTGTTCTCAACATTAATGAAGAACTGAGCGGTTGCGGAATGAGGGTCCATAGTGCGAGCCATGGCGATGGTGCCTATCATGTTGCTCAGGCCGTTGTCCGCTTCGTTCTGGATGGGATCGCGGGTTTGGCGCGGGGTCATGCCGGGTTCGAATCCGCCACCCTGAACCATAAAGTTGCTGATAACGCGATGAAAAATAAGGCCATCGTAAAAACCGTCGTGAACGTACTGTTCGAAGTTTTTGGCCGTTTCCGGAGCATTTTCGTAATCGAGTTCCAGTTTGATGTCACCGAGATTGGTTTGCAGCAGAATCATCAGGGGGTTCCTGTCATTGAGTGTGAAAGTGATCAAATGGGACATTGTACTGAAGAGTTTCGTCCTGTGCATGAGTACTGCAAGGATTTGTGAGTATAATAGGCGGTTTAATGGAGCCTCTGAATAGCTCCCATAATTCATCCCTGTTGACAGAGATTGTATGAGCGCCGAGTCGAAGAAAGCCCACAACTTTATTCAGAGCCTGATCGAAGATGCCGTCGCCAAGGGCGAGCACACCGGCAAAGTCGTTACCCGGTTTCCGCCTGAGCCCAATGGCTATCTGCATGTTGGTCATGCCAAATCTATCTGCCTGAACTTCGGCATTGCTGAGACGTTTGATGGCGAATGCAACCTCCGCTTCGATGATACCAACCCAGAGAAGGAAAGCCTGGAATACATCAACGCCATCAAGCGCGATGTGGAATGGCTAGGTTTCGAATGGGCTGATGAAATACGTTTCGCCTCGGATTACTTCGACCAGCTTTATGCCTTCGCTGAGGAGTTGATCGAGAAGGGTAAGGCCTATGTCTGCGCGCTCACGGCCGATGAGATGGCCGAATATCGTGGCTCTCTGAAAGAGCCCGGTAAGAACAGTCCTTACCGTGATCGTCCGATTGAAGAAAGTCTGCAATTGTTCCGCGACATGCGTGATGGCAAGTTCCAGAACGGTGAGCTGGTGTTGCGTGCCAAGATCGATATGGCGTCCCCGAACATCAATCTGCGTGACCCGATTCTGTATCGCGTTCGTTATGCCGATCACCATCAGACCGGTGACAAGTGGTGCATCTACCCGATGTACGATTTCACGCACCCGATTTCGGATGCGTTGGAAGGCATTACGCATTCACTGTGTACCCTTGAGTTCGAGGATCACCGTCCGCTTTATGACTGGGTGTTGGATAACATCTCTATTACTTGTCATCCGCGTCAGATTGAGTTCGCCCGGCTGAACCTGAATTACACGGTCACCAGTAAGCGTAAGCTCAAGCGGTTGGTTGACGATGACGTGGTCGATGGCTGGGACGATCCCCGCATGCCGACTATTTCCGGTATGCGCCGCCGTGGTTTTACGCCAGAGTCCATTCGCACCTTCTGTGACATGATCGGTGTGAATAAAGCTGGCGGAACCGTCGATGTGGGTATGCTTGAGCACGCGATCCGCGAAGATTTGAACACCCGTGCGCCCAGAGCTATGTGTGTGATGCGCCCCATCAAAGTGACGCTGATCAACTATCCGGAAGGGCAGGCTGAAACCCTGACGTTGCCTGTGCATCCGCAGAATCCGGACATGGGCGAACGCGAAGTAACCTGGAGTCAGATTCTGTATATCGATCGTGAAGACTTCGCGCTTGAACCTCCGCGCAAGTGGAAGCGTTTGGCGCCGGATCAGGCGGTACGTCTGCGCGGCGGTTATGTGATGACTTGTAAAGAAGTGATTCGCGACGACAGCGGAGACATTGTCGAGCTCAAGTGTGAATACGATCCAAAGACCTTGGGTGTCAATCCTGAGGGCTACAAGCCGAATGGTGTTATTCACTGGGTGTCGGCTGCGGACAGCGTTGAAGTGCGTATCAATCAGTACGATCGCCTGTTCAATCACGAGGCGCCTGATAGCGATAAAGACGGCGACATGATGGACCACGTCAATCCGGATTCCCTGGTGGTTCTCGACGGTGCACGCGTTGAGAAGAGTCTGGCTTCACCCCGTAGCGATTTGCCTTATCAGTTTGAGCGTGAAGGCTACTTTTTCTGCGATCAGGAACTGACGGAAAGCACCGGGAAGCCTGTTTTCAACCGTACCGTGACCTTGAGGGATTCCTGGGGCAAGGGAGGTAAGTAATGCGTATCTACAACACGCTCACGCAGAAAAAGGAAGAGTTTCAGCCCATCGATCCGGGTAAGGTGCGCATGTACGTATGCGGCATGACTGTTTACGACTATTGCCATCTGGGGCATGGGCGTGTGCTGGTTGCTTTCGATGTGATCAGTCGATATCTGCGCCATCGCGGCTATGACGTGCACTACGTTCGCAATGTCACGGACATCGACGACAAGATTCTACGTCGCGCTGAAGAAAACGGTGAGGTGTATACCGCTCTGACCGAACGCATGATTGATGCCATGCACGAAGACGAAGCGCGTTTGGGTGTGCAGTCCCCGAATGAAGAGCCACGGGCAACGGCCTTTATCGGCGAAATCATCTCAATGATTGACACGCTGATCGAGGGCGGTCATGCCTACGCAGCCGACAATGGGGATGTGTATTTCTCGGTGGAGTCTTTCCCGGATTACGGCAAGCTCAGCAAGAAAAAACTCGAAGATCTGGTGGCCGGTGCGCGAGTGGGCGTTCAGGAAGCCAAGCGTAGTCCGGCAGATTTTGCGTTGTGGAAGGCGGCCAAGGTGGGCGAGGTGAGTTGGCCTTCACCGTGGGGGGATGGGCGTCCCGGTTGGCACATTGAGTGTTCTGCAATGTCCACCAAGTGTCTTGGTGGCACCTTCGATATTCATGGTGGCGGGCCAGATTTGCTCTTCCCGCACCATGAGAACGAAATTGCCCAGTCTGAATGTGCGACGGGGCATAAGTTCGTTCATACCTGGATGCACGCCGGTGCCATTCGTGTGAACAAAGAGAAGATGTCCAAGTCTTTGGGTAACTTCTTTACCATTCGCGAGATTCTGGAAACCTATCCGGCGGAAGTTGTTCGCTATTTTCTGGTGTCCAGCCATTACCGCAGCCAGGTGGATTACTCGGAAGAGAGTCTGGCAGAAGCCAGCCGCACGTTGACCAAGCTCTATCATGCCTTGCGCGGCATTGCGCCGGCTTCGAGCGATAATGTTTCGGAAACCGAGCATGACCGGCGATTTGCGGAAGTGATGGATGATGATTTCAATACGGCCGGCGCAATTGCTGTTCTGCATGCTGTGGCGAATGACATCAATCACCATCGCCGTGAAGGTGATGCAGAACAAGCAGCGAGCAGTGCTGCCGTTCTCGTCCGCTTGGGTGGTGTGTTGGGTCTGTTGCAGCAAGACCCGGAAGCCTTCTTTCAGGCAGATACGGGTGGCGAGTTGAGTGCGGATGATATTCAATCCTTGATTCAGGCTCGCGCCGATGCCCGTAAAGAGAAGAACTTTGCGGAAAGTGATCGCATTCGAGATGAGTTGCTTGAGCAAGGCATCGTCCTGGATGACAGTCGCGAAGGCACCACTTGGCGTCGCGCTTGATGCTTTGAATGTCGACAAAAGCCGTATTGTGATTTTCGGGAATGACCTTGTAGGGAATTTCACGTATAATCCAGCGCTCAAATATTCATGCCCCCGTGTGCTCAGTGCAATCGGGGAGTCGGGAAACATAACCCATTGAGGCAGGTAACGATGACAGAACGCGTTCAAGTTGGTGGCATTCAGGTCGCTAAGGATCTGTATGATTTCGTGAACAACGAAGCCATTCCAGGCACCGGTATTGATGCCGAGAAATTCTGGGCCGAGTTCGACAAAATTGTGAACGAGCTGGCTCCCCGCAACCGTGAATTGCTCGCTAAGCGTGATGCCATTCAGGAAAAGCTGGACACCTGGAACCGTGACCACAAAGGTCAGAAGCTGGACATGGCTGAGTACAAGTCATTCCTGAAAGAAATCGGCTATCTGGTTGATGAGCCGGAAGAGTTCAAGATCTCTACCGCAAATGTTGATCCTGAAGTTGCCACCATGGCTGGCCCGCAGCTGGTTGTGCCGGTGATGAATGCCCGTTTCGCGCTGAACGCGGCTAATGCTCGTTGGGGTAGTCTTTACGATGCGCTATACGGCACCGACGCACTGTCAGAAGAAGGCGGTGCGGAGAAAGGTCGTGGCTACAACCCGGTTCGCGGTGCCAAGGTTATCGAGTGGGCTCGTAACCTGCTGGACAGCTCTGCACCTTTGGCTACTGGTAGCCATAAAGATGCGGCCAAGTACTATGTCGACGGTGGCAAACTGGCGGTTAAACTGCAAAACGGTGACGTGACGGGTCTCAAAGACGAGTCTGGTTTTGTGGGTTATACCGGCGCTGCGGATGAGCCGACGGGACTGCTGTTGGTCAAGAACGGCATGCACTTTGAGATCCAGATCGATGCAACGCATCCGATCGGAAAAGATGATGGCGCAAACGTTAAAGACGTTCTGATGGAGTCAGCTCTGACCACCATCATGGACTGTGAAGATTCGGTTGCCGCGGTAGATTCCGAAGATAAGGTTCTGGCCTATAAGAACTGGTTAGGCTTGATGAAGGGTGATCTGGAGGAGTCGTTCGAAAAAGGCGGCAAGCAGGTTACTCGTCGCATGAATCCGGACCGTGCCTATACAGCGGCTGATGGCGGCGATTTGACCTTGAAAGGTCGCAGCATGATGTTCGTGCGTAATGTTGGTCACCTGATGACCAATCCTGCCATTTTGTTGAGTGACGGCAGCGAAGTTCCTGAAGGTCTGATGGATGGCTTGGTGACTTCTTTGATCGCTATTCACGATCTGAAGTCTACCGGCCAGCTCCAGAACACCACCAAGGGTTCTGTGTACATCGTTAAGCCGAAGATGCACGGCCCTGAAGAAGTTGCGTTCACCAACGAATTCTTCGGTCGTGTTGAAGATGCTCTGGGTCTGCCTCGCTTTACTCTGAAAGTGGGCATCATGGACGAAGAACGTCGCACCACGGTTAACCTGAAAGCCTGTATCCACGCCGCCAAAGATCGTACGGTGTTCATTAACACCGGCTTCCTTGATCGTACCGGTGATGAAATGCACACTTCCATGGAGTTGGGGCCATTCATCCGCAAGGGTCAAATGAAACAGGCGGCTTGGATCAATGCTTACGAGCAGTGGAACGTGGATATCGGTCTGGAAGCTGGCTTGTCCGGTGTTGCTCAGATTGGTAAGGGTATGTGGGCTATGCCGGATCTGATGGCGGGCATGCTGGAGCAGAAGATCGGTCATCCGAAGTCCGGTGCGAACACTGCATGGGTTCCGTCACCGACGGCTGCCACTTTGCACGCGACTCATTACCATCAGGTAAGTGTGTTCGATGTTCAGAAAGAGCTGGCTAGTCGTCAGCGCGCTGCTCTGGATGACATCTTGACTGTTCCGGTGATGGGCGATCCGTCTTCTCTGAGCGCTGAAGACATTCAGCAGGAGCTGGACAACAACGCACAGGGTATCCTGGGTTACGTTGTACGTTGGATCGACAGTGGTGTGGGTTGTTCTAAGGTGCCAGACATCAATGATGTTGGTCTAATGGAAGACCGCGCAACTCTGCGTATTTCTTCGCAGTTGCTGACTAACTGGTTGTACCATGGTATCTGCACTGAAGAGCAGATTGTGGAAACCATGAAGCGCATGGCTGCAGTTGTTGATCGTCAGAACGCAAACGATCCGAGCTACCGCAGCATGGCTCCAGGGTTCGATGGTATTGCATTCCAGGCCGCGATGGATCTGGTGCTGAAGGGTCGTGAACAGCCGAACGGCTACACTGAGCCTCTGTTGCATGCTTATCGTCTGAAGGCAAAAGCTAGCCAGTAATAAAGCTGAAGAAATAAAAAAAACCCCGCTTAAGCGGGGTTTTTTTATGGCTGCCGATCGGTCGGCGGCGCAAACGTTTGCGGTGGTGCGTTAGTCGGTGTGCAACACGTCAGCTGCATACAGGGTGTTTTCCAGCAGCTTGGCGATCGTCATAGGGCCTACGCCGCCCGGAACGGGCGTGATGTAAGCAGCGCGCTCTGACGCGGCCTGAAAGTCCACGTCGCCACATAGAGAGCCGTTCTCCATTCGATTGATGCCGACGTCAATGACCGTCGCGCCCGGTTGGACCCATTCGCCTTTGATGATGCCGGGTTTGCCGACTGCTGCGATGAGAATGTCGGCTTCGCCAACAAACTTCTCGAGATTATCCGTAAAGCGATGGCACACGGTTGTGGTTGCGCCTTTGAGGAGTAGTTCCATGCTCATTGGTCGCCCTACGATGTTAGATGCGCCAACGATGACGGCGTGCTGGCCTTTGTAGGGGGTGTCAATGGAGTCCAGCAGGGTGATCACGCCGGCTGGGGTGCATGGGCGCAGGGTAGGTTTGCGCTGCATCAGACGGCCGATGTTGAAGGGGTGGAATCCATCCACATCTTTGTCCGGGCGAATCTTTACCAGAATTGGGTCTGCGTCCAGATGTGAGGGCAGGGGGAGTTGCACAAGAATGCCGTCAATAGCCGGGTTCTCGTTCAGCTCATCTACCAGCGCCTCTAGCGCCTCTTGTGAGGTATCTTCGGGTAGGTCATAGGACAGCGACATGATGCCCGCCTGCTCGCAGGCTTTGCGTTTATTGCCTACATAAACGTGTGAGGCGGGGTCGCTGCCAACCAAAATAACCGCCAGACCTGGGGCTCTCAGCCCCTTCTGTGTGCGGGCTTCGACGCCGACAGCAACCTGCTGTCGAACTTGTGCGGCAATTTCTTTTCCTTTAATCAGTGTGGCGCTCATGATTCCGTCTTGTAGGTTGGGCATGAATAATGGTCTAATAATGAAGGTCAGGCATTGTCTCATGGTTCAGCATTCACGCCAACGTAAGTAGGCTGCTGAAAGGCTCTTCGTCAGAGGGGTTGTGAGAAGGCGATTTCATAATTATCTGAATGATTTTCAAATTCTTTGTTGACGGATGCGAAACTCGAAGGTAATATGCGCGCCAACTTTGCTGAAGCACTTGTTGTTCAGTTTATCGGGGTATAGCGCAGTCTGGTAGCGCGCCTGCTTTGGGAGCAGGATGTCGGGAGTTCGAATCTCTCTACCCCGACCATTTTTCTGAATATTCAGGTGGGCGAAAGGTCAAGCGCCCGTAGCTCAGCTGGATAGAGCATCCGCCTTCTAAGCGGATGGTCGCAGGTTCGAGTCCTGCCGGGCGCGCCATTAGGCTTTAGGTTCGGTCTGCACCGGGCTCGTCAAACCAGCAAAGTTAAAGCTAGACAGATTAAAGTGCCGCGAGGCACTTTTTTAATGTGGTGGACGTAGCTCAGTTGGTAGAGCTCAGGATTGTGACTCCTGCGGTCGAGGGTTCGAACCCCTTCGTCCACCCCACTTTTTATCTGTGTAGTTGTTTCCGAGTTTCTGAGGTCCCTCAGGTCATATTCGGGCATGCGAGAGTGGCGGAATTGGTAGACGCACTGGATTTAGGTTCCAGCGGGGCAACCTGTGAGAGTTCAAGTCTCTCCTCTCGCACCATCCTTCTTTATTTTTCTGGTTTCATCCCCATATTATACGTTTCCCGCTGTGATCATGCCGTTAAACCGTCATTCTGGTTGGCGCAATGATTCTCTCGGCAGGGTAAATCGTGATAAACTACCGGCTTTTAATTTTGCGTCCCGCCAGAGTGTTTTGCTCTATCTGGGATTTTGTCTTAATTTTCATTCACATACAGAATCTGTAATTCGAGGAACTTCCATGCAAGTGTCTGTTGAAACGACCTCTAACATCGAACGTCGCATGACGATTGGTGTGCCCGCCCAGGAAATTGATCAGGCGGTTCAGAAACGCCTACAGGAAACTGCTCGCACTGTTCGCTTGAACGGTTTCCGTCCAGGTAAGGTGCCCATGAGCGTGGTTAAGCGTCGTTTCGGTGACAGCATCCGTCAAGAAATCGTTGGCGAGGTTATGCGCGACAACTACATCAAGGCGCTGCAGGAGCAGGACATTAATCCGGCGGGCTGGCCTCAGTTTGAGCCAAAGACCATGGAAGAGGGCAAAGACCTCGAGTTCGTGGCTGTGTTCGAAGTGTTGCCCGAAATTGAGCTAGGTGACCTGAGCAACGTTAAAGTTGAGAAGCCCGTTGCTGAAGTAACCGACAAAGATATCGATACCATGATCGATAACCTGCGTCGTCAGCAGGCTCCTATGAAAGAAGTTAAGCGCAAGTCCAAGAATAAGGACGTTGTGACGATCGACTTCAAGGGCACCGTTGATGGTGAAGAATTTGAAGGTGGGTCCGCTGAAGGTCATCGTTTGACTCTGGGCTCTGGCCAGATGATTCCAGGATTCGAAAAGGCGATCGTCGGTGGTAAGACCGGTGAAGAGTTCGATATCGAAGTGACCTTCCCTGAGGATTACCACAACGAAGACCTGGCTGGAAAGCCTGCTACGTTTGCGATCAAGGTTGAGAAGGTAGAAGAGCCTCAGTTGCCAGAGCTGGACGCTGAATTCTTCCAGAAGTTCGGTATTGAAGCTGAAGACGAAGCCGGGTTCCGTGAAGAAGTGAAGAAAAACATGGAGCGTGAGCTGAAGCAAGCGGTCGCCAACAAGGTTAAGAATGACGTTGTTGAAGGTTTGCTGGAAACGACTGAACTGGACGTTCCCTCGTCTTTGGTCGATCAGGAAATCGATCGTCTGCGTCAAGAAGCCGTTCAGCGCTTTGGTGGTCAGGTAGACTTCCAGCAGCTGCCGAAGGAAATCTTTGAAGAGCAGGCTCAGCGTCGCGTTAAGACCGGTCTGTTGTTCCAGGAAGTGGTTAAGGCTAACGATTTGAAGGCTGACGCCGCTAAAGTAGACGAAAAGATTCAGGAAATCGCTTCTACTTACGAGCAGCCGGAAGAAGTTGTGGCTCACTTCAACAGCAGCCAAGAGCAGAAGACTCAGGTTGAGTCTGTTGTTCTGGAAGAAGCGGTTGTTGATCTGGTGCTGGGTCAGGCCAAAGTTAAAGAAAAGAAGATGAAGTACGAGGAAGCCGTCAAGGCTGGCCAAGCCCAGCGTTGATAGCTCGGGCATAGCCCTGAGTCGCTTTCTGGAAGCAGCCGGTGTATCCGGCTGTTTTCATCTGGGCTTACTGCTGGCAAAGTATAAGGGTATCTTGGCTTTCTATTCCGGATATCCTGCAGCAGGAGTCCATGCCCAATGTCTTTAAGGAGTTCAGGCACACATGACGCAAAAACCGTTTGATGGCCCAACAATGATAACGAACGCCGGTCTGGTGCCGATGGTAATCGAGCAGACGGCACGTGGAGAGCGGTCCTTCGACATTTATTCGCGCCTTCTCAAAGAGCGAGTGATTTTTCTTGTCGGTCAGGTTGAAGATCACATGGCCAACCTGGTCGTTGCTCAGTTGTTGTTCCTGGAATCCGAAAACCCGGATAAGGATATTCACCTGTACATTAACAGCCCGGGTGGTTCAGTCACTGCGGGTATGTCGATCTACGACACCATGCAGTTCATCAAGCCGGATGTGGCCACTTTGTGTATTGGCCAGGCCGCTAGCATGGGGGCGTTCCTCCTCGCCGGTGGCGCAGAAGGCAAGCGTGCATGTCTACCTAATTCCCGCGTCATGATCCACCAACCTTTGGGTGGTTATCAGGGGCAGGCAACGGACATCGAAATCCACACTCGTGAGATTCTGAAGATCCGCAATACCCTGAATACAATCCTGGCGCACCATACTGGGCAGGATCTGGAAACCATTGCTCGCGATACCGACCGTGACAACTTTATGGATCCGGATCAGGCTAAAGAGTACGGGCTAATCGATACAGTGCTTGATAAGCGCATATCGAATAACTAATACTGAAAGTCATCGCATCACCCTTAGCCTGCGTATTTAATGTTTCAGCAGGCTAACGAAGAACAGAGGTATTTCAATGGCAGATGAAAGAAACGGCAGAGGCGACGATAACGGCAAGTTGCTGTACTGCTCGTTTTGCGGAAAGAGCCAGCATGAAGTCCGTAAGCTCATCGCAGGGCCCTCGGTGTTCATCTGCGACGAGTGTGTTGATCTGTGCAACGACATCATTCGGGAAGAGATTCAGGAAAATGCCCAGGAAGAAGCGAGTGATCGCCTTCCGGTTCCGGCAGAGATCCGCGACACTCTGAACGAGTATGTGATTGGTCAGGATCGCGCCAAGGTTGTGCTGGCTGTTGCCGTCTACAATCATTACAAGCGCTTGCGTTACGGTGAAGGCAAAAGCGACGTTGAGTTGGGTAAGAGTAACATTCTGCTGATTGGTCCTACCGGTAGCGGTAAAACCCTGTTGGCTGAAACCCTGGCTCGTACGTTGAATGTGCCCTTTACCATTGCTGACGCAACCACTCTGACGGAAGCCGGCTACGTTGGTGAAGATGTTGAAAATATCATCCAGAAGCTGCTGCAAAAGTGCGACTACGACGTAGAAAAGGCCCAGCGCGGCATTGTCTATATTGATGAAATCGACAAGATTTCTCGCAAGTCCGACAACCCGTCCATCACTCGCGATGTGTCTGGTGAAGGCGTGCAGCAGGCGTTGCTGAAGCTGATCGAAGGTACGGTTGCGTCTGTGCCTCCTCAGGGCGGTAGAAAACATCCGCAGCAGGAGTTCCTGCAGGTAGATACAGGGAACATCCTGTTTATCTGTGGTGGCGCCTTTGCTGGACTGGAAAAGGTTATCCAGGAACGCTCAGAGCGTAGCTCAATCGGTTTCTCCGCAACTGTGAAAAGTCAGGATGACAGCAAGAGTGCTGGCGACATCATTCAGGATGTGGAAACTGAAGATCTGGTCAAGTTTGGTCTGATTCCAGAGTTTGTCGGCCGTTTGCCGGTTGTGGCAACGTTGACCGAACTGGATGAAGACGCGCTGGTTCAGATTCTGACGGAGCCCAAAAACGCTCTGACTAAACAGTATCAGAAGCTGTTTGATCTTGAAGGTGTTGAGCTGGACTTCCGTGAAGATGCGCTGCGTGCAGTCGCTCGTCAGGCTATGTCCCGAAAAACCGGTGCTCGCGGCTTGCGTTCCATCATGGAGGCGACCTTGCTGGACACCATGTATCAGATTCCGTCTGAAACCGATGTGTCTAAAGTGGTGGTCGATGAGAGTGTGATCAACGGTGAATCAGAGCCGTTCAAGATTTACGCCAACAGCGACCATGCGAAGGCTGCATCAGAGGACTGACTTTCTCGACTGACGAAAGATCGGTAAACGAAAAAGGGGCGTCTAACGCCCCTTTTTCATGGCTGCTGATAAAGTACCCGCCACGAATTTTACCCCGTAAAAGATTGCAATTGTTGTCTGCGCCCCAATGATGGGTGATATGCTGAATAAAATGCTTTCAGAGGATTCTCTATGACCCTTATATCCGAAGAAACCGTGCAAGAATATCCGCTACTTCCGCTTCGCGATGTGGTGGTGTTTCCGCACATGGTGGTGCCACTGTTTGTAGGACGCGAGAAGTCCATTCAGGCACTTGAGGCCGCGATGGAGGGTAGCAAAGAGATTTTGTTGGTTGCACAGAAGGATGCAGCCACAGACGAGCCTGGCCCTGCCGACGTGTTTGACATGGGTACATTGGCGACCGTGTTGCAGATGCTGCGTTTGCCGGACGGTACGGTCAAAGTGCTGGTAGAGGGTAACGCCCGTGCGAGCATTTCCGGTATTGAAGAAGGTGATTACCTGACGGCAGCGGCCGTCATGATGGACGAAGATCAGTTGCCTGAGCGAGAGCAGGGAGTGTTGAACAAGACCCTGCTGGGTGAGTTCGAAAAGTATGTAAAACTCTCCAAAAAAGTTCCGTCTGAAGTCTCTAACTCCCTGACTGGTATCAACGAAATTGATCGCCTGGTGGATACCATGGCGGCGCATCTTGATATGCAGATTCCTGAAAAGCAGGAGCTGCTGGAAGCGCTGGATGTCCGCAAGCGGGTCGACTTGCTGCTTGGCAAGCTGGACAGCGAAACGGACCTTATTGAAGTTGAAAAGCGTATCCGTGGCCGCGTTAAGAAGCAGATGGAACGGAGCCAGCGAGAGTATTACCTGAACGAGCAAATGAAGGCTATCCAGAAAGAGATGGGCCAGCTCGGCGAGGGGAATAACGACTTCGAAGAGCTTGAACAAAAGCTGGAAGAAGCCGGCTTGCCTGAAGAGGCTCGCAAAAAGACTGAGGCCGAGCTCAATAAATTGAAGATGATGTCGCCAATGTCTGCCGAAGCAACGGTGGTTCGCGGCTACATCGACTGGATGTTGGCGGTGCCCTGGAAAAAACGTAGCCGGGTGCGCCACGATCTCGAGAAGGCTCGTGAGATTCTGGACAAGGATCACTACGGTCTGGACGAAGTGAAGAAGCGTATTCTCGAGTATCTGGCCGTTCAGAGTCGGGTGAAGAAAGTGAAAGGTCCTGTGCTTTGTCTGGTAGGGCCTCCTGGCGTGGGTAAGACCTCGCTCGGCCAGTCGATTGCCAAGGCAACCAACCGTAAGTACACCCGCATGGCATTAGGTGGCGTTCGCGATGAAGCCGAGATTCGCGGTCACCGAAAAACCTATATCGGGGCTTTGCCGGGCAAGTTGCTTCAGAAGCTTTCGAAGGTTGGCGTTAAGAACCCGCTGTTCCTGTTTGATGAAATCGACAAGATGGGCATGGATCATCGTGGTGACCCCGCGTCTGCGTTGCTGGAAGTACTGGATCCTGAGCAGAACCACACCTTTAACGACCATTACCTGGAGGTGGATTATGACCTCTCTGACGTGATGTTCGTGTGCACATCTAACTCGATGGATATTCCTCCTGCTCTGCTGGACCGGATGGAAATTATCCGCATCCCGGGTTACACAGAGGATGAGAAGGTCAATATTGCGCTGAGATATCTGTTGCCAAAGCAGATTGTGGCGAATGGGCTGCGCAAGAACGAGTTAGAAATGCCGGAAGAAACGCTGCGGGATCTGATTCGTTATTACAGCCGTGAGGCGGGTGTTCGTGGCCTGGAGCGTGAAATCGCGAAAATCTGCCGGAAGGTCGTGCGGGAGCACGTAGAAAGCAGCGACAAGGCTTCGGTAACCATCACGCCAGAGATGCTGGAAGACTACTCCGGGGTGAAAAAGTTCAAATACGGCCTTGCGGAAGAGAACAACCAGATTGGTCAGGTGACCGGCTTGGCGTGGACTCAGGTCGGTGGGGAATTGCTGACAATTGAGTGTGCTTTAACGCCGGGTAAAGGTCGGGTTGTGAAGACCGGCTCACTCGGTGATGTCATGCAGGAGTCGATCCAAACGGCACTGACAGTGGTCAGAAGTCGTGCAACTGGACTTGGCGTAGCCGACGATTTCCATGAAAAGCATGACTTACACGTTCACGTTCCGGAAGGCGCAACGCCAAAAGATGGCCCAAGTGCGGGTATTGGGATGTGCACAGCGCTCGTTTCTTCACTCACAAAAATACCGGTCCGCGCTGACGTTGCGATGACGGGCGAGATCACTTTGCGAGGCCGAGTGCTGCCGATCGGCGGGCTTAAAGAGAAGCTGCTTGCCGCTCATCGTGGAGGCATTAAGACTGTATTGATTCCAGATGAAAATGTTCGTGATCTCAAAGAGATACCGGAGAATATAAAGGCGTCTCTGGAGATCAAGCCGGTTAAGTGGATAGACGAAGTTCTCGATATTGCTTTGGCGTATCCTCCGGAGCCGAGAGCGGAAGAAGGGGAAGAAAAAACGGCTTCCGCGAAAGGAAATGACGACTCCAATGATGCTGTAGAGCGCATAAATACACATTAAAGACTGGATGAGTTGTTGACATGCCGGAGAGCCCATTGGTATAACTGTTTCGCCGTGAAGCAGCCAATACCAAGGGCTCCCGCGCAGTATGTGCCTATTCCGAACACCGGTTAATCGCCGCAAGGAATAATAAAAGTGAAGAATGGAATTCTCCGACCGCTTATGCGATAGTCGTGAGCGTCCGCGAAAAAACAAACCAACCTATAACATCTTCAACCTGAAATCGAAGGGGTTTAGTGTGAACAAGTCCGAACTGATTGATGCAATTGCAGAATCCGCAGATATTTCTAAAGCTGCAGCTGGCCGTGCGCTGGATGCTATGACGAACACCATCACTGGTGCTCTGAAGAATGACGATCAGGTTACTCTGATCGGCTTCGGTACCTTTTCTGTGAAGGAGCGCGCCGCTCGTACTGGCCGTAACCCACAGACTGGCGCTGAGATCAAGATTCCGGCCTCTAAAGTGCCTGGATTCAAGGCAGGCAAAGCCCTGAAAGACGCTGTTAAGTAATAGCTCTTTCTCTGGCAGCTTCCGCTGGCGGAAGTTGCCATAAGAATTCAAGGCGCATTCCGAACAGGGTGCGCCTTTTTACGTTAAAGGCAGCCGGGGCTAGAGCTCACACAATAATCACCAGCACGACCTTGAACAGGGATTCAGAACTAACATGCTTCAAGATATTCGGGATAACGCCCAGAGTACCATCGCCAAGGTAATCGTTGGCCTTTTGATTGTTTCCCTTTCCATCTGGGGAATGGATGCCATTATTGGCGGTTTTACCGGTGAGCCCGAAGTGGCTACGGTGAATGGAACTGACATCACCGAACGGGAGTTCCTCCGGACCGTTCAGTTGGAAACCCAGCAGCGTCTGATGCAGATGGAAAACCCAGATCCATCGCTGGTGGATGAAGACCAGCTGCGGACCGACGTGTTGGAAGCACTCATTCAGGAAACCGTGCTGACGCAAGATGCCCAGAATCAGGGGCTGGAGCTTTCGGATGCGGATATTGATGCCTTGATCATGCAGATGCCCCAGTTTCAGGTGGACGGCCAGTACAGCCCTGAAAGGTTTGCTGCCACGGTCCGTAACCTGGGAATGGGTGTTGCCGAGTTCCGGGCAAGCATGCACAAGAGTTATGTGACCAATCAAATTCGAGCTGCGATCGCGCAAACCGCGTTGGCGGCTCCGGAGAACGCCGCTCGCTTGCTGGCGATGCAGAACCAGACCCGTGACTTCCGAGTCTTATCACTTTCCAAGGACGAAGTCTCTGATCAGGCGGACGTGTCTGATGAAGAAATTGCCGCTTATTACGATGACAACATGGCTCAATTCCAGGAGCCGGAAAATGTCGATGCTGTATACCTGACTCTGTCTCAGGCGGCTTTGGCTGAAACCATCGAAGTGAGTGAAGACGAGGTTCGGGCCGAGTACGATTCACGCGCTGAGCAGTTTGCCCGTGAAGAGCGTAAAGCCGCCCATATTCTGGTTGAAGCGGGCGCTGACGCTGATGAAACCGTTTCCACTATCCAGACGCGGCTGGCTGCCGGTGAATCGTTCGCCGATCTAGCAAAAGAGTTTTCGGTAGACACGGTATCCGGTCGTGACGGTGGTGATTTGGGTTACGCTGGCCGTGGTGTCTATGACGAAGCGTTTGAAGAGGCGTTGTTCGCATTGGAGAAGGGCGAAGTTTCTGAGCCGGTTGAAACCAATTTTGGTATTCACCTGATTCGCCTGGATGATGTCCGTCGTTCGGATGTGCCGGCGTTTGAGGAGCTTGAAGGCCAGCTTCGTCAGGAGCTGGCTCGTGTCAAAGCCCAAGAACGTTATGTTGAGGTTCGTGCTGATTTGGCAGACGCTGCCTATGCGGCGGACGACTTAGCGGGGCCTGCCAGCGAATTGGGTCTGGAATTGCGTGAAGTGCAGGACGTTACCCGTGATGGCGGTGCAGCACCTTTCGATCATGCAGGACTGGTGCGCCAGTTGTTCTCTGCCGATGTGTTGCAAGAAGGCTATAACACGGAGCTGATCGACGTGGGTGACAATGTATCTATCGTCGCGCGTGTGAAGACGCATCATCAAGCTCGTCAGCTTGAGCTGGCCGATGTTCGTGATGACATCAAGGCGACGCTTGAAGTGATGGCCACACGTGAAGCATTGCAAGCGAAGGCGAATGCGCTGGTGTCTGACATTGAGTCGGGGGATGACGTTGAACAGGGCAATTGGCAGCAATTTGAAGCGCAAGGTCGCGGTGCCGCTGGTGATCTGAGCCAGCTGGTTCTACGCAAAGTATTTACAATGGTGCGTCCAGAAGGAGAGCAACCTTCGGTAGACGCGGTTGTAGGTTTGGCCGAAGCTCATGTCATCGTGCTTGAGGCTGTCAATGAGGGAACTGTAGATCGTGAAAACGCCGAGTTCCAGCAGGTTCAGCAGTTCCTGACTCAGTTGGAAGGCCAGCGTGAGTACGCGGTGTATCAGCAATACCTCAGAGAAACTGCCGAGGTGGAGCGCAACTGATCTTTCGCTCCAAGGAAAAAGGGTGCTGAGGCACCCTTTTTTTTATGCCTTCGGATCAAGCGGGAAGCGCGTCGCTTTTAAGCTCTCTTTCACTTTTTTGAGGTGATGCAGGAAGTCCGGGCCCCGTTTCAGCGTAACCCCAGTTGCCAGTATGTCGATCACAGTCAAATGGATAATGCGGGACGACATCGGCATGTACACTTCGGTGTCTTCAGGCGACGTTACCCCGAGAACGGTGGTGCATACTTCAGCCAGAGGGGAGTCCGGGTTGGTAATGCCAATAACCGTGGCACCGTTCCGTCTGGCTATTTCCGCCGACTCCACAGACTCGCGAGTACGGCCGGTGTATGAAATCACGACAATGGCATCACCTACGCCCGCTCCGGCGGCCACCATTCGTTGCATGAGCGCATCGTCGTAAGAGGATACCGGGGTATTGAACCGGAAGAACTTGTGGCGAGCATCCAGTGCGACCGATGCGGAACCTCCCATGCCGAAAAATATGATCTGTTTCGCCTGAATCAAATAATCCACAACGGTTGAGATGGATTGGGGATTCAGCATCTGTCTGGCTTTGTCCAGACTGGCGATGGTACTGAGCATGATCTTGTCTGCATACTCGGTGGCACTGTCATCGGGCTTGATGTTTTCCCCCACATAGGGGGTTCCAGTGGCAATGCTTTGTGCCAGTCGTATCTTGAAATCGGGGAAGCCCGTGGCAGAAAAGCCTCGACAAAAGCGGTTAACGGTAGGTTCACTGACGTCGGCCGCCCTGGCCAGGGCGGCAATGCTGTAGCGAGTTGCGGCGCTGGGGTCACGGAGAATAGCACCGGCAACTTTACGCTCGGACTTATTGAGAGTTTCCAGACGGTTCTGGATTTCTTCCAGTAAATTATCTTCTCTACGGACCGCACTAACTGCCATACGGATTGCTCCCTGCCTGCACGCAATATGAGTAATGAAGCCTTCATTATACCTGCCCGGAAATAAAATCTGAGTAGTAAAAACGTCATGATTGGCGGTGCTTCTTGGATTCCTGGGTAGGCAGTGTCATTATTTAGCTAAAGTTACGACATAAATGCGCCACTGGGATGGGGAATTGAATGTCAGAGCCACTGCCAGCCTCTTGTGATCTTATGCTTTTCGGTGCGTTGGGGAACCTCGCCCGGAAAAAGCTCTTTCCTGCGCTCTATCAACTGGATCGGGCTGGTTTGCTCGCCGACAACAGTCGTATTCTGGCGATTGCCCGGCATGACCTGAGCATCGAGGACATGCGAGCGGGGTTGATCTCGAATCTGGAAGATGCGGTTGCGAATGAGGAGTTTGATCCGGAGTTGGCAGCAAGGTTTGCCGCGAGGGTGGATTACCAATGCCTGGATTTCACCGATACCGCCGGGTTCGCTGAACTGAACAGTTGGCGCAACCCGGACAATCACCTGATCGTTTATATGGCAACGCCACCAGCGATGTATGGGGTGATCGCACGGAATCTTAAGGACCAAAGTTGTTGCACCGCCCGCACTCGGGTCGTGGTGGAAAAGCCGCTGGGTCACGATTTAGCGTCATCCAAAGTGATCAACGATGCGTTGGCCGAGGTATATGACGAAAGCCAACTTTTCCGTATCGACCATTATCTGGGTAAAGAAACGGTACAGAACCTGATTGCCCTGCGTTTTGCTAACAACCTGTTTGCTTCCCAGTGGGATCAAAACCATATCTCGCATGTTGAGATTACGGTGGCTGAGAGCACCGGGATCGATGGTCGATGGGGTTATTTTGATAAGGCGGGGCAGGTTCGGGATATGATCCAGAATCATTTGTTGCAGTTGCTCTGCCTGATCGCGATGGACCCACCCGCGGATCTGTCGGCGGACAGTATCCGTGATGAAAAGGTCAAAATACTGAAGGCGCTCAAGCGAATCACGCCGGAGATGATGGAGCAGTACGTGGTGCGCGGACAGTATGCGGCAGGAGCCAGCAAGGGCAAGGTGGTACCTGGTTACCTGGAAGAAGAGGGCGCCGACAAGTCCAGCGTTACGGAAACCTTTGTCGCGATGAAGGTGGAGATCGATAATTGGCGCTGGTCGGGCGTGCCGTTTTACATGCGTACCGGAAAACGCATGCCCGAAAAAATGGCTCAGATTATTATTCATTTCAAACCGGCTCCGCACTACATCTTTGACCCCGATCAGAAACATCTGGCCAACAATAAACTGATTATTCGGCTGCAGCCTGATGAAGGCATGGCCTTGAAGATCCTCACCAAAGAGCACGGTTTGGATAAGGGGATGCGGTTGCGTCAAGGACCGCTGGAGCTGACGTTCTCTGAAACCTTTGGTGCTGAGCGTATACCGGATGCCTACGAGCGTTTGTTGTGGGAAGTGATGCGAGGTAGCCAGTATCTGTTCGTGCGGCGTGATGAAGTTGAGCATGCTTGGCGCTGGGTAGATCAGATTATCCAAAACTGGCGTAATTTGGGAGAGCCTCCGAAGCGATACTCCGCCGGCACATGGGGGCCTGTTGCCTCCATAGCGCTGATAACCAGAGACGGTAGGAGCTGGTATGAGGATGCCTGACTTGCCGCTTCCTGAGGGGGTTGTTCTCCATTCGGCAGAGACGCCGGAATCCATTGCTGAAACACTGGCAGACCATGTTGCGAACTACCTGAGGTTACGGCTTGCCGAGAACCCTGAGGCGACGCTGATGGTCTCGGGCGGATCAACGCCGCTGCCGTTTTTCCGGGCATTACGGGAAAAGCCTTTGGAGTGGTCTAGAGTTAAAGTGGCTCTGGCAGATGAACGCTGGGTGCCCGAGCATGATCCGGCCAGTAATGCGGCCTTGGTGAAAGCGGAATTGTTGCAAGGCGAAGCAGCTGACGCGCGGTTCGTCTTGTTCAATTATTTGAACAAAGACTCATCGGATGCGTTGCCTGAGCTTGAGGCCGCAGCGGCAGAATTAACCTTCCCGATCGATGTGTTGGTGCTGGGTATGGGCAATGACGGGCATACCGCGTCGCTGTTCCCTGATGCGCCGGAGTTGACCGATGCAATGGACAAAGACGGGGCGCCGAGCGTTATGGTCATGACGCCCCCTTCACAAGAGCACCAACGGGTGACCTTGACCTTGGCGGTGCTGGCGCAAGCTCGTTTCAAAGCGCTGCACCTGAAAGGAGAAGACAAGATTTCTACCTTGGCTCGAGCTGCAGAAGCTCCGGCTGATTGGTCTGCAATGCCGATTCGGGCGTTCATACGAACCGGGTTGAATATTTACTGGAGCCCCTGATGCCACAACTCTCGCGCGATCATAAGCTGCAAATTGAAAAGGTTCTGACCCGCTCGCTGGTCATACCGGTGATTACTGTCCATCGTTTGGCCGATGCTGTGCCTTTGTGTAAGGCGCTGTATGACGGGGGGATTGAGGTTCTGGAGATCACCCTGCGAACCGAGTTCGGGGTGGCGGCGATCAGCGAGGTTCGAAAGGCGCTACCGAAAGCGTTGGTCGGGGCAGGGTCGGTGCTCAGTATTGCCCAATACCGTGAGGTCGAATTGGCCGGGGCTCAGTTTGTGATTACCCCCGGAGTCACTGAAGCGGTGCTGGAATTTGGTGTCACGTCTGAAGCTCCCTTGTTACCCGGTATTTCCACTGCATCGGAATTGATGATGGGTCACATCCATGGCTACCGGCATTTCAAATTTTTCCCGGCTGAAGTGTCCGGTGGTATTGCTGCGCTGAAAGCGTTTGCGGGCCCGTTTCCGGATGTGAAGTTTTGTCCGACAGGTGGTATCCGCCAAGATACCGCGGCTGATTACCTTAAGCTGGAGAATGTAGGTGCAGTGGGGGGTAGCTGGTTAACTCCAGCCGATAGAGTTGCAGCGAAAGACTGGGCGGCGATAACCGATATCGCACGCGCCAGTCTTGTCGATGCCAGGCAGCAGAGGTAAACCTCTGATTAATCGATGTCGGTGCCTACCTGAACAATTTTCATGGTGTTGGTGCCGCCTTGGGCGTTGACGAAGTCGCCGTTGGTAATCACCACCAGATCACCTTGTTTGACGTATTCGCGTTTAACCAATTCTTCCAGTGCCAGATTCTTGACCTGCTCCTTTTCGTGGTTGGCTGAATCAAACGGCACGGTTTGAACGCCCCGGTACAGAGCGACCTTGTGCTGAGTCGAATGATGCCGGGAGAAAGCGAAGATCGGCAAAGCCGATTTAATGCGCGACATCAACCGCGGTGTTGAGCCGGTTTCTGTCAGGCAAATAATCGCTGTCACGCCTTGTAGGTGGTTTGCGGCGTACATGGCCGATAGCGCAATGGCTTCGTCGACGGCTTCCATGCTTTCGTTAATACGGTGCTTGGATTGGCGCATCGATGGGTGGCGTTCGGCACCTTTACAAATTCGCACCATGGCTTCGACCGCCTCAATAGGGTAGTCGCCCACGGCGGTTTCTGCCGACAGCATTACGGCATCGGTATAGTCCATCACCGCGTTGGCCACGTCCGATACTTCGGCTCGTGTCGGCATCGGATTGGTGATCATGGATTCCATCATCTGGGTGGCGGTAATCACCACGCGGTCAAGTACCCGGGCTCTGGCAATGATGTGTTTTTGCACAGCCACCAATTCCGCATCGCCAATCTCGACGGCCAAATCGCCGCGCGCGACCATCACTGCATCTGAAGCTTTGATGACCGCATCCAGTGCATCAGTGTCGTGAGCGAGTTCGGCGCGCTCTATTTTTGCCACCAGGCCAGCGTTGGAACCAGCTTCTTTCAGCAGTCGGCGAGCGACGTGCATGTCTTCAGCGGTGCGCACAAAGGAGACGGCAACGTAGTCTGCCCCCAGATTCGCGGCTGTGACGATGTCTTGCTTGTCCTTTTCGGTGAGTGCGTCAGCCGACAGACCGCCACCGCGCTTGTTCAGCCCTTTGTTGTTAGACAGCGGGCCGCCGATGAGTACGGTGGAGGTGATACTGTGGTCATCAACGGCCGTGACTTCCATTTCGATGCGACCATCATCCAGAACCAGGATGTCGCCCGGATTGACGTCGTTGATCAGCTCTTCGTAATCGATGCCCACAGAGGCTTCGGTGCCGGCAGCTTTGTCCATGGCGGCATCCAGTACAAAAGTCTGGCCGCGTTCCAGCGTTACTTTGTTGTCGCTGAAACGGGCGATTCTCAGTTTCGGACCTTGAAGATCGGCTAGTAGAGCCACGAAACGACCTTGTGCAGCGGCGGTTTCACGTACGTTCTTCGCCCGCTCAATGTGCTCCTGTGCGCTGCCGTGTGAAAAGTTCAGGCGGGTGACATCGACACCAGCAGCAATAATGCCCGCCAGTGCTTCTTTACTGTCAGTGGCGGGGCCAAGGGTGGCTACTATTTTGGTGCGCCGGAGCATAGGGTTTGTCCTTTTGGTGTGTCGTAAACGAAGCTTGTATTGAGTATGGTTAATTGAATCTGAATGTGAGTCTTTAAGGAAGTACACTTACGTCGTGTGTTTATCGATTGGGGAGTAGTGCCATGCAGCCTGTCGTTTCCAAGGTTACTGACCGAATTGTCGAGAGAAGTCGGGTTACGCGGCAGGCGTATTTGGCCCGAATGCAGGCACTGAAAGAGCAGGGCCCGCAGCGAGGGACTTTGTCCTGCAGTAATCTGGCACACGGATTTGCAGCGTGTCAGCCGGCCGACAAAGACCATCTTAAACTGATGAATCGAGCCAATGTGGCCATTGTCTCGGCTTACAACGATATGTTGTCTGCGCATCAACCCTATCATGGTTTTCCAGATGTTATTCGCGAAGCGGCTCATGGGATGGGCTCCGTGGCTCAGTTTGCCGGCGGTACGCCCGCCATGTGCGACGGTGTTACCCAAGGGCAGCCGGGCATGGAGTTGAGCCTGTTTTCCCGCGACACCATTGCCATGAGTACGGCAGTGGCGCTAAGCCACAACATGTTCGATGCCGTCACCTTACTTGGTATATGTGACAAAATTGTGCCAGGCCTGCTTATTGGTGCGCTGAGTTTTGGGCATTTGCCTGCCGTATTGATTCCTGCGGGACCAATGCCCTCTGGACTGCCAAACAAGGAAAAGCAGCGAGTACGCCAGTTATACGCGGAAGGCAAAATAGGCCGGGAGGAACTGCTAGAGGCCGAGAGTAAATCCTACCATAGCCCCGGAACCTGTACCTTTTACGGCACTGCCAACAGCAATCAATTATTGGTAGAGGTTATGGGGCTGCACTTGCCTGGTGCCGCATTTGTCCACCCGAACACGCCGCTGCGGGATGCATTGACCCGCGCTGCCACAGAACAAGTTATCCGTTTGTCACAGCCCCAAGGCGGTAAGCTTGGGTTGGCGGACATGGTCGATGAAAAGGCCATCGTGAACGCCTTGGTGGCACTGCTCGTGACCGGAGGCTCGACCAACCACACGATACATTGGATCGCGATAGCCAGAGCCGCAGGCATCATCATTGATTGGAATGATTACGCTGATCTCGCAGCCGCTGTGCCATCCATGACACGCATCTACCCGAACGGGCAAGAAGACATCAATGCGTTTCATGAGGCGGGTGGAACGCCTTACCTGATTCAGGAATTATTAAAGGCCGGGCTCCTTCACGAAGACGTGAACACCGTTATGGGGCCAGGGCTGGCCCAGTACGCGCGTATGCCGGAACTGAACGAGAAGGGCTTGCAGTGGTGTCCTGCGGCGCAGGAAAGCTTGCACCCGGAGGTGCTCAGTTCTGTGGCTCAGCCTTTTGCGCCAGATGGAGGGTTGAAGGTGCTTGAGGGAAATCTGGGGCGGGGTGTTATTAAGGTCTCTGCGGTTGCGCCAGAACATCACTGTATAGAAGCGCCCGCGGTCGTGTTTGATGATCAGAACGACCTGAAAGCCGCTTTTGACGCCGGAGATCTGGACCGGGATTGCATCGTGGTTGTCCGTTTTCAGGGGCCCCGCGCCAATGGCATGCCGGAACTGCATAAGTTGACGCCTTACCTGGGGGTTCTTCAGGATCGCGGGTTCCGGGTCGCCTTGGTGACGGATGGTCGTATGTCGGGCGCCTCGGGAAAGGTGCCTGCGGCCATTCATGTTTATCCCGAAGCTTTGGATAATGGGCCGTTGGCAAAGATTGAGGACGGCGACCTTCTCCGTTTGGACGCCGTTAACGGCCAGCTTTCCGTGCTGTTGGATGACGCTACCTTGAATGCTCGTGCCGGGGCCCGACGCGACCTTGCCAGTCAGCATCAAGGCTATGGTCGTGAACTGTTTGGCTGGATGCGCCAAGGTGCCAGCAATCCGGAGCAGGGCGCCAGTGTGTTTTGGACGTCCGAATTGTGACTGAACCTGCGGACAACGCCGAGTTGGGCTTCAGTGCGCTGATAGAACGAGTCCGTGCCTGCACGCTCTGTCGTGAGCAATTACCTCACGAACCTCGCCCCGTCGTTCAGTTGGCAGAATCGTCCCGGATTTTAATTGTAGGGCAGGCGCCAGGCCGTAAAGTCCACGAAACCGGCATACCATTCAATGATCCGAGTGGTGATCGATTACGGGAGTGGATGGGCATTGGTCGCGAGACGTTCTACGATGCTAATCGGGTGGCGATTTTGCCTATGGGATTTTGCTTCCCTGGTACCGGCAAATCTGGAGATTTGCCGCCAATCTCCCTCTGCGCTGATACCTGGCGGCATGCGTTGCTCGCCCGGCTGAAGCGCGTTGAACTTACTCTGGTTATCGGGCAGTACGCGCAAGCTTGGCATTTGCCTGATTGCCGAGGGTCCGTCACAGAAAATGTTCGAGCTTGGGCGCAGTACTGGCCAAGCCTTGTACCCATGCCTCATCCGAGTCCGCGGAACAATCGTTGGTTGCGAAACAATCCATGGTTTGAAGAGGACGTTTTGCCTGCCTTGAGAGCAAAGATTGATCAACTGCTTGGTTAACACCGGGCTTTCTTGAACCACTTCTCACTCCCGCCCCGACTGGCCTCAGCTGCAGCTATAGATTTGAGGCACAGTTATCTTTAAGCCGTTTCCGATTTCGGTATCTTACCGTTACATGATGTAACCACTTAGTTGCATGTCTAATAAAAACAGGGACTTTCCATAATGCTGCTGGTGTTGGCCGGGTCGATCCTCACGTTCGCAATGGTGCAGGAAGCTACCGAAGTAGAACCGTTTGATCGGGGTACCATTGTGCTCGAGCACAAAGTGGACTCCAGCCCCGTTGAACATCGTACGGATGTTCGCGTTGAGCCATTGGTAGAGCAAACGTTCCGAAACATCGTTCGGCAAGCCTACGATTACAGTTGCGGTAGCGCAGCGCTTACAACCGTCTTGAACAATTATCTGGGGCGAACACTTTCAGAGCGCCAGGTGATGGAAGGGCTGCTGCATTACGGTGAAAGTGAACGGATCGTTGAGCGTCGGGCATTCTCCATGCTGGATATGAAAAAGCTGGTGACCGCACTGGGTTATCCCTCGGGCGGCTTCCGCGCTGGTCTTGATGACTTAATGGAACTCGACCATCCCGCCATCGTTCCTATTCAACACGCAGGTTTTAAGCACTTTGTCGTTCTTCGCACCATTCGCGATGGCCGTGTCTATCTGGCCGATCCGGCCGTGGGCAATATCTCGTTTACCTTGGCTCAATTCGAAGAAAAGTGGGACGACAACGTGTTGTTCATTGTTTTCCCGGGGAGTGATAAGCCATTGGACAATCTGGAGCTGAAAGAGGAAGACCTCCGGTTTGTGGATGATCAGACCATGACACTGCTGGCGCAACATCAGATTCCGGCATTTCATGAGGCCACAGAACGGCGCCTGCAGAACCTGCTGGAACGACAGAAGAACAATCCCGACGGTAGTGTGGAAAACACACGAAAACAACTTTACTACCGTCGTAACTAATTTTCGGGTTAAGGCTCGGGACAGGAATAAAATCAATAAGAGTAGGGAGTCAGGATGAATCGTTGGTTAGTGCGAGGCTTTTTCCTTGTTTCCACGGCAGGTCTGCTTCCAGGTATGGCGCTTGCACAAGATGGAAGTGTGGATCAGGCGCGGGAAGCGCTTTCGCGTCAGGATGGGGATGAGGATTCCAGCCGTCAGCTTGAAGAAGTGTTCCAGGCAGCGGAAAAAAACTACTCATTGCAGAAAAAGGGCACTCATTCCCTTAACTACTCTTTTGATTATTCTTATACCGGCGATCAACGCCTTGATCTGTCCATTACGGACGGTTCGGTTCGTAATTTGGATGTGGTGCCCTCGGCCACTCACAGTTTTACAAATGCCTTTTCATACGATTACGGGCTTCTGGATAACCTGACCATCGGTGCTCGGCTTCCCCTCGTGGTTAAGTACGACACCGAAGACGAATTGAACGTGTACGACATGGGGGATGTTTCCTTCACCGGCCGTTGGCAGCCTTTTGCCTACGTGCCGGGGAAAATGTCGACCACCTTTTTTGGCACCCTAAGCACCAAAACCGGTGTTAGTCCCTACGAAATCGACATTAAGGAACAGCTGTCTACGGGCAGCGGTTACTACTCGGTTGGTGGCGGTCTGAGTTTATCCAAGGTCCTGGATCCGGTGGTTGTATTCGGCTCCCTAAGTGCAACGTACAACATTACCGCGGACGACTTGGAGCAAGTGCGTGGTGGTCGTCTGCTGACCGAAGTCGAGCCCGGTTTCGGGCTTTCCGGGTCGGCCGGTTTTGCCTACTCACTGTCTTACGATATTTCATTGAGCATGTCCGCTCAGGTCAGCTACAGCGACGAAACGATTCTGACCTTCTCGAACGGCGATCAAGCCGTTGCACAAGACCAGATGACTGGATTCCTGAGTATGTCTCTCGGTACCCGCGTCAGTGATATGACGATTGTGAATACCAGTCTGGGAATCGGTCTGACGGAAGATGCTCCGGACTTTTCCCTGGGTGTATCCCTTCCCATTAATTTCTCTGGCCTCAAAGAGTGATTGGCGCCGCAGATATTCTAAGGGAAGAGGATGTATTTCATGGGACAACCTAGCTACAAACAGCCCATTCTGGCGACTCTGATTGCTGCCGGTCTTTCATGGGGTGCTCAGGCGCAGATGACGCAAAACCTGACGATCCACCCGAAAGCGCTGGCGCTGGGCAACGCCGTGACGGCAGATCCCCCTGGGATCATGTCGATTCACTACAATCCAGCCGGTCTTACTAAATTGGACGGCCGCCAATTGGAAGTGAATATTCTCAGTATCTATCTGGATATTGATGCGGATTTCATTGCCGATGAAGAGTACGAGATTTTTGGTATTAAGGGTCTGGAAATAGATCCTACTACCGGAGAGCAGCGTGACCCCGTAGCCAACAGTCACAGTCACACGAATAATGTGGCACTTTACGTGCCGGGATACGGTGTTCTTCGACTGCCGCCGGGGCCCGCGGTTGCGCCCTCAGCGGGGATCAGTATTAAGTCGCCCGGTTCGAAACTCACGTTTGCCAACGCTTTTTTTATGCCGATGGCAGCGGGCTTTTATCGTGACAAAGATGATCCAGGCCGTTACCAGCCTCAAGCGACTGCGCTTCAAAGAACCACCTATCTGTCGCCGACAGTGGGCTATGAAATTAATGACGAGTGGTCTGTGGGTGCTGGCATTCATTTGTCACATTTCGGATTAGCCGCAGACCAGTACATGCGGGCCCCCAACATGCTGCTCGGTGTGGCCGAAGTACTGCAGGATGCCTTCAACTGCGAAAGTGGCGATGAGCCATTACAACCTTGGTTGGCTTTGTGTGGGGGGAACATAGGGCCCTTCGATGATATTGGTGCGTTGAGCCTGAACTTGCAGGAAAGTATCTCTCCGACCTATGCGTTGGGTGTTATGTGGGAACCGACCGACTGGTTCCGTTGGGGGGCAAGCTATACCTCTGAAGCGGACATGAACCTGAAAGGTCAGTTCGAGATTCAATATACGGATGATTGGGCTGGCTTCTGGCAGGGTCTTAACGGGTCGGTGCTTGGCGCGATCACCTCCTCCATACTCAGCCTGCCATCCGGAGCGCCCCGGGAAGCGGGTAACGTGTCGATGGATCTTGTGTACCCGCAGCACTTTCAAACCGGGATTAGTGTGGATGTACACCCCAAGCTGTCGTTGAATGCGGATATCGGGTGGACGGATTTTGCTCAATGGGATGCGTTTAATTTGAGGTTTGACCGAGATCTTGAGTTCCTGAATGCCGCCAGGATCTTGTCGCCTGACAACGCGACTCCGAATACGTTGAAACTCCCGCTTGGATTCAAAAGCCAATGGAACTGGGCATTCGGGATGGAATTCCATGCCTCGTCACGATTGGACCTGCGCGCGGGCGTGGAAATTCGGGACTCTGTGATTCCGGATGATCAGCGATCGATTATGGCGCCCTTCGGCGGTGCGAATCTTTACAGTATTGGTATGGGGTACCGATGGGATAAAGATACCGAGATCGACATGAGTCTATCTTACTTACAGTCGATCGAAACCATTCCAGCGGATTCCAGCTGTAACGTAAACTGCGACAATATAACGAATATTATCTATAACCCTTATGCCGGTATGGACATCAAAACCTCGTTGCGTGTGGTCATGGCCGGCCTGAGTTTCAGGACCAAGTTCTGATCTAACTGCGGAGTTCGCCAATGATGCAGGCCCGAATAAGAGGCCTCTTGCCGTTGCTCGTTGTTGTCACCTTTTTGGCAGGTTGCCAGCTAGGCGGCGGGAGTTCGGGCATCTCGGAGCGAGACGGTTATTTTACTTGGGTCGATGAGCAGGGCCGGGTACGTTATACCCGTATTCCGGACTCGGAAACGTCGTCGGCGGAAACTCAGGCAGGTGAAGTCGAGAGCGCGCAAACCAAAGACCCGTTCCTAGCCAGTACCTCCCCGAGCGAAGAGGATTACACCCCCGAAAACTACCCCGACGGTGAAGAGCTGGCCGACAAAAGCTTTGTTCGTGACGGCCAGAGGCCGCCGTATTTCACCTGGCTTGACGCGCAAGGCAATGTGCGGGTCAGCTATTACACGCCCGATATTGATGGCCGGAGCTCAGGCTCTCGCGCCAGTCCGATTCATCTAACCCCAGCCTCTGTGCACCTGCCATCGCAATCCGTCGCAGAGATGGAACCGGTTGAGGGGTATGACCCGTATGCTTTTGCGATTCTCGGTGTTGAACCAAATCAGGTCAGTGAGTTTGACGAGTTTTCATCGCTTTGCTGCACAGAGTTTGCAAACAAAGACCATCAAAACTGGGTCGAGGGGAGTGAGTTTGGTATTCAAATCGATGGCGAAGCACCTCGTCATCAATTCAGTTCCGGTGAATCTCCATTCCAGTTAATTGCCCTGCTATTCGATTCGGCTAAGTCGGGGTTCGTCATGCGCCTTCGTGCTTACGATCATCAAGGCGTGTTTGTTCCCAGTCTGGCGTTCCTTGACCGGGATTTTGGCGTGGTCAGGATCGTCACGGATCTGGTGATGGATTACACTCCCGAGAACTGGCATCGCCGAGGCTATGTCGAAGCTTGGGTGCCCGTTTTTTCAGGGCAAGGGGAACGTTGGCTGGTGCTCTATACCCGCTCGCAAGACCTGGAAGGACAGACGGTTGTCGCCACCGATACGGGGCCTAAGGTCATCCCGCATAACGAAAAAGGCGAGCTGGGAATCGTAACCTTCGAACCTTGAGGAGTAGCTAGTCTTCAGGGGTGTTCAGATTCAGCCATTGTTGTGATAACCAGTAAAAGCCGCCGTCACCCGCAGGGTGTGTGCAATTGTAGCGGGAACGGCGACTGGAAAGAGCGCTGGGAGCCTGTACGGTCACGGTGCCTCCATTGATGCTGAAATCAATTCTCCCCATGCCCGACGCAAAACAGGTGAGGCGCTTTGGCGACAAAGGAGCCTGCAGCGTCAACGTCAAAGACGGCGGGTTTTGGGAGATAACGCCATCCGGGAGTGTGCTGGCATCAATGGGAAAAGCTTTGCTTTGCAGTTTGTCTTCCAGACTGTTGAGTTGCCCGTAGGCGTTGGCCATGGGGAAACGAGGGAGTCGGGTGCCGTGTGAGTGACGCCCGATGGCTCCGGATTGTTGACCGAAGCCGAACCAACCTCTGTCGTTCACCTTCTGTTCGAGTGCTTCGTCGTATTCTCCGTAGGGGTAGGCGAACAAACGCTCGGTGGTTCCCAGTTGCTTCTCTAACGTCGCCTGAGCACGGTCCAGACTATGGTTGGTGCGTTTATGCCAGTCGTCATCGGATTCATCGGGTTTGCGGGCCAGATGTGCATGGTCAGCGCTGTGATTGGCGATCGTAACCCATTCCTTATCGCCAAGCTCTTTTAACTCGGCCCAGTCCATATAGCCCTCGGCACCTACGGCGTTGGTGTTTACGAAGATGGTGTAGGGCATCTTCTGTTGATCAAGAATCGGGGCGGCAACGCTGTAAACCGAGTCATGGGCATCGTCAAAAGTAACAGCGACTTGATTGTTTTGTGGCGCGTCATCGGACAGCGCCTGACGAGTGCCCGGACCCAACGGAACCACCTTCAGACCCAGATCGGAGATCATTTCAAGCTGTGCTTCAAACAGTGAGCGTGATGTGCTGGTTGCCGGAGGGGTGCTGTCGTCAACGTGATGATATTGCAGTACCACCAAGTCGGCCTTGGCCGTATAAGGAAGAGCCATCATCAAGGACAGAGCGGGTAGCGACATCAGTTTTCTGAAATGGATCATGAGCGGGAAGTTCCAATTGACGGCCGGGCTGATAAGTAGGAATAGTGTGCTTTGAGGATCGCGAAAGCCTCGTTCAGGTGCTGCACTTCTTCAGTGCTGCCGCCGCGGTCAGGGTGTACCTTCATGACCAGCTTTCTAAACCGGTGTTTCACCGTTGCAAACGCTGGCGGTATCGACTCGAAGCCAAGTAATTCAGCCGCTGAGGCGGTGGATTCGCTATTCGGCTTTTGTTGCATTGTACCTGCCCAGAAACGATCCATCATGTCGCCGATTTCGATGTTGGATAGGTAGTATTGTTCCAGGTCCAGATAAAAATCCCTGAGCGCATCTTTGGGCCCCGGTTGGCTCCCTCGGGCGGACGAATCCATCGTGAACAGGTTGATTCTCAAGGGCGACAAATGAATGCTTTCGCCGTCGGGTAAAAGTTCGTCGCTGAGACGGTAAAGTGTGTGAAACAGCAGGAAGTGGACAGGGTAGAGTTGCTCCGGGCGAGCAAAGTTTACCGGCCCAATTAACTTCCAACGATCACTTTGCAGCGCTTTAATCAGAGCAAGCTCGCTAAGCCCCAAGGGGCCCGCTAGTCTCAGTTCATGTTCGACGGCCAGCAAAAGGTGCTCAACCTGCTGAGCTAGCCAGTGCCACTCTTGTTGAGCGGTTCTATCGGATGGGCTGTTTTTGGATTCAGTCGTCATGTATTCATGGTAAGTCAGTCAGCTTTGGCTTGGAAGGGTGCCTAAAGCCGGCAGCCCGCCAAGAAACAGGTCGGTTGAAAATTTCGCTGCACGCTGAACTTCATCTTGGATACCGTTCGGGCAGGTTCGTGCTTTACGAGCCACCAGAAGGCTCATGTCATAGGCAACACCAAAGAACGTGGCGCACAGATATTCCGGGTCGGTTTGAGGTAATAATCCACGCTCTATTGCGGTCCGAACATCTTGTTCCAGCGACAGGAGTGTCAGGCCAAGTATGTCAGAGCCAAACAGGTTTCGCAGAGCCCGCTGATTTTGATGCGCCAATCCGTAAATAACGGGATCTTTTGCCGTTGCACAATAGAGAGCGTGGTAGGTTGAATAGATGAGCTCTTCGGTTGATGTTGCTGAGTTTCTGAGGGCCGTCATATCGTCGTTGAGCGAGCTTAGAAAATCGCTCAACAAGGCGGCAAAAATATCTTGCTTGCTCGAAAAGTAATTGTAGAAAGTGCCGGATGCCAGACTCGTTCTCCGCACGATGTCGCGAACCGAGGTGTTGTCGTATCCGTTTTCCTGAAAACAATCCCTGGCCGCTATCAGGATGGCCCGATGGTTACGCAGTTTGTTGAGTGCGCGTTTACCCGTAGTTTCCGGCTTCAAATTCAACATATCCATGTTGCTGTCCTGTCCCTGAATGTTTGTCGTGCGTATAATTCCGGGCTCACTTTCCTCGTGAGCGTATAACCGATGTCTGAAGCAATGGCTGTCAAATCTGAACCCCAACACGTTTCCGAGCAAGAACGCCTCCGTAAAGTGGAGCAGAACAAGCTCCAGAAGCGTCTGCGCCGAGAGGTCGGGCAGGCGATTGCTGAATACTCAATGATTGAGGCTGGCGACAAGGTTATGTGTTGCTTGTCTGGCGGCAAAGACTCTTACGCGATGCTGGATATACTTCTCAATCTTCAGAAGAGCGCACCGGTCGACTTCGAGATCATTGCGGTGAACCTCGACCAGAAGCAGCCAGGCTTCCCGGAAGAGGTGCTTCCAGCCTATCTGGAGGCACTTGGTATCGAGTACCACATCATTGAGAAAGACACCTACAGCATTGTTAAGGAAAAAGTTCCGGAAGGGAAGACGACCTGCGGTTTGTGCTCGCGTCTGCGCCGGGGAATTCTCTATAACTTTGCGGAAGAGCATGGCGTAACGAAAATTGCGCTCGGTCACCACCGGGACGATATGTTGGAAACGCTGTTTCTGAACATGTTCTACGGTGGCAAACTGAAGTCGATGCCACCAGTTCTGCACAGCGATGACGGGCGCAATACGGTGATCAGACCTTTGGCGTTTAGCCGGGAAAAAGACATTGCCCGTTACGCAGAGCTTCGTGAATACCCCATCATTCCCTGTAACCTGTGCGGGTCTCAGGAAAACCTTCAGCGCCAGGTTATCAAGGATATGTTCCAGACTTGGGATAAGCAGCATCCCGGGCGACTGGAAACTATGTTCCGCGCCATGTGTAATGTTGAACCCTCTCATCTGGCCGATCCGAACCTGTATGATTTCAAGGATGGAAAACGCTTGGGCGGTAAGCGTCAGGCGGTAGTGCAGAATGGCGAACCTGAACAAGACTTTGGCAGGCTCGATGTATTGAACCTCTAGAGGTTAGAGGTTCAATAGAGCTTGAAGCGGCAGTGTCCATAATCCGAACAGGATCAACAGAGCGCCACTGATTTTACGAACGCCCTGATGGCTCTTGATGCCGCGAATCCATTGAGCTGCATACCCGGTCGCGAGCATTGAGGGCAGGGTGCCCAAGCCGAAGAAAAACATGGTCAATGCCGCGCTGGGTACGGTGGGCTGAAGGGCCGCCCAGCCGAGCGTACTGTAAACCAGCCCGCATGGAAGCCAACCCCACAAAGAACCAAGCGCCAGCGCTTGGCCTGCGTTATGAACCGGAAGAAATCGTTTGGTGAGTGGTGACAAGGCTCGCCACACCGGAGCCCCTGCACGCTCGATAAATCGAATCCCCTGCCACCATTGCCCCATCGACAGCCCCATGAAAATCAGCAGCACGCCGGCGATCGCCATGAGCAGAAGCCCTGCCCAAGCCCATTGGCCTGCAGCTTGAGTGCTGAGTAAGGCGATGCCTGCGGCAATCAGCGAATAACTACCGATTCTGCCAAAGTTGAAGGCCAGCAGGAGCAGGGTTTGGCGAAACCTAAAACCACGGCCAACGGGCAGTGCCATTGATAGAGAGGCACTGATGCCCCCGCACATGCCCAGACAATGGGTGCTGCCGAGAAGACCAATGACAAAAGCGCTCGAATAGCTCAGGTAGAGTTCAGGTTGCATGAATGCGATCAGTTTTGGCTGTTCGGTGTGTTTTCCGAACGGTTTGCGACGTTATGATCTTTGGGGGCACTTTGGGGAGGGCGTGCCTCGCTGGGGATCATGTCTTTGTCGTCGTCATGCAGTATCCGGTGTGCGGGGCCGTCCAGATCATCATACTGGCCGTTTTTGACGGCCCATGCGAACAGTACGATGCCGAGAGCTACCAGCATCAGCATCAGGGGAATAAGAAGCATGACAATGTTCATTGCGAACTCCTATGTGCCGCGTCTAGCCCTGCTCAGGCGCAGGGCATTCAGGACGACTATCAGTGAACTGAGGGACATGCCGATCGCGGCAAGCCACGGGGGCACAAGACCTGCTGCTGCAAGAGGCAGTGCAGACACGTTGTAACCGAACGCCCAAATCATATTCTGGCGAATGATCTGGCGGGTTTGCTGGCTGGTATGAATAGCTTCAACGAGCTGGTAAAGCTGGCCATTCAGCAAAACCGCATCGGCTTTCAGCTGTGTCAGGTCGGCGGCGGTGCCCATCGCCACTGAAATGCCTGCACCGGCCATCGAGGGCAGGTCATTCAAACCATCGCCCACCATCATAACACGGTGGCCTTGCTGTCCGAGCTTATCCAGCACTTCAAGTTTTTGTTCGGGGGAGGCCTCGCCGATAGCACGAGAAATTCCAAGCTTGGCAGCGATTTGCTGGACATGCCCTGAGCGGTCACCGCTGAGTAGGATGGTCTGGATGCCCATGTTCTGCAACGTTTCAAGTGCTTTGGCTGCATCGTCGCGGACCTGGTCGTCCAACTGGAAGCTCGCCAGCCACTGGTCTTTGGTCGCGAGCCAGATTTCCATGCCGGCAGCACCTGCGGTCTCCGGTGCTGAAGCGTTGGTGTGGCAGGCCACAAAGGCTTTATGGCCGATAAATACCGGCTGGCCGTCATACTTTCCCGATAAGCCGCCCCCCAGGTGGTTGGTGACGTTGATCACCGGAACTGAAGACATTTTATGAAAGACTTTGGCAATCGGGTGTTCGGATTGTTTCTCAAGTCCGGCGGCGATTTTCAGGCAGGTGGCTTCGTCAACGGAGCCCCGGATTGTATGATCGGTGAGCGTGAGCTCACCGCGGGTCAGGGTGCCGGTCTTGTCGAACACAACGGTGTCGACCGTGTTCATGGATTCAAGCGTGTGCCCCCGCGTAGGCAGGAAGCCCAGCTTTCTCAATCGGACGGTAGCCGAGGTGATGGCTGTAGGGGTAGCCAGAGACAGGGCACAGGGGCAGGTGACAACCAGCACTGACAAAGTAATATCAAAGGCGTTATCGGCCCCGGCAAGCCACCAGCCAATCCAGATGACCGGGGCGAGTATGAGCACACGAGCGACAAATTTCCCGGCAATTCGGTCCGCCATTCTTGCAACCGGTGGTTTTTCGGATTGAACGCGGTCAAGGACCCGAAGGATGCCGGATAGGCGGGTTTGCGCACCGGCACGGGTAACGCGGATATCCAGCGGATTCTCGCCGTTTATTGTGCCGGCATGAACGGTATCGCCCGGTGAGCGGGTTTCTGGCAAATACTCGCCCGTAAGCGCAGCTTCGTTTAGCGTGGACTCTCCGGAGATAATGACGCCGTCGGCAGGCAGCGTCTCACCGGGACGAACCCGCACAATGTCGCCGGGTTTGATCTGGTGTGCGGGCACGATGTCTGCTTCACCCTCGGTCACCAACGCGGCAACCGCGGGCTGGAAGCCGGCGAGGGCATTCCCGCTTAGCCCGGCCCGATAGCGAGCTTGTACCTCGATGTACCGGCCCAGAAGCAGGAAGAAAGCAAACATACACACCGATTCAAAGTAGACTTCTTGCCCACCGAATACCGTTACCCACGCGCTTGCGACGTAGGCCAGTCCAATCGCGATCGCTACTGGAACGTCCATGGTCAGGTGTCGGGAGGCAAGATCTCTCCGAGCGTTCCGAAAGAACGGCCGCGCACTGTAGAAAACAACCGGCGTTGCCACGAGAAAACCGAACCACCTGAACATATTGATAAATTCGGGTGAAAGCTCGCTGATGAGTTCGAAATACAGTGGGAATGCCAGCATCATACTTTGCATGGTGGCGATGCCGGCAACGGCCAACCGAATGAGCATAGAGCGGTTTTCAGCTTTAAGCGCCTGTTCGGCAGCGTCTGCTTGATAAGGGCGAGCCGTGTAACCTAATTCATGGATAGCGATGAGCAAATCGCTGAGGGAGGCTTGATCCGGTGACCAAACCAATCTTGCACGTTGGGTGGTATGGTTTACGGTAAAACTCTGTACGCCGGTCTGGTGCTTCATGTGGTTCTCAAGCAACCAGATGCAGGCGGCACACGTAATCTCACCGATCAGTAGCTGAGCTTCCTGTCCCGCCTTAACCGGTGCGACAAACGATTGTTGCACCAATGGGTGATCCAGTTCGCGTAAGCGAAGCAGATCGGCCTGGTTCAGTTCTTTCGGTGTAGTGGCCCGTTGTGTGCGAATGTCATAGAAGCCGGTCAGACCCTCCTGATGGATGGTCTGACACACCGCTTTACAGCCTTGGCAGCAAAAGTGTTGTTCTTGGTCGTCAATCAGAAGGGTGATCGGTGGATGGCCCTCGGCGGGCTCTCCACAATGGAAACAACTCCGGGGGGTCACTCTTCCGCGCTGCCCTTGGTTTTAATGGTAATGGGATGCTCGGCCGGTAACCAAAGTTCACCTTTGACGCGCCAGTCATTGTCGGGGCCCTGAAGGTCGAAGTACCACCGGCCGTCCAAATCTTCTAAGGTGCGTCCAGAGTATTCACCGGCGCTTAAACGGTTAAATTGTATGACGCGATCCCGCTCTTCAAGAGTCGGGTGGTAGAGATTAAGAATGATGTAAGGGAAGTCAGCCGGGCCGTCTTTGGTATCCAGCGTGAGCGTTGCGTTTCTGTCTGACAGTTGTAACGTTCCGGCCACCTTCATCTCTGAGGCTTTCTGGTCTCTGGCGATGGCCATGTTGATGCCGCGGCCTTCTTTGGAATAGTCATCGGAGACCATGGCTGTATCCAGGTTCACTGAGAGGACCAGCATGCTCAGGCCCCAGGTGATAGAGGCGAGCGGGAATATGGTCAGAAACCAGAACCAGGGCTGGCGGTACCAAGGTGCTACAGGGGTTTTATCAGTCATTGTGCAGTTCGTCTCGAAAATGGATTGATTGCCCGGTCCGGACCACGATTAACGTGGCCTTGGACCTACAAAACGGCTTTCAGTTTCCAGCTGCAGAGAATTATCTGTCTGGGATTCTGCGCGGAAGCGTATGGTGCTGTTGGTTACTTCGATGGACTCTGGCAGCACATCGACAACGGTAGGCAGTGCAAGATGTTCACCACTGCTTACCTTGATGGTGGTTTGGGTCAGGATACGGATGCCGTCCAAGCCTTCGACCGAAAGTTCAAAGGTTTGAGGAACCTCAGTCATGTTCTGTACTTTCAATGTGAACGAGTTTTCAACCCGCCCTTCGCCATTGAACTTGAACAGAGCCCCTCGATCTCTGAGAACTTCCAATTGAGCTGGTACGCGAGTGCCAATAATAAAGGCGACCGCACCGATCATCAGTGCCAGTACCAGGCCGTAACCGAACGTTCGCGGGCGTAGCAGTTTTGAGGTTTTGCCTTCCAGTTCGTTTTCGGTGGTGTACCGAATTAAGCCCCTTGGGTAGTTCATTTTGTCCATGATATCGTCACAGGCGTCGATGCAGAGCGCGCAACCGATGCATTCGTACTGCAGGCCATCGCGGATATCAATGCCGGTTGGGCAAACCTGTACGCACTGTTCGCAGTCGATGCAGTCACCCAAGCCTGCCTCGGCGGGATCGGTCCCTTTTTTGCGTTTGCCGCGAGGTTCACCGCGATTGGGGTCGTAAGACACGATTCGGGTGTTCGCATCGAACATGACCGACTGGAAGCGCGCATAGGGGCACATGTACAGGCATACTTGTTCGCGCATCCAGCCTGCGTTCAGGTAGGTCGCAACGGTGAAAAAAGCGACCCAGAAGTAAGCCCAGCCATTGGCCTGCAGGGTGAACATGTCCACGATCAGTTCACGGATCGGGTAGAAATAACCGATGAACGTAATGCCTGTCGCCAGAGCAACAATCAACCAGAGTGTGTGTTTGATGGTTTTTTTGGTGATTTTCTCGGCTGAGTTCGGACTTTTGTCGAGCTTGATTCGCTTGTTCCGGTTGCCTTCTACCTTTTCCTCAATCCACATGAAGATGAAGGTCCAAACCGTTTGTGGACAGGTATAACCACACCAAACGCGACCAAACAAGGTAGTGATAAAGAATAGGCCGAATGCCGAGATAATCAGCATGGCAGATAGCAAAAAGAAATCTTTCGGATAGAAGGTCGCACCGTAAAGATGGAACTCACGGGCCGGTAAATCAAAATGAATCAGCGGTTGGCCATCCAGAGTCAGCCAGGCAAAGAGAAAGTACATGCCCATAAGCGCGACCAGGCTAACGTTCCGAATCTTCTGGAAAAGCCCTTTGACTTCTTTTACGTAGATCTTTTCGCGGCTGGCATAAAGATCGTAGGTTCCGGGGTTTTTGTTATTGTCGGAAGGGGAAGGGTCTACCTGCTTAACAGGAATCTGGTTACTCATGGATACCTCCCGGTAATGTGACGTGCTGGGAGCGGGCCTCGGAGGGTCTGCAGATCTTTTCAAGCCTATACCCGCAGCGCAGATATAGGGTTGAAAAGACCTGGCCGGGATCTACCCGGCCGGGTCAGATTCAGTTTGACAAGCTGTAAACGTACGCTGCCAAAATATGAATCTGGTCGTCGGTCAGACGACCTTCCTGAGCGGGCATTTGGTTCTGACGACCGTTAACAACGGTCTCTTTGATCCACTCGTAAGTGGAACCGTAGAGCCAAATGTTGTCCGTCAGGTTCGGCGCACCTACTGCGTGCATACCTTTACCTTCCGCGCCGTGACACGCTGTACAAGCCTGTGCGAATACAGCCGCACCAGCTTCAGCAGCTTCTGCGTCTTTCTCACGACCGCTGAAGCTCAGAACGTAGTTGACCACCTGGTCGACCTGCTCATTGCTCATGTTGGGCATCACGCCTTTGGGGGTCATGTTGCCTTGGCGACCCTTGGCGATGGTATGCAGAATCTGCTCTGGTTCACCGCCCCACAGCCAATCATCGTCGGTCAGATTAGGGAAGCCAACCTGTCCACGAGCTGCTGAGCCATGGCATACCGCGCAGTTGTTCGCGAACAAGCGCTGGCCGATTTTCATGGCATCTTCGTTCTGAGCGAGTTCGGTAATTTCCGTTTCGCCAAACTGCGCGTAGATCGGGCCGTATTTTTCATCGGCTTCCTGAACTTCGGCTTCCCACTGGTTAGTGGATGTCCAGCCCAGCAGACCTTGGTAGTTGCCTAGGCCGGGATAGAGAGCCAGATAACCCAGCGCAAATACGCAGGTGCCCAGATACAGGTAGAACCACCACTTTGGCAGTGGGTTGTCATACTCTTCGATGCCATCGTACGAATGGCCCGTGGTGTTTTCGGTTTCGGTGTCGGTTGTCTGACCTTTGCGGGTGGCAAACAGCAGCCAAGCGCAGCCGAATATGGTACCGAGCACGATCACTATGACCCAGACGCTCCAAAAGGTACTCATTGTTTCTTCTCCGTTTTTTCCTGTTCGAGCGTACGCTTATCCACTTCGTCATCATCGAAGGGCAGTTGTGCCGCCTCTTCATTGGCTTTCTTGCGGTGGGCGCTGTATGCCCACCAGATGATGCCGAAGAACGCTGCCATTACCAAGAGAGAGTGAATTCCGCGTAACTCATTGATATCCATGGGATCACCGTTTCTCTGAAAGCACAGTGCCTAACTGCTGCAGGTATGCGACCAGTGCTTCAATTTCAAATTTGCCTTTCAGCTCGTCTGCTGCACCGGCAATTTGCTCGTCGGTATATGGAACGCCGAGGGTCTGCAAGGTTGTCATGCGTGCCTCGATTGAGCCGTGATCAGCACGGTTCTCGAACAGCCAGGGAAACGCTGGCATATTGGATTCGGGAACTACGCTGCGCGGGTCGAACAGATGCTGGCGCTGCCATGCATCCGAATAACGACCGCCGACACGGGCCAGGTCTGGCCCTGTGCGCTTGGAGCCCCACAGGAACGGACGATCGTATACGAATTCGCCCGCAACGGAGTAGTGGCCGTAGCGCTCAGTTTCCGCACGGAAGGGACGGATCTGCTGGGTGTGACATACGTGACAGCCTTCCCGGATATAGATGTCCCGGCCTTCCAGTTCCAGTGCTGATAGAGGCTCAAGGCCTTCAATCGGCTCGTTCACTTCTTTGTGGAAGAAGAGGGGAACAACTTCGGCTAGAAAGCCGCCACTGATGGTGAAGATGATCAGCGCGATCATCAAGCCAAGGTTTTTCTCGATCGTTTCATGTTTCATCTGGTCAATCTCCCCTTAGGCCGCCTGAGTTGCCGCATTGTTTTCGGCAACCGCTTCTTTCTGGCGCACAGTCATGAAGACGTTGTAAGCCATGATCAGCATGCCAGCCAAGAAGGTGGCACCACCGATGAAGCGGACGAAGTAACCCGGGTAAGAGGCTTCCAGTGCTTCCACGAAGCTGTAGGTCAAGGTGCCATCTGCGTTTACTGCGCGCCACATCAGGCCCTGCATAATGCCGTTAACCCACATTGCAGCGATGTACAGAACGGTGCCCACTGTTGCCAGCCAGAAGTGAACGTTGATCAGTGAGATGCTGTACATTTCTTTCAGACCCCAAAGCTTCGGGATCAAATGATAGATAGCGCCGATACTGATCATGGCAACCCAGCCCAGAGCACCGGAGTGAACGTGGCCTATGGTCCAGTCAGTATTGTGTGAAAGGGCGTTGACGGTTTTGATCGCCATCATCGGACCTTCGAAGGTGGACATGCCGTAGAACGACAGGGAAACCACCAAGAAGCGCAGGATCGGATCGGTGCGCAGCTTATGCCAAGCGCCGGACAGGGTCATCATGCCATTGATCATGCCCCCCCAAGACGGAGCCAGAAGAATCAGAGACATTACCATGCCTGCAGTTTGCGCCCAGTCGGGTAGTGCAGAGTAGTGCAAGTGGTGACCACCAGCCCAGACATAAGTAGCGATCAATGCCCAGAAGTGGACGATAGACAAACGGTAGGAGTAAACCGGGCGACCCGCTTGCTTGGGTACAAAGTAGTACATCATGCCCAGGAAGCCGGCGGTCAGGAAGAACCCTACGGCGTTGTGGCCATACCACCACTGCATCATGGCGTCTGTAACACCCGCGTATGCTGAGTAGGACTTGAAGGCTGTAGCCGGCAGCGCCAGGTTGTTGAAAATGTGCAGCATGGCCACGGTAATGATGAAACCACCGTAAAACCAGTTAGCTACGTAAATGTGTGGCGTGCTGCGCTTGGTAATGGTGCCGAAAAACACCAGAGCGTAGGTGACCCACACAACGGCAATGGCGATATCGATTGGCCATTCCAGTTCTGCGTACTCTTTGGTAGAGGTCAGACCCATGGGCAGGGTGATGATGGCGGACACAATAATCGCCTGCCAGCCCCAGAACGTGAAAGCCGCAAGGCTGTCAGATATCAGGCGTGCCTGACAGGTTCTTTGAACAACGTAGTACGCTGTTGCAAACAGGGCACTACCACCAAAACCGAAAATGACGATGTTGGTGTGCAGCGGCCGCAGACGGCCGAAGTGGGTGAAGGGTAGGTCGAGATTGAGGGATGGCCAAACCAGCTGTGCTGCAATCAGCACACCCATAGCCATGCCTACAATACCCCACACCACTGTCATGATGGAGAATTGTCTCACCACCTTGTAGTTGTATGTCAGGTTTGCATTTACTGTGCTCATAGCCTTACCAATGGATTCAGGATGGGGAAATTATGCGGCCGCAAGTATGGAGAAACCATGAACCCTTTGCAATGACTCAGGTCAACTCCTGAACGGTGTCAAGTGAGTCAGAATCAGCTGCCTTGCCAGTGGGTTGGCTTAGATTCCTGTTTCGTAAAAGGGTCTTGCAGGGGGTTCGCAAGTCACTAATGATACCGCTAGATAACATTAAGGTGAATGTTGTGATCAGAATTACCACTAAAAGCTACCCTCAGGGTGCTACAAAAGTCTTGATTCTCGCTCATGGGGCGGGCGCGCCAGCGGATTCTCCCTTTATGGATCAATTGGCGCAGGAACTGGAACAGCAGGGAATAGCTTGCGTCCGGTTTGAGTTTCCTTATATGCAGAAGCGTCGTAGCGATGGGAAAAAACGGCCCCCTGACAGACAGCCTGTGTTGTTGGAGGCGTTCAGGGAGCAGATCCGCGAGGTTCGGGGTGAGGTCGGCCCGGATTGTCAGCTGGCCATCGGGGGGAAGTCTATGGGCGGTCGAATGGCCTCAGTGATCGCTAGCGAAGGTGCAGACGACGTGGATGCCGTTGTGTGTTTCGGTTATCCCTTTCATCCGCCGGGTAAGCTTGATCGTTGGCGCACCAGTCATTTGTCCAGCGTGACCTGCCCGCTTCTGGTATTGCAGGGTACACGAGATCCTTTTGGCAAACCTGAGGACGTGAAAGCGCAGGGGGGGATAGAAGGTATAACCCGGCTTTGCTGGCTGGATGGTGGCAACCATGATTTTGTTCCTCCGGTACGGCACCCGATGGAACAATCGGATTTGGTACGTGAAGCAGCGGTGGTTACTCGCGAATTTCTAAACGATCAGGCGGTACTCTGAGGGGCGCTTCTTGCGTAAGTAAGCCGGTCCCTGCCTTGGTGTTTTGACGCGTAAAGTGCCTCATCGGCACTTTGAAACAGTTCTTGGGCACTTTTGTGGTCGGTTAGTTCCGCGAGCCCTGCGCTCAAAGTGATGGTTACGGGTTCTGCGTTAGGTGCGCTAAGGCTTGTATGCCGGATATGTTCCAGGATGCTGTTGCACAGGCGATATGCACCGTCCGTGTCGGTATCTGGTAGCAACAGGGCAAACTCTTCGCCGCCAAACCGCACCGCAACATCACGGGGGCGCTTGGCATGGTCCATCAAAATATTGGCAATCATTCGAAGGCACGTGTCACCAAAATCGTGTCCCCAGGTGTCATTGATGTGCTTGAAGTGATCGGCATCAAAAAGGGCGATGGTCAGCGGCTTGCGGGTTCTCTGAGCTTCAAGGCACAGTTCTGGAAGCAAATTGTCCATGTGCCTTCTATTGTACAGGCCGGTGAGCGCGTCATTAAGGCTAAGAGCTTCGAGCTTGCGATTGGCTTTTTCGAGTCGACACATGGCGGTGCGTAGCTGTGATGTTCGCTCGTGTACTTTTAGTTCGAGCTCGTTGCGGGCTTGATGTTCGACGTCCAGCAACTTTTCATTCAAAAGTCGCCAACGGTGGACCAGTGCGTAGTTTATAAGTACGACCTGAGCGCCAACCACGGCCTGCATCATAACTTCTCTGGCTAGGTAATCTCTTAGATAGCCAAAAGCAGCGGACGCATAAACGAGGGCGCCAACCACCATCACCATCCAGGCTGCCAAATACCAAAACGCCGGCTGGTATCCTTGGCGCCAACGAACGGTTGCAATAATGGACAGTAGCGCAATGACCGTCAGCACGAAGATGGTATTGATCAGAATGGATTTGGTGTAGGGCATCACTAGAGTCAGGGCCAACAACCCTCCGGCGCCCCACGCCAGAGCTCGCAGTGTTTTTTCGGACAGCGTGCGCCGCGGCACCTCCAGGAAGGACCAGCCGAACTGGACCATGGCCAGCGCGATGACCGCAAGCAGGAGAGGGATCGACAGATTCGCCAGCTGAGAGCTACCGGGCCAGAAATATTGGTTCGCAAATCCACCCATGGCGAACAAGAACATGGCCATAGCGGCTGTGTAGAATGCGTTGAGAAAGTAATAGTGGGTGCCGGAGCTGGCATACAGTAGCAGGTTGAATGCCGCGAGTATGACCAAGGCGCCGTAAAACAGGCCATGGATCAGTGTCAGATGATTGCTTTTCTCAATCGCCACTTCCGGTGTGACCAGGCTCAACGGCACATTGAGAGCTCCGCTGCTGTGCACTCGTATATAAACGGTGAGCGTTTCTTTCTCTGCCAGTGTGATGGGCAACAGGTAATACCGGTAATCGATGCCTCGGCTTGCAAATGGAAGGTGATCCCCGGTTTTTAAAGGCGGGCGTTCGCTATGAGCACGCTGCGCTTCATGCTTCTGCCAGAAGGTGACTTCATCAAGCAGTGGGTAATTGAGTTTCAGGTACCAGAGCGCTTGCTGGGTGCTGGCATTTTTTAGGCTGAGTTTGATCCAGTAGGTTGATTGGGTATGGCTAAACACAAGGTCATGCCCAGCCGCAGGCCGCCAATCAAGAGATTCGGGAAGTTCCTCAGGTGACATGGCTGAATGGGCGGGGTCTCCCGGGGCTGTGACGGCATAGCAGAGGTAATTTGTAATGGTTTGGCGCGCACGCGCATCGTTCGTCGTCAATGTCGGGCATTGGGGTTGAGCGAGGGTGTTGGAGGCCACGAATAAACAGGTCCATATAAGGAAGCTTGTGAGGATCCAAAACCGCGTGCCGAGCATCGTGGGCAATATCTGTTTAAAATGAAGCTCAACTTTAGCGAGAGTCATCAAGCATCGCTGTTAAACAGGTTGAGTTTCACCCATGTCGGTGCGTCATAATTCCGGCATACATACGATACATAGGTAATTAATGCAGCAGGTTATGTTGATTTGCCGGCCCGGCTTTGAAACGGAAGCGGGACAGGAACTGATGGATCAGGCCGCCGAAAAGGGCATTTTTGGCTACTTTCAGCCCGAGCGAAATTCTGGTCAGGTGCGTTTAACGATTGCGGGCATCGAGACCGCTGAGGAGCTGATGACGCGGCTCGTATTGCACAGCTTGGTGTTCACCCGTGATTGGTTTGCAGTTGTGGGTGAGTGCGAGCTACCTGTTAAGGATCGTGTAGGGGCGATTGTGAGTTTTCTTCGCGACCAGAATTGGCAGGGCGACCGTTGTGCTCGGCTGGAAGTTCGCTTACCTGAAAACAACGATGACCGGGATCTTGGTAATTTTGCACGAAAGTGGGTGGCTCCTTTGTCCAAAGGGTTGCGCGCAGCCGGCCTGTTAAAGGCGGATGCCAAAGCGCCCGCCAAGGCACGATTGGAACTGCTGTTGGGCGACTTCGGGACGGCTGTCGTAGGCTTTAGCCTGGAGGGCAATCGCTCGCCTTTTCCCGATGGCATTCTTCGCCTGCGTTTGCCAGCTTCTGCGCCCAGCCGTTCAGCGTTGAAGTTGGAAGAAGCCTGGAAGGTATTCTTGCCGAAGGAACGCTGGCTGGAATATCTTGGCGGGGGTAAAAAAGCCGTAGATCTCGGGGCTGCGCCGGGCGGGTGGACTTGGCAACTGGTGCAACAGGGTATGCTGGTGTCGGCCGTCGATAATGGACCTATGAATCCGGATCTGATGGCTACCGGGCACGTTGAGCACGTGGTTGCCGATGGCTATAGCTGGCAGCCTAGACGCGCAGTAGACTGGATGGTGTGTGACATCATTGATAAACCCCAACGCACGGCGAAGCTGGCCGTAGAGTGGGTTGCTAGCAGACTTTGCCGTTATACCGTTTTTAACCTCAAGCTTCCGATGAAGAAGCGTTACGAGGAATGGCTTGTTTGCCGGGATATTATCGTCCGCGGGTTAGACGAGGCGGGCCTCAACTACACGTTAAAGGCCCGTCACCTGTACCACGATCGAGAAGAGATCACTTGCTTTATTGAACGCTTGGAATAGAGTTCTCAGGGCATGGGGCTCTGGTACAGAATGGTGATGGCTTCATCCTGATCCATCATGGGCACCAGCTCTGACATCAGATCTTTACGGTCTTTGGAGTGGTACCACCGATCCCAGTCGATCTCGGACCGCCAGTTAGCCAGAGTAATGCGATGGTTTGGGTCTTTGCTATCGACCAGTGTTTCGCCAGAGATGAAGCCGGGAGCGCCGACCGCTTGCTGCAGTACCTTTCGTGCGCGATCTTCGTAAGCGGCTTCAAGTGTCTCAGCAATGTGACGTTCGATTAAAACTCGAATCATGTAAGTCTCCCGTTCTTTCGTTGTTATAAACAACAATTTAGCACCGAATTCTTAAAATCACGAGAACTAGAGGAAGCCACCCTTGTTGGACCAGAATTTTCACGCGGAATTGGATACACGAGGGCTGTTCTGCCCCGAACCGGTCATGATGTTGCACACGCGCATCACGGATGTTGAGGTTGGGCAAGTGTTAAAAGTAATGGCGACCGATCCTTCGACCACTCGCGATATTCCTCGTTTTTGCCAGTTTTTGGGGCACGAACTGCTTGGGCATGATGAGCAGGACGGAGAGTTTGTGTATCTGATCAGGCGTTGTGATACCTGATCAGATAAATCGCCGTTACCCCTGGGGTGCTGAGGGGAGCTTGTTCAGGTGGCCAAGGAATTCCTGTTTGTTCATCTCACCCAGAATACGCGCCTGTGCTAACTCCTGGCCTGATCGGCCATAGAACAAGATGGATGGCGGCCCAAAGAGGCCCAGTTCATCCAGAAAAGCTTGTTGGGCTGGTGTGTTATCGGTCATATCGATCTGTAGCAATGTGTAGCTAGCCAGAGCCTGAGTTACCTCTGGCTGACTGAATACGTTGCGCTCCATGACCTTGCATGAAATGCACCAGTCAGCGTAGAAATCCAGCATCACGGGCTGTCCGGACTTTGCTGCCTTGGCGAGCAGGGCACGAATTTGCTCAGGATCTTCGGTTTGTTCAAAGCGGGCGTGGCTTTGTGTGAAGTTCTGTACAGTCCCTGATGCGGCCGTAAAAGGGGCAAGCGGGCGGAGCGGATCATTGGCTCCGCTCACTGCTCCGGCCAGTAACGCCAAGCCGTAGGCAAACATAACCAGTCCGAGACCTTTACGGGTGCGTTCCCAGCCTGCGCTTGCCGCATCGAAAGCGCCCAATTGAACGGCGGTAATGGTAATTAGCAGGCCCCATAGGGTTAGTCCGGCCCAAGCGGGTATCAATCTTTCGACCAGCCAGATAGCCACTGCCAGCAGCATGACGCCGTAAAAATGTTTCACGGTAGTCATCCAGCGGCCAGAGCTTGGTAGTAGCTTGCGCCCACCTACGGCGACAAGAATCAATGGCACACCCATGCCCAATCCGAGGGATAGCAGGGCAACCCCGCCAATTACCGCGTCCTGGGTGGTGGAGATGTACAGCAGACTACCAGCCAGAGGCGCTGATACGCACGGCGATACAATCAGAGCCGAGAGAGCCCCTATGCCAAAAATCCCGATCACGCGACCGCCGGTCAGGCGTTGGCTGGCATCATTAAGAGGCTCGCGAATAAACCGCGGCAACTGGATTTCGAACATGTCGAACATCGAGAGTGCGAACAGCACAAACAGGGTGGCAAAAACTCCAAGGACCCACGGGGATTGGAGTTGCGCCTGCAGGTTGAAACTGGCGCCCAGTAGCCCGGTAATAACACCAGCGGCCGCGTAGGTGATTGCCATGCCGAGGACGTAGCTTCCGGATAGCAGGAGTGCGTGCGCGGTGGTGCGGGTATTCTGGCCGGACACCATGCTCGAAATAATAGGCACCATGGGTAGTACGCAAGGGGTGAAGGTCAGCCCCAAACCAAGCAAGAAGAATAGGCCGGCAATCATCCCGATCGATTGGTTGGACAGAAAGCCTGCGAGCCCACTGGCGCTGCTGGTGTCTGAGTTGGCGCTTGGTGGCTCAGCGCTTGTGGAAGAGGGTATGTTGTCTATGGTTTGAGCGTTGCCGGAGCCAGGATAATAAAGTATCTCGTGGTTTTGAGGCGGATAACATAAACCGGCTTCTGCGCAGCCCTGATAGCTTACTTGCAGGTTTGCTTCCGTGGCGCCTTCTGGCAGGGTAATCGGATAACGAACCTCGATGGGTTCGAAGAAAACCGTCATCTCACCGAAGAATTCGTCGTTCGTCAGAGTTCCAGGTAAGGAGAATTGTGGCTGTCCAATTTGGACGTCATCGGTTAGCGAGGTAACGTTGATCCGACTTTTATACAGATAATGTTCGGGGGCGATGTGCCACGACAACACAAGAGCACCCGCGTCAGAGGTATAGTTGAACGGAAGAGCTTGCTCTACGGGCAGGAAGTCGTTGTTTGAGGTGTTAAAAAAAGAGCTTCCGGCAGCCTGTGCTGTGGCGGTAACAAACAGAGTAAGTAGTGTGACAACGGCAACAGCCGTCAGCACCTTTAATTGAATAAGGTGCCGAAATAGTGGGGACACTGTCATGGCTCTTTTAATATCCTGTGTCGTCAATGCGTGTAGAAGTTACGTCGGGAATTGACCGAGTGGACTGTCAGAAGTTCCCGCTGGCATTGGCTGCTTTAAAGTCGCACAATAGCGAACCAATGAATCACAATCCAGACGATCTTATCATGCTGTTTAATGACCTGTTCCGGGAGAGACACCGGACTGTACTGGTCAAAGGCAGTGACGAACCAGAATATCTGCCAGTCAGTGAACCTGATGGGTTTGCTCGGGTTGTCTTTGCTCATGGTTTTTTTGCCAGTGCGTTGCACGAAATTGCTCATTGGTGCCTGGCCGGTGAGCACCGTCGTACATTACATGACTACGGTTACTGGTACTGCCCCGATGGACGCACACCGGATCAACAGCAAGCGTTCGAGAGTGTCGAAATCAAGCCGCAAGCGATTGAATGGCTGTTTTCGCTGGCGGCTGGATCGCGTTTTCACATCAGCGTAGACAACCTGGCGGGCAACGGTGCAGCCAACGAACAAACCTTTCGGCGTAATGTGGATAGACAGGCTGCGCATTATCTTGAGCATGGCTTGCCGGAACGGGCGCAAGCATTCTTCGAAACACTCAGACATTTCTACAAGACTTCAGCGCGTTTTGCGGAGAGCTGGACCCTCGACCGGGTTCGCATCGCACCAACGGGCATCGAATACGATCAAACAAGGACAACTGAAACTTTATGACCATTGATACAAAAGACACCAGTAAATTGCGCTTCAGTGATTTAAATCTGGATCAGCGATTGCTCGATGCCATCAGCAAAATCGGCTTTGAATATTGCACACCTATCCAAGCAGAAACCCTGCCATGGACACTGGCGTGTGAAGATCTTATCGGTCAGGCTCAAACGGGCACCGGCAAAACCGCAGCGTTTCTGATTACCGCCATTCAGACCCTATTGGAGACGCCGGTAAAAGAAGGCGACCGATTCGCCTCTGAGCCAAGGGTTCTGGCGTTAGCGCCTACTCGTGAATTGGCGATGCAGATCGCCAAAGATGCCGAACATCTTTGCCAGTACACCGGTCACAATGTGGTCACGGTAGTGGGCGGCATGAATTACGACAAGCAACGTGAACAGCTGCAAAATGAAGTCGTTGATATCCTGGTTGCGACGCCGGGCCGTTTGATCGATTTCCTGGGTTCCCAGGATGTGTTCCTCGACCAGCTGGATATCCTGATTCTGGATGAAGCCGACCGTATGTTGGATATGGGCTTCATCCCGGATGTAAAACGGATCATCCGCAAGTGCACCCCCAAAGAGGAGCGGCAAACGTTGTTGTTCAGTGCCACCTTCAATCAGGACGTTTTGAATTTGGCGTCCATGTGGACGCAAAACGCCGAATTTGTCGAGATTGAGCCTGAGCAGAAAACCGCTGAGCGAGTTGAGCAAACGGTTTATCTGGTGTCGGACGAAGACAAGCTTCCTGTGTTGGTGAATTACCTCAAGCGCCCGGAAGTGGATAAGGCCATTGTCTTTGCGAATCGCCGCGACCAGTGCCGGGATCTGGAAGAAGATCTAAAGAATCAGGGTGTTAAAGTGTCGCTGATGTCTGGCGAAATTGCCCAGAACAAGCGTCTTAAAACGCTGGATCAGTTCAAGAAAGGCGAGATTCAGGTGTTGGTGGCAACAGATGTCGCGGGGCGTGGGATTCACGTCAACGGCGTGACCCACGTGTTCAATTACAACTTGCCTGAAAACGCGGAAGATTATGTGCACCGTATCGGACGGACCGGTCGTGCAGGGCAGACCGGCGTTTCAGTCAGTTTTGCCGGGGAAGACGATTCCTATGCACTCCCGTCAATCGAGACCTACATCAGTCAGAAGTTGAAAACAGCGGTCCCTGAAGAGGATCTGATGGTTGCGATGGATAATCCTCCCATCACCCGTAAGCGCGGTGGTCGCAGGCCTCAGGGTAACCGCAGTAGCGGTGGTCGTAATACCGGTGGACGTGGCCCGCAGCGTCCGCGCCGCAACTGATTGGCGTTTTAAGGAGCTGGTTATGTTGATCGTCGCTGATGAGAATATTCCGTTACTGGATTCGTTTTTCGGAGATATTGGCGAAATTCGCCGGGTAACTGGCCGGGGGCTGATCCGGAACGAGGTTGAGGACGCGGATATTCTTCTGGTTCGTTCGGTGACCTGGGTGAACCGGGAGCTGCTGGAAGGAACTCGTGTCCGCTTTGTGGGTACAGCAACGATTGGTACCGATCACGTGGATGTGGAGTGGCTAAAGGAGCAGGGGATTGGCTTTTCGGCTGCTCCGGGCTGCAATGCGAGAAGCGTGGCAGAATATGTTCTGGCTGTGATCTCACTGTTTGCTGATCAGCGAGAGCTGGGCGATTGGTCGACGCTGAGTGTTGGTATTGTTGGGGCAGGCAATGTCGGAAGTGAGCTTGCCCGAATGTTGGAGCGCCTAGATTTCGAAGTGAAACTGTGCGATCCCCCGCGGCAGCACGCCGAGCCAGAAAACGCCGAAGCGTTTGTTAGTCTGTCCGAAGCGCTTGCCTGCGATGTGGTTACCTTTCACACGCCTCTGACCCGTACCGGGGATTATCCAACGCATCATATGGTGACTGATCAACAACTTGCGGCGTTGCGCTCTGAGCAGTTGTTGATTAATGCGGGGCGAGGTGAGGTTATTGATGGTTCGGCCCTCATGAGCAGGCTTGAACAGCCTAATGCGCCTACCGTTGTGCTGGATGTCTGGGAGCGCGAGCCGGCTATCGATCCCGAGCTGGTGGAAAAAGTGTGGCTGGCTACGCCGCACATTGCTGGATACAGCCTTGAAGGAAAAATGCAGGGGACCGAAATGGTTTACCAGGCTCTGTGCCGCTTTCTTGGACTGCCAGTACGAAAAAAAGCCGGTCAGTTCTTGCCTGAGCCGGCACTGAGCAATATGTCCTTTACCCGTAATGCCATTGAGGATGAAGCGCTGCGCCTTGCCCTCGGAGCCTGCTATGACCCGAGAAAAGATGACCTTCGGCTGAGGCGGGCGATGAAAGAAGCGGGCGAGAAGCGGGCGGAAGCCTTTGATCGCTTGCGCCGTGATTATCCGGTACGCCGAGAGTGTTCCAGCCTGAGAATTCAGCTAAAAGGCAGCAGTAAATCTCTGCAGGATTGTTTCAGGGCGATGGGTTTTAAGCTCAAGATTTGAATACAATCTCACGTGCAAAAAAGAAGGGGCGCATCTGCGCCCCTTCTTTTTTCGTTCAGTGTCACCTGTCAAAGGGCTGCCTTTTGTAATGCGGCAATCCTGTCCTCCAGTGGAGGGTGTGTCATAAAAAGGGCTGCAAGGCCCGAACGGGAGCCCCGGTTGATCCCGAATGCCTGCAAGGTGTCTGGCATTTGATCCGGCACTTCGCTTTCCTGCTTCAAACGCGCCAAAGCATTAATCATGGCGCCGCGACCCGCCAATTGCGCTCCCGCGATATCGGCCCGAAATTCCCGGCGGCGTGAGAACCAGAACACGATGGTGCTGGCGAGAATGCCCAGAACAATCTCGGCCACGAAGCTGACGATAAAAAAGCCGATGCCGTGACCGTTTTCATTTTTGAAGACAACCCGATCAACAAACGATCCAATCACCCTGGATGCAAAAATTACGAAGGTGTTGACCACACCCTGGATCAAAGACAAGGTCACCATATCCCCGTTTGCCACATGGCCAATCTCGTGGCCCAGGACGGCGCGGATCTCATCTTGGTTGAATCTGTGAAGCAAGCCTTCGCTGACCGCAACTAGCGCGTCGTTTTTGTTCCAGCCGGTGGCAAATGCATTGGATTGAGTAGCTGGGAAAATAGCCACTTCTGGCATGCCTATGCCCGCCTTCTGAGCGAGTTCCTTTACCGTTTCCATTAGCCAGCGTTCGGCGGGTGTGCGGGGGGAGTCAATAACCCTAGCTTTGGTGCTCCACTTTGCCATGGGCTTGGAGATCAGAAGGGAGATAAACGAACCAGCAAAACCAAACACTGCTGCGAAGATTAGTAGAGAGCTGTAATTGATGCCCTGGTGGGCAAGATAGCTGTCTACGCCAAGCAGACGCAGGGTAAAGCTGGCTACCAGAATGACCGCCAGGTTGGTGGCCAGAAACAACAAAATGCGCATAGAGTTTTCCTGTTCAAGAGTATGCCAAACGTCGTTTTCTGTCTGACCGATATATGTGGGCTGGGTTCAGGTCTTCAAGAGTTTGAACGCGATTTAATGAACCGTCTGCAGCTCGCGCTCGAGGAAGAATGTGGATTGGACGATCTGACTTATTTGACTGGAGCTGCCGCTCTTCAGTGCAGTGCGCAGAAGGTGAATGTATGTAGATCTGTCCCGCTCTATTGACGCTGGCAGAGCGGGCTGGGCATTGTCTGAGTCAAACCTGTCAGTCAACGATTGCGGAGCGGGCGCGTTCAGGCGAGTGAACGCGCTGCGTGACAAGACCACCTGATCGAGAGCTTCCTGTCGGATGGTGTCAACGTAACGCAGAAAACCCTCTTCAGCCAGCCAGAGCAGGGCGCCGAAACAGGCCATGTGCCTTTTGCTGTGTAGCCCGAAATCATCCGGTTCGTCGGGCCCGGCTATGTCTTCTACAAATAGATTAATGCGCCGCGGAAATGCGGCGTAAAGCTGGACCAGGGCAATGGCAACGTCCTTATAAAACTCTTCCACATGAATGTCGGCCATGATCGCTCCGATTACTGGCGGTAGTGTTCCAAGAAGTTGCCCAGTCGGCCCATGGCATCGGCCAACGCTTCTTTGCGGGGCAGGAATACCACCCTCAAATGCTGGTGGTCGTCTATGTTGAACGCGGAGCCTTGCACCAACAGAATCTTTTCCTGAAGGAGCAAGTCCAGGACCAGTTTCTCATCGTTGTGTATCGGGAAATGTTTGGGGTCCAGCTTCGGGAACAGATACAGCGCACCCTGAGGCTTCACACAGCTGACGCCAGGGATGTCATTCAGCATGCGCCAAGCGGTGTCCCGCTGCTCGTACAAACGCCCTCCAGGGGCTACCAGATCGTTGATGGACTGGTAGCCACCCAAAGCGGTTTGAATGGCAAGCTGCGCCGGCACGTTTGCACACAGGCGCATATTGGAAAGCATTTCTATGCCTTCGATCAGGTCTTTGGCCCGATGTTTGGCACCACTGATGATCATCCAGCCGGCCCGATAGCCAGCGGCACGGTAGTTTTTAGACAAGCCGTTGTAGGTGAAGAACAGAACGTCGTCGGCTAATGAGGCGGTGGACGTGTGCACGGTTCCATCGAAAAGAATCTTGTCGTAGATCTCGTCGGAGAGCACGATCAGATTGTGCTTTCTGGCCAACTCTATTACTTGGTGTAAGAGCTCGACTGAGTAGACGGCGCCGGTCGGGTTGTTAGGGTTGATCAGAACAATCGCTTTGGTTCGCGGTGTGATCTTCTTTTTAATGTCGTCGATGTCCGGGAACCAGTTCTGTTGTTCATCGCAGCGGTAATGCACGGGTTTGCCGCTTGATAGGGTGACAGCGGCAGTCCATAACGGATAGTCCGGGGCAGGGATAAGTACCTCGTCACCGGTATTAAGCAAAGCCTGCATGGACATAACGATCAACTCGCTGACCCCATTGCCCAGATAAATGTCGTCAATGTCGACCTTGGCAATGCCTCGCTGCTGGCAATAATGCATCACCGCTTTACGGGCAGAGAACAGGCCTTTCGACTCCACATAACCCTGCGCTTGCGGCATGTTGTAAATGACGTCTTGCTGAATTTCTTCTGGTACATCCAGTTCAAACGCCGCAGGATTTCCGATGTTCAGTTTGAGTACTCGGTGCCCCTCTTCTTCCAGCCTGCGCGCCTCCCGCAGAACCACGCCACGAATTTCGTAACAGACATTGTCGAGTTTGGCGGATTTGGAGAAGTTATGCATGGCGTGCAGAGGTCCTTAACAAACGGTCTGGAAGAGTTATCCGAAATAACACAAGCCAACTATTCTAGCGGAGTGAGGGGCTAGGGTAACAGGGGCAAATGTGTTCAATTGTGGCGAATTGCCGAGAGTTTGCGACTGAAGGCTGAAGTCGACGCCGGCAAGCGTGGTTTCAGTCGTCACTGAGAATGTGGTTTTTTACAATTATATTGTGCACAATGTATTTTTGGTCGCGTAACTGTTTAGGAGCGAAAGATATGGCGAATGAATCCATTTATGATTTCAGTGCCAAGGATGTGAAAGGCAACGACGTTGCGATGGCGGACTATAAAGGCAAAGTGCTTTTGATCGTTAATACTGCATCCAAATGCGGTTTTACGCCGCAATTTGAAGGGCTTCAGGCGCTACACAGTGATCTGGGCTCCAAGGGGTTAGAGGTGTTGGGCTTCCCTTGCAACCAGTTTATGAATCAAGACCCGGGTAGCGATGAGTCTATTACCGAATTTTGTTCGCTGAATTATGGTGTGGATTTTCCGATGTTCGCGAAAATTGAAGTCAATGGTGGTGGCGCGCACCCGCTCTATCGTTTCCTGAAAAAAGAAGCGAAAGGTTTGATGGGCAGTGAGAAAGTGAAATGGAATTTTACGAAGTTTCTGGTCGATAAAAACGGTCAGGTGGTGCGTCGCTATGCTCCCACGGTGAAACCTGCGGACATCCGGAATGACATCGAAAAGTTGCTCTGATACCCCGTCAGCCGATCAACTGATGGCGCTGGATAATCAGCTGTGTTTTGCGCTCTATGCCGCGAATAGGGCGGTTACCGCGCGTTACCGCCCGTTGCTAAAAGAATTGAATCTCACCTATCCTCAGTATTTGGTGATGCTGGTGCTTTGGCAGCAGGATCAGAGTGTCCAGTCGCCTAAAGTATCGGAGCTCGGACAGCGTTTGCGGCTTGATTCAGGCACTTTGACGCCGCTGTTGAAAAGGCTGGAAGAGCGTGCCTTGGTAAACCGCACTCGAGGGACTGACGATGAGCGTGTGGTGAGAGTTTGTCTGACACACTCGGGGCGCCTTTTGCGCGCTAAGGCTGTGTCTGTGCCGGAACGCTTAATGTGCGGGGTTGATGTTGAACCGGCACGGATAGCCTCATTGCGTGGAGAGCTCAGGAATCTTCTTGAGATTCTGGAGCGGGTGGAGCCCAGCGAACAATAGCGGCTTTAAGTTCTCCGCGATTGTAGGGCTTGATAATGTAGTCATCCATGCCGGAGGCAAAGCATTCTTCTTTGTCTCCCTGCATTACGTTGGCAGTCACTGCAATTATCGGCAGGCTTTTCCAGCGAGGGTTGCGCCGGATCGCGCGGGTGGCTTCGTAGCCGTTCATCACCGGCATTTGGCAATCCATGAGAACCAGGTCGTAATTCTCGCGGCGGAGCGCGGCGAGGGCTTCTTGGCCGTTTTCCGCATTATCAACCTTATGCCCCAGTCGCCGCAGAATTGCGCTCGCTACGAGCTGGTTTACATGGTTGTCTTCCACCAGAAGAATCTTTATCGACGGCATCGGCTCAGAAGACGCTCGTTCGGCAGGCAAAATTTCCTGAATCGGTTCATCATGAATCGGCAAAGGCAGGGTGACCGTAAAGTGGGTGCCTTTTCCGGGTGTGGACTTCACCTCGATTCTGCCGTTCATTCGGTCGACTAACTGTCTGCATAGCGTCAAGCCCAGACCGGTGCCGCCATAGAGGCGTGTTGTATCCGAGTCCGCTTGTGAGAACGGTGAAAAAATCTTGTGCAGGCCTTCCTGTGACATCCCGATACCAGTGTCGCTGACTTCGATTCGAAGCGTCCCTGATAAATAGCTGGCCTTAACGCTCACTTTACCTCGATCCGTGAACTTGATGGCGTTGCTCAGCAAGTTGTTGAGCACTTGCCGGGTTCGGGTTGGATCGCCCAGAAAGTGTTTCGGCAGATCACCATCTATTTCGCCGACCAGCGCAATGTGTTTTCTCCGGGCCTGCTGGGCATGGAGGGTCGTGCATTCGTTAATTAAATCTCGCGCGGAAAAGGGGATGATTTCCAGACTTAGCTTGCCCGCTTCGACTTTCGATATATCAAGAATATCATTCAGAAGGCTTAGCAGGTTTTCACCTGCTTTTGACGCAATTTCTATGCGGCTTTTTTGTCTGGGATCGCTTTCGTCTTCGACTGCGAGCCCAAGCATCCCGAGCATTCCGTTCAGTGGTGTGCGTATTTCATGGCTCATGCTGGCCAGAAAGTTTGCCCGTGCACGAGCCCTTCTCACGGCATCTTCTTTCGCTCTAACCAGTGCTCGGTTACCCCGTTGAAGGGCCGTGTTCTTTTCCGAAATTTCTCGCGTTCGTTCTTCGACTTCATGCTCTAGTTGAATCGAATGGTTCTTCATGGCGCGTTCCGCGGAGCGGAGCTTTGCAACGCTGACTTCCATGTTTTGAAGGTGTTCGTTGATGATCCCGACCATCGCCCCTATCTCGTCATTTTCATGATTCTCAGGGATAGGGAGGCGTACTTTCTCCGGAGAACTGTCGTTGGCCTGCCCTAAGGCTCTGATTAGACCCATCATAGGACGGGTCAATACAACATAGAAAATGGCCAGAAGCGCCAACGTTAAAACCAGACTTTTTAGCAAACCAATCACGAGCGTGTTGCCTGCACGTTTTAGAAACTGTAGGCCGTAATGATAGGTATCGATGGTCAGAACCAAGCGACCAAGCGAGAGATTTCTGAGCGGGGTCACATGCAGGGGCTCGGAAAAAGTGCGGTTTTGCCCAAATAACGTATCGCTGATCCACCGGTAGGGGGAGGTGGCGCTAGATGTGCTTGAGGCGGCCATGGTTTTATGGTCGCTATCAATGATTCGGGCGTCGATAGTGGCGGGGTGCAGCAATAAACCGTCCAGCAATTCTTCGGCAAGGCGCACATCGATGTTGTAGGCGATCTGTGAGGCAGGACTGCGGCTGATTTCGAGTAGCGCGCGGACTTCCTGGTCCATCGCCTCTTGCGCGGTAAAATAGTCCAATGTTATTTGGATTAGGTTCAGCAGCAGCCCTAATGTCATGGCCACCAAAACGGTATCTCGGGTTAGGCGATACGAAAGCCGTTGCTTGAGCCTGTTAAACACGGTGGGAGGGGTTCCTTATCTAGCGCGCTAGGCTTCGGGTTAATCGTCGAAGTCTTTCCGTTTTTTCCAGGAATCTTCATCCTGCAACATGTGGTCCCATTCTTGATCGAGTTTGGTGCCGTGCTCAGCGTTGGCGCCATCGTCGCGCAAGCTTGCCTCGAGTTCTTTTATGCGTGTTCTGAAACTCTTTACCGCTTTGAGTGCCAGTGGATGGTCCTTCGATTTGACCATTTCCATACTGGCCGAGTGGTACGCGTGAATGGCTTTACGAATTTCATTCTGGCGGATGTGATCCCGAGCTTGAAATACGTGCAGGTCGGCGTGGCTCTTGTGGATCAAAAACAGGACATACTTTAGGTTTTGTTTGGCGGTGGCCGAATCCAGCCGCCCACTTTTATGCATGCTTTCGATCAGCTTGAAGAGGTTATTCAAGCTGTCTTTAACCTGTTCGGATTTTTCAGGTGAATCGATTTTTGTCGGTGGGTAATTATCTGTTTTATCAACTGCTTGTTGTCGAATTTGTTTGATGGTGTTGAGCCATTCTACAATCGGCTTGTCGGACTTCAGGGCGATTAGATTTTTGCAAGCATCTTCCATTTGTTTAAGCAGTATGAGCTTCAGCTCGGTATTCAGATATTGGCCGGGAATTTCGGTTAGCAGTCGGGAAGCTCGGTTGTAGCTGTCCTGTTGACCCCGAATTTTGCGCATGCGCTCAATACGAGCCTTCTCTCGCATTTGGCTAACCACGATGATCACCAGAGAGATGGCAACAATGGTCGCAAGTATGACTACGATAGTGGTCGCTTCCATGTTTTGGGTGTGGCTCCAAATGAAGTATGGCGGCAGCGGGTAGCGCTTGGGAGGCGCCATTGAATTTTGCGTTATAACAGACTGAAAGACTAGCAGAAATCTTTTGATTCGTCCGCTCGACGATGGTGCTGGTGTACGATGTATAGATTTAATGAATTCTGATAACGCGGTATATTATTTGAGTGAATAATTGTTGTTTCAGCGTTCTGATTTCCTGACCTCAAGGTGTCGTTGATGGATATTTCCCGTGTTGATCTCAATTTGCTGGTTTACCTCGATGTGTTGCTGAGGGAGCGGAATGTGACCAAGGCAGCCAATCATTTGGGGATCACCCAACCGGCTATGAGCAATGGTTTGCGGCGGCTTCGAAATCTGTTTGGTGATCCGATTCTGGTGCGTACCAGTGAAGGGATGACGGCCACCGAACGCGCACAAGAGTTGCAGCCATTGGTGCGGTCGATTCTTTCAAACATCGAACAAGCTGTTCAGGAGAAAACACCATTCGCTGCGGAGAATAGTCAGCGGGTGTTCCGGATCATGGCAAGTGACTACGCTGAATCTTGTCTCATGCCTCGGGTGTTGCGACGAATTCGACAGGAAGCGCCGCACGTCACTTTGGATGTGCTCACCCCGAGTGATGTGAGCTTTTTAGATGTAGAGCAAGGTCGGCTGGACATGGCGATTAACCGGTTTGACAAGATTCCGCAGTCGTTCCACCAGAAAACCCTCTGGACGGAGTATTTTGCCTGCCTGATGAATGCGCATAACCCGGTTTTGGTTGAGCCCTTCACCTTGGATACCTATTTGGATGCCAGCCATATCTGGGTGAGTAAAACAGGCTTTGGTGTGGGGGTAGGGGTGAACCCAAAGGATGTGCAACGCTTGGGCTGGGTAGACGAAGCTCTTGGGTTGATGGGGCGTAAACGACAGATCTCGGTGTTCACACGGCACTATCAGGTGGCCATGTTGTTGGCCGAGCAGCACGATTTGATTGCCACTTTGCCTTCACGGGCGGCCTGGTTGCAGAAGGATAACTCGAACTTGATCGTGAAAGTCCCACCTTTTGAAATTCCGCCCTTTGAGCTAAAAATGGCCTGGAGTCCTTTGCTTCAGCACAACTCTGATCACCAGTGGTTGCGGAAACTGATTGCGGAAGTGGCCGAAGAGGTGGATGAAGAGTTTGCCCCCTTCGGGGCTCAGTTCGAATCCCCGCAGGCGATGGGTTCAGATCGTTAGCTCCCGCACTTCCCGCGAGGGTTGGGCTGTGTCCCACATACGCTGAAACGTCTCTTCTTTGTACTTCAGTCGACGGCCGGCCGTAAAGTTGGCGAACCCTTCAGCCTGATTGAAATTGTGTCGGCACAGCAGGCCGTCACGATCCGCTATAACGAAAGGGTGAACTTCGAGCGGGTAGTCGTCGTTGACCAGTCTGAGCTGTATTCGGCTGGGTATGCGGCGCATCAGTTCGATCAGGCTATGGCGTTTTTTTGCCAAGGGCTTGTCATCATGAATCAGAATCCTTACGTCGCTCATATGGTGCTTGCGGGCGACGGAGGATATCAGTTCGCGCAGCTGATGACGGTCATAGCGATCATGATCCAGTGTACGGTCATAAATCCACAGGCGCTGTCTTGCCTGACCTGTCAGGGAGTCCATTAGGCCTCCCAGCTCGCTTTCCTGATTGAACAACCAGCTGTCGGTGTCTGAGCCGAGGACTAGAGGGTTTGCTCTCTTGTCCGCAGCCTGGTGGAGCAGGGTGGGGGCCAGGCAGCGCATATCCAGATGGGGAATGCCTGCGTCGTCATAGAGCGACGAGCACGCATGAAAGCCGCAACGCAGATAAAACCCGGTTGCGTGTTGCTGGGCGGAAAGCCGCAATTCCTGATAGCGGCCAGCAGACTCTTTCAACAGATGACGTATCAGCGCTTCGCCCACACCTTTTCCCCGAAATTCAGGCAGAACCGCCATGCGGCCGATGTAACCGGTTTCCTCGAGGGCTGAAAACAGGCGGGCGGTAGCCATAGGCCGGTTGTTCTGGTCGACTGCTAAATAGTGATCGGCGATTTCATCGGTGGCATCCCACTCCAGTTCTGGCGGGACGTTTTGTTCATCGATAAACACCTTCTGGCGGATCTCGCGAATGGAGCGCGGGGCTAGCTGCCAACTGTACTTTCGAAATCTCGGGGTCATTGTTTACTCGAAGTAGACGGAGCCTTGGTTGTAAAGTCTGGTCAGCAATCCTAGCAGGGCGTCATCGTTGGCATGGATGGCAAGCTTCGCCGGATCGATCCGGGCGTTGGCACACAGCAAAGGTGCCATCGGTTGCGCATCCCCTTTCAGCAGGTACTGTTCACCATCAACGAACAGGGCCGTTTCGCCCTCTAGTTCGTGGTAGGCAAAACGAGAACCTTCGTTCCAGCGCAGTTGCTCGCCAGCTCCAATGGCGGCAGCCAAGTCTTCAGCCGTTGCAGGTTCCTCTGCGGGCACGACGATGTCGAGGCTTTTCGGCGCGGTCGTGTATTGCCCAAACCAGAGGGCTAATTTGCGCCGGTCACTGATCTGTTCGCGAATCACTTGGTCTAAGCGGTCAATCACTTCCGGTGCAATGGTGCCGGGATTATCCTGAACTTTCAGGTCAGGATCGCCCAGATGCTCGGCGGCTTTTTCCTGATTGCACAGGAAGTCGGTGAAGCCCGTCAGTAAGTCATCGATCGTTGGTGCACGGAAGCCGATTGACAAGGTAATGCAGTCATCTTTGGCAACGCCATGGTGGCCGACTCCGGGTGGCAGGTATAGCATGTCACCTGGCGCCAGTGTTACGGTTTCTTCGCCGTCCCAGCTACTGAGGATTCGCAGCGGAGTGCCTTCAACTCTCGGAGACGTGTGGTCGCAGTGACCGCCAAAGGTCCAGCGTCTGTGGCCTTCGGCCTGAAGCAGGAACACATCGTATTGATCGTAGTGAGGTCCCACGCTGCCGCCCTTGGGGGCATAGCTGGCCATGATGTCGTCCAGCCGCCAATTGGGGACGAAGCGGAACGCTTCTAGCAGATCGGATATCTCAGGAACCCAGTGATCCAGGCCCTGAACCAACAGCGTCCAGTCCTGCTCGGGCAAGGTGCTGAATTGCTCCGGGGAGAATGGGCCGTTGTGCAACTGCCAGGGTTTGCCGGCATCGTTTTCGATGACGATGCGGGATTCTACCGTTTCTTCACAGGCCAGTCCGGCCAGTTCGTCAGGACTGACCGGGCACTGGAAACCGGGGAAGGCCTGACGGATGACAAGGGGCTTTTTCTGCCAGTAGTCACGCAGAAATTCAGAGGCTGTCAGTCCGCCAAGCATGTCCATGGTACTGCTCCAGATTTAAATGTTGCCGGCTTGTTCGACGGCGTTACCAATATAGGTTTCCGGTGTCAGGGCGCGCAGCTCTGCTTTGGCTTCTTCCGGAATTTCCAGTGTTTCTACGAAATTCTGGATCACTTCCGCCGACATGGTTTTGCCGCGGGTCAGATCCTTGAGCTTTTCGTAGGGTTTTTCGATGTTGTAACGACGCATCACGGTCTGAATGGGTTCAGCCAAAACTTCCCAAGCGCTGTTGAGGTCTTCGCCCAAACGAAGCGGGTTGATTTCGAGTTTGCCCAGACCTTTCAGTGTGGCTTCGTAAGCAATCAGGCTGTGAGCAAAGCCAACGCCGAGATTACGGAGCACCGTAGAGTCGGTCAGGTCACGCTGCCAGCGGGAAATCGGCAACTTGGCAGACAAGTGACTAAAGATGGCGTTTGCGATGCCGAGGTTGCCTTCGGAGTTTTCGAAGTCGATCGGGTTGACCTTATGGGGCATGGTGGAGGAACCGATCTCGCCGGCCACGGTTTTCTGCTTGAAGTAACCCAGAGAGATGTAACCCCAGATGTCACGATCCATATCGATCAGAATGGTGTTGAAGCGCGCGATGGCATCGTACAGTTCCGCGATGTAATCGTGCGGTTCGATCTGGGTAGTGTACGGGTTCCAATCGAGGCCAAGGCGTTCAATGAATTCTTTGGCGTTCGTAGCCCAGTCTACCTGCGGGTAGGCTGAAAGATGCGCGTTGTAGTTACCAACGGCACCGTTGATCTTGCCCATCAGTTCCACAGCTTTGATTTGCTTAAGCTGGCGGCGCAATCGATAAACCACGTTGGCCAACTCTTTGCCGACAGTGGTGGGGGACGCTGTCTGGCCGTGAGTACGTGACAGCATAGGCTGCTCTGCGTGCTCTTTGGAGAGCTCGGCCAGTTTGTCTACCACTTTCTCCATACCCGGCAGCAAACCGTGGTCCAAGCCTTCGCGCAGCATCAAGGCGTGAGACAGGTTGTTGATGTCCTCCGAGGTGCAAGCGAAATGGACGAACTCGGTCACTGCGTGCAGCTCGGGAACCTCGGCAATTTTTTCTTTAATGAGGTACTCAACCGCTTTTACGTCGTGGTTGGTGGTGCGTTCGATTTCTTTGATGCGTTCGGCGTCTGCGAGGCTGAATTCGCTGACCATTTTATCCAGAAAGGCATTGGCTTCGGCCGAAAAGGCGGGCACTTCGGTAATGGCCGGGTGCTCAGCCAGCTTTTGCAGCCAACGGATCTCGACGGTTACCCGGTTACGGATCAGGCCGTATTCACTGAAGATGCTGCGAAATACGCTGACTTTGCTGCCGTAGCGTCCATCGACCGGGGATATGGCGGTCAGGGCGTTGAGTTCCATCGAAAACCTCTCAGTTCATCAAAGAATCGGATAATAAAATTAGGGGATCTATGATACACCAGCCCGCGTTGCGAATCAGCGCAACAACTCGCGGGCGTGGTTGATCACTTTTTTACGGGCAAAAATCAGTTGCCAGCGGCGGCCGCCGCATTGTCTCCAGAGCACCGCGGAACGAATGCCTGCAAGGAGCAAGGCACGGACTTTCGCGGCGTTTTCATCCTGCTGCAGGACTTGCGGGTTCCCACTGACCTGGATGCGCAATCGGAAGGTGCTGATGGTGTCGGTATAGATCGAGGCCAGGTTGCTGATCAGATTGCTATGGTTGTAACCAAAGTGGCTAGCCGTGTGGCGGGCTTGCTCGATGCGATTGCTGATCACGTTAAGTATGTCTGGGCTACTGTTTAGCTTGGATTCCAGTTGAACCAGATTCAGCACATAGCGAAGTGTCTCGACATCCTGAGAGCGGCTTTGTTGGGCAAGGGATGTTGAAAGTGCGTTCAGGCCTTCTTGAATATCGGATAACTCGCCGCCATACACGTCGAGTGTTGAAGCGGGGTCGGTCGCGAAGAGAGAGCGGATCGAGGTTTCCAGGCTTTCCGCGTCGCACGTTCCTTTATGAGCCACTTGCTGTACCAAAGAAGCGGCCTGGAACAGTCCCGCCAGAGCCAGAGTCTGATCGTGCAGGGTACGGCTCATGAACGTGCCTCGGCAGTTGTATCTTGATTCAAGCGGGCAGGCAAAGCTTCATGGTCGCGCCAGGTTTCTTCGATGACGCCGCCACCCAGGCAAACGTCGTCGATGTAGAACACCACAGATTGGCCCGGTGTTACTGCGCGTTGAGCATCGGTGAACGCTACTTTTACGCCGCCGTCGATGACCGTGACCTCGCAGTCCTGATCCGGCTGGCGATAGCGTGTTTTGGCTTTGCAGCGGAACTGCCCGGCAGGTGGTTCGCCGGCAATCCAGTCAATCGGGCCCGACACCAGGCCGCGAGAAAACAGCAGCGGGTGATGCTTGCCCTGTACCGCAATCAATACGTTCCGGCTCAAGTCTTTCTCTGCCACATACCAGGGCTCATCCCCGTATTTTGCCAGGCCGCCGATCCCCAAGCCCTGTCGCTGGCCAATGGTGTGGTACATCAAGCCTTGGTGTTTGCCGATCACTTCGCCATCCGGAGTTTCAATGTTGCCGGGTTGTGCGGGCAGGTATTGCTTCAGGAAGTCGGTGAACTTGCGCTCGCCGATGAAGCAGATGCCGGTGGAGTCTTTTTTATCGTGGGTGATAAAACCTTGTGCTTCCGCAATGCGGCGAACTTCCGGTTTTTCCAGTTCACCCACCGGGAACAACGTGCGGGCAATGCGATCACCTGAGACCGCGTGCAGGAAGTAGCTTTGATCTTTATTCGCGTCCAGCCCTTTGAGCAGTTCGGCTTTGTCGCTGCCATCGTTCAGTGGGCGCTGGCGGGTATAGTGCCCCGTTGCAATGTAATCCGCGCCAAGGGTGACGGCATAGTCGAGAAAGGCCCGGAACTTGACTTCTTTGTTGCACAAAATGTCGGGGTTAGGGGTACGGCCAGCACTGTATTCGGACAAAAAGTGCTCGAACACTCGATCCCAGTACTCGGCGGCGAAACTGGCAGTGTGTAGTTTGATGCCCATGGCATCGGCTACCGCTTGCGCGTCAGCAAGATCGGTCATGGCGGTGCAGTATTCCGTGCCGTCGTCTTCGTCCCAGTTCTTCATGAACAGGCCTTCCACTTGGTAGCCCTGGTCTTTTAGCAGCCAAGCGGCAACCGAAGAGTCTACACCGCCGGACATGCCGACGATGACGCGCGTGTTTTCTGGGGCTTTGGAATCAGGATTTGGAGTCATGAGCCTACTGGTGACCGGTTAGAAAGCGGCGATTTTAGCACCTTGTGACGGTTACGTCTGTCCGTCGATGACGACTTCAAGGGGGAATTGGCGACCGTTTCGGTAATCCTCGATGCACTGCAGCACCAGAGGACTGCGTAATTTACTTCCGAGATTTCGAATTTCCTCCAGAGTTAGCCAGTGTGGAGCGATAATGCCGTTGTCCAGTTCGTTTGTGACTTTTTGAACTGGTTTGGCTGCGTAGCAGAAACGGTGGTAAGTCACGCCATTGGAGGGGGCTTTATAGGTGTATATGCCCAGAAAAAAAGTGGGTTCAACTTTCCACCCCGTTTCTTCCAGTGTTTCCCTGCAAGCGGCATCGAGGATCAGTTCGCCTTCTTCAATGTGCCCGGCGGGTTGGTTGAAGACAACCTGACCGTGGCTGACTTCTTCGACCAGCAAGAAGCGGCCCTGATTATCTTCGGCGATAACGGCTACCGTAGCGTGAGGTTTCCAGGTCATTTTGGTGCAGATCTCCTGTGGGGGCGACGCGCCTTACTTGGACGAGGGTGGGGCCGGCGAGTCGGTTTCGTGTTGGCTGTTGGAGCATCAGGAAGATGCACTTGCTCAATTCGAAACTCTCCTGGCTGCAGCTTGTCGAGTGTCCAGTCGCCAATTTGGTAACGTATCAGCCTCAATGTAGGGTAGCCAACCGCTGCTGTCATTCTACGAACCTGTCGGTTGCGACCTTCGCTAATGGTCAGTTCGATCCAGCTGGTGGGGACGGTTTCCCGGTATCGCACGGGCGGGATTCTGGGCCAAAGGCTTGGCGGTTCAATTCTCTGCGCCTTTGCAGGACGGGTAGGGCCGTCTTTTAAATCGACGCCCTTCGAGAGTTGGCTGATAGCTTGATTAGGAATGTCGCCTTCCACCTGCACCCAGTAAGTTTTGGGCATTTTATTCTGCGGGGACGCAATGCGGTGCTGTAACGGCCCGTGATTGGTCAGCAGTAGAAGCCCTTCGGAGTCGTAGTCGAGTCGACCGGCGGGGTAAAAATCGGGTTTCTTGATCCACTCTGCCAGAGTTGGCCGAGGATTGTTGGCCCGCTCGTCAGTAAATTGGCTGAGAACCTGAAAAGGTTTGTTAAACAGGATGATGTCCGCCATTCACAGATTCCTGTCAGTTGCGGGTGGGCCAAGCTGACAAGCGTACTGGAATGGGCGCAATGAAAAAAGTATGTGGCCATAGCTCCCACCGGCTAAGCCCGTCAGGGAAGCCGTTGGGTGTTAGCCAGAATCGGCAATCAGGCGTTGGCAGCTCTGGGTGGGTACCCGTCGCGATTGGCGTCAGCTTGAACATCGTGCTGCGCAGGCGGCGCCCTCTCTTCAGGGGCGGCATCCGGCACGATGTTCACTGCATGTACGCCTTTATCGCTCGGCTTCTTGTCGAACGTAACCGCCTGGCCAGCTTTCAGGGTCTTGTAGCCTTCGATCTGAATGGAAGAGAAGTGCGCGAACAGATCGTCGCTGCAGCCATCTTCAATGATGAAGCCGTATCCCTTGGCGTTGTTAAACCACTTAACCTTGCCCCTCGGCATGATGAACTCCCCCGTTCCTTTGTTGTCAGTCTTATTATTGGAGCGTTTTTCTGTTGTCAGCAGCACTGACTCATTATCGGTCGGGTTGTGACCCGGCTTTCCTTTGATACATTTTCGCTGCAAACGGTTACATTAAATTACATACCATGTTAACTGTCGACCAATCACGTTTCTGAGTCAAGGATCACAGGTGATTGAATAAGTGTTTCATCAGGGTATGGAATCGGTATTATGTTCACAGGAATATATAACCCGGGCTTGAACGGGCGCCTGCCTTGAAAATGTCTAGCCGGGTAACCACATTAAGTTAGCCATCCGAATAATCGGTAAATAGAACCATGCGGACAATTGAGAATTCTCTACTAATATTTAATCAGGGGGAGGACGACCAACCCGGGCGTCAAGATGGGGTGAGTGTTGCGCCCGAAAAACCGGCCCTAAAGCGTCCCGCCCGTTTTAGGGTGCTGCTCCTGAACGATGATTACACCCCCATGGATTTTGTGGTGGAAGTGTTGATGACGTTCTTCGGTATGAACGAAGAGAAGGCGACGCAGGTGATGCTGCTCGTCCATACGCAAGGAAAGGCCGTATGTGGGGTATATACCCGCGACATCGCAGAAACGAAGGCAGCGCAGGTGAATCAGTATTCTTCAGAATGCGAACACCCGTTGCTTTGCGAGATAGAACGCGCGGACTGACAGACCTAGGGGTAGCCCATGCTGAGCAAAGATCTTGAACTTACGCTGAATACAGCCTTCAAAAATGCCCGTGACAAGCGCCATGAATTCATGACCGTGGAGCATTTGATGCTGGCTCTTCTGGATAATGAATCGGCAGTGGGAGTGCTGAAAGCTTGTGGTGCAGACCTCAAACAGCTTGAGGATGAATTGATTGAGTTTGTGGATTCCACAACACCTCTGATTCCGTCCACCGACGGCGACCGGGAAACCCAGCCTACACTTGGCTTCCAGCGAGTGCTGCAGCGGGCTGTGTTCCATGTGCAGTCTTCGGGTAAAAAAGAGGTGACTGGTGCGAACGTACTGGTTGCGATTTTCAGTGAGCAGGAAAGTCAGGCGGTTTATGTTCTCAAGAAACAGAACATTGCCCGCATCGACGTGGTGAACTTTGTCTCTCATGGCATCTCGCGTGTGCAGGGTGCTGAGGATCAGGACGGTGCGGATCATGCCTCCGAAGAAGAAGTAGGCGAAGAAAGTGGTCATGCACGCCCTTTGGAAAATTACGCCGCAAACCTGAACGAACAAGCCCGTGCAGGGCGCATTGACCCCTTGATCGGCCGAGAAGTTGAGGTCGAGCGGGTGGTGCAGATTTTGGCTCGTCGCCGGAAAAACAATCCGCTGCTGGTCGGTGAGGCTGGCGTGGGTAAAACGGCGATTGCTGAAGGTTTGGCCCGTCGAATTGTTGACGGAGAAGTGCCAGATATTATTTCCGACGCCGTGGTTTACTCCCTGGATATGGGGGCGTTGCTGGCGGGGACAAAATATCGGGGTGATTTCGAAAAACGCCTGAAAGGTCTTCTCAGTGATTTGAAAAAGCAAGAGCATGCGATTCTTTTCATTGATGAAATTCACACCATAATTGGTGCGGGGTCGGCATCCGGTGGAGTTATGGATGCCTCCAATCTGCTCAAGCCAATGCTCAGTTCCGGTGAGTTGCGCTGCATTGGTTCAACCACTTATCAGGAGTTCCGTGGCATCTTCGAGAAAGACAGTGCGTTGGCGCGTCGTTTTCAGAAGATCGATGTCAATGAGCCCAGTGTTGAGGATACTTACCAGATTCTCAAAGGCCTCAAGCCAAGCTTTGAGAGGCACCATGACCTGACGTATACCGATCAGGCGCTTCGGGTTGCAGCCGAGTTGGCGGACCGTTACATCACTGACCGGCATATGCCGGATAAAGCCATTGATGTGATCGATGAAGCCGGTGCGCGTCAGCGTTTGCAGCCGGAGGACAAGCGCAAGAAATCGGTCGAAGTTGTCGACATCGAGGATGTGGTGGCCAGCATTGCGCGCATTCCGCCGAAGAATGTCTCCACCAGCGACAAAGATCTTCTGCGCAATCTTGAGCGCAACCTGAAAATGGTGGTGTTCGGGCAGGATCCTGCTATCGAATCCTTGTCGACCGCTATCAAGCTGGCTCGTGCAGGCTTGAAGGCACCAGAGAAGCCTGAAGGTGCTTTCCTGTTTGCTGGCCCAACGGGTGTTGGTAAAACTGAGGTGACCAAACAGTTGGCCAAGGTTCTGGGTATCGAGCTGGTCCGCTTTGATATGTCTGAATACATGGAGCGTCACACGGTGTCTCGCTTGATTGGCGCGCCTCCGGGTTATGTTGGTTATGACCAGGGCGGTCTGCTGACAGAAGCCGTGAACAAGCACCCGCACTGTGTTTTGTTGCTGGATGAGATCGAGAAGGCGCACCCGGAAGTGTTCAACCTGCTGCTACAGGTTATGGACCACGGTACGCTTACGGATAACAACGGACGGAAGGCTGACTTCCGGCATGTAATTTTGGTCATGACCACCAACGCCGGTGCCGAGAATATGGCCCGTCGTTCGATTGGTTTCAGTGAGCAGGATCACAGTACCGACGGCATGGAGGTGATCAGCAAAACCTTTACGCCTGAGTTCCGTAACCGTCTGGATGGCATTATTCAGTTCGGCGATCTGCAAAAAGCGACCATCACCCATGTTGTGGACAAGTTCCTGACCGAGTTGCAGGCACAGCTGGATGAGAAGCATGTGGTCTTGCATGTGGATGAAGCTGCTAAATCCTGGTTAGCGGAGAAAGGCTACGATGTCACCATGGGCGCAAGGCCAATGGCACGTTTGATTCAGGACAAGATCAAGCGTCCGCTGGCCGAGCAGATTCTGTTTGGGAAGTTGTCGGAGAAGGGCGGGGATGTGTTTATCCAGCTTGAGAACGACGAGCTTGTTTTTGAATACGAAGACGAACCGGCAGAAGCAATCTGAAGCAACAAAAAAGCCCCGCACTAGCGGGGCTTTTTAGATGTCACTGGAGCATTAACGGGCGCGGTAAACGATGCGGCCTTTGCTCAGGTCATAGGGAGTCAGCTCTACCTTGACCTTGTCGCCAGTCAGAATGCGGATGTAGTTCTTACGCATCTTTCCTGAGATGTGTGCGGTCACAACGTGGCCGTTCGACAGCTCAACGCGGAACATAGTGTTGGGAAGCGTGTCTAGAATAACGCCTTCCATTTCAATGACATCTGATTTCGCCATTCAGTAAAAACCTCGTTCGGAATACTTTCGGTGATTTTAAATTGCGCAATTCTGCCTGAATTCTTGCCGTTTGGCAAAAAATCAGGTGTTTATCATTTCATGCCACTGACCATCCTTTAATGCCTCGATGGGCTTGTAACGGGTTTTGTAGCTCATTTTGTTGCAGTCTTTAATCCAATAGCCCAGGTAAAGGTGGGGTAGTTTCCTTGCTTGGGCCTCCTTGATTTGCCAGAGCACTGCAAATGTGCCGAGGCTCCGGTGTTCGTATTCCGGTGCAAAAACCGTGTAAATGGCAGACAGGCCATCGTCGAGTATATCGATGGCGGCCAGTCCGATCAGTTCATTGTTCAGGGTGATTTCCAGAAACCAGGAGTCCGTAGAGCCTTCGACCAAAAACGATGTGAACTGTTCTCGTGTGGGTGGATACATGTCGCCATCCTGGTGGCGCTCTTCGATGTAATGCGCATACAGGCGGTAATAGCGTTCGTTGTAGGCGGCCGGGACGAGCCTGCATTCAAGGTCAGTGTTTTTCTTGAGTACTCTACGTTGGCTGCGGTCCGGCTGGAAATTGTTGACCTTCAGGCGAACAGGAACGCAGGCAGAGCATAGTTCACAGTGGGGGCGGTAATAGTGTGAACCACTGCGACGAAAGCCAAGCGCGGTCAATTGACTGTAGAGCTTCTTGTCGATTTCTGCCCGAGGATCAACAAACATGGTGGTAGCTTCACGGTCTGGGAGGTAGCTGCAATCGTGGGCGGGAGTTGCAAAGAAAACGAGCGTTTGGAGATTACTCATGCATTTCTCCTAGCTAGGCCACTGCCAAGTGAAAGTCCACTCTGATTGTGTCGCTTTTTTGTCTATGCATGACTTGAGTATAGATAAGAATTCAGCGCGGGAAACCGTTTGAGCGCCCATGGACAGCAGGTGGCTGCTCTCGACCTGGCAATCCATGATTTCATAGCCCCATGCCTGCAGTTGGTGGGCAAGGTGGACCATGAGCACTTTTGAGGCATTAGTTTCGAGTGAGAACATGGATTCCCCGAAAAAACACCGCCCTATAGCAACACCGTACATTCCACCGGCAAGCTCGCCGTCCTGATTCCACACTTCGATGGAGTGAGCAACGCCCATGCGATGAAGTTGGCTGTAGGCCTCGATCATCTCATCGGTGATCCAGGTGCCTTCGGCCCGAATGGATGCGCAAAGCCGGATGATTCGGCTAAAGCACTGGTCTGCGGTTACCCGGAAGCGTCGCTGATTGAGGGTACGCCGAAGACTGCGAGAGACGTGAATGTTTTCGGGGATCAAAACGCATCTCGGATCAGGCGACCACCACAGAATGGGCTGGTCATCGCTGTACCAAGGGAAGATACCGTTCCGGTAGGCGAGCAGGAGCCTGTCCGTGGACAGGTCTCCGCCAACTGCCAGTAGGCCATCCGGGTCGACTAGCGCTTCTTCAGCGGGAGGGAACCAGAGTTCGTCTGGTTCGATCCATGGTAAAGACGTCATATTGACGAGTTCGCCTTAGTCCTGCTGGTCCAAAAATTTCTCTGCGTCCAGAGCTGCCATGCAACCGAAGCCTGCAGACGTGACCGCCTGACGGTAAACATGGTCTGCCACATCGCCCGCAGCAAAAACGCCGGGAATGCTGGTTTGGGTGGCCATCCCTTCCAATCCGGATTTGATTTTCAGGTAGCCGTTTTCCATATCCAGCTGACCGGAGAACAGATCGGTATTTGGCTTGTGACCGATGGCAATGAACACACCTGCCAGATCCAGATCCTGTGTGCTGCTGTCTTCTGTGCTTTTGATACGCATGCCGGTAACGCCGGTACCATCGCCAAGCACTTCATCAAGAGTGTGGTTCCAGACAATGTTCACATTGCCATTTTCGGCTTTTTCGAACAGTTTGTCCTGAAGGATTTTTTCCGAGCGCAGTTTGTCGCGGCGGTGTACCAGAGTCACCTCATCCGCGATATTGGACAGATACAGTGCTTCTTCAACCGCCGTATTACCGCCGCCAATGACCGCAACTTTCTGCTTCCGGTAGAAGAAACCGTCGCAGGTTGCACAGGCCGAGACACCTTGGCCTTTGAATTTTTCTTCGGACTCAAGGCCCAGGTACATAGCCGAGGCGCCGGTGGCGATGATCAGGGCATCGCAGGTGTATTCGCCGCTGTCGCCTTTCAGGCGGAAAGGGCGATTTTGGAGATCGGCTTCGTTAATGGTGTCGTAAACAATGGATGTTTCGAAACGCTCGGCATGCTTCTGCATGCGTTGCATCAGTTCCGGGCCCTGTACACCGTCGTTGTCGCCCGGCCAGTTGTCGACGTCGGTGGTGGTGGTAAGCTGCCCGCCCACTTCGATGCCGGTAATCAGTGTTGGGTTCAGGTTAGCGCGGGCTGCGTAAACTGCAGCGGTATAGCCGGCCGGGCCGGAGCCAAGAATGATCAGGCGGGAGTGTTGGGTTGTGCTCATCGAAATCTCGCTAATGGTTTGGTCTGAATAGGGCTCATGGGGAGAGCCCAATGTTCGAATCGTGCTAAAAGGCTAACATGAATTTGATTGGCTGCCATTTGTTTCCAGATATACCGTTCATTGAAACTGGCTATGCAGGCGGTGGTGGATCTTAAAGAACCGATACCGTGCTCAGAAGTTGGCGCACCCGTTCATGGCTCTTGCCGGTTTCCCCTTGCTCGAGGCGGTGTTCGGCCACTGAAGGGAAGACAGCTTGAAGATCGTCCGGCAGTACATGATCGCGCCCTGCCATTAACGCCCAAGCTTTGGCTGCGCGTAATAATCCGAGTCCGGCTCGGGGCGATAGTCCGTACATCACCCCCGGCATTCGGCGGCTTTGTTCCAGCAGCCGCTGTAGATAATCGAGCAGGGCAGGGCTGGCGGAAATGTTATCTACGGCCGCTTGCGCCTGCTCAAGCTCTGACTGAGGCAGAATCGCCTCAAGGCGCGCCGTCAACGCTCTTCTGTCCTCGCCTTCCAACAGTTCTCGCTCGGCCTTTGGGTCTGGGTAGCCCAGTTTCAAGCGCATCAGAAAGCGGTCGAGTTGCGACTCCGGTAGAGGGAAGGTGCCGCCCTGTTCGATCGGGTTTTGAGTGGCGATGACAAAAAACGGAGAAGGTAAGGGGCGAGTTTCACCTTCGATGGAAACCTGCCGCTCTTCCATGGCTTCCAGCAGCGCGCTTTGGGTGCGCGGTGATGCTCGGTTTATTTCATCGGCCAGCACGACCTGCGCGAAAATTGGCCCTGGGTGAAATACCAGGTTGTTGGCCTGCTTGTCGTACATGGAGTAACCCAATACATCGGCAGGTAGCAGATCGTTGGTGAACTGGATACGTTGATAGCTGAGACCCATTATGCTGGCCAAGGCATGTGATAAGGTTGTTTTTCCCATGCCAGGGATGTCTTCGATCAGCAAGTGACCTCGAGCAAGCAGCCCACATAAAGCAAGGCGCACTTGAGGCTCTTTCCCCAGCAATATGGTGTTGAGTGCGGCAACAACCGTGTCCAGCTTTTGCTTCATACCCTAATTAATCCCTGACCCGCTTTAAAATGTCGCTGTAAGCATCGATTCGCCTGTCTCTCAGGTACGGCCAAATTCTGCGAACGGATTCGGAGCGGTTACGGTCCAGTGTGGTGAGCAGAATGCTTTCTTGCTGGTCGTCAGCGCGCGCAAGAAATTCGCCTTGGGGACCACAGATGAAACTGTTGCCCCAAAAACGAATACCGTCGGTTTGTCCTGAAGGGTCCGGCTCTGTGCCCACCCGGTTAGGGGCGATCACGGGTAGGTTGTTCGCCACCGCATGGCCACGTTGTACGGTGATCCAGGCATCTAATTGGCGAGATTGTTCCTCTTGATCGTCGGTGATATCCCAGCCAATGGCCGTTGGGTAGATCAGGATTTCGGCGCCAGCAAGAGCCATCAAGCGCGCGGCTTCCGGATACCATTGATCCCAGCACACCAAAACTCCCAATTTGCCGACGGAGGTCTGGATCGGGGTGAACCCGCTGTTCCCGTCATTGAAGTTGGCGTCGCCCGGGGTGAAATAGAACTTTTCGTAAAAGCCGGGGTCGTCGGGGATGTGCATTTTCCGGTAGATGCCGGCAAGGCTACCGTCCGTTTCGAAAACAACGGCGGTGTTGTGGTATACGCCATTCATGCGGCGCTCGAAGATCGAGCCCACGAGCACAATGCCGAGCTCTTCCGCCAGTCCTGCCAACCGGTTGCTGGTAGGGCCGGGGATGGGTTCAGCCAGCTCAAAAATATCGGTGTCTTCGGTTTGGCAGAAGTACAAACTGGCATGCAGTTCTTGCAAAACCACCAGCTTTGCGCCGCCTGCTGCGGCTTCTCGAATTAACCGTTCGGAAGTGGCCAGGCTGGTGTTTTTATCGTCACTGCAGCTTTGCTGAATGGCGGCAACGGTGAGCTCGCTGCGGCTATTTATCTGGGTCATACTTCTACGACTCCTGCCGGAATCTGCATGGTTACGCAGTGCAAGCTGCCATGCTGATAAATCAAAGGGCGACAGTTGATGGGGATGATTTCGCGGTCCGGGAAAATGTCACCCATAACGCGTATCGCTTCTTGATCTTGCGGTACGCCGTAAGTCGGCAGTAATACCGCGCCATTGATGATCAGGAAGTTTGCATAGGTTGCAGGGAGTCGATCGCCGTCTTCGTCGAAAATGGCGTCGGGCCAAGGCAACGGTGTCAGCTTGTAAGCCGTTCCGTCCTTTTGGCAGAAACCCTGCAGCTCTTCTTCCATAGCGGCAAGCGCGCTGTAATGTTCATCAGCAACGTCTGGGCAATCCACGTAGCAGATATGATCGGGCGCGCAAAAGCGTGCCAGAGTGTCAATGTGGCTGTCTGTGTCGTCGCCGGCGAGATAGCCGTGGTTCAACCAGAGGATTCGGTCAGTGCCCAGCATCTCTGTTAGCAGTTGTTCGATGCTGGTGCGGTCCATTGTCGGGTTGCGTGATGGCGTGAGTAGACATTCGCTAGTGGTAAGCAGCGTCCCTTGGCCGTCAGACTCGATGGAGCCGCCTTCAAGCACGAAATCCGATGTTTGCATAGGGTGTTTGCCAAACACGCGTGCGCCTGCCAAATGTAGATTTAGCGCGTTATCTTTTTCCCAGTTAAATTTTCCGCCCCAGGCATTGAATTTAAAGTCGATCAGGGTCGGTCCGTCGTCAGTCTGAACCGTAATAGGGCCATGGTCCCGCGCCCAGGTGTCATTGGCTGGTGCCGGCACGGTGATGACTCTGCCGGGCAGTTGATGGTCTTCGGCCCATTTGTTCAGTTCGTCGCCGAGTTCCTGTAATCGGGCAACGTATTCGCAGCTGATAATCAGGTGCTCAAAACGAAGTGTGGCCTTGGCGATGGCCAGAAAAACAGGCTCTACATCGGACATAACCCGGGCCCAATCGGTCCCGGGATGAGGCCAAGTTAGCAGGACGGCGCTCTGGGGCGCCCACTCGGCAGGCAAAACTCGTTTGGAACTCACTGTAATAAGCCACCTTGGTTCGCAAAAAACGCCATTCTATCTGACCGTTATCGCAACGTCAGGCCGATAGAGAAGAAACTTGTCATCGATAGCTGTGCGTTCAGTTTTTCTGACGCTTGACCACGGCGTGCATTACGAGATCACGCTCGAAATAGACGACGAAGTCGGAGTAGTGCCATTGGCTGATAGGGGGCTGGCCAACGGGCCCGCGGATGTCTTGAGGATTCCCCCAGCGCTGGCGGACGGACGTCTGACTCATGCCGTTGCTCGGAAGGCTGATTGCACCGTGATCCGCTTGGCTGCCGACGGGAATCGCCAAATCTTCAGCCTGAAGGGCCGGCGCCATCCCGGTGGTTAGTAATGCTGTCAGGCCGAGTGCTGTGCGCAGGTTGTGTTTGTTTTTCATTAGGGTCTCCATTAATGCTTGGGTTGCCGCGGCCTTCTTGGGCACATGGATAAAGCGTAATATGGTGAAGAACTTACCAAAAGCCAACACTTTATTGTGAGTTTACTCTTTTTGTTTCTGCCTTATTTGCCACCGCATCACATGGCGTGCAATTTGTTGTCGATCGCCTTCCTCAAGTTCCGTGAACGCTGCTTGAACCCATGCGCCCCCAGAGGTCTTGCGTTCCAGATCGATTACCTGAGCAATGGCCTGTGGTTGATAAAGCTCCGGTGGCAGTGTCATACGCACCGCCATTCGGTCCCCCGCTTGCCAGGTCACAGAAGGGCTGAAAAACGCCAGGCCACCCTCGCTCATTATCACATCTTGCCAGTCGTCAGGTTGCAACGGATTTTGCTCAAAGGCGATAATGCGCGCCAACGTGTCCATCTTGCTGCTTAGGGTCGTTATCAGGCCTGTTAGTAAGCGGTCGCGTTCGGCAAGGTTGACCAGATGAGTTTTTATATCCTGGTCGAGCCGGCGATATTCGGCTTTCAGTGAGTCCAGAGGTGTGTCGTTGAAGAGATTGGGATCCTCCGGATCATTCTCCTCGAGTCGCCGGATTTCCAAGCCAATACGGTCCTGGATTCGGAAAAACTCTCGACGATCTTGTGGCGACCGGTTCGTTGAGCCCGTAGTATCTTTGCTTGGCATCCTTTCTCCGGATAGCTAAGAAATGTTGTTAGTACAAAGCAGTTTAGCAGTTTCTTAAACCACGACAGACCCGAAGGTAGCGACAGGCACCTCCCCATGTTCAGACCCTTATCGTTTTACATTGGTTTGCGGTACACCGCAGCCAAGCGTCGTAATCACTTTATTTCGTTTATTTCTCTTACCTCCATGATTGGCCTCATGCTGGGGGTGGCGGTACTTATCATTGTGCTGTCTGTGATGAACGGTTTTGATCAGGAGCTCAAGCAACGCATTTTGGGCATGGTTCCTCATGCCACCATTCAGGGCGCATCTGGTCCTTTGAATGATTGGGAGGAACTGGACCAACGTGTGGAACAAAATCCTCAGGTTCTGGCCGCTGCGCCGTTTATTCAAGGGCAGGGCATGGTCACCGGTGGCGGTAACGTTCGCGGTGTGATGCTGAACGGCATATTGCCGGCGCAGGAAGCATCCGTTTCGATCATTGAAAACCACTTTGTAGAAGGTGGCCTGGGGGATCTCAAATCCGGCGAATTCGGTATCATTATCGGCCGCTTGATGGCCAACAGTCTCCGGTTGGGCATAGGCGATAAGCTAACAGTGGTGTTGCCTGAGGCTTCGGTGACTCCGGCGGGTGTTTTGCCAAGGCTCAAGCGCTTTACTGTAAAAGGCATCTTCAGCGTCGGTGCTGAATTGGATGGTAATTACGCGTTGATCCACATGGACGATGCGTCTCGCCTGATGCGGACTGGAGGTAAAGCGGAAGGGCTGCGGTTGTTGATGGATGACTTGTTCTCGGCCCCCCGGGTCGTTAACGACGTAGCCTCGAGTTTGGGTGGTCGCTACTACGTGTCTGATTGGACCCGCACTCATGGCAACTTGTTCAATGCCATTCGCATGGAAAAAACCATGATTGGGCTGTTGCTGATGTTCATCGTCGCAGTGGCTGCCTTCAATATTGTTTCTACGTTAGTGATGGTGGTCACGGATAAAACCGCAGATATCGCCATTCTTCGCACTATGGGGGCTACCCCCGGCCGGATTATGCGCATCTTTATTATTCAGGGTGCTGTGATTGGTGTGTTTGGTACGTTGATCGGAACGGCGCTGGGCGTGCTGGGGGCGTTGAATATCAGTGCCTTTATCGCCTGGCTGGAGGCTATCATGGGGCACCAGTTCCTAAGTGCAGATGTGTACTTTATCAGCTACCTGCCTTCTCAGTTGCAATGGCAGGATGTGGTGGTGATTAGTGGTGCCGGCTTGGCGATGAGCTTGCTGGCAACGATTTACCCGGCTTGGCGGGCGTCGCGAGTCGAACCCGCGGAGGCTTTGCGCTATGAGTGATGTACCGATGACAAACACCTCCACGCCTTTGGTGATCGATTGCCGACAAGTCACGCGAACCTACAGCGAAGGCCCTGAGACGCTGACGATATTTTCCGATATTTCATTGGAAGTGTCGGCCGGTGAAACAGTTGCGATTGTCGGTAGTAGCGGTGCGGGTAAAACCACGCTGCTGAATCTTCTTGGTGGTTTGGACAAGCCTTCATCCGGCCAGATAGCGATCTGTGGCCAGAATATTCATAAAATGTCGGAGGCGGGGCGCGCGCGATTCCGTAACCGGCATTTAGGGTTTGTGTACCAGTTTCACCATCTTCTGCCTGAATTCACGGCGCTTGAGAATGTCATGATGCCTCTGGCGTTAGGTGGGCAATCGCCACGACAGGCGAAACCCAAGGCTGAGGCGTTATTGGAGCGTGTGGGGTTGGAGCAGCGCCTTCGTCACAAACCGGGAGAGTTGTCCGGTGGTGAGCGTCAGCGAGTTGCCATCGCCAGAGCTCTGGTTAATGAGCCCAACTGCGTGTTGATGGACGAGCCTACGGGCAATCTGGATCAACACACTGGCGAGGGGATAAGGTCTCTGATTCAGGATTTACGAGACAACTCCGGTACGGCGTTTATCATGGTGACCCACGACATGGGGATGGCCAAAAGTTTGGGGCGGGTGTTGCGGCTGGAGCAGGGAACGCTGGTTCAGGAATCCTGAGATTTGCTGCGTTTCCGGATGGTTCTCAGGCGGCGGCGCAGTTGCCAATCGGCGCGCACTTTTCTGCGCCACAGGTACTGTATCGCCAAATAGGCAATGCAACCGCTTATCGTGGCGAGCAGCAGTGAACCCAGGTATAGCGGAATTCCGATTTCAAACAGGCGGTCGCTGACCCAATGCCAGTTTGCGTGAAATTCGAACGGCAGTACCGGTCGATCCAGTATCCAGGCGCCTATTTTATAGTTGAAGTAGAAGATAGGTGGCATGGTCAGCGGATTGCTAATCCACACCAATGCGACGGATAGCGGCAGGTTCGCGTTAAACCAAATGGCAAAAAAGGCAGCGGCTACCATTTGGAAGGGCATCGGAATGAAACAAAACCAGATGCCGATCAGAAAGGCTCGTGCCACACAGTGGCGGTTGATGTGCCACAAGTTGGGCTCATGAAGGATATCGCCTAGAAAGTGCAGGCTCTTTATAGACTGCACTTTTTCTGGAGTCGGCAAATACCGTTTCATAAACCGCTTCGGCATTGGACGTTCGGCCTGTTCTCTCGGTATGGATGGTAACCGGCGCATGGGGAGCGTCGATTTTGAACGGAGGACAAGGATTGTCCAGAAACACCCAGTTCAGCACTAAGACTGAAAGATCTCTACTTAGCCCCGCGGGCGTATTCGCATTCAGTTGCGGCGTTATCTTACTGTATCGGTTCTCGGTTTTGCCACCTTATCCGTGGCTGTTTTTATCGCTAATTATACTACCGCCGCTTTTGACGCATAAATCCCTCCGCTTTTCTGCTGCTTTTCTTTGGTTGATTTGGGCTGCCGTCGGGCTAGGGTGGGCGGCAGGCCATGCAGACTCGCGTTTACAACAAAAACTCCCGTCAGTTGACGAGGGCGTTCCGTTGATCGTATCCGGCTATGTATGTGATGTACCGCAACCCGGAAGCTTTAACAGCCTTCGTTTTAACTTTTGCGTGGATAGCTGGTCAGGTGTGACCGATGTTCTGGACGATGGTGCGCTCCCCGATAAGATCCGGCTTGCTTGGTACGGTTCCGGCGACAAAGTGCCGCCTTTGCGGACGACATCGCTTAAGGTGGTGCTCAAACGTCCACATGGAAACCTTAACAATGAAGGCTTTCGCTACGAGGATTGGTTGTTCCGGCAGGGTGTGCGCGCCACCGGGAGTGTGCGGGCTGTGGTTGAAACGCCAGATTCGGTCTGCGGGTTTGGGTGCCTCTATCGTACGTGGCATCGAGAAATGGCTTCAGCTGTTGAACAGTATTTCGGAACGGCAAAGCACTATTCTTTAGTTGCCTCCCTGCTGATCGGGAATCGAGGGCATCTTTCTGCGGAGCAGTGGCAAACGCTAAAGGCCACCGGAACCATTCATCTGGTCGCGATCTCCGGATTGCATCTGGGTTTGGTGGCGCTGGTTGTGGGGCTGATCAGTCGTCGGCTTCTGCTGTTATTGCCTGTAGGGCGCATCTCAGAAAACTTCATCCGCAATACGGTTTATGGGGTAGTGCTGGTCGCTTGCCTGTTTTATGCCTTGCTGGCGGGTATGACTGTGCCTACACGTCGTGCGTTGGTGATGGTCGTTGTTGGCGGGTGGTTTCTTCTTAAAGCTCGAGAGGTCAGCCCTTGGCGGCCGTTTGTTGTCGCATTGGGGGGAGTGCTGTTACTTGATCCTTTCGCGCCGCTTGATCAGGGCTTCTGGCTGTCTTTTTTTGCGGTTGCTTTGCTGATTTTGGTGTTCTCAGGCCGTGTCGGAAGGCTTGGTTGGGTGGCGGGTTTGATACTGGCTCAGGGTGTGGTGTTTGCTGGTCTTTGGCCGGTTCTCAATGCCTTTGACCAAGCGCAGCCCTTGGCGGGTGTGTTGGCTAATCTGTTCGCGATTCCGTGGGTGTCGTTTGTGGTTATGCCGGCGCTGTTTGCCGGGACATTGCTAATGATCGGCAGTGGCGGCCGGCTGGCCGGTTATGTGGTCGACGGGTTTGATGCGGTGCTGGGGGTGTTGTGGCAATTACTAAGAGGGGTAGAGGCTCTGCCGGCCTACTCGATGCCTGCAGCGTCGCAAGGTCTGTTGGTGGCTCTTGCCCTGGTGAGCTTGTTGGCGTTGCGCTTTCCGGACTGGCGGTTTCGGGCATTCAGTGCAGTTGTTGTCGTGGGGTGGGTCGGTTCAAGTTTGTGGACTGATGCAGAGCCCATTAATTCATCAGTGGCGGTGCCGGAGGTTCGCATCTGGGATGTGGGGCAGGGGCTGTCGGCACTGGTGCGCTCCGGTAGCCAAGTCTTGATGTACGACACAGGACCGGAAGTAAAAGGTGTGTATTCTGCGATGGAGTCGGTTGTGTTGCCGAATCTGAAGGCGCTTGGCGTGAAGCATATCCACCATCTTGTCGTGAGCCATGGGGATAGCGATCACTCGGGAGGGCTATCAGTGTTGCTGGAAGAGCTGTCCATTGGGATGTTCTCAACCGGAGAGCCGAAGGGAGTGCGACCGAAATTGGAGCATCATTCAGGTGCAATGATTCAGGACTGCCCACGATCGATCCGGACGTTGGGGGAATTTGAATTGAGTTTCTGGCGCAGCCGGTCGGAGCATTCCGGCAACGATGCCTCCTGTGTTCTTAGGGTGTTTCATCCAAAGTCCGGGGTGGACCTGCTCCTCACCGGCGACATCAGTCGGAAGGTGGAATCGGAAATGCTGGCTGATCCTGCATTGGACTGGCTATCGGCGTTTTCGGGCCGCCGGCTGGTGGTCGCCCCACACCATGGCAGTAAAACGTCCTCTTCGATGCCGTGGGTTTCCGCTGCGGAGCCTAATTGGGTGATCTTCACAGCAGGGTATCGACATCGTTATCGACACCCACACCAGGATGTCGTGCGCCGATACGGACAGGTTGGTGCGGTCGCTTTGAATACGGCGTGTTCCGGACAGTTGACGATAAGCTTTGAGCGGGATGGCCCCCGGATCGTCGAAACTAAGCATCAGGGGCCATTCTGGATTGCCGGTCCGGGTCTTGCCCGTGACCAATGTAAAATACCGTGACATTGCAGGTGTGGCCTGCACCGACAGCTATGCTAAAGTAACGCGGCTTGTCATTAATCAGGGAGATCAAGCGTGTTTGAGCTGTTGAAAGCTGGTGGCATCCTGATGGTGCCCATTGTTGCCTGTTCCGTTTTAGCGCTTGCGATTATTCTGGAGCGTTTCTGGTCTTTGCGCGCTTCCCGCGTGGCGCCGACACAATCGCTTAACGAGCTTTGGCGCTGGATAAAAAAGAAAGAGCTGAACGGTCGAAAGCTTAAAGCACTGCAGGGCTCATCCCCTATGGGCCGTGTGCTTGCGAGCGGGCTCATCAATGCAAAACATGGTCGCGAGATCATGAAAGAAAGCATCGAACATGAGGCCAGTCAGGTCATCCACGAACTTGAACGTTTTCTCAATCCGCTCGGGACCATTGCAACGATCACGCCTTTGCTCGGCCTATTGGGTACCGTAATCGGCATGATCAAGGTGTTTGCTGAAATCCAGTTGGCGGGGGTTGGAAATGCCGGCAACCTGGCCGGTGGTATTTCGGAAGCGCTGATTACCACAGCTTCCGGGCTGAGTGTGGCCATTCCTGCACTGATTTGTCATCGCTATTTTATTCGCCGGGTTGATGAACTGGTGGTCAATATGGAGCAAGAGGCCATCAAATTGGTTGAAGTGGTTCATGGTGATCGCGAAATCGACGTGGAAGGAGCCTGAACGCCGTGAAGTTCAAGCGCCAGAGAAGCCAGGAAGTCGGGGTAGACCTGACGCCATTGATCGACGTGGTGTTCCTGCTGCTGATTTTCTTTATGGTCTCCACTACGTTCACTCGGGAGAGTCATCTTGAGGTCGAGCTGCCCGAAGCCAGTGGCGAGCCTTCAGAACCTGCCGAGGTTCGTCAGATAGACGTCGTGATCAATGCTGAAGGCCAGTACATCCTGAACGAGCGGACTTTGGTCAATAATCGCCGGGAAACTCTGGAAAGAGCGGTCAGCGAGTTAGCTGAAGGGGAGAGTAGTTTGCCGTTTATCATTACAGCAGATGCACGCACGCCTCACGAATTTGTGGTTCGTGCAATGGATGTCGCGGGCCGTTTGGGCTTTGCCAAGCTAAGCATCACCACCGAGCGGGAGGCTGAGTCCCAGTGAATCGCTCAACCTCCGAGCCCCTAAAAAACCTTCCCGCGGGCAGCTGGTCAACCTACAAACGCCTACTGACCTACGTGAAGCCCTTCTGGTTGGCTTTTTCGTTAGCTGTGTTGGGCAATGTGCTCTACGCCGCCGCGTCAACAGGTATGGCTGCAGCGATGGAATACGTGATCACTGCAATTGAAAATCCAACCGCGCAGAATCGCGTGCTGCTGACCGCTTTGATCGTCGGTGTGTTTGCCCTCAGGGGGCTGGGTACTTTTTTCAGTCAGTACTTCATCAGTTACGTCGGGCGCAACGTGATTAATGCTCTGCGCAACGATGTGTTTGACCGGATGATGACGCTGCCGTCTCGTTATTTTGATGAAAATGCCGCCGGTAGATTGGTGTCCAAACTGACCTTCAACGTAGAGCAGGTGGCAGAAGCCGCCACCAACGCGATTACCATCACCCTTCGTGAAGGTCTTACCATCGTCGGGCTGCTTGGCTTCATGATCTATACCAACTGGAAACTCACACTGGTATTTCTCACGGTTGGACCTGTTATTGGCTTCGTTGTCAGTTACGCCAGTAAGCGGTTTCGTAAGATCAGTAAGCGAATTCAGGGCTCTATGGGGGATATAACCCATGTAGCGACGGAGTCGATTTCCGGTTATCGCGTTGTTCGTACCTTCGGTGGTGCTGACTTTGAACGGGACCGTTTTCGTGATGTCAGTGCACGCAATCTGCAACAAAGTTTGAAAATGGCTTCGACACAGGCCATCAGTGTTCCTGTGATTCAGGTATTAGTGGCGATTGCCATTGCAGCGCTTGTCTGGACCATGCTGGCCCCAGAAATCCGGGGTGAAATGACCACCGGGCAGCTGATTGCGTTTATTACTGCGGCTACCACCATGGCGAAGCCAATTCGTCAGGTCACCTCCGTTCATTCCAAAATCCAGAAGGGTGTTGCTGCGGCCTACGATGTGTTCGAAACCATGGACGAGCGGCCGGAGAAAGATGACGGCACCCATGCGCCTGAGCGTGTTGAGGGGCGTATCGAATTCGATCAGGTGTCGTTTCGCTATCGAGATCAGCTGGATAACGTTCTGGACGGGATTTCGCTGGATTTGCCGGCTGGCCAAAGCGTGGCGCTGGTCGGCCGCTCGGGTAGCGGTAAATCCACTCTAGTAAGCCTGTTGCCGCGCTTTTACGATTTCACCGAGGGTGATATCCGGGTTGATGGCCATTCCCTGATGGACTTCTCTCTGGAAGCGCTCCGTGCCCAGATAGCACTAGTTACTCAGAGCGTGGTTTTGTTCAACGATACGATTGCGGCAAACATCGCTTATGGAGCGTTGCGCAATTGTAGCCGGGAAGAGATTCGCGAGGCGGCATTAAAAGCGCATGCACTTGAGTTTATTGACCGTATGCCCGAAGGACTGGATACCATGATTGGTGACAACGGTGTGATGTTGTCTGGTGGCCAGAGGCAGCGTTTGGCCATTGCCAGGGCGCTACTCAAGAACGCGCCTATTTTGATATTGGACGAAGCGACATCGGCTCTGGATACCGAGTCTGAGCGGCATATTCAACAAGCGCTCGAGACCGTTATGCAGGGCCGTACCACTTTGGTGATTGCGCACCGGCTTTCGACGATCGAAAAGGCCGACCGAATTCTGGTGATGGACAACGGTCGCATCGTCGAATCTGGAACCCATGACGAACTGCTGGCAGCGGGCGGTGCTTATGCTCAGCTGCATCAGGTTCAGTTCAGTGAGCATTCATGAGCAATGTGATCGACCGCCTATGGTATGGCCAGGCCCGCCCCTTGGGTGTGTTGGCGCCACTAGCGTGGCTTTATCGCACAATATCGGAATCCAAACGACGAAAGGCATGGCAGGCACACGCTGAAAGTTTGCCGGTGCCAGTGGTTGTGGTGGGGAACATAACCGTAGGTGGCACCGGTAAATCGCCGTTAACGGCTCGGTTGGTGGATTGCATGCGCCAGCAGGGGTGGCGGCCGGTGATCCTGAGTAGAGGGTATGGCGGCAAGAGTGAGAGCTATCCGCTACTCGTGAAGGAGGGGACACCTGCAGGGGTGTGCGGGGATGAGCCTCTCATGCTTTCACTGGCGACAGGTTGTCCCGTGGTGGTTGATCCTGACCGCCTCCGAGGTTCTCGTTGGGCGCTGGAGCAAAGGTTGGGCGATGTGCTGATCTGCGATGACGGCCTTCAGCATTACCGCTTACCTCGCGATATCGAATTGGCCGTGTTCGATGCCCAAAGGGGCATTGGCAACGGAGCTATTCTTCCTGTAGGTCCGTTAAGAGAGCCCATTGACCGGCTGAGTTCGGTTGATTTCGTGATATTGAATGGCCATGAATTTCCGCCTGCGGGCGAAAGCATTGGCGAGTTTGCGGGCACTGAACACCCGGATATTCATGCCATGGCATTGCGGCCCGCCTCTCTCGTGAACATTAACTCGGGAGAAACCCGTGCCCCGGAAGCGCTTGATGGCAAGCCGGTGCGGGGCGTTGCGGGTATTGGCAACCCGGGCCGTTTCTTCGAAACCCTGAGGCAGTTAGGTGCCCAAGTACAAGAGGCTGCGTTTCCGGACCATCACCGATTCCGGCCTGAAGATCTGGCCTCAGGTGCGGGAGAATGTCTGGTGATGACGGCGAAAGACGCGGTGAAATGTCGTGGCTTCGCACCGGATAATGCTTGGGTGTTGACCGTCGAGGCCTGCCTGTCTGAACCTTTTGAACAACGTTTTCTGGAACGACTCAACGCATGCAATGAGCAGTTGCAGTCGCAAATGACCGAGAGATCAAATCATGGATAAGAAACTTCTGGCGATGCTGGCTTGCCCAGTGTGCAAGGGCGAGCTGAAACTGAACGACGCTCGCACTGAACTCGTTTGTTATCAGGATGCTATGGCTTTTCCGATTCGAGAAGGCATTCCCGTTATGATCGCCGTCGAAGCTCGCACCCTGAGCACAGACGAGCGTCTGGACAAGCACTGAGTTAACCGTAAGCAGGACTGTCTGTATGTCTTTTACTGTCGTGATTCCCGCCCGCTATGCGTCCAGCCGATTGCCGGGCAAACCGTTGGCTATGATTGCCGGCAAGCCAATGATTCAGCATGTACATGAACGTGCTCAGGAAAGCCGAGCGGATCGCGTAGTGGTTGCGACTGACGATGCACGTATTGATGAGGCTTGCCGTGCATTTGGGGCTGAGGTGGTTATGACCTCACCGAATCACGCCAGTGGTACCGACCGGCTCGAAGAGGTCGCTCGAAAACTCGAGCTCGAACCCGAGCACCGGGTCGTTAACGTTCAAGGTGATGAGCCGTTGTTGCCGCCGGACTTGATTAATCAGGTGGCCGACAACTTGGAGCGGTATCCGGAAGTGGCGATAGCGACCCTGTGCGAGCGCATTCACGACGCTCATCAGGTGTTTAACCCGAATGTGGTCAAAGTGGTGTTTGATGCTCGCGGTATTGCCCATTACTTTAGCCGGGCGCCGATTCCCTGGGCTCGCGATACATGGCCCCAGAATGCCGCATCCGTAGAGATCGATCTCCCGGACGGTATGGGATACTTCCGGCACATCGGGATTTACGGTTACAGAGCCAGCGTACTGAGTGACTTTGTCAGCTGGATACCAGCGCCAACCGAGCAGGTGGAGGCATTGGAGCAGTTAAGGGCGCTTTATAACGGCGCTAGCATCCATGTAGATGTTGCTGAACGGCCGCCTGCGCCTGGCGTAGACACGGAAGAAGATTTAGTGCGAATCAGAGCGTTGATGGAAGCTGGAGGAAGCCATGCCTGAAGCCGTTCGGGTGCTATTTGTGTGCTTAGGCAATATTTGCCGTTCGCCCAGTGCGGAAGGCGTGTTCCGTCATCTCGTAAAAGAGCAGGGCATGGCTGATAAAGTGCTTATTGATTCTTGCGGCACTGCCGACTGGCATACCGGAAAATCTCCGGACTCCCGCTCCATCGAGGTTGCCGCGCGCAGAGGGGTTGATCTCTATGACCTCAAGGCGCGGCAGATCAAACCGAATGATCTCGATACCTTTGATTATGTGCTGGTGATGGACCGCTCCAACTTGGTGGACGTGCAGGGTATATGGCGCCAAAACGGTGGTACGCAACCGCGATTGTTTCTTGAATTTGGCCGTTCGAGCGAAGTTGAAGTGCCGGACCCCTATTACGGAGGCGAGCAGGGCTTCGAGCGAGTTCTGGATTTGATTCAAGAGGCCAGTGAGGGTTTGCTTGAAGATATTCGAGGGCGACTGGCTTGAGCTACGGGCTACGCATCCGCGAACAGGTTGATTTGCGCGACCTGAACACTATGGCAATCGCTGCCAAGGCTCGACAGTTTGCGGACATAGAAACGACCGATCAACTTGTTCAGGCTTTGGACACCGCGCAAGAGCAGCAATTGAAAACCTTGTTGCTCGGCGGTGGCAGCAATCTGGTGTTTGCCGGTGACTTTGATGGCCTTGTTCTGCACATGGCATTGCGTGGAAGATGCTGGGAACAGGTGCAAGGTGATAGCGCTGTACTTGTGTTGGCGGCAGGGGAAAATTGGCACGATGCGGTGCTTTACGCCGCCCGTTCAGGGTACCGTGGCCTTGAGAATCTGGCGTTGATTCCCGGGACCGCTGGGGCGGCTCCGGTGCAGAACATTGGGGCTTATGGGGTGGAGCTTTGCGATACTCTGGAAAGCGTGACGGCGTTGGATTGTGGTTCTCGTGAGGTGGTCACGTTGAGCGCTGAACAGTGCCAGTTTGCCTACAGAGACAGCTTTTTCAAGCGCAACCCAGGGCGCTATATTATCCTTGAAATACGCCTGCGTTTGTCTCGCTCCGCCCCTCTTAAGCTGGATTATCGTGATCTTCAGGACTATCTGGGAGATGTCGATGCAGCCAAACTCACCCCGCTGGAAGTTGCGGAGGCGGTCATGGCCGTGCGCCGCAGAAAATTGCCAGACCCCGAGACGCTGCCTAATACCGGAAGTTTTTTCAAGAATCCGGTGATTGACAAGGCGCAATTTGAACGCTTGCAGGAACGGTTTCCGGATCTGGTGTTTTACCCCATAGCCGACGGTGTGAAGCTGGCCGCAGCCTGGTTAATTGATCATGCTGGCTGGAAAGGTTTTCGCAACGCCCGCGTAGGTATTCACAATCGGCAGGCCTTGGTATTGGTCAATCATTCACAGGGGGATGGGGCCGATGTGTTGGCACTGGCAGAGGATGTACGAGTGTCGGTACGAAAAGAGTTCGGCGTAGAGTTGGAAGTAGAGCCAGGGATCGTCGGAGCCAGCTAACGGTCAGTAACAAGTTCCGGACAGCCATCAAGGGCTGCCCGGATGCTTTATGTCTTACAGGTTTGCTTTTGGTGAGGCCTTCATCAATACAGGCAGTGCGTCTTCAACTGCAATATCCTGCTTGTCTTCATCACGACGGCCTTTGTATTCCAGAGTGCCAGCGTTCAGCCCGCGCTCGGAAATAACGAACCGATGCGGGATGCCCATCAGTTCCATATCCGCAAATTTCACGCCTGGGCGTTCGTTACGGTCATCCAGCAGAACGTCGTAACCGGCCTCACGCAGCTCGTTGTATAGCTTTTCGCCCGCTTCAGCAACGGTAGGCGCTTTATGAGCATTCAGCAGCACAATCGCAACCTGGAACGGCGCAATCGCGTCGGGCCAGATGATGCCCTTGTCGTCATGGTTTTGTTCAATGGATGACGCGACGATGCGGGACACACCGATGCCGTAGCAGCCCATTTCCATAACCACCGATTTGCCATTTTCATCCAGTACAGTGGCGTTCAGGGCCGAACTGTATTTGTTGCCAAGTTTGAAGATATGGCCGACTTCGATGCCGCGGCGAATCTCCAGAGTGCCATTGCCATCCGGGCTTGCGTCGCCTTCAACCACGTTTCGGAGATCCTCAACGCGGCCCACAGCGACATCGCGCTCCCAGTTGACGCCGGTTAGGTGATAGTCGTCTTTGTTGGCACCGCACACGAAGTCGGCCAGATGGGCGGCGCTGCGATCGACAATGGTCGAAATCGGCAGATTGACTGGGCCAATTGAGCCGGCCTTGCAGCCAATGGCTTTCTCGATTTCTTCGTCGGTGGCCATGGTGAGTGGCTCGGCAACGCCCTGCAGGTTTTCGGCTTTGATGTCGTTCAGGGTGTGGTCGCCACGCAAAATAAGAGCAACCAGGCCGGATTCGCCATTCTCGTCAGCTTCAGCCTTCACGATCAGTGTTTTAACCGTGCGCTCGGCGGGCAGGCCCAAAAACTCTGAGACGGCATCGATGGTCTTCTGGTCTGGCGTGTGAACTTCTTTCATGTCTTCCGTGGCCGCCGGGCGATCGCCAGCCGGGGCTACAGCTTCCGCTTTCTCGATGTTGGCCGCGTAATTACCGCCAGTGCTGAAAACGATGGCATCTTCACCGGAGGACGCCAGTACATGGAATTCGTGGGAGCTGCTGCCACCGATGGAACCGGAGTCCGCCTGCACCGGGCGGTAATCCAGTCCCAGACGATCAAAAATGTTGCAGTAGGTGCGATGCATCAGTTGGTAAGTATCATCCAAAGACGCCGCGTTAATGTGGAAGGAGTAAGCATCCTTCATGATGAACTCGCGGGCGCGCATCACGCCGAACCGTGGGCGGCGCTCGTCACGGAATTTGGTTTGGATCTGGTAGAAGTTCGCAGGCAGCTCTTTGTAGCTCTTCAGCTCACTGCGAACCAGATCGGTGATCACTTCTTCGTGAGTGGGGCCCACACAGAAATCGCGGCCGTGGCGGTCGTGCAGACGCAGCAATTCGCCGCCGTATTGCTCCCAACGGCCGGACTCCTGCCAAAGCTCAGCCGGCTGGACTGCAGGCATCAGGACTTCCTGGGCTCCACTTTTGTCCATTTCTTCCCGTACAATCCGCTCTACTTTGCGCAAGGTTCGCAGGCCCAGTGGCAGCCAGGAGTATAGGCCGGCGGCCAATTTACGGATCATGCCTGCGCGTAACATCAGCTGATGGCTGATAATTTCCGCGTCAGCAGGGGTCTCTTTTTGGGTGGCAATCAGATAACGGCTAGCTCGCATCGTGTCTTCCGCTTTATTGAAAAGTGGGGATTGGACTAATTGGCAGTGGCTCTGGCCCGAAACTGCCTTTCATTGTCTTAAAGTGAGCGTTATTGTACGGAGCCTGCCCCATAAGGTACAGATGATGACAGACGAATCTATAAATGTAACACCGCGCCGGAAGCCGGTGCAGGCGCGAAGCCGGGAGCGCGTAGACAGCATTCTTCGGCATGCGGCTGAGATCTTTCACGAGAATGGCGTGGATGGCACCAGTATGTCAGCCATTGCTCGACAGTCAGGAATGTCTTTGGCATCGCTCTATCGTTATTTTCCGAATAAGGCGGCCATTGTTCAGGCCCTCGCTGAGGGGCATGTCGAGAAAATGGAAAACGCGTTACGGGAAAGATTGCAGGTAGTCAGTTTGTCTGACGTGGTCGAAGTGTTAATCGACCTGTTTTACGAGTTTTACCGGACAGAGCCGGCCTATACAGCGATCTGGAGTGGCGTCGAGGCCATGCCCGAATTGCGAGATCTGGACTTGCGGGAACTCTACAGCAACGCCCGAGATTTTGATGCGCGGCTCAAGCAGGAATACCCGGAGCTACCTGAAGAGCGTCGTTGGACCGCAAGCCTGTTGCTGCCACGTTCTGCTGGCTCAATTCTCAGGCTGGCAGCCACGTTGTCTGAATCTCAGGGCGCACTGCTGGTCACCGAGCTTAAATGTATGGCGCGGGCGTACCTGATGGAACTGATTCGTCAAGACAAGTAGCCCAAGGGCAGGGCGGTGCTGTCGATGACCCTTCGTAACACGAAGCTTGAGTGGACACCGCTGACCCCGGGAATACGGGTGATGCGGTTTAGCAAGAACTGGTGGTAATGATCCATATCCGGTACCACAACCTTTAGCATGTAATCCGCACTTTGGCCGGTAATCAGATAACACTCCTGAACTTCGGGGTAGTTCGCGATCTGTTCTTCGAAATCCGCGAATCGCTCCGGAGTGTGCCGGTCCATGCCGATCAGTATCACGGCGGTCAGGGCTAGCCCCAGCTTCTTATGGTCAAGAATCGTGGCGGTTCTGACAATGATTCCCGCCTCTTCCAAAGACCGGACCCTGCGCAGGCAGGGAGAGGGCGATAAGCCGACCTTTTCGGCGAGCTGCTGATTGGTTAGCGATCCATCTTTCTGCAATTGTTCTAGTATTTTTCGGTCAGTTTTATCTATTTTAACTAACGCCTTGTCATTGTTGAGCATAATATTTCGCCGATAATTTTAAGTTGGCAATATTGTGCCATAAATACGGAAGTGGAAGCTAAAATTCGCAATCGCATGGCGCGTTAAAGCGGTTAAACTGGCGTTATCTCTTCGATCAGTGAAAGGAAATATCAGACATGGCTTTTGATCATCGGAAATACGCAGCCTTTAAGCCCGTTGCCAAGAAAAATCGCCGTTGGCCGGACCAGGTGATTGAGAAGGCGCCAACCTGGTGTGCCGTGGATCTCCGGGATGGTAACCAGTCCCTGATCAAGCCGATGTCGGTGGCGCAAAAACAGCGTTTGTTTGATTTGCTGGTAAAGCTGGGCTTCAAGGAAATTGAAATTGGCTTCCCGGCTGCAAGCCAGCCGGATTTCGATTTTTGTCGAAAGCTTATTGAAGAGAATCGGATTCCAGACGATGTGACCATTCAAGTGCTGACACAAGCGCGCGCCGAATTGATCGAGCGTACCTATGAGGCGCTTAGCGGTGCGAGCAAAGCGATCGTGCATGTCTACAACTCGACCTCTACGGTGCAGCGCGAGCAGGTATTCGGGCTAGATCGTGATGGTATTTGTGAGATTGCTCGGAATGGCGCAACGTTGGTTAAAGAGATTGCGAGTCGTCATCCGGAGACTGAGTGGACATTCCAGTACTCCCCTGAGAGTTTCACCGGTACGGAATTGGATTTTGCAGCGGAGGTTATTGATGCTGTGACGGGTGTTTGGCGGCCGGATCAGGGGCAACCTGTGATTATCAATTTGCCTGCAACCGTTGAAATGTCTACCCCGAACGTCTTCGCAGATCAGATTGAATGGATTTGTGAGCACATCCAGTACCGGAATTCTTTGAGCATCAGCGTTCACACCCACAACGACCGCGGGTGCGGCGTGGCGGCGGCCGAATTGGCTGTCATGGCCGGCGCTGATCGCGTTGAAGGCACGTTGATGGGGAACGGTGAGCGAACGGGTAATATGGACTTGGTCACAATGGCTATGAACTTGTATTCGCAAGGTATTGATCCAAATCTGGATTTATCTGGAATGGCGGAGATCACGGAAGTGGTGGAAGCCTGTACGGAGATCTCGACTCACCCTCGGCATCCGTATGCTGGAGAATTGGTCTTTACTGCATTTTCCGGTAGTCATCAGGACGCCATTCGCAAGTGTCTGGCACGTCGAAAAGATGGTGATGTCTGGAATGTCGCCTACTTGCCAATTGATCCCTCGGATCTGGGGCGGCGCTATGAAGAAGTGGTTCGGATTAACAGTCAGTCCGGCAAAGGTGGCGTAGCTTACGTGCTCGAACGTGATTACGACATCAGCTTGCCGCGTTGGCTGCAGATTGAGTTCAGCAAAGTGGTTCAGTCGGAAGCTGAAACCAATGGTGGTGAGATCGATTCACACACCATTCACAATCTCTTTGAAGAGCGATATCTGCAGGTGGCGAGGGACTGGGAGTTGCGCTCTTATAATTTGCATCGTGATGACGAGGGAGTGAAAGCCGAGGTTGTGGTGGGGGCTGACGATTCACCCATCACATTGGAAGGTCGCGGTCTGGGAGCGGTTGAAGCCGTGTCGGATGCGCTTACCCGCCGTTTTGGTGTATCGATTGCTGTGGAAGCCTATGATGAGTTCGCTCTGGGTGAGGGCACTAAGGCAAATGCTTTGGCGTGTATTCGTCTGAATGCAAACGGAAAGCATTGTAGTGCTGCCGCGTTGGCGGAAGATACAACGTCAGCCACCTTGCAGGCTTTGTTCTCGGCTGTTGCACAAGAGGTCGGGGCGCAGATGCCGGACGTGGCTGAAAGTGAGCAGCCAGTATCGGTTTAGCATTGCCCTGAACCCTAACCAAAACAGCCGGCAATGATGCCGGCTGTTTTGTTCCATCTGCCCGTGAGGGGCATCAGGCAATCAACATAAGCCCATTATAGCGGCGTTACGTTCTCTGCCTGTGGGCCTTTCGGGCCCTGAGTAACGGTGAACTGCACCTGCTGGCCTTCAGCCAGAGTACGGAAGCCACCTGAGTTGATTGCGCTGTAGTGAACGAAAACGTCACTGCCGCCTTCTTGTTCAATAAAACCAAAGCCTTTAGCTTCGTTGAACCATTTGACCTGGCCAGTTTTTGTATCAGACATTGATCTTTCCTGTACTTACTAAAAGGTTTGCCCTCACGGGGCCGTGCTTGCTGGATAATTCGGGGCGTTCTGATGAAAGAGGCAACGAAAAGCCGGGGCAGGACGTTGGAGCACATTCGCCAAATACCGCTGCAGAATTACACAGCAATTTCAGTATAGACCGACTTCGCGGTCCGTCAATTTTTTTGTGTCTCCGTTTTTTTGTTTTTTTTTACAGTTAAAACAGTTGCTTGTAACTTAAAGGCGAACGCGGGCCTGCCCCAAAACGAGGCGGCCCGACATCAGTACTGAAAAGACGCGTTCGCCGATCAGCGCCCGAACACTTCGCTGATTTCCTCCAGAATAGCCGGGTCGTCGATGGTGCTGGGTACGCTGTACTCTTCTTTATCGGCAATTTGGCGAATCACGCGGCGAAGAATCTTGCCTGACCGGGTTTTAGGTAGGCGCTCAACCACGATTGCCCGCCGGAAACAGGCAATTGCGCCGATTTTTTCCCGCACCATCTCGATCAGCTCTTCTTCAAGTTCGTCCGGGTCGATGGTGGCGCCATCCTTGATCAGTACCAGTCCAATAGGTAGCTGACCTTTCAGGTCGTCGTGGGCACCCACCACGCAGCATTCCGCGATAGCCGGGTGGGAGGCAACCACTTCTTCCATTTCGCCGGTTGAAAGGCGGTGACCGGCCACGTTAATGACGTCATCGGTTCTGCCCATGATGAATACGTAGCCATCTTCATCGACGTACCCGCCATCGCCTGAACTGTAAAAGCCGGGTATCGGGCGAAGGTAACTGTTCAGAAAGCGCTCGTCGTCTCCCCAAACCGTCATCAGGCAGCCGGGAGGTAGCGGAAGTTTGACGGCAATCTGGCCTTGCTCGCCATTTGGAGCGGGTGAACCGTCCAGGTTCACAACCTGCACATCAAACCCGGGCGACGGGACTGTGGAAGAGCCGGGTTTGGTCGCCATCATCTCGATTCCCGCCGGGTTGCAGCAAATAGCCCAACCGGTTTCGGTTTGCCACCAGTGGTCGAGGATCGGGAGTCGTGTGTGTTCTTTCAGCCATTCATAGGTGGGCGGGTCCAAGCGTTCACCCGCCAGATAAATCCGCTTCAACGAAGAGGTGTCGTAACGGCTGATGTGTGTGGCTTCGGGGTCCTCTTTGCGGACGGCGCGGAACGCTGTGGGGGCGGTGAACAGAATGTCGACTTTGTGGTCTTCAATCACGCGCCAGAAGGCGCCGGCATCGGGGGTCTTGATGGGTTTGCCTTCATAAAGCACCGTGGTGCAACCAGCAAACAGCGGGCCGTAAACAATGTAGCTGTGGCCGACGACCCAGCCTACGTCAGAGGCTGCCCAGTAAACATCGCCGGGTTTGGCGTCATAGACCAAGCCCATGCTGTACGTGAGCGCAACGGCATGGCCGCCATTGTCCCTGACCACTCCTTTGGGCTTGCCGGTGGTGCCGGAGGTGTAAAGGATGTAGAGCGGATCGGTTGCTTTTACCGGCACGGGCTCTGCGGGTGTGGCGTTGGCGCAGAGTTCGTTCCAGTCCCGGTCGCGGTCGGCCTGCATGGGTGCTTTTGCCTGAGGGCGTTGGTAAACCACGCAACAGTCGGGTTTGTGGTTCGATTGCTCGATGGCTTTGTCGACCAGCGGCTTGTATTCGATAACGGTGTTGATTTCGATGCCGCAGGAGGCGGTGATCAGCGCTTTGGGTGTGGCGTCATCGATACGCACAGCCAGCTCGTGGGCGGCGAAACCACCGAAAACCACCGAGTGGATGGCGCCAAGGCGAGCGCAGGCAAGCATGGCAATGGCGGCTTGGGGGATCATCGGCATATAAATAATGACCCGATCGCCTTTTTGTATGCCTTGGCTCTGCAGTGCGCCGGCAAATAGAGCAACGTCGTCTCTTAGCTCGCTGTAGGTAAACGTTTGTTGGGTATTGGTGATCGGTGAGTCGTAAATCAGAGCCGCTTGATCGCCACGCCCCGCACGAATGTTGGCGTCCAGAGCAATGTCGCTGGTATTCAGGGTGCCGTCAGGGAACCACTCACCGTGACCGTTATCGAGTGGTTGCCAGATGGTATTGGGTGCAGAGCTCCAGTCAATATTCTTTGCTTGTTCACGCCAGAAGTCATCACGCTGGTCAATGGAACGGCGAAATGCGGAGTTATAGCTCATATGCTCCACCTCAGTTGAGTGGTTTTTTATTTTGTATTTGGTTCCGTCAACTGTAGGAGTTTTGGGGAGCTGAGCTAGTAGACAATAGGCTTAGTGAAGCGCGGTTCAAGCCTTGTTTTGCGGTGGCTCTACATCAATGACGCTTGCGGAGATACGTCCTTGGCCAAGCTGAGCTTGGACGGTTTGCCCTTTTGATAGTTGGCTGGCGTCTCGCACTATGCTGCCTGCATCATCTTTAACGATAGCGTAGCCTCGCCCGAGCGTGGCGAGGGGGCTTACAACGTTCAGGGTCTGCGCCTGAAATTGAAGTTTGTCTTGCTGCTTTCTGAGGCCCTGTTGCATGGCGGCTTGCATGCGCTCATTCAGCCTCGCCACTTGTTCGAAAGTGCTGATGATCAGTTTTCGGGGCGACTGGGTTTCCAGTCTTAGTGCAAGGTGGCCAGTTGCTTGCGTCTGTTGTTCGAGCTTTTGCTGCATCGCCTTCATCAGGCGCATGTCGAGTTCGTCCATGCGTTGTGCTTTGTCCAGCAACTGGCGGCGCGGGTCTCGCAGCCGGGCGCTAAGATGCCCAAGCTGATTTTCCAGCCGTTTCAGTAGGCGTTGGGCCGAGTGCCCGAGGCGCACCTGCTGGTCGTTCAAGCGACGAAGCCAGTCTAGTTGGTCCGGAGAAATCTTCTCCGCGGCCGCTGACGGTGTGGGTGCGCGTAAATCCGCGACGAAGTCTGCGATGGTAACGTCAACTTCGTGACCGACCGCGCTCACGGTAGGGATGGGGCAGTTGGCAATAGCTCTGGCAACCGCTTCCTCGTTGAAACACCACAAGTCTTCCAGCGAGCCGCCGCCTCGACCGATGATCAAAACGTCTGCCACGTTATGTCGTTGCGCACGCTCGATGGCGTTCACGATTTCAGCTGTGGCTGCCTTGCCCTGAACAGCGGTAGGGTAAAGGATGACGGGAATGGCGGGGCAGCGCCGGGCGAGCACGGTCAAGATGTCGTGAATCGCAGCGCCGGTGGGTGAGGTTACTACGCCAATATGCCTAGGCGTGGCTGGAAGTGTTTTTTTGCGCGTTAGCTCGAATAACCCTTCGGCTTGAAGCTTGGCTTTGAGAGCTTCGAAGGCTTGCTGCAGAGCGCCTAGGCCGGCGGGTTCCAGGTGCTCAACAATAATCTGGAAGTCGCCTCGATTTTCGTACAGGGTGACTTTGCCACGTATGCGTATCTGATCGCCTTCGCGGGGCAGGGTGCGAATGTGTTGGTTAGCACCACGGAACATGGCGCAACGGATCTGGCATTTTTGATCTTTCAGTGAAAAGTACCAGTGCCCTGAAGAAGGTCTGGATAGCCCGGAAATTTCTCCTTCCACCCATACCTGTATAAAACTGGTTTCCAGTAGGCGGCGAGCCTGGCGGTTAAGTTCGCTGACGCTCAGTGCGTGTGGTCGGGTGTCCGGGTAGGCGGGGATCAAAGTCGGGCTCCGTGGATTTTATACGCAATAGCCGAGAAGGTGACGGGTAAAAGTAACGGAAATTCAGAAAGATGCAACCTGATGGTAAGAACCCCGTGGTTTACTGTGTTCTGTCACCACTTTATAATAGTTCGATTAAGGATTTTGCTCTGTTACACCGCTGACGGTGTAGCTTAGGAGCTCCCAACTTAGCATGATCAAAAGGCGGACCCAAATGCTGCGTATTGCCGAAGAAGCCCTCACGTTTGACGACGTTCTGCTTGTGCCCGGATTTTCCGAAGTGCTTCCTCATCAGGTTGAGTTAAAAACTCAGTTGACCAAGGGAATTACCCTGAATATTCCGTTGATATCTGCCGCTATGGATACGGTTACTGACGCCGAGCTGGCTGTCGCGATGGCCCAGGAAGGCGGTATCGGTATCATGCACAAGAACATGACGGTGGAGCAGCAGGCTGCTGAAGTGCGCAGGGTCAAGAAGCACGAAAGCGGTGTGGTTAAAGATCCCATTACTGTTTCGCCGGACACCACCGTTCGCGAGTTGGTTGATATCACCATGGCGAACAACATTTCCGGATTGCCGGTTGTTGACGGCAATGATCTGGTGGGCATTGTTACTGGCCGTGATATCCGCTTTGAAAGCCGGATGGACACTCCGGTTCGAGATATTATGACCAGAAAAGAAAATCTGGTGACGGTGAAAGAAGGCGCTGACCTCGTTGAGGTGAAAGAGCTTCTGCACAAACACCGCATCGAGAAAATTCTGGTTGTTAACGATAGTTACGAATTGCGCGGCTTGATTACCGTTAAAGATATTCAGAAAGCCAAAGATTACCCAATGGCCTGTAAAGATGATCAAGGCCGTTTGCGGGTAGGTGCAGCCGTCGGTACCGGTGGTGATACCGAAGCGCGAGTTCAGGCGCTGGTTGAAGCCGGTGTTGATGTGATTGTTGTAGATACCGCGCACGGCCATTCCAAGGGCGTTATTGAGCGCGTGCGCTGGGTCAAAGAAAGCTACCCACAAGTTCAGGTTATTGGCGGCAATATTGCAACTTCAGCCGCGGCCATTGCGCTGGCAGACGCCGGCGCCGATGCTGTTAAAGTGGGTATTGGTCCAGGTTCAATCTGTACAACGCGGATTGTGGCGGGCATTGGTGTACCCCAAATTTCAGCGGTATCGAACGTTGCTGCCGCTCTGAAAGATCGCGGCGTTCCTCTGATTGCCGATGGTGGCATACGTTTCTCTGGTGATATTGCCAAAGCGGTCGCGGCGGGTGCTAACTGCGTCATGATTGGAAGCTTGTTGGCCGGTACTGATGAAGCGCCGGGTGAGATCGAACTGTTCCAGGGTCGAAGCTATAAAGCGTACCGTGGCATGGGCTCCCTTGGCGCCATGGGGCAGGGCTCCAGCGATCGTTACTTCCAGGATGCCAGTAAAGGCATTGAGAAGTTGGTACCAGAAGGTATCGAAGGCCGCGTTGCCTGCAAGGGCCCGATGCGTAACATTATTCATCAGTTGATTGGTGGCTTGCGTGCCTCTATGGGTTATACCGGCAGCGCGAACATCGATGAAATGCGTACCAAGCCGGAATTTGTTCGTATTACTAATGCGGGTATGCGGGAGAGCCACGTTCATGACGTGACCATCACCAAAGAAGCACCAAACTACCGCGTCGGTTAATTATTGCTTGATCTGACACAGCCCGGTTTCCGGGCTGTGTTGTTTCTCTTCAGCCCGAGGACTCCATGGCTCAGAACATTCACGACCACCGTATCCTGATTCTCGATTTCGGTTCCCAATACACCCAACTGATTGCTCGCCGTGTGCGGGAAATTGGCGTGTATTGCGAAGTTAAAGCCTTTGATATCACCGAAGAAGAACTTAATCACTTCAATCCAAAAGGCATCGTTTTGGCCGGCGGGCCTGAATCGGTTACCGAATTAGGTGGGCCGCGAGCGCCAGAGAGCCTGTTCGATCGAGGCATTCCGGTGCTCGGCATTTGCTATGGCATGCAGACCATGGCTGAACAGTTGGGTGGGCGTGTCGCCAGCTCGGAGAAGCGCGAGTTTGGTTATGCCCAGGTCAAAGTGCGCGCGAAAGGGCCTTTGCTGAACGATATCACCGATCACCTGACGCCGGCTGGGGATTCCTTGCTGGATGTTTGGATGAGCCATGGTGATAAGGTCGTGACCATGCCTGAAGGTTTCGAGCTTCTGGCTTCTACCGAAAGCGCTCCGATCGCTGCTATGCAGGATTTGTCGCGCAATCTGTACGGTGTTCAGTTCCACCCGGAGGTTACTCACACTCTGCAAGGCAAGCGGATTCTGGAGCACTTTGTTCTCAGCATCTGTGATTGTGAAGCATTATGGACCCCGGCCAAAATCGTAGACGATGCTGTTCGCCAGATTCGTGAGCAGGTGGGTACCGATAAGGTGCTGCTTGGTCTATCCGGTGGTGTTGATTCCTCGGTCACAGCAGCCCTGTTGCACAAAGCCATCGGTGATCAGCTGACCTGCGTGTTTGTCGATAACGGCTTGCTGCGCCTGAACGAAGGCGATCAGGTAATGGATATGTTCGGTAGTAGCATGGGCGTAAAGGTCATCCGTGCTGATGCAGAAGATCTGTTCCTGTCGAAGCTGAAAGGGGTCAGCGACCCTGAGCAAAAGCGGAAAGTGATCGGTAACACTTTTATTGACGTGTTCGATGATGAAGCTGCCAAAATCAAAGATGTGAACTGGCTGGCTCAGGGCACGATCTACCCTGACGTCATCGAGTCCGCAGCCTCGAAGACCGGTAAAGCGCATGTGATCAAGTCGCACCACAACGTGGGCGGCCTGCCAGAAACCATGAAAATGAAACTGGTTGAGCCACTGCGTGAGCTGTTCAAGGATGAAGTTCGTCGAATTGGCCTTGAACTCGGCTTGCCATACGACATGGTCTACCGTCATCCGTTCCCTGGACCGGGTCTGGGTGTGCGTATTCTGGGTGAAGTGAAAAAGGAATACGCCGATATTCTGCGCCGTGCGGATGCTATCTTCCTCGAAGAGCTTCATCGCGCTGACTTGTACCATAAAACCAGTCAGGCCTTTGCCGTCTTCCTGCCCGTGAGGTCTGTCGGTGTTGTAGGTGATGCACGTCGCTACGAGTGGGTTGTGGCATTGCGCGCGGTGGAGACCATCGACTTCATGACTGCTCGCTGGGCACACCTCCCATACGATCTGTTGGAAACGGTTTCTAATCGGATTATCAATGAGATCAGTGGCATTTCCCGGGTGACCTACGATGTGTCGTCCAAGCCACCCGCGACGATTGAATGGGAATGATCTTGTCGCTGGCAATGCCTCTCGATCGATAGCATTAAGTCACACTGAAGCCCACCTCGTTGTGGGCTCTTTTATTTCTGATACCAATTCGCGCAAAAAGGCTGGTGATTTTTTAAGTCTTTCCTAAACTTAGCTCAAGGTTTAGATGCATGGTATGTGGGGCTGAGGGCTTATTTTTGGACCTCGGGGTGTTGTTAAAATGGCTGGGACAGAATGGACGTTAGGCCGGATTTTCCGTCATGCCAATAGATCGAAAGAGTAGAAAAATGGACGATCGTCAAGAGAATGCAAGGGATTCTGTACGTCAACTGTTTGATGCCGTCGATGCTATTTCCGTTCAAGGGTATGACCAAGAGCGCAGAGTTGTTTACTGGAACATAGGCAGTGAAAGAATCTACGGCTACACCGCCGAAGAGGCGCTAGGTAAAAGATTAGAAGATTTGATAATTCCTGAATCTATGCGATCGGGCGTTGTGTCTGCCCATGAAAGCTGGGTGAATAAGGGCTTAGAAATACCGGCCTCAGAGCTTATTCTACGCAGCAAAAGCGGCGAGGATGTCAGTGTTTATTCAAGCCACGTAATGTTTCGGAATGCACGCAATGAACATGAAATGTATTGCATTGACGTGGATTTGGGTGATGTAAAAAAAGCGCAACACCGAGCTGTTTCAAAAGAAGAATTGCTTCAGAGCGTATTTGAATCGATCCCCGATTTATTTTTCTTATTGGCAGAAGACGGCAGTATTATTGACTACCACGCTGGTGATAGCCGAAAGCTTTATGTTCAGTATGAGGATATTGTTGGAAAAAATATGGCCGACTTGTTGCCCGAAGAAGTGTCGGCAAAGTTCAAGCTTTTCATTGCAAAAGCGATGGTGGATAACGGATTTCTTAGCTTCGAATATTATTTAGACCTTCCCATTGGCAAGGCCTATTTTGAGGCAAGGATCAGCCACTTGCCTGTCCAGAAACAGCTGATGGTTATCGTTCGGGATATTACAGAAGCCCATGAAGCCGCCGAACTGATTCGAAAACAAGCTTATTTTGACTCCTTAACCTCGATACCAAATCGTTTCCTGTCCCTTGATCGTTTGTCGCAAATGATAAAGGAGATGGATCGAAGCGGCGAAAAAGCTGCGGTAGTATTTTTGGATATTGATGATTTTAAAAAGGTGAATGATTCGTTAGGTCATGAGGTAGGGGACAAGATTCTCGTTGAGGCGGCGAATAGGCTGAATTCGGCCGTGCGGGAATCAGACACGGTGGGGCGTTTGGGTGGCGATGAATTTATCGTGTTATTGGGATCGTTGGCCGAATGTTTTGATGCAGTCGAGATTGTAGAAAAATTGCTTGGAGTTTTTAGAGAGCCATTTAGCATCGATGGGAGAGAATTGATACTAACCTCCAGCATTGGCGTTGCTATTTTTCCTGACAATGGCGATAACGCCACCGATTTGTTGCGCAATGCCGACGCTGCGATGTATCAATCAAAAGAGCAGGGCCGAAACACCTATTCGTTTTTCACAAAGCAAATGAACGAAATGATTTTGCGTCGTTTGGCAATCGAAGAACAGTTATATGGCGCGCTAGAGCGTAACGAGCTTGAGGTCTATTATCAGCCGAAAATTAATGTGAAAGATGGCAAGATTGTTGGCGCAGAGGCTCTGCTACGGTGGCATAGCCCGGTGATGGGGCCGATTGCGCCTGACGAGTTTATACCCATTGCAGAGCACACGGGGTTGATCGTTCCCATTGGAAAATATGTGCTTGCTCATGCACTGGGTTTTTTGTTGGAGTGGGGACAGGCTCACCGACAAGAATATACGATGGCGGTTAACCTTTCTCCGCGACAATTCAGGGACCAAGACCTGGTCGACTTTGTGAAGGCGGCGCTTAGAACTACCAATGTCACATCTGACCGGCTGGAGTTTGAAATTACCGAAGGTGTGTTGATGGTAGGGCAATCCAGTGTCGATGAGGTTTTAACGGATCTGCATGCCCTGGGTGTCAAATTATCAATGGATGACTTTGGAACCGGGTATTCATCATTGAGTTACCTGAGACAGTACGACTTCGACCTTCTGAAGATCGACCGAAGTTTCGTCAGTGGTATCACGACCAATAAGGAAGATCGTGACCTTGTGACGGCCACAATAGCGATGGCTCACAGTTTGAACTTGCAAGTCGTTGCTGAAGGTGTCGAAACGGCCGAACAGCTTACCTTGTTGGGTGAGTTAGGGTGTGATGTGGCGCAGGGGTATTATTTCAGCAAGCCGGTACCTGCGCATGAGATGATCAATTATCAGCTGCTTAAGCCCCTATAAGACGAACCTCATTTATGTCAGATTTACACGCCAATGACGAATACTGGATGGCTCGTGCCTTGTCGTTGGCTGCGCAAGCAGCCGAAAAAGACGAAGTGCCAGTGGGCGCCATTGTTGTTCGTGATGGTCAGGAATTAGGCGTAGGCTATAATGCGCCTATTACAGGGTGTGACCCGACGGCTCATGCTGAAGTGCGCGCCTTGCGCGATGCCGCGGCGAGGGGGGGGAACTACCGCCTGAGCGGCGCAACGCTTTACGTCACTCTCGAGCCTTGTACCATGTGTGTTGGCGCTATTGTGCACAGCCGCATCAGCCGTATTGTCTATGGAGCGAAAGAGCCCAAGGCCGGTGCAGTAGAGTCGGCACGGCGTACGCTGGATGAGGCGTTTCTCAATTGGCACGTTGAAACCGTTGGCGGGGTCTTGGCAGACGACTGCGGACAAATTATCACCGAATTTTTCAGCCGTCGGCGTGATGAAATCCGCCGGCAGCGCAAACAGCATTCAGGGAAGGGGTAAGTCCACGTGAAAGTACTTGTGACCGGCGGTGCCGGCTATATTGGTAGCCATGTTGTGCGTCAGTTGGCGGAAGCAGGCCACGATATTGTGGTGTTTGATAACCTGTCTACCGGCTATCGCTGGGCGGTTACTGCGGGTGAGTTGGTGGTTGGCGATCTTTGCGATGAGGACGCCATCGAAGCAGTGTTTGCGGCCCACGATTTCGAGGCTGTGCTGCACTTTGCAGCGAATATTGTGGTGCCCGAGTCCGTCAGTAATCCACTGAAATACTATGGCAACAACACTCGCAATACCCTGAATCTGCTCAAGGCCATCGAGCGCCACAAGACGCCTTATATGGTGTTTTCATCCACGGCGGCCGTGTACGGTATGCCTGAACAGACGGTACTGACCGAAGATCTGCCCTTGGCGCCGATCAATCCTTACGGCGCATCGAAAATGATGAGTGAGCGGATGATCATGGATCTGGCGGCGGCTTCCAGTCTCAATTATGTTGTTTTGCGCTACTTCAATGTCGCCGGCGCCAATCCGGACGGCCTCCTTGGCCAGGCAACGCCCGAAGCTACGCATCTTATCAAGGTGGCGTGTGAGTGCGTGACAGGCCAACGCGAAGGTATGAGTGTGTTCGGCACCGACTACGAAACTCGTGATGGCACCTGTGTTCGTGACTACATCCATGTTGAAGATCTGGCCAAAGCCCATGTGATGGCGCTGGATTACATGGCCGATGGCGGTGAGTCTCAGGTGCTTAACTGTGGCTATGGGAGCGGCTTCACCGTCAGTGAAGTGATTGACGTGGTTAAAGCAGAGTCCGGTGTTGAGTTCCCCGTTGAGATGACCGGAAGACGAGCTGGTGATCCTGAGGCATTGATGGCGGACAATGCCCGAATCAAACAGGTTCTGAATTGGCGACCTGACTACGACGATCTCAGTACCATCGTTCGGACAGCGTTGGCGTGGGAAAAGATCTGGCTTCAGAAAAAAGCGGCGAAGTAACGTTTTAATATATTGTTTTCGGGAAAGAGTTCATGAAGATTACGATTTTTGGAACAGGATATGTTGGTCTCGTGACTGGCGCCTGCTTGGCGGATGTCGGGCACGATGTATTGTGCATGGACGTTGATGAAGACAAGATCAATAAGCTTGAAAATGGGCAGATTCCTATTTATGAGCCGGGTCTCGAGTCGATCGTTAAGCATACGTTTGAGGCGGGTCGATTGGCCTTTACGACCGATGCAGAAGCAGCGGTCAAACACGGAGCTTTGCAGTTCATTGCGGTCGGTACGCCACCGGATGAAGACGGCTCGGCCGACCTGCAGTATGTGTTGGCGGTCGCGAAGTCCATCGGGCAGTACATGGACGAGTACAAAGTTGTGGTCGATAAATCCACGGTTCCAGTTGGTACTGGCGATAAGGTCAAGGCTGCGGTGCGCGCGCAGCTGGATGCGCGTGGTCTGGAGCTGGCATTTGATGTGGTCTCCAACCCGGAGTTCCTGAAAGAAGGGGCGGCCATCAATGACTTCATGAAGCCTGATCGAATCGTGATTGGCACCGATAGTGAACAAGCGGCGGATTTGCTTCGGGAAGTGTATTACCCGTTCAACCGGAATCGGGACCGCATGATCTTTATGGATATCCGTTCGGCGGAGCTGACCAAGTACGCAGCCAACTCAATGCTGGCTACGAAAATCAGCTTCATGAACGAAATGTCCAATTTGGCCGAGCGCCTGGGCGCGGATATCGAAGCGGTTCGTCGCGGGATTGGTTCAGATCCGCGTATTGGTTACCACTTTATTTACCCTGGCTGTGGCTACGGTGGCTCTTGTTTCCCGAAGGATGTGCAAGCGCTTGCGCGCACTGCCCGTGATTGTGATTACGAGGCCAAGCTGCTGAATGCTGTCGAAGCCGTTAACGTTGGTCAGAAGTACGTGTTGTTTGACAAGATCAGTCACTACTTCCAGGGCAATCTGGAGGGCAAAGTCGTTGCTCTATGGGGATTGGCCTTCAAACCGAACACTGATGACATGCGCGAGGCTTCATCCAGAACGCTGATGGAAAGCTTGTGGAAGGTCGGGGCGACGGTTCAGGCGTTTGATCCCGAGGCAATGAACGAAACTCAGCGTATTTATGGCGACCACAATGGCCTTACGTTGTGCGGCACCAAAGAGCAGGCCTTGAAAGGGGCGGATGTGCTGGTGATTTGCACGGAGTGGAAGGAATTCCGTTCTCCGGACTTTGATGCGATTGCTGGAACATTGAAAGAACCTGCGGTGTTTGACGGTCGTAATCTGTACGAGCCGGAAATGCTGGAACGCTATGGTCTGACTTATTACGCAATTGGTCGCGGCCAGAACCAGTTCCATTCGGCAGATTGATCTAGGGGCTGACATGTTTGAGCTTCACGAACGTCTGGCAGCCGATACTCACAGCTTGGGACATTCCGGGCTGTGTGAGGTTCGGTTGATGAATGACCGTACCTGGCCGTGGATTATTCTGGTGCCTGCGGTGCCCGGTATCCGGGAGGTCTACCAGCTTACAACAGAGCAGCAGATAACGCTGTTGAAAGAGTCGTCTGCTTTAAGCAGGGGGATGATGGAGCTCTTTGGCGGCGATAAGATGAATGTTGCGGCCTTGGGTAACATGGTGCCGCAGCTGCATCTTCACCATATCGTTCGGTTTGAAGGTGATCCCGCCTGGCCTGGCCCTGTGTGGGGCAAACAGGCGCCCGTGCCTTATAATGACGATGAGCTGGAGTGCGTTATTGCGAAGCTGCAACCGGTACTCAAGCTGTTGGCCTAAACCGGTTTCTGATTACTCCCGGCCCTGTTGCCATTGAGCCAGGGTATGGGAGCCTACCAAAATCATCCGTAATTCGATCTTCAATTTCGTTTTCAGCTCTTCCCGCTCTTTAGGCGTGGCGTCCAATGCTTCCGCTCCTTGATTGAATACCAATGTGACCATGGCTTCAGCTACGATGCGGGCATCTGAAATGGTTTTGTTTTGCTCTTCCGCGAACCGGCGCAGGTCAGCGGCCAGTTCTGTGACAAAATGTTCGATCTCGGCTTTCACGGCGGTACGGAACGGTTTGGACACACCGGTTCGTTCTCGTAACATCAAGCGGAACAGGTTGGCATTGTTGCCGAGGTATTCCATAAACGTGTCGACTGAGGTAGAGATCGCACTGCCGTCTCGGACAATGCGTTTTCTGGCTTGGCGCATCAGTTGGCGCAGAGCGACGCCGCCTTCATCAACCAGCGCCAGGCCCAGTTCGTCCAGCTCAGCAAAGTGCCGGTAAAAAGAGGTGGGGGCAATTCCGGCTTCCCGTGCCACTTCCCGCAAACTCAAACTGCCAAAGCCCCGGTCTGCGCTCAGTTGCGCCAAGGCGGCGTCCATGAGTGCTCTTCGGGTTTTCAGTTTTTGTTCCGCTCGGGTGGTCAAAATAGCTGCTCCAATTACCGCTAAAGAGCATCATTCTAGCCGCCTGTTTCTGAAGAGTCATCAGAGTGTCTTAAATGCGTTCCGGTACGCCTGATTTTCGGCGTCATTGTGTTTATAATGGGCGGCTTTTCACCATGGCCGCTTTTTCAGTGTGCGGCCAAGAACGATGTAGCGTTGGGTGGGGGATAACTTTTTCGAAACCTTGCGAAGCCATGGATGGCATAGCAGAGCGTATATGGATGTATTCACAGCGTGTTTCGAAAAAGTTATCCGCCGCCTGGCGCGGGACACAACGCACACATTCAGAAACTACGGGAACCGGTATGCGCAGTCATTATTGCGGTGGGATCAACGAATCTCACATTGATCAGGAAGTTACACTCTGTGGATGGGTACATCGCCGCCGTGACCACGGTGGAGTTATATTCCTGGATCTGCGGGACCGGGATGGTATTTCTCAGGTCGTGGTTGACCCGGATACCCAGGAAAGCTTCGCTCTGGCCGAGAAAGTTCGGAGTGAATATGTTGTAAAAGTGACTGGCCGCGTGCGTCGTCGCCCCGCCGGTACTGAAAATGACAACATGTCTACCGGTCAGGTAGAGCTGCTGGGTAAAGAGCTCGTGATCCTGAATGCTGCGGCCACGCCTCCGTTCCCGCTGGATGAGCACGTAGACGTGGGTGAAGATGTTCGCTTGCGCTACCGCTTTATCGATCTGCGTCGCCCGGAAATGATCAACCGTTTGCGTTTCCGCTCCCGGGTAACCAGCTATATTCGAAACTTCCTGGACAGCCGCGGTTTTATGGATGTGGAAACCCCCATCCTGACTCGTGCGACTCCCGAGGGTGCTCGTGACTATTTGGTGCCAAGCCGAACTCACGACGGTTCTTTCTTCGCGTTGCCTCAGTCGCCGCAGCTGTTTAAGCAGATGCTTATGGTGTCGGGTGTTGACCGCTACTACCAAATCGCCAAGTGCTTCCGTGACGAAGACCTCCGCGCCGACCGTCAGCCGGAGTTTACTCAGGTGGATATTGAGGCTTCTTTTGTCGATGAAGAAAGCCTGATGAATCTGAACGAAGACATGATTCGCACCCTGTTCAAAGACGTGCTGGATGTTGAGCTTCCCGAGTTTCCGCGCATGCCATACGCTGAAGCTATGCAGCGCTACGGTAGCGATAAGCCCGATCTGCGTATCCCGCTGGAACTGCAGGACGTGAACGATCTGGTTGAAAGCGTCGACTTCAAGGTCTTCGCCGGCCCGGCGAAAGATCCAAAAGGCCGTGTTGCTGCGTTGCGTGTACCTAAAGGTGGCGAGCTGAGCCGTAAGCAGATCGACGAATACACCAAGTTTGTAGGCATCTACGGTGCTAAAGGCTTGGCTTACATCAAGGTCAACGAGCTGGCCAAGGGTGTGGAAGGTCTCCAGTCTCCGATCGTGAAGTTCCTGGGCGCTGATGTGGCCATGGCAATTATGGAGCGTGTGGGTGCAGAAGATGGCGATATCGTATTCTTCGGTGCTGACAAAACCACGGTTGTGAATGAGGCTCTGGGTGCGCTGCGCATCAAAGTAGGACACGATCTGAATATGCTGGCCTGCGAGTGGGCTCCCATGTGGGTGGTAGATTTCCCGATGTTCGAGGAAACCTCCGATGGCGGTCTGACCGCTATCCATCACCCGTTCACGGCACCTTCGTGCACGCCGGAAGAGCTGGCGGCAGACCCGGCGAATGCATTATCCCGCGCCTACGACATGGTGTTGAATGGTACTGAGCTGGGTGGCGGTTCCATCCGTATCCACGACGGCGCCATGCAGGAGACCGTGTTCCGTATTCTGGGTATCGGTGAGGAAGAGGCTCGTGCGAAATTTGGCTTCCTGCTCGACGCGCTGAAGTTCGGTTGCCCGCCACACGGCGGTCTGGCCTTTGGTCTGGATCGTTTGGTGATGCTGATGACCGGTTCTGCGTCCATCCGTGACGTGATTGCTTTCCCGAAAACTCAGAGTGCGACTTGCTTGATGACTCAAGCGCCGGGTGAAGTTGACGAGAAGCAGCTGAAAGAGCTGCACATTCGTTTGCGACGCTCAGCTAAGGCCACTGATGGTGGCAAAGCAGATGATAAAGCGTAAGCGCTAACGACAAGAGGCGGCTTTGGCCGCCTCTTTGTTTTGGTGATCCTCTCACAGCGTTGAAGGTAGGCGGATGCCAATCATTCTGGGCGTAGACCCCGGTTCCAGAATCACCGGTTACGGTATCATCCGCGTGGATGGTCGCCAGATCGAGTATCTTGACAGTGGCTGCATTCGAGTCGGGCAAAAGCCCATGGCTGAACGCTTGCAAACCATTTTTCAGAGTCTCGCGCTGTTGATTGGAGAGTATCGTCCGGAAGAGTTTGCCATTGAGCAGGTGTTCATGGCCCGCAACCCGGATTCTGCACTTAAGTTGGGGCAGGCTAGAGGTGCGGCAATCGTCAGTGCTGCCAATAGCGGTTTGGCTGTTCATGAATATTCCGCGAGGCAGGTGAAGCAGGCTGTCGTGGGCACAGGGGGTGCCGACAAGTCTCAGGTTCAACATATGGTTCAGGCTTTGTTGGGGTTGTCTCGGAAGCCCCAGGAAGATGCTGCGGATGCGCTAGCCATTGCGCTGTGCCACGCCCATATGAATCAAAGTACGTTAAAGCTTGCAGGTGTTGGCGGCAAGGTTCGAGGCGGTCGCGTTCGCCGGCAATAAACAAAGATTCATGAAAGCCAGAGGAGACGGGCTTTGATAGGTCGTATTCGAGGTTTGCTGGTTGAGAAAACCCCGGGCCAGGCACTGGTGGAGTGCGCAGGGCTGGGTTATGAAGTCGATATTCCTTACACCACGTTCTTTCACCTGCCGGAAACCGGCCAAGAGGTGACTCTCCATACCCATTTTGCCGTGCGCGAAGATGCGCAAAGCCTGTTCGGTTTCGCTTCTTTGCTGGATCGTAATCTGTTCCGGTTGTTGATCAAAGTGAACGGTGTGGGTCCTAAAATGGCCATCGGTATTCTGTCGGGACTGGACGCGCAACAGTTTATCCAATGCGTGGAAGCCCGGGATGTTAATGCCTTGGTTAAGCTACCAGGCGTGGGAAAGAAAACCGCAGAGCGCTTGTTGATTGACATGGCTGACCGCATCAAACAGCTGGAGGGGCAGTTCTTTCCTTCTATGCCCGAACAGTCGGCGGGAGGAGTGTCCAGCGACATGGCCGCAGTGGGGCCGGATCCCAGGGAGGAGGCCGAAGCCGCGTTGATTGCGCTCGGTTACAAGCCCCAGGAAGCGGCTAAAGCCATCAGTAAGGTGGCGGAGCCAGATATGAGCAGTGAGTCGTTGATCAGACTTGCGCTGAGAAACATGATTCCAGCCGGGTAAGCCCGGCTTTTTTGTGTCGTATGATGACACTAATGTGTATAGAGCTTAACGTGACTCGGACCGCGCCCTTTGTACAATTAGGGCAATCTAAAGCCAAGGGCGACCAGCAGGCACGTTGTTTATTCCCAGCAAGTGGATAATGCCATGATTGAATCGGACCGACTGATAACGGCCAAAGCCGGAGAGTATGAAGAGGTGCATGATCGCGCCATCCGCCCGACGCTGTTGTCCGAATACGTTGGTCAGCCGACGGTGCGCGAGCAGATGGAAATTTTCATCTCTGCAGCTCGTGCCCGGCAGGAAGCTCTGGATCACGTCCTGATTTTTGGCCCGCCTGGCCTTGGTAAAACCACCCTGGCAAACATCATTGCCAACGAGATGGGTGTGGCGATTAAAACCACCTCCGGTCCCGTGCTCGAAAAAGCGGGCGATCTGGCCGCTATGCTGACCAATCTTGAAGAAGGGGATGTTCTCTTCATCGATGAGATACATCGTCTCAGTGCGGCGGTTGAAGAAGTATTGTATCCGGCGATGGAAGACTATCAGTTAGACATCATGATTGGTGAGGGCCCGGCAGCGCGCTCTATCAAGCTGGATTTGCCGCCTTTCACTTTGGTGGGCGCGACCACTCGTGCCGGCTTGCTGACCTCCCCGCTGAGGGACCGTTTTGGCATTGTTCAACGTCTGGAATTCTACAATACCGCCGACCTGACCCAGATTATTGCCCGCTCGGCCCGGCTATCTTCGGTGACGCTTGATGAAGGTGGTGCGTTTGAAATTGCCCGCCGGTCTCGAGGTACGCCGCGAATTGCTAACCGGCTATTGCGTCGAGTGCGTGACTTCGCAGAAGTACGGTCAGATGGCCGGATTACTGCGGAAATCGCGGATCAGGCTCTGAATATGTTAAAAGTTGATAGTCAGGGCTTTGACCACATGGATCGACGGCTGTTGCTGGCGATGATCGAAAAGTTTGATGGCGGACCGGTCGGTGTTGAAAGTCTGGCCGCAGCGATCAGTGAAGAGCGAGGTACCATCGAAGACGTGTTAGAGCCGTTTTTGATTCAGCAAGGTTATATGGTACGGACACAAAGAGGGCGTATGGTGACGTCGAGTGCCTATCAGCATTTTGGTGTTGTGCCGCCCAAATCCGAGAGGGAGAGTAACGGTTTTGAGTGATGTATCTGGCGTTCCTGTTTTTGAATTGCCGCTTCGGGTCTATATAGAAGATACCGACGCCGGTGGGATCGTATTCCATGCCAAGTACCTCCATTACATGGAGCGTGCACGCACAGAGTGGGTCCGCAGTCAGGGTGTGGAGTTGCGGTCTGGTTTGGAGCAAAACGTCAGTTACGTGGTTCAGAAGATGACTCTGCACTACGCCGCGCCGGCCAAGTTGGATGACCAGTTGTTGGTCACCGCCGAGCCGATTGCGTCATCCCGGGTTTGGATGACCTTCCGTCAACAGGTTCTGATGGCGGATAGCCGAGCGTTGTTGTGCGAAGCCGAGGTTAGAGTCGCTTGTGTTGCTCTGGATACTGGTAAGCCAAGGCGTCTGCCCGAAAACATGAGTATGATTCTTAAAAGCGTGCTTTAATTATCTGAAAAATATAGAAACTTTCTTGGGAGTGTACAGTGGGATCCGAACTATCAGTCTGGCATCTGATTGCGAACGCAGGGCTTCTGGTGCAGCTTGTCATGCTGTTGCTGGTGTTGGCATCTGTGGTGTCTTGGGCGCTGATCTTCCAGCGAGTGAAGATCTACCGCCAAGCTAAACAAGCCCAGCTGGCGTTTGAAGAGCGCTTTTGGTCCGGCATGGATCTTGGTCAGTTGTACCGAGATGTGAATGCGAACCCAACGCCGAACTCGGGTATGGAGTCTCTTTTTCGTGCAGGATTTAAGGAGTTTTCCAGGCTTCGACAGCAAAGTCGTGACGCCGATGCCGTAATGGAAGGAGCGCAGCGGGCGATGCGTGTTGCCTTCTCGCGAGAGCATGAACGACTGGATATGCATCTTCCGTTTCTGGCAACGGTCGGTTCCACCAGTCCTTACGTTGGTTTGTTCGGCACCGTTTGGGGCATCATGAATTCATTCCGGGGGCTGGCTCAGGTTCAGCAGGCCACGCTTGCAACCGTAGCGCCGGGTATCTCCGAAGCGTTGATCGCGACTGCGATGGGTTTGTTTGCCGCGATTCCTGCTGTTATTGCGTATAACCGTTTCTCGACCATGTCTGATGCACTGCTGAAGAACTATGAAACGTTTGCAGAAGAGTTTTCCAGCATTCTTCACCGCCGTGTTCACAACTCCGAGCAGGCCGGTTCGTGATGGTTGCCGATGGTAAGGGGAGGGGCGCTCGATGAAAAGTATGGGAATGATGTCCCGGCAGCCGCGCAAGTCGATGTCGGAAATCAACGTGGTGCCCTATATCGATGTTATGTTGGTGTTGCTCGTCATTTTTATGGTGACAGCCCCAATGCTCACACAAGGTGTGAAGGTGGATTTGCCGGAAACCACGTCTGAACCGATCACTCAGGATAAAGACGTCGAGACCATAACCGTGTCGGTCGACAGTAACGGCGCTTACTACCTGGAAGTCGGCGATGACAGCAGTGATCCAATGTCGCTGGAAAACGTGCGGACACAGGTTGCGAAAATCTTGTCGCAGCGCGCTAACAGCGAGGTGTTGGTTCGTGGTGATGAATTTGTCGATTACGGTGTTGTCGTGCGTTTGATGGCAGAGCTTCAGGCAGCGGGTGCGTCTGGCATCGGCCTGATTACCGATGCACCTCAGGATCAGCCTTAATCAGGTGGCGGGATTGTTGTGAAGGGTCACGAACGGGTCACCGTAAATAAAGACAGCATTTCATTGAAGTCGCCTGTGGCGATGTCTCTTGGGCTGCATCTGCTGATTGTCGTGGTTGCGCTGGCGGGGTGGTCGTGGACCAATCCTGTGCAGGAGCCTGAGCCGCGCAGCATCTCGGCAAGATTGATCAGTCCGGAGCCGAAGCCGAGCCCGGTGGTTGATGAGCAAGATCAGCGGGACGACGCGCAGAAGCGGGAGTTGGCCGCAGAGCAGCAGCGTAAAACGGCGGATGCGGAACGTAAAAAAGCGGAGCAGGAAGCCAAGCGTCAGGCCGCCGAAAAAGCGGCTCAGGAAAAAGCTCGAAAAATAGAGCGAGAGCGCAAACAGCAAGAAGCTCAGGCTCGTGAAAAGGCTGAACAGCAGGCTCAAGCTAAAGAAGCGGCTCGTAAAAAAGCGGAAGCCGAAGCGAAGGAGCGTGAGCGCCAGAAGGCTGAAGAGGAACGAAAGCGCCAGGAAGAAGCTAAGCGCCAAGCTGAGGAAGAAAAGAAGCGGAAGGAAGAACAACGCCGCAAAGAAGAAGCTGAGCGCAAAGAAGAGCGAGCTCGAAAGGAAGCCGAACGCAAGCGAAAGGAAGCCGAGCGGCGGTTGAGAGAACAGCAGCTTAATGCGCTGGCCGAAGAGGCTGAGAAGGCCCGCGAGAGCGAAGCGCGCCGCCAGCGTGAGGCGGCTGTGGCCAAAGCCCGGGAAGCGCAGATGCTGACCGACAGTGAGAAGTATCAGGCGTTGATTCGAGACCGCCTGGCTCAGGCTTGGTATCCGCCGGCTTCGGCGACCGAAAATATGGTCGCACGGTTGCAGATTACGCTATTGCCGACGGGAGAGTTGCAAGGTGTTACGTTGGTAAGCAGCAGCGGTAATACCGCGTTCGATAACTCGGCGCTGAGTGCGGTGCGCTCATTGAATCGATATCCGGTGCCGAGCGACAGAGATACGTTTGAGCGGTACTTCCGAAAGTTTACGATTGAATTCAACCCCAAACGGTTGCGGTGAGGCTGACAATGTTTAAGAGTAAAAATTCGAGGAGCGTACTGGCGAAACGACACGTAACCATGGTCGGCTGGTTGATGGTTATGTTCTTCGTTGCATCAAGTGCGCGAGCAGAGTTGCTGATTCGCATTACCGAAGGGGCAAACTCGGCCATCCCGGTGGCAGTTGTTCCTTTTGCGGAAAGTGGTGCAATGCCGGCTGGGGATAAGATCAGCAGCATTGTGCAGGCCGACCTGACCATGAGTGGCGAATTCAAGCCTTTGAGTCCAGAGAAAATGCTGAGCCTGCCATCTGAGCGCTCTGAAGTGTACTTCCGTGATTGGCGGATGTTGGGTCAGCGCTATGTCCTGGTTGGTCAACTCACGAATAATGGCGGTCGAGTAGAGGCGCGTTACGAACTGTTTGATGTGAACCGTGAACAGCGGATTTTGGGTGAAACGGCGGCTGCGCCGCAGGGTAACGTCCGCTCTCTGGCGCATCACATCAGTGATCGCGTGTACGAAGCGATCACTGGCGAGCCCGGTGCTTTTTCCACCAAGCTGGCGTATGTGACGCTTTCGGGTGCGAGCAATAAGAGTGTCTACCGCCTTCACGTCAGTGACATTGATGGCCAGCGCTCAACGGTGCGCCTGGAAAGTGATGAGCCTATTCTGTCGCCCGCGTGGTCACCGGATGGCAAGAAGCTTGCCTATGTTTCTTTCGAAACGGGAAAACCGGTCATTTTTATACACGAATTGGCGACTGGAAAACGTACCAAGGCCGCCGACTTCCCAGGGTTGAATTCGGCACCTGCCTGGTCACCTGACGGTCAATCGATGTTAATGACGCTATCGAAAGACGGCAACGCCGAAATCTATGAAAAGAATCTGGTTAGTGGAAAGATCACAAAACTGACCAATCACTGGGCTATCGATACAGAAGCGGCCTGGGATCATGCTGGAAAAGGGGTGTTCTTCACCTCTGACCAGTCGGGTGGACCACAGATTTATTATATGGAACGCCCCGGTGCTGAAGCCCGTCGAATTACTTTTGGTAGCCGGTACAACGCCCGAGCGCGTCCCGATTCTAAAGGCGAATATGTTTACTACGTGCATCAGCGGGATAGGTCCTTCCACATTGCGCGTCGTAATCTGAAAACCGATGAGGAAACCATTGTTACTCGTACCGGAACGGATGAGTCTCCCAGTGTGTCGCCGAACGGCCGCATGCTGATTTATGCCACCGAGCAAGGCGGCGAAGGAGTGCTTACGGTGGTGTCTGCGGACGGCGGTGCTGCGTATAGCCTGCCGGCCTCGGAGGGTGAAGTGAGAGAGCCCGCTTGGGGTCCGATTACCCGTTAATCCTTTTGTAGCTAAAGAAAGTCAATGTCACGAGAAGGAAAGGTAAATATGAAAGTGTCTGCACAAAACAAAGCGTTCGCCATGCTGTTGTCCTTTGGTCTGGTAGCGGGTTGTAGCTCGACCGGCGATACCATGGACGAGGGTGAGTACGGTTACGATTCCGGCTCAGACGTTGCTGCGATTGATCAGGAAGGTGGTTCTACTGTCTATGGTGGGGAAGACGGGGAAGGTGTTTCCTCTTCTGTTCTAACCGATGAAGAGCGTGCCAAGGCGGAGCAGGCAGCTCTGCGTAACATCACCACCTTCTACTTTGATTTCGATACCTCCGAGATCAAGCAAGAAGCTCGCAATGCGTTGGTGACTCATGCGCGCTTCCTGTCTAGCAATCCACGCCAGCAAGTTCGTCTTGAAGGCCATGCAGACGAGCGTGGCAGCAAGGAATACAACCTTGCGCTGGGTGAGCGTCGCGCTAAAGCCGTTGAGCGGTTCCTGGTGGTGAACGGTGCTTCACGTGGCCAGATTGAAACCGTAAGCTACGGTGAAGAGAAGCCTGTGGTTCGTGGTTCCAGCGAAAGTGCTTGGGCCCAGAACCGTCGTGTAGAGCTGATTTTCAAGTAATTAACGCTGATAAACGGACTGACCCATGAGAAAAAAACTCATGGCGACCGTGCTAATCCCGCTAGGCTTTGGCCTGGCGGGTGCCGTTTCTGCACAGTCGTCGACGCCTGCCTACCAGAACGCCACTTCAGAAGCCCAGCGTAAGGCTGGAGACAGCCAGGCAACTGCCGAGTTGTTTTATATGATTCAGCAGCTTCAGGGCGATGTGCGGCGGCTTCAGGGTAAAGTGGAAGAGCAGCAGTACGAAATTCGCAAGCTTCAACAGCAGGGTAGGGATCGCTATGTGGATCTCGATCAGCGGATTCTTGAATTGTCGAAAGCTCTGGAAGAGAAAGCTTCTGCACCGGATACGGCGGCAACCACCGCAGAGTCTTCAGCGACTAAACCGGCTGTGCGGAATTATCGGGCGCCTGATGCGAACGAGCGGCAAACCTACAATCAGATTATTGATCTGATCCGTAATCAAAAGGCCTACGACGAGGCGATCACTCAGCTGTATGAGTTCGTTGATGAGTACCCAGAAGGTGACCTAACCGTTAACGCCTACTATTGGTTGGGTGAGGTTTATCTTGCCAAACCGCAACTCGAACAAGCCAAGCAGGCCTTTACCATTGTTGCTACGCGCTATGATGACCATCGAAAAGCGGCGGATGCCGTGTACAAGCTGGGTGTGACACTCGACAAGTTGGGCGAAAAAGCGGAAGCTAAGCGTCGCATGCAGATGGTGGTGGACCATTATCCGGATTCCAGTGCGGCTGATCTGGCTCGTAAGTTCCTGGGCGAGGCGTAAGTTGCTCGCGCAATCACCAATTTGATCGCTGTTTAAGCAACGATGTAAAAAAAATTAAAAAACCCTGAAAAAGGGGTTGATCAGCAAGAAAATATCATTACTATACGCACCTCCATTGGGTCGTTAGCTCAGTTGGTAGAGCAGTTGGCTTTTAACCAATTGGTCGATGGTTCGAATCCATCACGACCCACCAATTTCAGAACATCGGAGTTTTCCGTTGTTCGTCGGCTGAAAAACCGGCAATACCAGTTATGGGTCGTTAGCTCAGTTGGTAGAGCAGTTGGCTTTTAACCAATTGGTCGATGGTTCGAATCCATCACGACCCACCAATATAGCAAAGCCGGAATTTTGGTTTTGCTCGAAAAAGAGCCTTCGGGCTCTTTTTTTTTGCCTGCAGTTTTTGGGGAGATGTAGCGCTGTCCTCAATTCAAATGGGGAAGTGGTATACTCGGCCTGTAACGTCCAACGCAGAGATCCATCAATGACACGAGCGCAAGACCGTATCCTTGTTCAGGAACACCTGGCTCATGCCGCTGAGCCTAAGCCTCTCAGCACCAGCGAGAAAGCCGAGCTTGAGGCCCGCATTAAACAGGTACTTTTAGACAAAGATGCTGTGCTGGTTGCTCATTACTACACCGATCCTGATATCCAGCGTCTTGCTGAAGAAACGGGCGGCTGTGTAGCCGACTCTTTGGAAATGGCGCGTTTCGGTAACCAGCATTCAGCCACGACCGTGGTAGTGGCTGGTGTCCGGTTTATGGGTGAAACGGCGAAAATTCTAAACCCCGAAAAACGTGTACTGATGCCAACGCTGGAAGCGACCTGTTCGCTTGACGTTGGTTGTCCGGCAGACGAGTTTTCGGACTTTTGTGATCAGCACCCTGATCGTACCGTTGTGGTGTATGCCAACACCTCGGCGGCCGTAAAGGCGAGGGCAGACTGGGTTGTCACCTCAAGCTGTGCGCAGGCGATTGTAGAAGATCTGGATGCCAGGGGAGAAAAGATTCTCTGGGCACCCGACAAGCATTTGGGGCACTACGTCCAGAAAACAACAGGTGCGGATGTGCTTCTGTGGGACGGCTCTTGCATCGTCCATGAGGAGTTTAAGTCGAGAGGGCTTGAAGATCTGAAGGCGCTGTACCCGAATGCGGCGATTCTGGTGCACCCGGAGTCACCTGACGCCGTAGTCGAGATGGCCGATGTGGTTGGTTCAACGTCGCAGTTGATTCATGCCGTGCAGAGCATGCCTAACGAAGAGTTTATTGTGGCCACGGACAACGGCATCTTTTACAAGATGCAGCAATTGGCTCCCAATAAAACGCTGATTGAGGCCCCGACGGCGGGGAATGGCGCTACCTGCCGTAGCTGTGCGCAGTGTCCCTGGATGGCTATGAACGGGTTGGAGAATCTGCTTCATGTGCTCGAGAACGGTGATCAGGAAGTGCACGTTGATCCAGTCCTTCGTGAAGATGCTTTGCGTCCATTGAAGCGTATGTTGGACTTCACGGCGGGCATGAACCTTAAGGCTGCCGGCAACGCCTCCTGATTGGTTTGTAGCTCCAGGTCAGGATTTGTCGGCCTGCTGAATGCGGCTAGCGATCTCGCTCAGCCGCTCGCTAACCACCTGCCTTTCTGCCGAGCCGGCGGGCAGTTTTTCTTGAGCTTGGCGTAACTGGCGCTGGGCTGAGCGGTAGTCCCCCCTCAAGGCATCGTATTCCGCTCTGGCTCGATGAACGCCGACAATGTTTCTGGCCATGCCTTCGGCTTCCGCAAGTCGTAGCCAGATTTGATCGCCGGAAGGACGCTGCCGTGTCAATTCCTTCAAATAGCCAGCGGCCGCAGTGCCATTTCCGTCTGCAATCTCAAGCCCTGCCAAGGCCCACGTGATGGGATAGTTACGCGGGTTTCTCAAAAGCGCTCCTTTCAGAATTTGCCGGGCTTCCTCGTAGCGCTTTTGTTCGGTATAGACTCCTGCGAGAGTAACCTGAAGCGTAATTCGGCCCGGATTTTTAGATAACAGCTCCTGCAGTATCTTCTCGGCTTTATCCAGCTGCTTGTTTTCCTTATAGGCCACGGCAAGTCCGTAGCGTATTGCATCATTGTGTTGGGCATCTTCGCGATTCAGGTACGACTCAAATATCTCGACCGCAGACGCGGGCGAGGTGGCGTAGTGCACTTGAAGCCGGCTGCGCATCAGGTGGTACTCCTGGCTGTCCTGCACGGTCTTGCTCGGATATTGTTCTGCCCGGTTTTGAGTGTCTGAGACGCGGCTCTGCGTCAGTGGGTGGGTGGAGAGGTATTCGGGCATCTGGTTCCCTTGCAGACGGTTCTGGCGCATCATGATTTCAAACATCTCCGGCATGCCTCTGGGGTCCATGCCGGAGTTGGCCAGGATTTCCAGGCCCACCCGGTCGGCTTCCTGCTCGTGAGCCCGGCTATAGGAAAGCATGTTCTGAATTGCCATGGCCTGCGTGCCCGCTATGGCTGCGATGCCAATGTCAGATTGAGTCACCGCCGAAAGGACGATGCCAGCGATCATGCCTGCCAGAGTCAGCGGGGCGCTTGTTTCTTGTTGCTCCATTCTGCGGGCAAAATGACGTTGGCTAAGGTGCGCAAGTTCGTGGGCGAGTACCGAGGCGAACTGTTGTTCCGTGGCTGCATTCAGAAAGAGTCCACCGTTGACCCCGACCACACCTCCCGGTACTGCGAATGCATTGAGCGCGGGGCTATCGATGAGAGCCAGTTTCAGGTCGCGATTATCAAGCGGCGCGAACGGCACCAGTCGGTAAATTACGTTGTACAGGTAGTCATACACTAAGGGGTCTTGTACCTGTGGCGCCGAGCGACGGATGGAGGTCATGACCTGCTCGCCAATGCTGGCTTCCTGTTGGCCGGCGATCAGTCCGCCACTGCCGCCAAAGGAAGGTAGAGCCGAGGGCTCGGCCCTGAGCGGAGAGGTTGCCGTCAGGGCGATAAGCAGTGCGACCGCGGTTGTTGGCGATGATGTGCGGCGGCCTTTACGAATTAGCGTCATGGAATTAGGTATTGCCTCATCGTGGATGTGCGGTTTTCGCTGCAGGCGCCTTAAAGTGTTTGACGCTGATGCTCTGCGCAGTATTGCCAACTGTTTTGATGCAATAGAGTACCACTGTCGGCATAATGCCTGCCCATTGTTGAATGAATGTTAATGGTGTTTTATTAAGATGGCTGACAGAACTCTGGATGCAAGCGGGCTGCGTTGTCCCATGCCGCTTCTCAAAACCAAGTTGGAGCTCAATTCTATGGCTTCCGGTGAGTGCCTGGAGGTCATTGCAACGGATGCTGGATCGGCACGGGACATCCCTGCTTACATAAAATTATCCGCACACGAACTCCTCAGCTATGAGGACGATAACGGTGAATACCGGTTCGTGATAGAGTGCGGCGGATAATCGTCGGAGCGTTTCATGATCAGAGTCTTGCGAGATCTCGCGAATAAATACTTTTCAGATGAAGAAGCAGTTGTGCTGTTTCTCATTTTGCTTGCTGGCACCGTCTTTATTATTTGGTTCGGTGCTATGCTGGCGCCCGCTATTGGGTCCTTGATTGTTGCTTTCATTTTGCAGGGTTTGGTGCTCAAGTTGCAGAAATGGGGAGTTCCTGACTTCATCGCTGTGATTGGCGTCTTCCTGATGTTTCTGGGGATTCTGTTAAGTTTTATCTTCGGTTTGCTGCCTCTGATTTGGTCTCAGGTGTCGAACCTTGCGAAGGAAGCGCCGCGCATTATCAGGGAGCTTCAGTCCTATCTGGAGGTCTTGCCAGATGAATACCCTCATCTGATCTCAGCGGAGGCCGTCAATGCGGTCTATCAGCAAGTGTCTGCAGAGGTGGCTCATATAACCCAGTGGCTGGTGTCATTTTCTTTGTCGAGCATTCCTGACCTGGTTGCCTTGCTGATCTACATGGTGTTGGTGCCGATTCTGGTATTTTTCTTCTTGAAAGACCGCGAAATCTTGGTGAGCTCATTTGCCCGGCTGTTGCCGAAACAGCGCCCGATGATGATTGGTATCTGGCAGGAGGTGAATCAGCAGTGCGCGAATTATGTGCGAGGCAAGGCGGTCGAGATCTTGATCGTAGGCTCTGTAACGTATATTGCGTTCAAGGTTTTGGGCATGCCTTATGCGGCTTTGCTGTCATTGCTGGTGGGGTTGAGCGTGGTTATTCCGTACATTGGTGCGGCAGTGGTCACCATTCCGGTTGCTGTGATCGGGCTATTTGCCTTTGGTTGGGGCAGTCATTTTATTTGGGTGATGGTGGTGTACGGCATTATCCAGGCGCTGGACGGTAACGTGTTGGTGCCGGTGTTGTTCTCTGAGGTCAATAACCTTCACCCGGTAGCCATTATTGTGGCCGTGCTGTTTTTTGGCGGTGTCTGGGGGTTGTGGGGCGTTTTCTTCGCGATACCGCTGGCGACTATGCTCAAGGCCGTATTTGCGGCCTGGCCGGTGAAGAATATCGCTTCTCCACCGGCGGCGTAGGAGTAAACTTATAGAGCTTTGACGGCGTTGAGCACCTCGTCGGCGTGGCCTTTGACTTTAACGCCACGCCACTCGGTTCGAAGTACACCGGCTTTATCGATCAGGAAGGTGCTTCTCTCAATGCCCATGTGCTCTTTGCCATAAAGCTTTTTGAGTTTGATGACATCAAAAAGCTTGCATAGGTCTTCGTCTTTGTCTGAAATCAGGTGAAACGGAAACTCGTATTTGGCCCGAAAGTTCTCGTGTGCCCGCAAGCTGTCTCGGGAAACACCAAAAATTTCAGTATCCAGAGCAGAGAATTGCTCCATGCGATCACGGAAATCCTGGCCTTCGGTGGTGCAGCCGGGGGTGTTGTCTTTCGGATAAAAGTAGATAATAACGTTTTTACCCTTAAGGCCAGTCAGGGTAATTGATTGATCACCGGTGGCCTGGGCCTGAAAATCAGGTACAGGCTGATTCAATGCTACGGATGACATGACATCTCCTTTAATTCCCTTGTGTCAGTTCGAGCCCAACATTACCATATCGGTTTTATTCGGACGGAGTTTTTATGATTACGGGTAGCCTCGTCGCACTAGTAACGCCCATGCATCCCAATGGTGACATTCACTGGGAAGACCTGGACAAACTAGTGGACTTTCATATCGAAAATGGCACTCATGGCATCGTGGCTGTGGGCACCACTGGTGAGTCCGCCACCTTGGACCCGAAAGAGCATTGTCGGGTTATTGGCCATATCATAAAACGCGTGGATGGCAGGATTCCTGTTATCGCCGGTACTGGCGGTAACAGCACCCGGGAAGCCATCGAGCTGACCACCGAAGCACATAAACTGGGCGCGGATGCGTGCTTGCTTGTTGTACCTTATTACAACAAGCCGACTCAGGAAGGCCTGTATCAGCACTTCAAGGCCATTGCTGAAGCCGTACCGGGTATGAAACAGATCCTTTACAACGTGCCGGGGCGTACGGCCTGTGACATGTTGAATGAAACGGTTCTGCGCCTTGCTGACATTCCCAATATCGTGGGCATCAAGGATGCGACCGGAAACATTCCACGGGGAACCGAGCTGATTGAAGGTTTGTCGGGACGTTTGGCGGTTTACTCAGGTGACGATGCTACGGCAGCAGAATTGATGCTCGCCGGCGCTAAAGGCAACGTTTCGGTAACGGCTAACGTGGCGCCAAAGGGTATGTCGCAGCTGTGTGAAGCCGCCATTGCCGGTAACAAAGAGGAAACTCGCCGCCTGAACGAACAGCTGATGCCGTTGAATCACAAGCTGTTCCTGGAAGCGAATCCGATTCCGGTTAAGTGGGCCCTGCAGCATATGGGCATGATCGGTGAAGGGATTCGTCTGCCGTTGACTCCGTTCAGCGACAAGTTCCACGGTGAAGTGGAAGACGCACTCAAAGCCTCAGGTGTTCTCTGAGGCCAACTCCTTTTCTCTTCAACCGGAGTAACCCGATGCAGGTTCCTGGAAGAACCCGTTATAAACTTGTATCTCTAGCCCGGCCTGTTGCCGGGCTTGTGTTTGCTGGCACCCTCGCTGGCTGTGGCGTTCTGCACGATCGTTCCGAAGACTATGTGAACGCACCGGAAGGCACACCAATTCAGGTGCCCGATGGTTACGATAGCTCGCGCTTGAGCCAGGCTATGCCTATTCGCAGCATCACCACCGACGATTCTCGCCAGATGTATCCGTCCTCCATCCCTCGTCCTCCCGATATGACGTCCGAGATTCTGGATCAGAACTACGTTATCGAGGAGCTGGATGGTCGATTGTGGTTGCTGGTGAACGATGTGCCGGGGCGTTTGTGGCCTGCCGTTAACGCTTGGATGAACCAGTCCGGATTAGGGGTTGCCCACGACAGTCCACAATTGGGTGTTCTGCAAAGCGAACTCGCCAATTACAGCATAGCGGCTCGCACGTTGCTGGAGCTGGATAACGGGTCCGCGGCGTCTGAACCGAAGGTGCTAACGCAGCTAAGGCTGGCTCCTGGTATTCGCCGGAAAACCACAGAGATTCGCGCTCAGGTGCTTGAGTTTAGCGAAAAACCGGAAGGGTTAGTTGCCTGGAATAGCGATGGAGCAGACAACCAATCATCCGAGGAACTCCAGAAAAAACTTCTCGGTGAATTGGCCGAGTTTCTGAAGCAAAGAGAAGACAGCAAATCCTTCTCCAGAGCTGCTTCCGGTATGGTGGCTAAGCCATTGGTGCGTCTGGTGTCTGAGGACGAACAGGCGAAAGCTGTTGAAGTGGAGCTTGATTACGGCCGAACTTGGGCAGAAGTGAACCGCTCTCTCGAAGAGGTAGGCGCGAATATCGTTGATATCGATCGCAGCGCCGGTTGGGTTCAGGTCGACTTCCGCACCGAAGCCGAACGTTCGCCTGGCTGGTTCTCCTGGTTTAGTGACGATGAAAAGCTGACCCATACCCACACGGTAACAATCAGCCAGGCAGACCCTGTCATGGTGGTTACGGCCGAGCGCGTTGACGCCTATAATGGTGAATACACCAGTGCCGACCTGCTTACCAAATTGTTTGAACATCTGTACTGATTAACGGGGCGGCCGGGCAGGCTGCTGACCGTTTGGAGACCCTAATGGAAAAGCGCGAAGAGCTATACGCGGGCAAGGCAAAATCTGTTTACCGCACCGATGACCCTAATCGTTTTGTTCTGGTATTCCGGGACGACACTTCCGCCTTCGACGGCGAAAAGAAAGAGCAGTTAAACCGTAAAGGCATGGTGAACAATAAGTTCAATGCCTTCATCATGGAAAAGCTCGAAGCAGCTGGCGTGCCGACTCACTTCGAAGGGCTGCTGTCCGGCACAGAGTCCTTGGTGAAAAAGCTCGATATGATTCCGGTTGAGTGCGTTGTGCGCAATATCTCGGCAGGCAGTCTGTGTCGAAGAATCGGAGTGGAAGAGGGCGTTGAACTCAATCCGCCCACCTACGAGCTGTTCCTGAAAGACGATGCTCTGCACGACCCCATGGTGAACGAATCTTTGGCGGTGAGCTTCGGTTGGGCTTCCGAGTCTGAGCTGGCCCAGATGAAAGAGCTGACCTACAAGGTCAACGATGTGCTGAAGGCTTTGTTTGATGACGCGGGCATGTTGCTGGTTGACTACAAGCTGGAATTTGGCCGCAGTGAAGGAACGATTGTACTGGGTGACGAATTCAGCCCGGACGGCTGTCGTATCTGGGATAAGGAAACCCGCAAGAAGATGGATAAAGACCGTTTCCGTCAGGGACTTGGCAGTGTGATTGAAACCTACGAAGAAGTAGGCGGTCGTCTCGGCATCAGTTTCGACTGATTACTACAATAATTAACCAAACGACAGGTGTGTTATGCGTAAATTGATGATTGCTGTGGGTGGCTCCTTGGTACTTGCCACGCCTTTGGCCAGTGCAGATGTAGTCGGCGCGGGTGCAAGTGTTAGCTACTGGAACTCGGATTTTTCCGGTGAAGTTGTTAATAAGGGCGATGCTGTCGATATCGACAAAGACCTCAAGATGAGCAGCGACGGCAACGCCAATTTTACTGCAAACTTTGAGCACCCGATTCCGGTATTGCCGAACGTGCGCGTGAACTACACCGGCATTTCCCAGAGTGGCAGTGGTAAAATTGGTCCCTCCACGTTTGATGGTATTGCCAATGCTAACGTCAAATCTGACCTCGATATCGAGCAGCTCGACGCCACCTTCTACTACGAAGTGTTGGACAACTGGGTGAACCTGGATCTGGGTCTGACCGCTCGTAAGTTTGATGGTGAGTTGATTGTTCGGGAGAAGATAACGAGTGGTCGAGTCAGTAAGACGTCCGTAGACGCCGTGTTGCCCTTGGGTTACGCATCCGTTCGCTTCGATTTACCGTTCACCGGCGTATCCGTGGGTGGCGAAGGCAACGTGATTTCCTACAGCGGTGATTCGTTGTACGACGTCAATGTTTACGGTCAGTTCGATGTAGCGGTACTGCGCCTGCGCGCCGGTTACCGCGAGATGGCCATTGATTACGAAGACGACGACGATCGACTGGATGTGAAGCTTTCCGGTCCGTTTGCAAGTATCGGCGTTGACTTCTAAACAGATTGTAAAGGCGCCTTCGGGCGCCATTTTTTTGGAGAACAGATCTTGAAGATTCTCGTAACGGGCACCGCCGGATTTATCGGCTCGCACCTCGCTCATCGGCTGCTGGATCGCGGTGATGAAGTCATTGGTGTGGACAACGTTAACGACTATTACGATGTAAACCTTAAAGAGGCGCGGCTAGCAAGGCTGCTGGATAAGCCGGGCTTCACCGAAGTGCGGGAAGACGTCGCCAACCGTGAGGCGATGGAAACCTTATTTCAGAAGCATAAGCCAGAGCGCGTGGTGCATTTGGCAGCACAAGCCGGTGTGCGTTATTCCCTGGAAAATCCCCACGCCTATATCGATGCCAATCTGGTGGGCTTTACGAACATTCTGGAAGGCTGTCGCCATAATGATGTGAAGCATCTGGTGTATGCCTCCAGCAGTTCGGTTTACGGTGCGAACGAAACCATGCCGTTCTCGGTACATGATAATGTGGACCATCCGCTGAGCCTGTATGCAGCGTCCAAGAAGGCTAACGAGCTGATGGCTCATACCTACAGCCACTTGTACAACATGCCGACCACCGGTTTGCGGTTCTTCACCGTGTATGGCCCATGGGGCCGCCCGGATATGGCGCTGTTTATTTTCACCAAGAAGATATTGGCGGGTGAGCCGATTGATGTGTTCAATCACGGCCAGCATCGCCGCGATTTCACCTATATTGATGACATCGTGGAAGGTGTGATCCGCACGCTGGATCATGTGGCGGAACCGAACCTGGAGTGGTCAGGCGCGCAGCCAGATCCGGGCACCAGCAAGGCCCCGTACCGCATCTACAATATTGGTAGCAATAACCCGGTGGAGTTGTCCCGGTTTATTGAGATTATCGAGGAGCGTGTGGGTAAGAAGGCTCAGAAGAACCTGCTGCCGTTGCAGCCGGGTGACGTGCCGGCCACCTACGCCAATGTTGATGATTTGATCAATGATGTGGACTACAAGCCTGCTACAGCGGTCGAAGAGGGCATTGCCAACTTCGTGGATTGGTATCGGGATTTCTACAAGGTCTGACCAAAGGCTTGCCTGCGCTTTAGCAGTGGGCAATCGAAAGCCAGATGCACGGCTTCAAGCCGTAATCCCGCTGCATCTGGCTTGCCATATAGTTTGTCCCCGATAATCGGGTGACCGATGCCAGCTAGGTGCCGTCGAATCTGGTGTTTTCTGCCTGTTTCGATGACCACTTTCACCACCGTAGTGTCCGCCTCGTCATCGAAGCTCAAAGTGGTTACCCGGCTTACCGACGCTTTCCCGTCCAACTTCGCATCTACCACCAAATCCTCAGCTTCTAAACGCCCCGCCACTGTCGCGCGATAAATCTTGGTAACAGTGCGGCCGGAGAACAGCTGTGAAAGGGCGCCTGCGGCTTTTCCGTCATGGGCAATCAGCATCAAGCCAGCCGCGTCACCATCAAGGCGATGAACAAGAAAGCAGGGTTTATTCAGCTCAACTTCCGCAAGGCGCAGCAGACTGCAATGATCGCCCCACTGGGAGCCCTGAGAAAGCAGTCCGTGAGGTTTGAACCATACGCTGTAGCTGCGAAAGGCTTGCACCAGTTTCGGGGGCTCCGGCGTTTTTGAAAGCACCTGATCGTCATAGAAAAGCTCGATGCGAGTACCAGGCTTCAGCTCCCGTTTAGCCTTTCGAAGCCGAACTTTCTTGCCTTTTTGTGTCCACCAACAGGCCCCTTTGGCCATCGCGTCTTTGATCCGCTGTTTGGGCAGGTCCGATGCCTGCGCCAGCGCATCCACGGCAGTTACGGTGGAATCAACGGTGATATCGAGCTGTGTGCGCATCTGGTGTCCTGAGTGGGCGGTTGTCGGAGCAATGGTACGAAGCTACTGGGCAGGGGACAAGTGATTTTGCCCGAGGGTCGGGAGTTAACCATTCAAAGGGTAGGGTGTACACTAGACTGAAACGCCAAGAAGGAAATTGAAGATGCCACTCATAGGTTGGCTGTTTATTCTAGCTGCGATCGCCATGGTGGTTGGCAGTCTGTTGTTGCTCAGAGACAGCGCCAACATGAAAATTCCTGAAGATAAACTTGAAAAGATCCGTGCGCGCAAAGCCCAGCTCGACAAGGAAGAGCAGGAGCAAGATAAGAGGGGAGGTTAAGATTCAGAACCCTGCCATTAACACGTAGTCCTGAGCTAAATAGAAGGCCCAGTAATAGTAGAAATATGGGTCAAAGTATTTGGAATCAAGTAACTCTGGGTGATCAGAAAGCACTGCCAAGATCATGATTCCAAAGGCACAGGCACACTTTTTTCCATTTCGCATGCTTAACTCCTTCTAAGCGCCACCCCTCCGTGATTCATAATTGTATTTTTTAAAGACATGTCATTTGGGAGGGGAGTTATTAAGAATAGTCAAGCTTTACTCGTTTGGCATTTATTTTTTGGCCTGGTTTGATGCATTTGGTTGAATTTGTGACATTCAACACGGCTGGGCGAAAGAGAGCGTGGAGGGGGATGGGTGCCGAAGCGCGGCGAATTTGTGGCTCATTGCAGTCAACCGGCGCCGCGAAGATGCTGCGCCGGTTGTTTAACGACAAGCCACCGGAGCTGTTTATCCGGCGTTCACCTCGGCATACAGTTCTTTCTTGGAGAGCTTGCCGACGGGGGTTTTGGGCAGTTCCGTCCGAATCTCCATGCCGTGGATCATCTCGTGTTTTCCGAGGCGGGAGCGCAGGAAGGCCTGCATCTCTTCCAAGGTGGGCTCAGGCTCGCCCGGCACCAGTGTGATGTAGGCGCGGGGGCTCTGCCCTCGATACTCATCAGGTGCACCGATCACAGAGACCTCCGATACGGCTGGATGCTCGTGGATGGCTTCCTCTATATTGCGCGGATAAACGTTGTAGCCGCTACAAATGATCATGTCCTTGGTTCGATCGACGATGAAAAGGAAACCATTTTCGTCCAGGTAAGCAATATCGCCTGTCCGGTAAAAGCCTTCCGACGTGGTGGATTCTTTGGTCGCATCCTCTCGCTTCCAGTAGCCGCTCATCATGTTCGGACCTCTGCAGCACAGCTCTCCACGTTCACCCGCGGGCAATTCTTCTTCTCCATCCAGAGAAAGAATGCGAATGTCGACGCCCGGCACTGCAATACCGCAGGAGCCGGGTGGTGGTGTTAAGCCCTCGGGGGTGAAGGTGCCTATGGATGCGGTTTCCGTCATGCCCCAGCCTTCTTTAATGGTGCAGCCTGATTTCTCTTTAAAATGTTGCTGAAGCTGAACTGGCAGCGGAGCGCCGCCGGAGTTGCACAGTTTCAATGAATCCAGGCGGTAGTTGTGCAACTCCGGATATGCGAGCAAGGCAGAAAACATGGTTGGTACGGCGGCAAAGATGGTGATCTGCTCGTTATGGATTGCTTCCAAAGCCTGTTTGGGGTCAAAGCGAATTTGCAGATAGAGAGTTGCGCCGTTGCTTATTCCTGCCAGCGTATTGACCACAATCGAGTAAATATGAAACGGGGGCAGCACTGAGAGCAATCGCTCTTCGCCGGGAACCAAGGTGGTAACCGAACCTGATTTTAACTGGTCTGTAGCGCTCGACAGGGTGCGGTGGGTCAGCATGGCGCCCTTGGGTGCACCGGTTGTGCCGCCGGTATACTGGAGTGCCGCCAGGCTATCCGGAGCTATCGATTCCGGGTAAAAGGCGTAGTCGCCATCATTGTTCAGGAGGTCTGTAAAGCGCGTGGTGCCCTCGGCGGGAACACTTGCTCGCCCGCCTGCGGCCGTGAGCGCGTTGTGGCATTCCTCACCGGCGCTGGCGAAATCTTCCAGAGATCCGACAATCAGGCCCTTCAGCCGGCTGTTCCCGATAAAACGGGTCATTTGAGGCAGTAAGGCCTGCAGGTCGACAGTAATCATAAGATCTGTCTCGCTGTCGGCGATTTTGTGTTCCAGGATACGTTCTGCATCTAATGGGGAGTAGTTAACTACGACTCCGCCGGCTCGCATAATTGCCAGAAAGCTGATAACACAATGTGGCGTGTTAGGTAGATACAATCCCACATGAACTCCCGGCTTTACGCCGAGCTTCTGAAGCCCTTTAGCAGCACGGGAGACCATATTATCCAATTCAGCGTAACTGAACTGGTGCCCCATAAAGTCTACCGCGATGCGGTCAGGCCATTGTTCAGCCGCGTTGGACAGCATCTCGTGAACGGCATGTCCCGAAAGCTCGGGGTGATGCGGAACACCCTGAGGATAACTGCGGAACCATGGGCCGTCGGTAGGGATTTGGGAGTACAACATCTTTCCAACCTCGTATTTGTTTTTGTTGGGCGTTCATGAAAAAAACCAGTATCGCTGGCTTGTTTTGCGAGCTATAACATATCTATACTATGGCGCATGATGCAACAAAAACAAATAGTGATGCACTCCGAGACGACCCCACTCTCCCGCGCCCTGGCTGGCGAGACTTCCTCGTGTGCAGTCACGCCACTGGATGCCTTCGAGGTTGGGCGCCAACGTTGGTTGAGCGGCGAGCGGATCAACATGGGGGCAATAGCTAAAGAGCTCGGGATTAACCGCGCAACGCTTTTTCGCTGGGTTGGAAGCCGTGATCTTTTTGTCGGCGAGATTATCTGGTCGTTCTACCGTCAGTTGTTTGATGTCACTTATGAGAGCACGGTGGGGTGTGGTCCGGATTATATTGTTTCGGTGTGCGAGCGGCTGCTCAGGAAGGTGATGAAAAGTGAGCCGTTGCAGCAGTTTGTTCAGCAGGATCCTCAGTATGCCCTCCGGATACTTACGTCAAAGTTCAGCCTGTTCCAGACCCGATCTGTCGATGCGGTGCGGGAATTGATTGCTGAACAGGTTCGAAACACTGACTGGGTGCCGCCAATCGATGAAGACGATCTTGCATTCCTGATCGTGCGGCTCGGAGAGTCATTTCTATATGGCGATGTAATCAGTGGGCATAAAACGGAAATAACACAGATAGCAACAGCGTTCAGACTGTTGACGGCCAGTCGCGACTGCGCCGAAAGGCATGCGAGTTCTTAAACAATTATAAACAGAGCCCAGAGGCTCATCATAATAAGGAGAAGTCCATCTTGGATACAACAACTATACCCGCGGAAATGAACGACCTCAGGATGTCCGAGAAGTCCCGACCTTTGCTCGAGGCCGTCAAACAGCATATCCGCGACAATGTCGATCCGATCCTGGAAGAGTTCAAGCGCTTGGGCGAGGGCAGAGCTGAGCGCTTCAGCTACGCGCCGGGCCAGCTTGAGTTGCTCGATGGCGCCAAGCAAAAAGCTAAAGAAGCAGGTTTGTGGAATTTCTTCCTGCCGAACGCCGAAACTGGTGAGGGTCTTTCCAACCTGGATTATGCCTACCTGGCAGTAGAGCTCGGTAAGAACCCGTTGGCGTCAGAGACGCTCAACTGCTCCGCACCGGACACCGGTAACATGGAAGTGCTGGAGCGGGTCGGTACCCCCGAGCAAAAAGAGCAATGGCTCAAGCCACTGTTGCAGGGTGAGATCCGATCATGTTTCGGAATGACTGAACCCCACGTGGCATCTTCAGATGCGCGCAACATTGCCACCAGTGCGGTGCTGGATGGTGACGAGTGGGTTATCAACGGTGAGAAGTATTATATCTCCGGTGCCGGCGACCCGCGCTGTAAGATCATGATCTGTATGGTAAAGACCAGCCCTGACGCTGAACCTTTCCGCCAGCAGTCACAAATTCTGGTCCCGATGGATGCTCCGGGGCTGACGGTTGTCGGTCCTATGCACGTTTTCGGTCATGATGACGCGCCTCATGGGCATATGCATATCAAACTCGAGAATGTGCGAGTGCCGAAAGACAATATCCTGTGGGGCGAAGGTCGTGGATTTGAAATATCCCAGCTCCGTCTTGGGCCAGGGCGGATCCACCACTGCATGCGCTCTATTGGTGCCGCTGAAAAGGCTCTGGACCTGTTGATTGAACGTGGTCAGAGCAGGGAAGCCTTCGGACGCTCTCTGTTAGATCTTGGCAAGAATATGGAAACGGTTTCCCGTGCCAGAATCGAAATCGAAGCGATGCGTATGATGGTCCTCAAGGCTGCCAAAGCGATGGACGTTCTCGGAAATAAGGAAGCCCGGGTATGGGTTTCCATGGTGAAAGCCATGGTTCCTGAGAAGTGCTGTCAGATTATTGATCAGGCTATCCAGATACATGGTGCCACCGGTATCAGCCAGTGGTCAGCATTGCCTGACATGTACACCGGCCAACGTACACTCAGGTTGGCGGATGGGCCGGATGAGGTGCATCACAATGTGGTAGCGCGGGCAGAAGTAAAAGCCTTTAACCAGGATCCTTACCGCAGCGGTAAGTAATCTCTGATGCGCAGGCCCCGGTTCTCAGGACCGGGGCGGGGGGTGCTGCAGTACCGGCGCCCCGACTCTAGTGAGGGAGAAAAATTTAGTGACTGATAAGCGTCCGAACCTGGCGATCATGGTCACCTGCGGGCTGTTAACCAGCCTTGTTGTCATCGCATTTGCCCGTATGGCCTATGGCGTTATATTGCCGTCGATGCGAGCCGATCTGGGGCTGACCTACCAGCAGGCAGGCGTTTTGGGCACGGTTACGGCCCTTGGCTATGTGGTATGTGTGTTGGCCGGAGGGGTTGCTGCGGCAAGGTTTGGAGCCCGTTTAACCATTACGTTTGGGCTAATCACGGTGGCACTGGGTTTTGCCGGGCTGACGCTGGCTTCTCAGTATTGGTTGCTGCTGGCCTTGATGGGCTTGCTTGGCCTTGGTACTGCCTTCAGCTTTGCGCCTATGGTCTCCCTGCTGGCTATCTGGTATCCCGAAAAACGAGGGTTTGTGATCGGCCTTATGTCCAGCGGTGTCGGCTTGGGCATGCTGCTGGTCGGCGGCTTGGTTCCCTTGTTGACACACCTTTTTGGCGAAAATGGCTGGCGGGTCAGCTGGGGAGTTTTTGGTGCAATCGCGGTGTTGGTTGCGGTGTTGGTTATCCTCTTTGCCAAGGACCCGCCCCGTCTGACAGCTGACTCTCCAAATTCATCGCCTGCCACCGACAAGTGGCTAATTTATCGGAATCCACGCGTTATAACCGTTGCGACCGTTTACGGTATTATCGGCATGACCTATATTGTTCAGGCCATCTTCATGATCAGTTTTATGATCGAGGAGGGGCATAATGAGGCAACGGCCGGGGCATTCATGGCGATGACGGGGTTGCTTTCCATTGCCGCAGGGCCACTGTGGGGATGGCTCTCGGATCAGTGGGGGCGGAGTAATGCACTTACAACGGCCATGGTATTGGTTACAGTGGCCATGGCTCTGCCTTTGGCGAATCAGTCTATTATCAGTTTCTTTCTGTACTTTCTGGTGATGGGGGTTTCAGTAAACGGCATGTTTGCGCTCATCCAGGCCACGGCAACCGACCAGGTTGCGCCCCGATACATTCCTATTGCGTTCAGTTTCGTTACTCTGTTCTTTGCCTCCGGTCAGCTGTTGGGGCCGGCGGTGGCCGGCTGGATTATCGAATCCAACGGTGGTTTCCTGGGTGCTTTTGGTTTCAACTTTGTGGTGTTGCTTGCAGGGGCCTATCTGACCCTGAAAATCCGTCGGTTCCCGGCTGGGTATGCGGTTGGCGATACCACCGCGCCCACAGCCCCGGGGCTTGTTGATGCCGTTGATGCGGTCGGCGCTCACAGGTAAGTCTGCCAGAATACCCACCGTAGGAAGCTTGCCGGGGTTCACCGGGGCACCTTAAGAATAGCGAGTCGTGTTCATTGCATCGTTTGGCAATGATTGGCTCGCTATTTTTTTGGCCAAAAAAACCGAGAGGTCAGCTTTGCTTGAGGGCATAAAAAAGCCCGGATCGCCAAAATGGGTCCGGGCTGACTGTTAACGTGGGGGGTCAGTTAGCAAAGGGGTTACTCAGCAAACAGACGATCCGCCATCCACGGGGATGTTCTGACCTGTGATATGTCGGCCGGCTTCACTAGCCAGTAGGGCTATCAGACCTTTTATGTCTTCTTCGCCGCCAAACCGGTTCAGGGGGATACGCTCAAGCATTTTCTCGCCCATGGAGTCCAGTAGACCGTTAGCCATTTTAGAGGGGAAGAACCCCGGGCAGATGCTGTTTACGTTGATATTGTACTTTCCCCATTCCGATGCCAGTGCCCGGGTAAAGTTCACATTGGCACCTTTGGACGTGTTGTAAGCAATTGTGTTCATGCCTTCCGGATTGCCTGACAGACCAGCGATGGAGGCAGTGGTGATGACCTTGCCCGACTTGCGGGGGATCATGCAGCGCTTGCCCACTTCGCGAGTAAGGAAGAAGGTGGCGTCCACATTCAGGTTCATGACCTTTTCCCAAGCTTCATCGGGATAATCTTCCATAGCGGAGCCCCATGTCGCGCCCGCATTATTAACAAGAATATCGATGGTGCCGAAGCGTTCGATGACCTGATCTACGAAGCCGGGTATGTCCTCGCGATTAGACATGTCGGCTGCGATCGTCATTACCTCGATGTCTTGCGCTTCCAGGTGCTTCTGTGCGTCATCCAGTTCGTGCTGCTTACGGGCGCTGATAACCAGTTTCGCGCCCAGCTCGCCCAGGGCTTCGGCCATCTGCAGGCCCAGGCCGCGTGATCCACCGGTAATTACGGCAACTTTGCCGGTTAGGTCGAAAAGCTGTTTTAAGCTCATTTTCGGGGCTCCTTTAATTGTTGTGATGTGCCCAGCCGAGATCGGCCGGGCAATGGCAGGTGGTTTTTAGGCAGTCTTGGCCAGAAGTGCGTCGCTGACCTTGCCGAGGTGGTAGTCGGCGTCGCCGAACATCAGGTTAATCATCGTGAGACGTTTAAAGATGTGCGAAACCCACATTTCGTCGGTGACGCCCATCCCGCCATGAAGCTGGACACCAGACTGAGCGACTTCGCGGGCACCCTGGTTGATCAGTAGCTTGGCTTGTGAAATGGACTCGCGGCGGACTTCACGGTCGTCAGAATCCGCGTTGTCTGCTGCCAGAATGGCCATTGAGCGGCCTTGCTGGGCCTGAATGAACATATCCGCCATGCTGTGCTGCAGCACCTGGAACCTTGAAATAGGCGTGCCAAACTGTTTACGGGTTTGGGTGTATTCTAGGGTTGATTCTGTCATGGCATCCATTGCGCCCACAGCTTCTGCGCAGAGAGCGGCAATGCCCTGGTCAATGGCTTTTTCCAACGCGGGGAAGCCCAGGTCAGCTTTGCCGATGACAGCATCAGCGGTTACCTTCACATCTTTCAGAGTTATTTCTGCGGTACGGAAACCATCGTGACTAGCGAAGTCGGTGATGTTGACTCCGCTGGCATCAGTATCTACCAGGAACAGAGTAACGCCATCTTCGCTCCGAGTGTCGCCGCTGGTGCGGGCGGACACAATCAGCTGGCTGGCCTGGCCACCGTGGATAACGGCAGTTTTGGTGCCGTTGAGTACGTAGCCGCTACCGTCATTCTTGGCTTGGGTATTGATGTGGGCCAGATTGTAACGGGCGCCGTGCTCGTAGGTTGCCAGGGCCATAAGCTTCTCGCCGCTGGCAATGGCTGGCAAGATGGCTTGCTTCTGGGCGTCGGAGCCGGCATCACGCACCAGCCCCCCCGCCAGTACTACGGTGGCCAGATACGGTTCAGTCACCAGAGCGCGGCCAAAGGACTCCATAACCAGCATGGTGTCGATGCCACTGCCACCCAGCCCGTCGTATTCTTCGGGGAAAGTGAAGGCCAACAGTCCCATTTCAGCCAGTGCCTGCCAGATACCTGCATCGGTACCCTGACCGGATTCTATAATCTCGCGGCGTTTCTCAAATGTATACTCGTTCGTCAGGAAGCGGCGCAGCGAGTCCTGCAGCATTTGCTGTTCTTCTGTCAGTTCAAAGTTCATGACCCGCTCCTTATAATCCCAGCACTAGTTTGGAAATGATGTTGCGCTGAATCTCATTGGATCCGCCGAAGATAGAGAGTTTGCGCATGTTGAAGTAGTCACCTGCTGAAGGCACAGCGTTCATGCCGCCGACCGTAGGACCTGTATAGTCGGGTTCCAAGGCATCCGGAATGTGGGCGAGGGCGTTTTGGCCGGTGGCTTCCATGGCCAGTTCAAACAAACGCTGGCCGATCTCCGTACCGCGGATCTTGAGAATGGAGGCTTCCGGGCCAGGGCCTGAGCTGTTGGTCAACACCCGCAGCACGGTTAACTCAAGAGCGCGTAGTTCCGCATCCAGCTGGGCCAGCCGGTCGCGGAAACGGGGGTTCTCGATGATGGCATGGCCGTCATCCTGTTCTTCCCGGGCGATTTCCTTCAGGCGGCGCATCATGGCTTTCCACTGGCCGACGTTCGCCAAGCCAGTACGCTCATGGCCTAGCAGATACTTGGCGTAGGTCCAGCCTTTGTCCTCTTCGCCTATCCGATTTTCGACCGGTACTTTGACGTTATCGAAGAATACGTCGTTAATCTCGTGCTCACCGTCCAGCATGATGATGGGCTTCACGTCGATGCCCGGGGTCTTCATGTCGATCAGCAGGAAAGAAATGCCTTCCTGGGCCTTCACTTCCTTGTTGGTTCGAACCAGACAGAAAATCCAGTCGCCGTATTGTCCCAATGTGGTCCAGGTTTTCTGGCCATTGACAATATAGTGGTCTCCGTCCCGCTCTGCGGTTGTGCGCAGAGATGCGAGGTCAGAGCCGGCGCCTGGCTCAGAGTAGCCCTGTGACCACCAGACAGAGCCATCGAGGATGCCGGGCAGGTGGGTATCTTTTTGTTCCTGATTGCCGAACTGCATGATGACCGGAGCCACCATGCGCAGACCAAAGTCCAGCTGGCGCGGCGCGCCAGCAAGAGCGCACTCTTCTTCGAAGATCAGCTGTTCCACTTCACTCCAGCCGGTTCCTCCGAACTCTTTTGGCCAGTTGCTGCCACCCCAGCCTTGCTTATGTAAGATCTTTTGCCAGCGGACAATCATGTCCTTGGTTAAGCGCAGCCGCTTCTGAGTCCGCTCGCGAATGTCATCTGGCAGGTGGTCATGCAGGAACTGGTGGACTTCCTGACGGAAGGCCTCCTGTTCAGGGGTGTAATTCAGATCCATAGCTGTATCTCTTTGTTGTTTATTGTGGCCGAGCTCCCGACAGGCTTTAAGGAGCCCGGCCCTCTGTATCAGGCAGGTATGATCAGGCTACTTCAAACAGGCCTGCAGCCCCCATCCCGGTACCAACGCACATGGTCACGACCACGTATTTAACTCCGCGGCGCTTGCCTTCAATGAGCGCGTGTCCTACCAGGCGGGAACCTGTCGTGCCATAGGGGTGACCGACTGCGATGGCACCACCGTTGACGTTCAGGCGGTCCATGGGAATGCCGAGTTCACGCTGACAGTACAAGACCTGAACGGCGAAGGCTTCGTTGAGCTCCCACAGGCCGATGTCGTCGACAGTCAGTCCAGCGCGCTTGAGCAGTTTGGGTACAGCGTAAACCGGGCCAATGCCCATTTCATCCGGCTCACAGCCGGCTACGGCAAAGCCGCGGAAAATGCCCAGAGGCTGAAGTCCGCGTTGCTCAGCCAGTTTGCCGTCCATCAGAACACAGGCAGAGGCGCCGTCCGAGAACTGGCTGGCGTTACCCGCTGTGACAACACCACCTTCCATGGCTGATCTGATCTTGCTGACGCCTGCCAGGTTAGTGCCCGAGCGGATGCCTTCATCCTGGGAGATGGTCACTTCCTTGCTTATCAACTGGCCGGTGGCCTTGTCCGCAACACCGGCAGTGGTGGTGATGGGCACGATTTCATCATCGAATTTGCCGTCTGCGCGGGCCTTTTCTGCGAGGGTCTGGCTGCGCACGCCGTATTCATCCATGTCTTCTTTCTTGATCTCGTAGCGCTGGGCTACGGTTTCTGCTGTTTGCAGCATCGACCAATACAGCTCTGGCTTGTTCTGCATGAGCCAGGGCTCGGCAACGTAGTTTTGGTTAACGGTAGCCTGGACAGTGGAGATGGATTCGACACCGCCGGCAACCATTACCGGTACTTTGTCCACGGCAATGTGGTGAGCTGCCATCGCGATAGCCTGAAGACCAGACGAGCAGAACCGGTTAATAGTGGCGCCGGCGACAGATACCGGCAGTCCGGCACGAATAGCACCCATGCGGGCAACATCGTTACCGGTAGAACCTTCCGGAAGGGCGCAGCCCATCAGGACATCTTCAATTTCGGCCGGGTCTACGCCTGAGCGCTCAACTGCGTGTTGAATTGCGTGGCCTGCCAAGGTGGCGCCGTGGGTCATGTTCAGGCCGCCGCGCCAGGATTTGGCCAAAGGCGTACGGGCAGTGGATACAATGACTACATCACTCATGATTTTTCTCCTGTGTGCCGGGACCCGCGAGGGCCACGGCGATCAACTTGTGGTTTCCGGTTTTGTTCGCCTTACTGGTCAAAGCCCTTGCCTTCCTGTGCACACTTAAGCAGCAGAGAGGCAGGTTCCCAGAAGCCGGGTTGGGCGTGGGGATTCTCGGCGAAGGGTTCCATGTTGCGGACCACGTTGCTCAGGCCAACCTGCTCTGCATAGTGCATGGGACCACCGCGGAATACCGGGAAGCCATAGCCGGTCAGGTACACCATGTCGATGTCGGAAGCACGCTGGGCAATGCCTTCTTCCAGTATGCGGGCACCTTCATTCACCAGGGCATAGACGCAACGCTCAACGATTTCCTGGTTGCTGATTTTGCGAGGGGTGATGCCCATTTCGGCGCGGCACTCATCCACCACCTTATCCACTTCGGGGTCGTTAATCGCCTTGCGATTGCCCGGCTCGTAACGATAGAAACCGGCACCGGTTTTCTGTCCATAACGGCCCATTTCGCACAGGCGGTCGGCGATCAGGTTCTTTTTCGTATTCGGGTTTTCCGCGTACAGGCGCTTGCGGATAGCCCAGCCGATATCACCGCCAGCCAAGTCGGCCATGCGTAGAGGTCCCATGGCGAAGCCAAACTTCTCTATGGCCTTGTCGATCTGCTGCACACTGGCACCTTCCTCCAGCATGGTCAGGGCCTCGCGCGAGTACTGGTTGATCATGCGGTTGCCGATAAAGCCATCGCATACACCGGAGACCACAGCCGTCTTGCGGATGGTCTTGGCCAGTTTCATTGCCGTCGCCAGTACGTCCTTGGCCGTCTTGTCGCCACGTATCACTTCCAGCAGTTTCATGATGTTGGCCGGGCTGAAGAAGTGAAGGCCGATTACATCTTCTGGACGTTTAGTGAAACTGGCAATCTTGTCTACATCCAGGGTTGAGGTGTTGGAAGCCAGAATGGCGCCAGGCTTGCAGACCTCGTCGAGTTTGGTGAAAACCTGTTCTTTGACCCCCATTTCCTCGAAGACGGCCTCAATGACCAAGTCGACGTCTTTCAGGTCGTCATAGGTCAGGGAAGGGGTCAGAAGGTCCATTCTCGCCTTGGCTTTCTCTTCGGTCATCCGGCCTTTCTTGACCTGGCCTTCGTAGACTTTGCGAATGGCTTCGACGCCACGATCCAAGCCTTCCTGCTTCATCTCGACGATGGTCACCGGAAGGCCGGCGTTCAGAAAGTTGATCGAAATACCGGTACCCATAGTGCCGGCACCAATAACACCTACTTTGTTGATCTCACGGGTGGGAGTATCGGCGGGCACATCGGAAATCTTGCTGGTTTTGCGCTCGGCGAAGAAAGCGTGGCGCAGGGCAGAAGACTCCGGGGTTTGCAACAGATGCGTGATACCTTCGCGTTCAACTTTCATGCCTTCATCGAAGGATTTGGTGGCTGCGGCCTCGACGGCTTCCAGGCACTTAAGCGGCGCCGGGTAATTTTTGGACATGGCGCCAATTGTGTTGCGCGCGAACATGAAGAAACCTTCGGGATTAGGGTGCTTCACTTTCAGGTCACGCACCTTCTTCAGAGGCATCTTCTCGGCAACCACTTTGCGGGCGAAGGCGAGGGCGCCTTCCATCAGATCGCCTTCGATGATTTCGTCCAGCATTGGGGTGCCTTCAAACTTTTTGGCTGGAACAACAGCGCCGGAGACGATCATGTTGAGGGCCTGTTCGACACCGATAACTCGCGGCAGGCGCTGAGTTCCGCCGGCACCTGGCAGGATGCCCAGCTTCACTTCTGGCAGGGCCATGGTGGCATCCGGCTTGGATACCCGGTAGTGACAGCCAAGAGCCAGTTCCAGCCCACCGCCCATGCAGTTGCCACTGATAGCGGCAATAACCGGCTTTTTGGAGGTTTCAACATAATGGATAGCCGTCGTGAGAATCGGCTCCTGCATCACTTTCGGGGTGCCGAACTCGGTAATATCAGCGCCACCCGAGAAGGCCCGGTCAGAGCCGGTGATAATGATGGCGCCGATGTCGCTGTCCTGCTCGGCCTTTTTGATGCCGTCAATAATGCCCTGGCGTAGTTCAAGACTCAGACCATTAACCGGTGGGTTATCTAGTCGGATAATGGCCACGTTGCCATTGGTGTCATAGTGTGTGGTGCTCATGCTAGCTCCTTGTTATTAATAGTGGCACGGTGTGCCGGATCAGCTTTTTTGGGATGCTTAATGGATCTCGAGGAAGTCGTTCATGTGCCCGGCAACATCCTCGGGCTGTTCCTCTTGCAGGAAGTGCCCCGCATCGACTTGCTCTACCCGGATATCATCGAAGCATTCTTCGATGTGATTCAGATATTCAGGAATGATTACCCTGTCTTTATTGCCGTAGATATACAGCGTGGGAATAGTCCAGTGGTGTCCTGAAAGGGTTGCCCAGCGCTTGGCGTCGTCAACAAAAGTGCGGTAGTAGTTAGCGCCGGTGCTTGGTGTTCCGGCGATGCGGTACATGCGAGTGTATTCGGCCACGGAATCCGCAGGAATCGGTTTGACGACACCATGCACAAAATGATTAATCCATGTTTCCTCGTTTCCGGGAATCATGGCTTCGGCCAGTCCCGGAGCCTGCTGGAAGTGCTGGTACCAGTAGGCCTTGCCGCTACCGGAGCGGACCTTGTCGATCACCTCCATATTGCCCTTGAGGTTGTTGATGATCGCAATGTTCATGATCACCATCTTCTGAACGCGATCAGGAATCGCCAAGGCGACTTCCTGAGCCACAATGCCGCCCCAGTCGTGGCCTACCAACTGGAACTCCTTGATGCCCAGTTCATCCAGCATACTGATGACATCGGCGGCCATTGCCTGCTTCAGATAGTGTTGCGGACCTTCGGTTCGTTCGCTATCGCCCAGTCCCCGCAAATCCGGTGCAATGACTCGTAAGCCATGCTTCAGGTGCTGGCCGGTGTGCTCCCAGCAGTAGGAGCTTTCCGGCCAGCCATGAATCATTACCAGGGGAGCGCCATCAGGGTCTCCACCTTCCCGCCAAGTAAAAGTGCCGCGTTGCGTGGACAAGGTTTTGGGCTTGCTGAGAAACATGCATCGGTCCTTTTTTTATTGGTTTTAACTTAATTAGGTTGCAAAACGAAACCTAATCCTAATCAGCTATGTGGTGGCTTGTCTAGTGTTTTAGAGCGGGCCTTATAATGAAAAGGCTTTATGGTGACGACTGATAGCCCGTCGCTCACTAATCCAGCAATAACCCGCATCCCAGATCCAACCTGATTTACTAGCCTGCTATCCAGTCTATGGATTAAGCGAAATTGATGTTTCCTGATGAGGTGTTGTTGTTTTCTTACACAATGCCATTACGGATTTGCGATAGCAATTGTGAGCTTGTTGTTCTGTCTAGCGAAATATGCGTTCGAATATGTTGACCCGTGACTGGGGTGCATGGCAAATTAAAGGTCATGCTTTATCTTTATAGATGAGCCATCACTATAATTTATGAGGTTTATCGGGTGTGCCGAAACCTGTTCTGAATCGGCGCTGAAAATTGGCTGTCTCTACAACCACAAAAACGAAGCAGAATTTAAGGAGAACAAAAATGAAGCGTTTCATAGAACAAGTTGCCATCGTTACCGGGGCCGGAAGTGGTATTGGTCGTGCAACCGCTCTTAGGCTTGCCCACGAGGGTGCCAAGGTGGTTCTTGCGGACTGGTCAGAGGACGGTCTTCAGGAGACTGTTTCACAGCTCCCCGAGGGAACAGCCTATATTGAGCGCAAGCTGGATGTCTCGGATGAGGATGCAGTCAAAGCTTTGGTGTCTGAAACCAAAGAGCAGTTTGGGCAAATTGATATTCTGATTAATAACGCAGGTATCTCTGGCGGCAGTTACCCACCGGTGACCGAAAATGAGCGGGCTGACTGGGAGAATATTCTGGGCGTCAACCTGATCGGTGCCATGCTGATGATTAAACACGTGGCCCCCCATATGCAGGAGCGCAGGCAAGGAGCAGTCGTTAACACGGCGTCAGTGGCGGGTATTCGTTCAGGTGCTGGCGGCAATCCTTACAGCGCGTCTAAAGCGGGAGTAATTAATCTGACCCAGACCGCAGCCTGTGATCTGGGTGGATTCAATATTCGGGTTAATGCTGTTTGCCCCGGGCTGGTTGAAACCGGCATGACCAAGTTCGTCTTTGATTATGCCCGCGCCAACGACAAAGAGCACAAGTTGGGCGGCCGCTGTGAGTTGCGTCGTTATGGCAAGCCCGAAGAACTGGCTGCGGCTATTTGTTTTCTGGCTTCAGCTGATGCCAGTTATATCACTGGCCAGGCACTGCCCGTAGACGGTGGCAATACTGCCTCCCTCAATATGCCTGGTATGAAGGTGTAGCGCGCCGAGAAGCGCATGACTTTCCCGGAATCGCAAGGGCAGTATTCAGGCTGGAAGTAAACCGGGTGGGCGCGCCTTTTTGGCCTGCTCCTGTATGAAATAGCTAATCAAGAAAGAGGCACGATGATGTCTTACGAACCTTCAGAAAAAGTAAAGAAACTGCAGAAAGAAGTCTCCGAATTCATGGATGCCTATGTTTATCCGAATGAGGCGAAATACCATGAGCAGATTGAAAACTCTGATAACCGCTGGGCTCCGACTCCGATCATGGAAGAGCTCAAGAGCAAAGCCAAGAGTGCCGGTTTATGGAATTTATTCTTACCTGAAAGCGAGCGTGGCGCCGGTTTGACGAATCTGGAGTACGCCTACCTGTGCGAAATTATGGGTCGGTCCCATATGGCACCGGAAGTCTTCAACTGTTCCGCGCCCGACACGGGCAATATGGAAACTATCGAACGCTATGGTAGCGAAGAGCAGAAGGAACAGTGGCTCAAACCTTTGCTCGAAGGTGAGATCCGCTCCTGCTTTTCTATGACCGAACCGGATGTAGCGTCCTCTGATGCCACCAACATCGCCTGTGAAATACGTCGTGACGGCGACGAGTATGTCATCAACGGGAAGAAATGGTGGTCTTCTGGTGCCATGACAACCACCAGCAAAATTGCCATCGTTATGGGCAAGACGGATCCTGATGCTGAGCGACACAAACAGCAGTCCATGATTCTTGTGCCGTTGGACACCCCGGGCGTTGAAATTGTGCGTGCGCTGCACGTGTTCGGCTATGACCATGCACCCCATGGCCATGCGGAAATTCACTACAACAATGTTCGCGTGCCTGCATCCAATATTCTTCTCGGTGAAGGTCGGGGCTTTGAAATTGCGCAAGGCCGCCTTGGGCCAGGGCGTATTCACCACTGCATGCGCACCATCGGTGTAGCCGAGCGCGCGCTGGACCTTATGTGCGAACGTGCCAATAGTCGTGAAGCGTTTGGCCGGCCGTTAGCGGAATTCGACTCCATTCGCAAAGACATTGCGCGCTCCCGTCTGGAGATTGAGCAGGCACGCCTGTTGACTCTCAAGGCAGCGCATATGATGGATACCGTCGGAAATAAGGTGGCCCGTCAGGAAATTGCAATGATCAAGGTGGTCGCACCCAACATGGCCCAGACGATCCTGGATCGTGCTATTCAGGTGCATGGGGGCGCCGGTGTCAGTCAAGATACGTTCCTGGCTGCCGCTTGGGCTGGCGTGCGCACGCTCCGTCTTGCAGATGGCCCGGATGAAGTCCACCTGGATGCGGTCGCCAAGCTAGAGCTGAAGAGATACCCGTGTACCCATTAAGTCCTTAAGCATCGGACACGCTGAGATGTGACAGCCCCACCGCTCACGCCATTACCGGGTGAATGAGCGGTGGACTCCGATGCATTCGTAACGGCCTGAAATTACAAAACCAAGATAAAAGGTTCGATATGTCGAAAAATCAGAAATTTACACTCGTAAAACGCCCAGTAGGAATGCCCGATGATACTCACCTTAAGCTGGAGGAAAGCGATATTCCAGCCGTAGGCGATGGCCAGGTGCTTTTGCTGACCCGTTACCTGTCTCTGGACCCTTATATGCGTGGTCGGATGAACGACGGTGCCTCCTACGCTTCGCCTGTCGGGCTTGGAGAGGTCATGACCGGCGAGGCGGTTAGTGAAGTACTTGAGAGCCGTCATCCCGACCTGTCTCCTGGCGATATGGTTGTTGGCCGTACTGGTTGGCAAACACACTCTGTCGTGCACGCCGATGAACTGTTTCGAATTGATCCGGAGCTGGCACCTCCCAGTGCGTGGCTCGGTGTAATGGGTATGACCGGGTTTACGGCCTATGTCGGACTGCTCGAGTTTGGTAAGCCAAAAGCCGGTGAGACGGTGGTTGTCTCTGCCGCTTCTGGAGCGGTTGGCCAGATTGTAGGTCAGATCGCGAAAATGGAAGGGTGCAGGGTAGTGGGCGTGGCCGGTGCGGATGACAAATGCCAGCACGTTGTTGAGCATTATGGCTTTGATGCTTGCGTCAACTACAAGGACGATGACTTTAAGGCTCAGCTTGCGAAGGCTTGTCCCGATGGTATCGATGTGTATTTTGAAAACGTTGGCGGCAAGGTATTTGAGGCGGTCATGAAGTTGGTGAACACGTTCGCCCGGATTCCCGTATGCGGCCGAATTGCACACTATAATCAGACCGAATTGCCCGAAGGGCCGGACCGGATGATCCCGTTTATGGGGCAGATTCTGGTCAAGCGTTTGATGTTCCGCGGCTTTATCCAGTCAGATCATAATGAACTGCTTCCCCAGTTCCGGCGCGATATGAGCCAGTGGTTGAAAGAGGGGAAAGTGAGATACCAGGAAGATGTGGTTGAGGGTTTCGAAAATACTGCGACGGCCTTTCAGGGGCTGTTACAGGGGCGGAACCGCGGCAAACTGGTCATCAAGGTGTCTTGAGCGCCTGAACCCTATCGTTACCGGCAGTAGAAAGGTTACCCACCCATGGCAGGTTGACTGCCATGGGTGGGTAACACGATTTATACACCAATCGGGCCTTCCTGACCCGGTTGACGCTGGTCAGAGCCAGTCACTCTTCATATCCAGGTTGCTGCGGTCGCCGGCACTGAGTAAACGAGCGTAGCCTTTCAGTGGTGCCAGTTCCCAGTTCATGAAGTATCTGGCGGCGTGGACTTTGCCCTTATAGAATGCTTCGTCGGGGCCGGAAGCTCCTGCCGCCAGTGCTCTTTCCGCAACAAGAGCCTGTTTCAGCCATATCCAGCCAACCAGAACTTTGCCGAACATATCCAGGTACATGGTGGCGTTGGAAAGACCGTGGTCGGGATCGGCGGACAGCTGTTGCTGCAGCTCTGACGTCACCGATTGCAAAGTATTCAGGGCCTCTTTCAGTTGGCCGGCAAGCTGCTCGCAAGTATCCATAGCTGTAGCCTTGTCGAGCGTGCTCTGAATACGGCGAAGAAATTCGGCGTAACCGTCACCGCCTTTGGGGCCCAGTTTCCGGCCCAGCAGGTCAAGGCCCTGGATGCCCTCTGTACCTTCATGAATCGGGTTCAAGCGGTTGTCACGGTAGAGTTGTTCCAGCAAGTATTCTCGGGTGTAGCCGGCGCCACCGAGCACCTGGATACCCAGCTCGGAGGCCATAAGGCCGTACTTTGACGGCCAGGTTTTGACCATGGGGGTAATCAAGTCCAGCAGCTCTGCGGCCGCTTTACGCTCGTTTTCCTCCGGTGCGGTGTTGGTATCTTCTACCAGTGTACTGGCGTACAAACAAAGGGCCATGCTGCCTTCAGCATAAGCCTTTTGCATCAGCAGCATACGGCGAACGTCCGCGTGTTCAACAATCCTGACTTGAGGTGTGTCGGGGTTTTTGTTGCTGGCATGCCGGCCCTGAGGGCGGTCACGAGCATAGTCCAGAGCCTCCAGGTAGCTCTGGTAACCCAAGGTGGCTGCGCCCAGTCCAACGCCGATACGCGCCTCATTCATCATCTGGAACATGTAGCCCAAGCCTTTATTCGGCTCGCCTACCAAGTAGCCGACAGCGCCGTCTTTCTCGCCAAAGTTGAGAACGGTAGAGGTGGTGTTGCGGTACCCCATTTTGTGAAGTAGTCCGGCAAGGGTGACATCATTGCGCTCTGAACGGGAGCCATCATCATTCACATGGAATTTGGGTACCAGGAACAGTGAAATGCCGCGTACACCTGAGGGTGCACCTTCCATACGAGCCAGAACCATATGAATAATGTTGTCCGTCAGCTCATGGTCGCCTCCGGAAATGTACATTTTGTTGCCGAACAGGCGATAGCTGCCATCACTTGCGGGTTTCGCGAGTGTGCGCAGATCGCCCAGAGCTGAACCCTGATCTGGTTCGGTTAATGCCATGGTGCCGCTGTAACGGCCATCAAGCATGGGCGGTAAATATTGTTGCTTCAGCTCGTCGTTGCCGAAGCTTTTCAGCAGGTTGGCGGCGCCAATCGTAAGAAAGGAGTAAGCGGTGCTAGATACGTTGGCAGCGTTGAAATACGCCATGCTCGCCCTTAACACCACTTCGGGCAATTGTGAGCCGCCTTCATCGAAATTATGGTGTGATGCTAGGAAACCTGCACTCGCAAAGGCATCCCAGGCCGGTTTGGTTTCAGGGATCAGGGTAACGGTCTGGCCATCAAACGTCGGTTCGTTCGCATCGCCTTTCTGGTTGTGGGGCGCAAAATATTCGGCCGCAATGCTGTGCGCGGTACTGAGAGTCGCATCAAATATTGCGCGGTCGTGCTCACGGTAGCGGGGGCGTTGAAGCAGGGATTCAGTATCGAATACTTCGTATAGCTGAAATTCAATATCGCGATCATTAAGTAGCTTTGCCATATTCAGTTTCCGGATCAGAATGCCCGCAGCGTTGTGCTACGGGCATTCGAACTCCTAGACCTCCAGCCATTCTTTACGGATTTCAGGGTGGTCCTGCAATTCTTCAGGTGTGCCTTCGAAAACAATATCACCGTCGCCCATGATGTAGACCCGATCGGCAACATCCAGAGCGATGGAGAGTTTCTGCTCTACCAGAAGCACTGCCAGGCCGTTTGCCGCCATTTGTTTGAGAATGGCGGCGACATCATCCACGACCTTCGGAGCCAGACCCTCGGTGGGCTCATCCACCAGCATGCACTGAGGGTCTCCCATCAAGGCACGGAATGTACTCAGCATCTGCTGCTCGCCTCCGGACAACACCTCTGCCGGTGTGTGCTCACGTTCCTTCAAGCGGGGAAACCACTCGTAAACCTTATCCAGAGTCCACTTGTCGCCAGTCTGCCCCTTTTTTTTCATGCCCAGTTCAAGGTTCTGCAGAACAGACAGCCCGGGGAAAATGGCGCGATCTTCAGGTACATAACCAATGCCGGCATGAGCAATTTCGTGAGGCTGCAAGCCCGTAAGAGTTTTGTCGCCAAATTGCACATGGCCAACGGGTGGGACGAGCCCCATGATTGCTTTGCAAAGGGTGGTGCGGCCACCCCCGTTGCGACCGAGCAGGCTGACAATTTCGCCGCGCTCAACGTGCATGTTTACGCCACGGAGTACATGGCTTTTGCCGTAGTAGGCGTGTAAATCCTGGATCTTTAGCATTAGTGGACCTCCGTACCGAGATAGGCTTCCTGAACAGCCGCGTTATTGCGTATTTCCTCTGGGGTACCGGTGGCAATGATTTCACCGTATACCAGTACGGATATGCGGTCCGCCAACTCAAAGACCACGCTCAGGTCATGCTCTACGACCATGAGCGTGTTTTCGCCGGTCATTCGCTGGATTAGCTGAACAACATCATTAGCTTCGGTACGGCTCATGCCAGCGGTGGGCTCATCCAGCAATATAACCTTGGCGCCGGAGGCAACCGTGCAGCCTATCTCCAGAGAGCGCTGCTGGGCATAGGTAAGAAGAGATACCTGGGTTGTGAGCTGCTCGGTAAGGTTCAGACGCGTGGCAAGTTCGTAGGCTCGCTCAGTCACGTTGTCCTGGCCGATGACACTTTTCCAGAAGGCGTATTTATGGCCTTCGGACCACAACAGGGAGCAGCGCAAGTTTTCCATGACGGTCATGTTCTGAAACAGGTTTGTCACCTGGAAACTGCGGCTCAGGCCCATGCGGTTGACCTTGTGAGCGGGCAAGTTGTGAATGTTATTGTCAAAGAGCTTTATGGAGCCGTCAGAAACCTTCAGACGTCCACTGATCAGGTTGAACATGGTTGATTTACCAGCCCCGTTAGGGCCGATAATGACATGTCGTTCATTCTCACGGACTTCAAGATTCAGGCCACGGATGATTTCAGCACGCCCGAATTTTTTCTTAACACCTTTGAGTTCCAGTGCGTTGCGGTTTGTCATGCCTTGCCTCCGTCAGAGTTGGCGCTAACGTGGCGCTTTAATAGTGGGTTTCCATGGAGGCACATCAGCCCGAAACCAATGATGGTGATAGCAAATGAGACCAGCCAGGGCGTCAGGTGAGTGGCATTAGTATCGAAGCCCATCAGAACAAAGGGAGCACTGGGGTCCCAGCTGCGGAAGTAGTGGTAAGACAGCTCGATCACACAGATCAGGCCAAAAATGCCCACCAGTCCTGACAAAAGAAGATACAGCCGGATACCTGTATTGCCTTTCCAGCCACCGGCCTTCCAGTTGAGGTACTGGGTGTGGATGATCCCAACGAGACCCATTGGCGCAAACATCACGATGGCGATAAAGAGCAGCCCAAAATAGAGCACCCAGGCTTCGGTGTGAGCTGACAGGGAGCTTTCTAGGAACGACACAAGCGACGCGCCGACAACAGGCCCGATAAAGTAGCCAATGCCACCGATGAAAGTGCCCAGCAGTACGGCGCCTGACTGGAGTCGTCCGAGTACTTCATCATTGACAATTTCATTGCTGATCACGAAAAGGCCGCCCGCCAGACCCGCAAAACAGGCTGACAATACAAACTGGATGTATCGAACAATGGTCGGGTTATAGCCCACAAACTGGGCTCGTTCAGGGTTATCCCGAACAGCGTTGGCCATCCAGCCCAGCGGTGTTTTTTTCAGGAGGTACATCAGGATGGCCGCAATCAGTGTCCAGGCCACCACCAGAAAATACACATTTCTACTCGGAGCGTAATCCACACCAAACAAAGAGGGCGCCTCATCGCGGTAGCCGAAGAGTCCGGCCTCACCGCCAAAAAAGTCGGTGAACATCAGTGAACTGGAGTGCATCAGTTCACCAAGCCCTAGTGTGATCATGGCAAAAACGACCCCCGCACGGCGCACGGAGAAGCTGCCAAAGATTATTCCAAAGCCTAGACCGGCGGCGGCGCCGACCAAAGGGAGCAGTTCGATCGGTAATCCTTGGCCGCCCGCATCGTTGATGGCGCGTAGCAAGTGCATGGCGACAAAGGCGCCGAGGCCGAAATAGACGGCATGTCCGAATGACAGCAGACCGGTGTTGCCCAATAACATGTTGTAGGACAGTGCGAAGATGATCGCGATGCCCATGTGACAGAGCAAATTAATGGTGTGGCCAGAGTCAAAGACAAACGGCAGAACGATAGCTATTAGCGGTATGACCAGCCAAGGCCATAGCTTCAGCAGGTTGATACGTCCTGCTGCTGAAGTGTTCGTAGCCATATACGAATTTTCCTGAGAGTTTGTTGTAGTTGTTGTCATGCTTCACGCTTCCCAAAAATGCCACGTGGCCTGAATATCAGGGTGAGTACTAGCAGCAGGAATGGAAGCACGGGTGCGATGCGAGTTGCTTCCATATGCCAGAGGACGCCAAAGAATCCGGAGTTTTCAATGTTAAATGTGCCGATGGTTTCAGCCAGAGAGAAGTTTATCGACAGGAAGAAGGTCTGGAGTATGCCGATAATCAGTGACGCCACCAGCGCGCCGGGAACGGAACCCAGCCCTCCCAGGACCACGACAACAAACACAATGGGGCCCATCATGAACGCCATGCCGGGGTCGGTGACAAACTGGATGCCACCCACAACGCCACCGAGTCCGGCCAGTGCACAGCCGAAGGCGAAGACAAGCGTGAAAACCAGGGGTACGTTGTGACCTAGGGCACCAACCATGTCCGGTCTGGACAGGGCAGCCTGTATGACTTGCCCGGCGCGGGTTTTCATCAATAGTAGCCACAGTCCGACAAACATAGCGACGGCTACAAGCAGGATGAACACCTTGAACCAGGAATAATCCAGGTCAAACATGGTAAAGGCGGTGGTGTTCATGACAGCCGGAGCCTTATAGGGGATCGGGACGGTGCCCCAGAAGAGCGCGACCAGCTCTTCAATTACGTAGGCCAGGCCGAAGGTGAAAAGCAGCTCTGGTACGTGGCCGTATTGGTGTACACGGCGCAGACCATAGCGCTCAACCAGGGCGCCCATGGCCCCGACGGCAATCGGAGCAAGAATCAGGGCGAGCCAGAAACCTGTCGTTAAGCCAAGGGTATAGGCGAAGTAAGCGCCGAGCATGTAGAAGCTGGCATGGGCAAAGTTCAGCACACCCATCATCCCGAAAATCAGGGTGAGGCCGCTGGACATCATGAACAGCAATGTGCCGTAGAGTACGCCATTAAAAATGGAGTAAGCGATGGTTTCGAGCATGGTAAAACGAACTCCTGTATGTTTTTTGTTGTGCTTCAGTCGAATTACGCTTTCGGAGCTTTTGGGGGGTTATGGGCGTCTCATGTTGCAGGTGGTTTCAACGGTCGCTTGCTCGACCGGAATTTGGGCGACCGTACCCCAGCCTACGCCGGAGTTGTCAGCATCGTACTTAGCACCGGCGTCCATGACGGAAATGTACAAAGGCTGAAGCATTTGATGGTCTTTCGCTCGCATGGTGATGGTGCCGGTAGGCGACTCAAATTTCATGCCTTCCAGAGCCCTCGCGATAGCGTCAATGTCTTCCGCGTTGCCCACTTCCTCAATGGCCGCTTTCAGCATGTGCATCTGGTTATAAACGCGATGGAAGTACCAGTCGATTTCCGGGTAGCGTTGCTTGAATTCCCGGAACCAGTTTTCGTACTCCTCCAGGCCTTCGTCAACGTTCACGTCGGAGTGCCACTCGGTGATTTGGTGGAGGATACCTTCGCCCCTGAGGCCGACTGCCGCGGGTGTTCCAAGGCCGCCGCCGTAGAAGGTGTGAATCTTGATGTCGAGGCCGGCACTGTCGATGGCGCGAACCAGCAGAGACAGGTCATTGCCCCAGTTACCGGAGACAAGGGTGTCCGCCCCGGATTGTTGGATGCGCGACACGTAGGGTGAGAAGTCCCGAACCTGGCCGATGGGGTGCATCACATCACCGACGATTTCAGCTTGCGGTAAACGTTCGTCCACCAGTTCGGTCATTCGCTTGGAAATGAAATGGCCGTGGGAGTAATCCATGTTCACCAAGAAAATTTTATTAATGTCTTCCTGGTCTTTCATGTAGTTGGACAGCGCCTCCAGTTTGATGTCGGACGCGGCATCAAAGCGGAAGTGATAGAAGCTGCACTGCTCGTTGGTAAGGGCAGGGTCCACGGCTGCGTAGTTCAGGTACAGCACCTTATTGTCTTTGTTTCGGCGATTGTTGCGCTCTACCGCCTCAATCATCGCGCCGCCAACATTGGAGCCGTTGCCCTGAGTGACAAATTTGATGCCTTCATCCGCGGACCGCTGAACTAACTGTACGGATTCGGAAGGGCTTTGCTTGTTGTCCATGGCGATAATCTTGATATCCCGCCCCAGAATGCCCCCGCTTTCGTTCATCTTCTCAGCGGTGAACCGGAAGTGCTTCAGCCCAAGGTCACCCACGTTGGCAAAGGGACCTGAAAGCGGTTCTATGAAGGAAATCCGGATCGGATCGTCCTCGGCATGAGCGATAGGTGACGTAGCTAAGGACAGGCCAACCGCTAGGCCGGTGAGCAGTCTGGTTTTCGGGTTTTGTTGCATTATTTTCTCCTGGTGGCGCCGCCCCACTAAGGTAAGGCGGCATTTGTTCTTGTATTTGTTCAACCGCATTAAGCGATTGCTTCGCTGGAATGCTTCGGTGGCACAGGTGCCACCGAAGTTTATGCCCGAGTTATGGACGTTTCATATTGCACGAGGTTTCGACCGTAGCCTGCTCGACAGGAATGCTGGCTACAGTGCGGAAGCCTACGCCTGAGTTGTCAGCATCGTACTTGGCGTTAGTGTCCATAGCAGAGATGTACATGGGCTGCAGGATTTGGTGGTCTTTCGCACGCATGGTGATGGTGCCGGTGGGAGATTCAAACTCCATGCCTTCCAGAGCCTTCGCGATAGCGTCAACGTCTTCCGCGTTGCCCACTTCTTCGATGGCCGCTTTCAGCATGTGCATCTGGTTATAAACGCGATGGTAGTACCAATCGATTTCCGGGTAGCGTTTCTTGAATTCCCGGAACCAGTTTTCGTACTCCTCCAGACCTTCGTCAACGTTCACGTCGGCGTGCCACTCAGTGATTTGGTGGAGGATATCTTGCCCTCTGGGACCCACTGCCGCAGGTGTTCCAAGGCCGCCGCCGTAGAAAGTGTGGATCTTGATGTCGAGGCCGGCACTGTCGATGGCGCGAATCAACAGAGAGAGGTCATTGCCCCAGTTGCCGGAGACAAGAGTGTCTGCCGCGGATTGCTGGATGCGCGATACGTAGGGCGAGAAGTCCCGAACCTGGCCGATAGGGTGCATAACATCACCGACGATTTCAGCTTGCGGTAAACGTTCGTCCACCAGCTCTTTCATGCGCTTGGAAATAAAATGGCCGTGGGAGTAATCCATGTTCACCAGGAATATTTTATTAATGTCTTCCTGGTCTTTCATGTAGTTGGACAGCGCCTCGAGCTTAATGTCGGACGCGGCGTCAAAGCGGAAGTGGTAGAAGCTGCATTGCTCATTGGTAAGGGCAGGATCTACGGCTGCGTAGTTCAGGTACAGCACCTTATTGTCTTTGTTTCGGCGATTGTTGCGCTCTACCGCCTCAATCATCGCGCCGCCAACATTGGAACCGTTGCCCTGAGTGACAAATTTGATGCCCTCATCAACGGACCGCTGGACCAGCTGTACCGATTCGGAAGGGCTTTGTTTGTTGTCCATGGCAATGATTTCGATATCCCGCCCGAGAATGCCCCCGCTTTGGTTCATCTTGTCTGCGGCGAACCGGAAGTGCTTCAGCCCCGCGTCACCCACGTTGGCAAAGGGACCTGAAAGCGGTTCGATAAAGGAAATACGGATGGGGTCTTCTTTAGCAGCATAGGCACCAGCTGACATAGCCATGGAGAGGCTAATCAAGGTGCCTGTGAGCAAACCGGCTTTTTTGTTTTGTAGCATGGTTTTCTCCTAGGTTTGCCGCCATACCGACATGGCAGCATTTTTGTTGTATTTATTCGACTGCAGTCTGAATATATAACCAGTGTCCGTTTGTTTCAACCTGATCTAGGCAGTTTCGTTGTGCGGACCTTTATTTTGTTTATATTGTTAAATTATGATTTTGCTTGATAATTTTGGAAGGTTTGTTTTTCTTTTCGGTTTAGTGGTTTACTTGAATTAGTGCGGTAGGAGAGGGGTTGTGACGAGCCCGAACACAAAAACTATGGAGCGAGGATCTGGAATGACGATCAATAAAAACAATCAGTTACCAATGAATGAGAGTTCCCTTAACCCCCTCTGGACGCCTAGTCAGGCCCGGGTCAAGAACAGCCGCATGTACGATTTTATGCAGTGGCTGGCCGATAATAAGGGGTTGGCGTTTGATGACTACAATGCCCTCTGGCAGTGGTCAGTGGACTGTCTGGAGGACTTTTGGGCAGCGTTCTGGGAGTATTTCGATATTTTGCATTCCGCACCGTACAGTCGGGTGCTGGACGGGCACCACATGCCCGGTGCTAAGTGGTTTGAAGGCGCGCGCCTGAATATGATCGAGCAGGCTTTTCGTTTCCACGAGGATGAGCCGGAGCGACCGGCCGTTATTTCACGCTCGGAAACCCGAGGGCATCAGGAGTTATCTTGGGGTGAAATGAAAAAGCAGGTGGCCTCCTTTGCTTATGAACTTCGCAGAATGGGGGTAGAGCCTGGAGACCGTGTGGTGGCGTATCTGCCGAATATTCCCGAAGCCGTCGTAGCCTTTTATGCCTGCGCTAGTATTGGTGCGATCTGGTCTAGTTGTTCGCCCGATATGGGAACCCGCAGTGTTATCGACCGCTTCCGCCAGATTGACCCGAAGGTTCTGATTGCGGTGGATGGCTACCGGTATGGCGGCAAGGATTTCAATCGTATGGATGTGCTGAAGCAGCTGCACGATGATCTGCCCACTCTGGAGCAGGTTGTGTTGTTGCCATATCTGGATGACGACGCTTCTATCGATGGCTCCGTTGCCTGGTCGGACATGCTGGCTCATAACGAGCCTATGGCATTTGAACAGCTGCCTTTTGACCACCCGCTGTGGGTTGTTTATTCCTCTGGCACCACCGGCATGCCTAAGCCTATTGTGCATAGTCATGGTGGCGCGTTGCTTGAAGGATTGCAGGGGCAGGGCTTGCATATGGACTTGGGGCCTGACGATCGTTTTCTCTGGTTCACTTCTACCGGCTGGATCATGTGGAACGCACAGGTTGGTGGCCTGCTGCTGGGTTCGACGATTTGCATCTATGACGGAAACCCGGGTTACCCGGACCTGGGCACGCTCTGGCGGTTTGCGGGGGAGACTGGGGTGACATTCTTTGGCGCCGGTGCGGCCTTTTTCCTCAACTGTAAGAAGGGCGGCGTACACCCCGGGGAGTATGCGGACCTCAGCCAAGTTCGCTCGGTCGGTTCAACCGGATCACCGCTGCCGGATGAAGGTTATAAGTGGATCATGAATGAACTTGGAGACAATGTTTGGGTAGCGCCTATCAGCGGTGGTACGGATATCGCGGCTTTCTATGTGGGTTGCAACCCTTTAATGCCGGTATACGCGGGCGAAATGCAGTGCCGAAGCTTGGGTACGGCCGTTTATGCTTTTGATGATAATGGCCGCCCCCTGGACGATGAAGTGGGTGAGCTTGTCGTCACCAAACCGATGCCATCCATGCCTCTGTATTTTTGGGGTGACGAAGGCGGGCACAGGTATCACGACAGCTACTTCGATCACTTCCCGGGCATCTGGCGACACGGAGACTGGATTCGGTTTACGCCTAGGGGAGGCGCAATCATTTACGGGCGCTCAGATACAACCATCAATCGCCAGGGTATTCGCATGGGTACGGGGGAGATCTACAGAGTAGTGGAGGAAGTCCCCGAAGTGATGGACTCGCTGGTAGTGGACCTAGAGTATCTTGGCCGTGAGTCCTACATGCCGTTATTCATCGTGCTGCGTGAAGGTTCAGCTCTGGACGAGGGCCTGAAAACCAAGATCTGTTCAGCTATCAGGAGCAATCTCTCTGCGCGCCATGTGCCTAACGAAATCATTGCGACAACGGAGATTCCTTACACCCTTACTGGCAAGAAAATGGAACTGCCTGTTCGGAAGCTGCTGCTGGGCAAGCCTCTGTCCCAGGTGGCCAGCCCGGATGCCATGGCTAACCCGGATAGCCTGGATTTCTACATTAGCTACGCTCGGGAAAGGGGTACTGCACCCGTCGCGTAGGGTCAAAGGGGGCGGTTGTCCTAAGCGGACGCTGCCCCCTGTGTTCCTTTGCTTTCCTGGTTGTCCTTTCCATCGCCGATGGTGCTCTCTAGTTGAGCGATGAAGCCCTTTACGTTAGCGGCAAAATCGGCCAGCAGCTTTTTACAGAAAACCCTCCCGCCTCGTCACAGAAAGTGAGTTCTTCTTCAGTTTTTTCCCTTCGTTGAATAACCCCTCGTTTATTTAAACAAAAATATATACCGCATAGCAGAACTTGGTAATTCCCCTTCAAAACTAGTATTGGCGCCGTTTTTGAAAGGATGTTGGCGGGAATTTGGGGGGTGGGTGGCTGATATTAGTAGCTATGTAGGGTTGTTGAACCAAAAAGCTTTGTCTATATTCGAGATTCCGGGTGCTGCATGCAACTTTTCAAACACATCTTCGTGGCAGCTTTTTGTTCCGCTCAGCGGAATAGATGTTTGTAGGTGGGGTGTGACAGCTGGCGCCGGTGCTTCTAAAAAATAAATAAAAAACCCATTTGTGTGAGGATAAAGATGACAACAACAAAGAGCTTTTCCACTAGGACACTCGTAAAGTCGATTGTCGCCGCATCGTTGCCTCTGGCGACTTTAGGTGCGACCAATGCCCTTGCCCAAGATAACGCTGAGCTTCAAGAGCTGCGGAGTCATGTGGAAGCGCTTGAAGCAAGGCTTGATGGCTTGGACACGGCGCCTGAGCTTGGGCGTGACAACCCCTACTTGGTGCGTGACGGTAGCGGTATCAAAATCGGCGGCACAACGCTTTCTTTTGGTGGTTTTATCAAGGCTGATGTTATCGCGGGTCTTGGCGGGAATGGCACAAAGAATGCCTATTCCACAGGTTTAGCCCGTAATTTTGCAACGGCGGCTAACTCAGACATAAGTGATTGGAAGACAGGGTTCAGTGCCCGGGAATCGCGCTTCAGCTTTGGTACTAAAACTGAAGGTGTAGCTGGCCACACGTTAACCACCTACCTTGAGATGGATTTCAACAACGATCAGAATGCGCTTGGTAATGAGACGGTTTCCAACAGCTATTCGCCACGTCTGCGTCAGGCTTACGGGTCCTGGAATAACTGGGACTTCGGTCAGACCTACACCACCTTCACGGATCTCGCTGCGCTGCCGGAAATTCTGAACCAGGGCAAGATGGCTGCCTTCATTTACGCCACTCAGCCAATGATTCGATACAATATGGCCGCACCTGGCGGGAAGATTATGGTCGCCCTGGAAAATCCAGAGGACGGCTTCCGCTCGACACCGGATCACTCTTACGATGATCAGTCCTATCCGGACTTGGCGGTTCGCTATCAAATTCGTGGTAACTACGGTTTTTATTCTATCGCCGGGGTGTTGCGTCATTTTGAGGATAATGCGGCTGACGAGACCAAGACCAGTGGCGCTGTTTCTCTAAGTGCTCGTATTCCGACCATTGGAAGAGATGACCTGAGGCTGCAGTACAGCTACGGTGCTCTGGGCCGTTATATGGGGCTTTTCACATACCCTGATGTCGATCTGGCCGCTCAGGCCGGAGGAACGGTTGATCCGCTCAAGACATTTGGTGCAACTGCCGCCTATCGTCATTTCTGGACGCCTTCCTGGCGCTCAAACCTGACGGTTTCACATACGGAAATTCTAGACGATCTCAGCGCCTCGCCCGCGGGGACTTTAAGTTACTTTGATAGCTCTACATCGGTACACGCCAACTTGCTGTGGTCGGCTCATGAGAATCTCACGCTGGGCATTGAATACGCGTACTGGGATTTTGGCGAGATTGTGGGTAGTGGCAGCACGCAGTATGAGCAGGTGATGGCTTGCGCCACGCTGTCTTTCTGATCAGGAGCGATTGTTTTAATCGCAGTGTGATCAGCTAAAAATACCCCTCCGAGTGAGGGGTATTTTAGTGATAAGGGTTCTGTGCAGGTTTGCTGAACGCTGGCACGAGGAAGCGCCTTGGCTGCAGTTGTGCAACGCGTTTGTGAGATCTGGAATAAACACTGTACAAGAGGGGGGCGAAAATATTGCGAAGAGGTTTGCAGGTTCCACGTGACTTATTAAAAGTGGTAGGACCAGGCAGATTCGAACTGCCGACCTCTACCATGTCAAGGTAGCGCTCTAACCAACTGAGCTATGGTCCTATGTGCTGCAACGGGGACGAAATATACTGATTATCCCGTTACTGGTCAACTACTTTGAGGCGTATTTTTCACTTTCATCAAGCCTTTGATAGCACGGCTCAGGGCATTCCAACGATTGACCAGTAACGCAGCGAATATAAGGCCGCATCCAGCGACTTGTAGGAGGGTCATCGTCTCTCCAAACCAGCCTGCGGCAAACAGCGCAACCCATACAGGTTCCAGTATCAGAATGACCACGCCGTGACTGTGTGCGGATAGGCTCTGAGCGTAGGTTTGTAGCAGAAAACGTCCCGCCGTGGCGATGATGGCGCTGGCCAACACCCACACGTACAACATCGGCTGTGGGTTAGCGAGGCTGGATGCCCAAGGTTCAGCGATCGCTGATTCCGCTAGAGTGACTACGCCGACTGTCAGGAGTGCCATGGCGGTGAGCGGGAGGGCAGGGACCTTCTTTTTCTCGACGGTTTCACCGTGTTTGTTAACCACTGTCCGTTGGTTGGCGGTTCGGGTGTTCAGGGTGAAATAGAGGGCAAAGATAAACGCGGCCATCACAAAATAGAGTTGGCCTGGGTCTGGCCGGAATCCGTTTTCCAATGAAAGCAAAGCCAGCCCGGATACTGCGATCGGTATGGCGAGCCATGTACTCATAGGCTGCGCTTCACCAAACACCAGCCGTGCCAGTACCGGCACAATGACCACGCCCAAACTGGTCAGGAAAGCCCCTTCGCCCATGCTGTCGCCATGGAAAAGGCCCATGATCCAGCAGGTCATTGCAATTCCGAATACCGCCCCAACGCCAACACTGCGCCGGATTTGGTCTGAGCTCAGGCGGCTAAGTGTGGGCAGAGCTAACAGCATCAGCACTGCTCCGCCGATCAAAAATCGGATAGCCATAAACAGCAGGGGCGGCATCATCAATACCGCTTCTTTTGAAAGCATCCAGCCGACTGCTGCAAGAAGAGTGACGATAACGAGCAGAACGTCGGATTTGTGAGCGTCAGACATGATTGAAAAGGGGCCTGCTTAGATCAAAAAGGTGGCCCAATTTATCGTTAGGTGGCTAAAAAAGAAAGCAGCGAAAACCGAGAGAGAGTGGCTCGTCCATGAGCCGAGAGGGTGGGCTCTTTAGTTATTCAGGGTGGTGTTTAGCAGGTTGGATAGGCTGGTCTTATCTGACCCGATGGTTAGAGGAGAGGTATGGCGCACCGGGCGGCCATCCCTCAATACGACGATCATTGGCGATATACGTTATCCGCAGTAACGCATTGTGCTTAAAGCGACATATACGATACATTTCCGCATAGTGTTTACCGTCACGCATAACAATCCGCGGCTTTAACAGTCATGGTTAGAACAGGTCAGGGGCAACAGGATGCGGTACCTGCAGTCGTTTCATCGTCGTCTACGTTATCTTCGCGAATCGGTCCAACTTTCCTGTTCGGATGTTGCCGCTATGTGTGGCGTAGAGGAGGATTTAGTTCTGCGCTGGGAGGCGCTTGAGCCAAAGCATCGCAGCTATCCGGGGGTGGCTGAGCTGTTGGATCTGTGTGTGAAAACAGAAACGCCCCTGGAACAGATGCTGGATATGAACGAAGGCGCAGATGCCGATCAGCTGGAGTTACCGGGATTGGTGGTTAGCAACGGTGACGGTTTGGCAGAGGCGCTTAAAGAGTTGGAGCAGGAGCTAGAGCGCGTGCAGTTGTCAGATGAAGATATCGAAATTCTGCGCCGGTTCCGTAAAGCGTCAACGGACAACCGGCGCATGGTGCTGCAGTTGTTAGGGGGTTAGGCCCGAAGCCCTCAGTTACCTTTCTTATAGATGTTTTCGTACACGTAATTGGTGGCTTCAACAAAGCCATCGATACTGCCGCAGTCGAAGCGCTTGCCCTTGAATTGATATGCCAGTACACAGCCGTTTTTGGCTTGTTCAAGCAAGGCATCGGTGATTTGTACCTCGCCGTTTTTGCCAGGAGGCGTGCGCTCCAGAATATCAAAGATATCCGGAGTCAGGATGTAGCGGCCGATGATGGCCAGGTTGCTTGGGGCGTTCTCGGGCGCTGGCTTCTCAACCATGTCGGTGATGCGGTACAGGCCGTCTTTCATGGATTCGCCAGCAATCACGCCGTACTTATGGGTTTCATCAATTGGCACTTCTTCAATGGCGACGATAGAGCAGCGAAACTGGTTGTACAGTTTCACCATTTGGCTTAATACGCCGTCGTCATCCTCGGGGCCAACGCAGAAATCGTCCGCCAGAACCACCGCAAACGGATTGTCTCCTACCAGGTTTTTACCGGTCAGAATGGCGTGCCCCAAGCCTTTCATCTCGCTCTGGCGGGTGAAGGCGAAGGTGTTGTTATCAATCAGGTCGCGAATGGAAGTTAGCAGACCTTCTTTACCTGAACCGGCAATCTGGTGTTCCAGCTCGTAACTGATGTCGAAGTGGTCTTCGATGGCGCGCTTGCCGCGACCCGTCACGAATCCGAATTCGCTTATGCCCGCCTCTGAGGCTTCCTCGACGCCATACTGAACCAGCGGCTTGTTAACAACTGGCAGGATTTCTTTCGGCATAGCCTTGGTGGCCGGGAGGAAACGTGTGCCATAACCGGCGACGGGGAAGAGACACTTCTTGATCATATCGTTCATCCTTCATTCGATTCGTGCTTGTTGGGAGCCTTCCCACAAAGTGCGATAAGTGTAGCGAAGTTATTCCACTAAATGGAGGGTTTCGTGGGTATATAAAGAAGGCGGGTAGATTTTATTGGGTCACCTGCCACCAATTATACTTTGGCCGTACGCTGTATTGTTGACAATCCGTGTGTTGAGGCGTAGTTTCCGATTCATCAAACCTTGGATTGTTAACAAAATATGGCTGAAGTTCAGTTGCAGACCCAAACCCGTGCCGATGAAGCATTCGATTGTTTGCAAACAGCAATCGTAAAAGGTGATTTGGCGCCGGGTGAGAAAATTGGTGAGGTAGAGCTCTGCTCTCGATTTAACCTGACGCGAGGGCCGCTGAGGGAAGCGTTGGGCCGTCTGGAGTCGCGAGGGTTGCTTGTGCGCCGTCCTCACGCTGGAGTAAAGGTGGTCTCTGTCAGTGCTGACGAATTGATAGAGCTGTACCGTATTCGTGAAGTGATGGAAGGTCTTGCGGCGCGGCAAGCGGCCGAGCGCATGACCGATGAGGAGATTCGCGATCTGCGGGCCACTCTCGACAGCCATGAAACCATGATCGAAGAAGCTCGTGGTCAAGCCTATTATCAGGCCGAGGGCGATTACGACTTTCACCACCGAATTGCGACCGGAAGCCGAAACACCAAGCTGGCTCAGATGCTTCTGGGCGATCTTTATTACATGGTTCGGATGTACCGCTATCGGTTAAGCACATCTGCCGGGCGCCCTCATATGGCGCTGGGTGAACATCGCCGTATCGTTGAAGCCATCGCCCAGCGTGATGGTGAACTCGCCGAATTTCTTATGAAAAGACACATCAACGCCGCACGCCAAAATATTGAGAAAAAGATTCAAGAAGGCGTGTTAACTATCTGATTAAGAGGTAATTTACTATGGCAAAGCTTTCCGCTGGTGCTCGTTTTCGCAAGGCCCTGAAAGAAAACCAACCGTTGCAGATTGTCGGCACAATCAATGCCTACGCCGCCATGATGGCTGAGCGGGTGGGGCATCAGGCCATTTATTTGTCAGGTGGTGGCGTTGCTAACGCTTCATACGGCCTACCGGATCTGGGTATGACCAGCATGAACGACGTAGTCGAAGACGTGCGTCGTATTACCGCGGCCACTGACGTTCCACTGTTGGTCGACATCGATACGGGTTGGGGCGGTGCCTTCAACATTGCCCGCACCATTCGTGAGATGGAGCGTGCCGGGGCTGCGGCAGTCCACATTGAAGACCAGGTTGCTCAGAAACGTTGTGGCCACCGTCCGAACAAAGAAATAGTTTCCAAAGAGGAAATGGTGGATCGTATCCGAGCTGCGGCCGATGCGCGCGAAGACAAAGACTTCTTCATCATGGCCCGCACCGATGCGTTCCAGAAAGAAGGTCTGGAAGCCGCGATTGATCGTGCAAAGGCCTGCATCGAAGCGGGTGCTGACGGCATCTTCGCCGAAGCGGTACACGAACTGTCGGACTACAAAGCCTTCGCAGAAGCCATCGATGCGCCGATTCTGGCAAACATCACCGAGTTTGGTGCGACGCCTCTTTATAACAAGGCTGAGCTGGCCGAAGCCGGTGCGGCTATGGTGCTGTACCCGTTAAGTGCGTTCCGTGCGATGAACAAAGCGGCGCTGACGGTGTATCAGAACATTCTCGATAAAGGTGATCAGAAAGATGTAGTAGACCTTATGCAAACTCGCATGGAGCTCTACGACTTCCTGAACTACCACGACTTCGAACAGAAGCTGGATGAACTGTTCACCCAGAAAAAAGACTAACTGGTAAAAAATCTAACAACTGAACATTGAGGGAGACCAACATGGCTGAAGCAAAGAAATTAGGCGGAGCAGGTCTGCGTGGCCAAGTGGCTGGTGAAACAGCGTTGTGTACTGTGGGTAAAACCGGTGCTGGCCTCACCTATCGTGGTTACGACGTAAAAGATCTGGCGGAACATGCCCAGTTTGAAGAAGTGGCGTACCTGCTGCTGCGCGGCAAACTTCCGAACCAGCAAGAGCTGGATGCCTACAAAGCCAAGCTCAAGAGCCTGCGCACACTGCCAGATGCCCTGAAGACGGTTCTGGAGCAAATTCCGAGCAACGCCCACCCGATGGACGTGATGCGCACGGGTTGTTCCATGTTGGGGAACCTGGAAACTGAAAATGATTTCAGTGAGCAGGACGACAAAATCGACCGCATGTTGGCGACCTTCCCAGCGATCATCACCTATTGGTACCGCTACGCCCATGAAGGCGTGCGTATCGATACTGCGAACAGCGAATCCGACTCCATCGGTGGTTTGTTCCTCGAACTGTTGCACGGCAAGAAGCCCAGCGAGCTGCATGAGCGCGTGATGAACGTGTCGCTGATTCTATACGCTGAGCACGAGTTCAACGCTTCTACCTTTACCGCTCGCGTGTGTGCTTCAACGCTGTCGGATATTCACAGCTGTGTCACCGGTGCGATCGGTTCCCTGCGTGGACCTTTGCACGGCGGTGCCAACGAAGCTGCAATGGAGTTGATCCAGCGCTTTAAGACTGCTGACGAAGCCGAAGCCGGCCTGATGGGTATGCTTGAGCGTAAAGAAAAGATCATGGGCTTCGGCCACGCGATCTACACCGATTCTGATCCGCGTAACGGCATTATCAAACAGTGGTCTGAGAAGCTGGCGGAAGAAGTGGGTGATACCGTTCTGTACCCGGTTTCTGTCCGTTGTGAAGAAGTCATGTGGCGTGAGAAGAAACTGTTCTGCAACGCGGATTTTTTCCATGCATCGGCCTATCACTTCATGGGCATTCCGACCGAGTTGTTTACCCCCATCTTCGTAATGTCGCGGGTATCTGGCTGGACGGCCCACGTGAAAGAGCAGCGCGCCAAGAACCGTATTATTCGCCCCAGTGCGGATTATACCGGCCCGGAAAATCAGGAATGGCTGCCTCTTGAAAAACGCAGCTAAAGGCTGAACAGGAAGGGATAATCTGGAATCCCCGAAGGGGTCTGTCCCCCTCGGGGTCAGACCCCAACCGTTTTTGTCGCGCCCATCTCCCCGAAAGAGAACAGAATCATGAACACCGAATACAGAAAGCCCCTTCCGGGTACCGATCTGAAGTACTACGACACCCGCCAGGCCATCGAAGACATTCAGCCCGGCTCATACGCCAAACTGCCGTACACGTCTAAAATTCTGGCCGAACAATTGGTTCGTCGTTGTGATGCCGAGACGCTCACCGACTCCCTGAAGCAGTTGATCGAGCGTAAAAGCGAGCTGGACTTCCCATGGTATCCCGCGCGCGTGGTGTGCCACGACATTCTTGGCCAGACCGCATTGGTCGACTTGGCCGGCCTGCGTGACGCCATTGCGGAAAAGGGCGGCGACCCTGCTAAAGTAAACCCTGTGGTACCAACCCAGCTGATTGTGGACCACTCGCTGGCGGTAGAAGCCGCCGGCTTTGACCCCGATGCGTTCGATAAAAACCGTGCCATTGAAGAGCGCCGCAATGAAGACCGTTTTCACTTCATTAACTGGACTCGTACCGCCTTCCACAATGTGGATGTAATCCCCGCGGGTAACGGCATCATGCACCAGATCAACCTGGAGAAAATGTCTCCGGTGATCCAGAACCGTGCTGATGAAGACGGCCATCCGATTGCTTTCCCGGACACCTGCGTCGGTACCGACAGCCACACCCCGCACATCGATGCACTGGGCGTTATTGCTGTGGGTGTGGGCGGTTTGGAAGCAGAAACTGTCATGCTGGGTCAGCCGTCGATGATGCGCCTGCCGGATATTGTCGGTGTGAAGCTCACGGGCAAACGCCAGCCTGGTATTACGGCAACCGACATCGTTCTGGCGATTACCGAATTCCTGCGTAAGGAAAGGGTGGTAGGAGCGTATCTGGAATTCTTTGGTGAAGGTGCCTCCAGCCTGACCATCGGCGACCGTGCCACCATTTCCAACATGACTCCGGAATATGGCGCTACGGCGGCGATGTTCTACATCGACGAACAGACCATCGATTACCTGAAGTTGACCGGCCGTGAGCCAGAACAGGTCGATCTGGTTGAGAAGTACGCGAAAGAAACTGGCCTGTGGGCCACCGAAATGACAGAAGCTCAGTACGAGCGTGTACTGGAATTTGATTTGTCTACGGTTGTTCGTAACGTGGCTGGTCCGTCCAACCCGCATCGCCGTGTCGCAACGTCAGAGCTGGGTGATCGCGGTATTGCGGTGAATTTGGACAAGGCTCTGGAAGAAGAGAAGAAAGGTTTGATGCCGGATGGCGCAGTCATCATCGCAGCGATCACGTCTTGCACCAATACGTCCAACCCGCGCAACGTGGTGGCGGCTGGTTTGGTGGCGAAAAAAGCCAACGAGCTGGGCTTGGTGCGTAAGCCTTGGGTGAAATCTTCCTTTGCCCCGGGCTCCAAAGTGGCTCGCCTGTATCTGGAAGAAGCCGGCCTACTGCCAGAAATGGAAAAATTGGGCTTTGGTATCGTGGCCTACGCCTGCACTACTTGTAACGGTATGTCTGGCGCGCTGGACCCGAAAATCCAGCAGGAAATCATTGACCGTGATCTTTACTCAACCGCGGTACTGTCCGGTAACCGGAACTTTGATGGCCGTATCCATCCGTATGCGAAGCAAGCTTTCCTGGCTTCACCGCCGCTGGTTGTGGCCTATGCCATTGCTGGTACCGTGCGTTTCGACATCGAACAAGATGCGCTAGGTTATGACAACGACGGCAACCCAGTCACTCTGAAAGACCTGTGGCCTTCCGACGAAGAAATCGACCGCATCGTGGGCGAATTCGTGAAGCCTGAGCAGTTCAAAGAGGTCTACATCCCGATGTTCAATCTGGATGCCGTTGAACAGGCCAAGAGCCCGCTGTATGACTGGCGTTCGATGTCGACCTACATCCGTCGCCCGCCGTACTGGGAAGGTGCGCTTGCGGCAGAACGTACCATGACGGACATGCGACCGCTGGCGGTGCTGGGTGACAACATCACGACAGACCATTTGTCGCCGTCCAACGCGATCATGATGGACTCTGCCGCGGGTGAATACCTGCACAAAATGGGTGTGCCGGAGGAAGACTTCAACTCCTACGCCACGCACCGTGGTGATCATCTGACCGCGCAGCGGGCTACCTTCGCCAATCCGAAGCTGCTGAACGAAATGGTTCGGGATGAAAGCGGCGAAGTGAAGCAAGGCTCGTTCGCGCGTATCGAGCCCGAAGGGCAGGTCACTCGCATGTGGGAAGCGATCGAAACTTACATGGAGCGCAAGCAGCCGTTGATCATTGTCGCTGGCGCTGATTATGGCCAAGGCTCTTCCCGTGACTGGGCTGCGAAAGGTGTTCGCCTGGCGGGTGTGGAAGTCATCGTCGCGGAAGGCTTCGAGCGTATTCACCGTACCAACCTGGTGGGCATGGGCGTATTGCCGGTTCAGTTCCGTGAAGGCGAAACTCGCCAGACCTACAATATCGACGGCACCGAAACCTTCGATGTGAAAGGTGAAATCGCACCGGGTGCGGAACTCACTCTGGTGATCAACCGCAAAAACGGTGAGTCCGTTGAAGTGCCGGTGAAATGCCGTCTGGACACCTTCGCTGAGCTGAACATCTATTCAGCCGGCGGCGTACTCCAGCGCTTCGCCCAGGACTTCCTAGAAGCCGAAGGCGCAGCGTAAGTAGATTGTAGTCTGGACATCTGGCCCCTCGGGGTCAGATCCCACTCAATTCAGAGAGGCATTTCATGAGCTTCCCCCCACAAATTAAAGTACCCGCGACATATATGCGTGGTGGCACCAGTAAAGGTGCATTTTTCCGCCTTCAAGACTTGCCGGAAGGCTGCCAGGTCCCCGGCGAAGCCCGCGACAAACTCTTGCTTCGAGTGATCGGCAGTCCCGATCCCTACGAGAAACAAATCGATGGACTGGGTAACGCTACCTCCAGCACGAGCAAGACCGTGATTTTGGCCGCACCTACCCAGCCCGATCACGATGTCGACTATCTGTTCGGCCAGGTCTCCATCGACAAACCTTTCGTGGACTGGAGCGGTAACTGCGGCAACCTGACGGCAGCAGTGGGTGCTTTTGCTATCAACGGCGGTTTTGTTGCCAAAGATCGCATCCCTGAAAACGGTGTGTGCACCGTTCGTATCTGGCAAGCCAATATCAAAAAGACCATCGTTGCTCACGTGCCGATCACCAACGGTGAAGTGCAGGAAACCGGCGACTTTGACTTAGACGGTGTCACCTTCCCGGCAGCGGAAGTGAAAATCGAATTCATGGACCCAGCCGATGGTGAAGGTTCCATGTTTCCGACCGGTCATCTGGTGGACGATCTGGAAGTGCCCGGCGTGGGCACGCTCAAGGCGACCATGATCAACGCCGGTATCCCCACCATCTTCGTGAATGCAGAAGATATTGGCTACAAAGGCAGCGAACTTCAGGGCGACATCAACAGCGACCCGAAAGCGCTGACCATGTTTGAAACCATTCGAGCTCACGGCGCCGTGAAAATGGGGCTGATTCAAGACATCGCGGAAGCTGCCAATCGTCAGCACACCCCGAAAGTGGCTTTCGTTGCAAAACCGGTGGATTACGTATCTTCGAGTGGTAAGCAAATTAACGCGTCCGAAGTTGATTTGCTGGTACGGGCCATGTCCATGGGCAAGCTTCACCACGCCATGATGGGTACTGCGGCTGTTGCCATCGCCACAGCGTCTGCCATCCCCGGTACATTGGTGAACTTGGCGGCTGGCGGCGGCAACCGGACCGAAGTGATCTTCGGCCACCCCTCCGGTACGCTGCGCGTAGGCGCGGAAGCCAAGGAAGTCAGTGACCAATGGACGGCAACCAAAGCCATCATGAGCCGCAGTGCGCGGATAATCATGGAAGGTTGGGTGAGGGTGCCCCAGGACAGTTTCTGAACTACGCTGAGGCTTACCCTGACGATTCCGGATATGGGAGGGTTTTGCCATGGGAGCCAATGCAGATCAGAACAAGCGTCCTGATTACGATGAGGTGATCCAGGAAATTACGGACTACGTCCTCAATTACCGAATTGACAGTGACGAGGCGTGGGAGACTGCCCGTTACTGCCTGATGGACACCTTAGGCTGCGGGCTTCTCGCGTTAAAATTTCCGGAATGCACCAAACACCTTGGCCCTTTTGTAGAAGGTACTGTGGTTCCCCAGGGAGCCAGAGTACCCGGCACGACTTATCGCCTGGATCCGGTCAAAGCTGCTTGGGATATCGGCTGCATTGTTCGCTGGCTGGATTACAACGATACCTGGCTGGCGGCAGAGTGGGGGCACCCTTCGGATAACCTGGGTGCCATTCTGGCGGTCGCCGATCATCTTTCTCAAAAACGCGTGGCCAACGGGCAGGCGCCACTGGCGATGAAAGCCGTGCTGGAAGCCATGATCATGGCCCATGAAATTCAGGGCGTATTGGCTCTGGAAAACTCTTTCAACAGAGTAGGGCTGGACCATGTAGTACTGGTAAAAGTGGCCTCCACTGCGGTCAGCGCTAAATTAATGGGGGCTGATCGAGAGCAAATGCTCTCGGCTTTGTCCCACGCTTGGGTTGATGGGCAATCCTTGCGCACCTACCGCCATGCACCAAACGCTGGTTCCCGAAAATCCTGGGCCGCAGGTGACGCTGCATCACGTGGTGTACGCCTGGCTGATATCGCGATGCGGGGTGAGATGGGCGTGCCCGGCGCTCTGACAGCAAATCAATGGGGTTTCTACGATGTACTGTTCAGCAAGACCAACCGCGACCAGGCCGTAAAGCCAGGGCCAGCCCGCAAGTTCTCGCTCCCTCAGCCCTTCGGCTCCTACGTGATGGAGAACATCCTGTTCAAGATCTCGTTCCCGGCAGAGTTTCATGCCCAAACCGCGGCAGAAGCCGCCGTGATGCTCCATCCAGAGGTCAAAGATCGGCTTGACGAGATTGACCGCATCGAGCTGACGACCCACGAATCCGCCATACGAATTATCTCCAAGCAAGGCGAGTTGGCCAATCCGGCTGATCGGGATCATTGTTTGCAATACATGACCGCGGTGCCTCTGATTTTTGGCAACCTGACGGCGGAACACTACGAAGACAGTTTCCACCAAGCCCACCCCGAGATCGACCGCCTTCGCGACAAAATGCAGGTGGTCGAAGACGAGCGATACACTCAGGAATATCTAGAGCCAGACAAACGCTCTATTGCCAACGCGATTCAGGTGTTTTTTACCGATGGCAGCAGTACGGACAAAGTGGCGGTGGAATACCCTATTGGCCACCGGCGCAGGCGGGAAGAAGGGATGCCATTATTGGTGGAGAAGTTCCAAAACAGCTTGAGGACCTGCTTTGTACCCCGTAAATGCGAGGCGATCATGGCCGGTTGCGAGGATATCGGGCGACTGGAGGTTATGTCGGTGGATGAGTTCGTGGGCTTGTTTGTGGTGTCATGAAATAACTTGGCTTTCTATTGTCAGCTTTCTTTACGCTCCGAAAAAACGCGAATTTTAAAGCAATGTTTTATAAGTGTTTTTTTTGTGGCACAAATTCTGCTTCGTTCCTGACAAGTAAAAACAATCACGGAGCGTTAGCAATGAAAAATATGGCAACGGTAGTAGCGGTATTAATGTTTGCCGGAGGCGCCGGAAGTGCAGCGGCGGCACCAGTCATCAATATCAGTTCCGAAGGCTTTAGTGCAGCGCAGGCAGCGGAAGCAGCTTTTCTCGGCAATTTGAATGCTGGGTATATCACTGAGACTTTCGACAGCGGATACACGGTAGGTGCGCAATCGCCAACGATTACTTCGCTGGCAGGTGTCGGATCATTCACTATGGATTTGGCCGGCACAGGCGGTGCTTGTGACACCAGCCCCTATTCTTGCAGCGCAGGCTTGGCCGTTCTGGATTCTTCAAGTTCACCGTATTCTGGCCGGTTTGATATCTCTCCGGACAACTGGCTTGACAGCATGGACGCACAGGAGATGACGATTTCTCCTTCTGGCGGTTACACCGCGATGGGCTTCTACATGACCGATCCTAACGATGCAGGTGGCCGGTTCTCCATCGGCGGAATGAATTTCTCGTTTTCCGACATTTTTGGGTCAGCGTTGGGTAACGGAAAAGTCTTCTACATCTCCTTGTATGACGACAGTGGGCTGGGAGATCTCAGTATCTACTCCAACCACTCTAATGATGGTTACGGTCTTGATAACGTAACGGTAGGAACTGTTCCTGAGCCGGGAACCTTGGCATTGATGGGACTCGGTCTGGTTGGGCTGGTCTTGATTCGCAGCAAGAAAAATAAGGCATAAACCGCAAAGCCCGCTAAGCTAAAAATAGGACTTAGCGGGTTGTTTGTAATTTTTTGTTACGTAATGATGCTAAATGTTATTGCAGTAATTGAGTTATGCAGTAAACTGAATGTTCACAAGTAGTAGTAAATCGCATGGGATGCTGGTTGATTTTACTGTGAACTAGACAAGGAGTCGGCGTGGCCCACGTCAGGTTGTTTAAACATTATTTACACCTGCCTTTCGTACTGCTTGGTCTAATCGACCTTGTCGTTCTCGTTTTTTCTTGTTCTTTAGCTGTGTTTTTTCGGTTTTTCGGAGATGCAGATTTTTTCAGTGCTCACCTCGGTTTTGTTTTTCCTTCGCTTATCGTTTTTTCTGCGGTCAACCTCCTCGTCATGATGGCACTGGGTGTATATCAGGCCAGTATTGAAGAGGGTATGTCTGGCATGATGCTGCGCACGATCATGGCAATGATTCTCTCCATACCGGTCAGCGGATTTGCGTATTTTGTGGCGAGTGAATGGTTCTGGTATTTGGGCAGCTTTGGGTTGTTGTCGTCAGCTACAGTGTTATCCATTTTTTGTCTTGGCATCAGTCGAGTGCTTTTCTTTGCGGTGGCGGGGAAGGCCCGGTTCAAACGCAGAGTTGTTGTGCTGGGTGCGGGGCATCAAGCAAAGCAACTGCTGCAAGATCTTACTACTCCTTTTAACCGTAAAGGGTTCACCCTGGACGGCTTCATCCCCATGCCAGACGAGGCCGTAGTCGTGGATGCAGAGCATCTGATTAACCTGCCAGCCTCCCTGCATGAATACGTTATGCGCCATCCGGTACGGGAAATTGTGGTTGCTGTTGATGATCGCCGTCGAGGGTTACCGATGGATGACCTTCTGGAATGCAAAATGGCAGGTGTCACCATTATTGACGGTATCAATTTTTACGAACGTGAATCCAGGAAGGTGGCGCTTGAAATGCTCACTCGGGGATGGCTTGTGTTTTCGGATGGCTACACCTTCTCCGCGATATACGGCATTGGCAAACGTGTACTCGATATCTTTACTGCGGCTCTTCTTTTGGTGTTGACCTTTCCCATCATGTTGTTGACGGTCCTCGCCATCAAGCTGGAAGACGGTTTTTCGGCACCGGTTATCTACAGTCAGGAACGGGTAGGGCTGAACAACCGTTTGTTCAGGGTTCATAAATTCCGCTCGATGGTTCTGGACGCGGAAAAAAATGGCGCGGTTTGGGCGAAGAAAAACGATTCACGGGTTACGAAAGTGGGGGACCTGATCCGCCGGGTTCGGATAGATGAATTGCCCCAAATATTTAACGTCTTGAACGGAAGTATGGCATTTGTCGGGCCCAGGCCAGAGCGGCCAGTGTTTGTGGAACGTTTAGCTGAAGCCATTCCGTTCTATTCTGAACGCCACAGGGTAAAGCCGGGCCTGACCGGGTGGGCACAGCTGTGTTTTGCCTATGCAGACAGTGAGGAAGATACCCGGGAAAAACTTAGGTATGACCTATACTACATAAAGAATCAGAGTCTACTTCTCGACCTTCTAATTGTGATTCAGACAGTTGAGGTGGTTTTGTTTAAGAAAGGCTCAAGGTAGCTTCGGGGTATCCCCCGGAACACGGAACTCAGCACAAATAAAAAGAGAGAAAAACAATGTCTCTGAAGTCACTTGTCTCTGCATCAGCTCTTTCATTTCTAGCCGCCATCTTCTTGGCAGGCTGTGCTTCCAATACGCCATCTTCACCGGAAATGGTGCGAAAAGCGTTGGCCATGGATTCGCGCGACAGCGTTGAGCAGTACGTGCTGGGCGCCACCGATATCGTACGGGTCTCCGTGTGGCGGAACGAAGACATCAGCATCTCCGTTCCGGTTCGGCCTGACGGCAAGATATCCGTACCGCTGGTTGGTGATGTGCAGGCGAGTGGTGAAACTCCCGAGCAGTTGGCCCAATCCATACGTACGGAATTGTCTGAGTACATTCGAGAACCGCAGGTAAGTGTTGTGGTCACCTCGATGGGCAGTCACGAGTTCACCGATCGGGTTCGTGTAACGGGAGCTGTTCGCCAACCCATTTCCATACCTCATCGCAGCGGGATGACCGTTCTCGATCTGTTCCTGAATGCAGGCGGAGCCAATCAGTTTGCAAACCTGAACGATTCGATGTTGTACCGGCAGGTCGAGGATAAGGTTGTAGCGATACCGGTTCAGTTAGAGGACATTTTGAGTAAGGGCCGTATAAGCACGAACTACTCAATGCGTCCGGGGGATATTTTGACCATACCCGAGCGTAGTTTCTGACAGCCAACGTCTACTAAACGTCCATTCGGCCAGGTGTAATTATGGCTTTACCCCTATCGAAAATGCCTAGCGAGATTATTCGTGAGGTTAGAGAGCGCAAATGGTTGGTGCTACTTGCCTTTCTGCTGATCAGCTTCACGGTATTAAGTGTGGGGTTTGTCTTTCCGTATAAATATCAGGCGTCTGTTGTGATCTTTGTTGATGATAGCAATATCATCCGTCCTCTGATGGAAGGCCGAGCTGTTACCACGAAAATTAATGACCGCATCTCTGGCGCCAGAGAGCTCCTTTTGACGAGGTCCGTCATTGAACGTTTGGCTCGGGATTCAACGGTGTATCCCGACGCTTCAATGGAGGCGCCTTCCGTAGAACAGCGTATTGCCAGAATTCGCGGTAACCTTTTTGTACGCCCGAGAGGCGACAGCTATTTCAGTATTGGATTCTCATCTGGGTCTCAGCTCGAAACGTTTCGGGTAGCTCAAAAGCTGGCACAGCTATTTATTGAAGAGTCCAATGATCGAAAGCGCAAGGAAAGCCGTGGCGCCTACGATTTTATTGATAAACAGGTGAAGAGCTATGAGCACCAACTGGCAGAAGTGGAGCAGCAACTCAAAGCGTTTTTGTCTGAAAATACTGATGGCACTGAGGGTGAAGCCAATGCTCGCTTGGCCCAGCTCCGGAATCAGCTGGAGTTGGCTCGCCTTCAACGGCAAGAACTCAACGCCAGGGTAGAGTCACTGCAGGAACAACGTGGCGGGGTCCAGCAGACGATCCGACAGGGAAAAACCGAGGATGTGTATCGTCAGAGGATCAGTGTTCTCGAAGAGCGGCTCGACACGCTTCGATTGCAATACCACGATACCTATCCTGATATCGTTATTCTGCGTGAGCAAATTGCCGAACTGAAAAAACAGCGTTCTGCCCATCTAGCCGGTGGCGGAGGAGCTTCTGGAGGGGGCGAGGGCGAACGCACCTTTAACCCGCTCTATCAGGAAATCACGGCTGACATCACCAAAGCCCGAGCTGATGTGGCAACAATCGACATAAGAATATCCTCTCTCGAAAAACTCATCACTGAGCAAAATCGCCGAATGGAGCGAATCCAAGAGAACAAGGCCCAGTACTCAGACCTAACGAGAGACCTGCAGGTAAACCGTGAAATATACGATGATCTCCTGAAGCGTCGTGAAAAAGCTCGGGTGTCTATGCACTTGGATGTTGAAGGCCAAGGGCTCAGTTATCGTATCAACGAAGCCGCTCAATACCCGAACCAACCCTCAGGGCCCCGTTTTTCCGCATTTGCAGCTGCGGGATTGCTGGCTGGCGCATTTATCCCCTTTGGCGCCATCGCCGGTTTGTTGCAGATTGACCCTCGAGTGCGGGTCAGGGAGCAGCTTGAGGAAGAGATTGGTTTACCGGTTCTGATTGATATACCTGCGGTTCGAACGCCTTTTGAAAAGCGTCGTGATCGAAGAGTAACGGTTGTAATTGGCCTATGTGCTCTGCTGATTGTAGCTGTGTATGGCGCCATTGTGGCGGCTGCATACGTGGGAGTTCTGTGATGGCGGATTGGAAGAGTGAGAGCTCCAGAATTGACGAGGCAGGACGGGAAGGTTCCGACCGCGAACATCGCAGCAAGCAACCAGACCATGTAGAGCGGCACCCGTATTTTCAGAGACGAAAAGAGCGTCTGGAAAAGGAAGTCCAGGCATCCGGTGAAGAAGATTCGAAGCTCCTGGTGCCAAGCTCGTTAGAGTTGGGGGCAGGTGCCGTTGACCGGTATTTGATTAGTAAGCAGATCACCAAAATGCAGGAGCCCAGAAAGCTCACGCCTGACGATCTGGATGAACGGAGAATCATCTACCCAGAGTCTTCTAATCGAGTGCTTGTTAACCGGTTTCGCGATTTAAGAACCAAGTTGCTGGAGTTGTCCGGGGGGAACAACTTCACCATGGTTGTCAGCGGAGCCTCCCCAGGGGCGGGCTCTTCGTTTGTAGCGCTCAATTTGGCAGCGGCATTTGCGTTTGATCAAGCAAAAACAGCGTTGGTCATTGACTGTAACCTGCGAGAACCCTCCATTCATAGCTCCTTAGATGTCTTGCCGGAGACTGGGTTGACCGACTTCCTCGATGACCCGAACTTCGACATCAGCCGAATTCTGTACCCAACAGGGATTCCTCGGCTCAGGCTAATTCCTGCGGGCAGTCGCCGTGAAACACCTGCTGAATTTTTCACATCGTTTCGTATGAAACAGTTCCTGCAAGCGATACGCAGACGTTATCCAGACCGTTTTATTGTTTTGGATACGGCGCCGATATCGGAATCCCCGGATGCACGTATTCTCACGGAATTGTGTGATTACGGCATGCTGGTGGTGCCACACGGAAAGATCACGCCGTCCACGGTTGAAAAAGCCGCCACTGCTTTTAATCCGGATAAATTTGTAGGGGCCGTTATCAATGGCTAATTCATACGGTGCGGGGAAGCTTCGTCTTGAGTGCCTTTGCATGGTTGGGGTGTGCTGGGGATTTATGCCTGTGACCGCGGTAGCCGATCCTGTTCAGTTGGTTGTTGGGCAAACGTTCCTCACGACTAACAACGCGACAAAGGTACTGGAGGAGAACAGACAGGACGATTTGAAACGGAGGTCATATCTGAATGCGAATTATGAAAAGAACTACGGCCGTTGTGTCGGTGGTTTTTCAGGAGGCATTGGTTACACCGTTTGGTCGGATGATTCTTTTGACAGTGAAACCGACGCGCAGATGGATGCCTTGGGAAGGTGTGAATTGTCGGAGAGTCTGAGCTGGACCTTAACTAACAACCTACGTGAAGTTACTCAAGACACTTCAAGCAGTAACACCCCCGATAATAGAACCCGTAAAAATTTATTCTCCACAGGTCCTAATTATCTGTTGCGATTGAGCTCGGTGGATTCGGTGAATTTCGAAGCCAGATACGAGAATACCGAGTTCAGCGAACCAGGAGAAAGTGATAGCGAACGAGTTATCGGTACAGCGGGTTGGGGCCATCTATTTAGTGCCTCTTTGAATGGTGGTCTTAGCGTGACGGCGAGCGATACTGAATACGACACCGGGGCAACCATAGATGTTCGAACAACCCAGGTTACCTTCGGAAAGCGTTGGGCCTCAGCTGCACTATCGGGCGCGCTGGGTGTGAGTGAAATCGAAACTGAATTTGGCTCTATGTCGACCACCAGTCGTGGCGGTGTTGGAAACCTCGAGTTTACCCGTGAGATCAATGGGAGCGCAGACTGGTATTTGCGGGGCGCAAGGGAATTGACGGATAGAACTTCGAGTTTTGACATTCGATTCGAGGAGTTCGAGTTCAATTTGTCCGAAAGTTTGTCCGTTGAGACAACATCACTAGAAACGGGGCTTAACAAAATCTTTTCAAGTGGCAGCAGTCTCAATGCCGCTATTTTCACCAATACGTCTGATTACTTGGATACTGATGCCGAGGAGCAAAGCGCGGGAATCCGTATCAGTGCAACGAAGCCGGTTTCGGAGTTGGTAACGCTATCTTCGAAGTTTGGGTATCGATATTCGACGTTCGAACAAGACGACTCGGATGATGAACTGCTCAATTTTGAACTTGGCGTTGATTATCGTGCAAGTCGAAGGTTCAACGTTTATGTCAGTGTTGGATACGAGGAAAAAGGCAGCGACGTAGTGGCAAGGAGATACGAGGAACGTTGGGCATTGGTTGGTTTGGAGTATCGACTTCGGTAAACCAACCATTATCAAGGAAGGGCTACAAGCATGACGCTAGATATTTCAAATGCACTCACCTTTGATGTTGAAGATTACTTCCAGGTGGCGGCCCTAGCTGAGGCTGTTCGTTATGACGACTGGCCCTCGATGGAATATCGAGTAGAGGCCAATACTGACCGAATCTTGTCCTTACTCGATTCCGCAAAGACAAAAGCGACTTTTTTCACCTTAGGCTGGGTAGCCGATCGCTCACCTGAGATGGTCAGGAGAATTGTAGATCAGGGCCATGAAGTTGCGAGCCACGGCTATAGCCACCAACTCATCTACAACCAGACTCCCGATGTTTTCCGAGAAGAAACCCGAAAGTCGAAAACGATTCTGGAAGACATAACCGGTCAGGCCATTACAGGTTATCGGGCGGCCAGTTATTCCATCACTCATCAGTCACGCTGGGCATTGGATATTTTATGTGAAGAGGGCTTCACCTGGGATTCTTCGATTTTCCCGGTGCACCACGACCGCTATGGCATGCCGGGTACGCCTAGGTGGCCTCACCGGCTAACGACAGATAATGGCAACGAACTGGCCGAATTTCCGCTGAGTACTCTGAAATTGCCCGGTTACACGTTGCCCATTGCGGGCGGCGGTTACTTCCGGCTATTTCCATACTGGTTCAGTCAATGGGGGCTGGGCTCTATTAATCGGAAAGGGCAGCCGTTCGTGTTTTATCTGCACCCGTGGGAAGTGGACCCTGGCCAGCCACGACTGGACGTGAAATGGTTCTCGCGGTTCCGGCATTACAACAATCTTGATGTTTGTGAGGCGCGCCTGAAGCAACTGCTATCGCGATTCAAGTTCACAACGATGACACAGGTTCTCCGGGACCGTGGAGTGTTGGATGCATAGCCCATGCTGTATCTAATCTTTTGGTTTTCTCTGGTGTTACTGGTGTATGTCTACATCGGTTATCCAGTGCTGGTAGCACTGTTAGCAAGGACTTCGTCGACACAGACGCAGTCTGCGGTAACCGGCAGCGACGAGAATCTGCCATTCGTCTCCATATTGATCACCGCTTATAACGAATCTGCAGATATAGAGGCCACGCTCGCCAACAAACAGGCGCTGGACTACTCCTCAGACAGAATCGAAGTGTTGGTTATCTCGGATGAATCCGATGACGGCACTGACGAAATCGTGCAGCGTTTCAGTGACCAGTCTGCTATCCCCATTCGGCTTTTTCGCCAGTCCCCCAGACAAGGTAAAACCGCCGGACTGAATACCTTGGTACGGGAAGCAAAAGGCAGCATTCTGCTGTTCTCTGATGCCAATTCCCAATGGGATAGCCAGACCGCTCGCCAGCTGGTTAGTTGCTTTGACGACCCGAACGTCGGTTATGTCACCGGTAAGATGGTCTATATAAACAACGACGGATCGTTAGTGGGCGACGGATGCAGTGCGTATATGAAGTATGAAAACTGGTTGCGAGAAAAAGAAACGGCGATCGGCTCGATTGTAGGTGTCGATGGCGGAATCGATGCCATGCGTAAAGACCTTTACCAGCCGCTCCGGGCTGATCAATTGCCAGACTTTGTCCAACCTCTGAAAGTGATTGAGCAGGGCCACCGCGTAGTGTACGAACCCCGAGCGCTTTTGAAGGAAGCTGCTCTGGATGATAGTGGCAGTGAGTTCAGTATGCGGGTGCGGGTAAGTCTGCGGGCGATGTGGGCATTAAAGGATATGCGCCATCTTATGAACCCGTTTACCTTTGGGGTGTTTGCAGTCCAGCTCATGTCTCACAAATTGCTCCGATACGCCGCATTTATGCCGCTTGCTACCTTTTCGTTGGCTGCGCTGCTGCTTGCTGGGCGTGGAGGTATTTATGCGCTGGCATTTGTGGGATTGGTCGCGCTTTATCTACTCGCATGGATGGGCCATATCAAATCGAAGGACGGTAACGCCACCCCGGTGTTTTTCACTGTGCCTTACTATTTCATGTTGCTGAACATCGCCTCTTTCAAAGCGGCTAGCGCGTTTTTGAAGGGTGAGAAGAAAGTTGTCTGGAACCCAAGGAAGGGATGACCACTATGTCAATCAGGGTGTTGCATTTGATTGATAGCGGCGGCCTTTATGGTGCGGAAAAAATGTTGCTGACGCTCGTGGCTGAACAAATCAAACAGGGACTGGCGCCAATGATCCTCAGTGCCGGAGAGCCGGGCCACCCAGAGAAACCAATCGAAGCCGAAGCCAAGCGCCTGGGGTTGCCTGTTACTCCATGGCGCATGAAGCCGGGTTTCAATCGGACTGAAGCCCGAAAGATCATCCGCTGGGCAAAGAGCGACGGCTTTCAGTTGCTGCATTCTCATGGCTATAAGTTCAACGTGCTGATGGGCCTGTGGCCGGAATCGATTCGTTCCCTCCCTTTAATCACGACTCTGCACGGCTACATCAAAGCACCACGGTTCACCAAATCCTGGCTATACGAGAGCGTGGATCGTTTGGCGTTAAACCAGATGAGAGCCGTGGTGCTGGTGTCCGACGCCATGAAGCAGCAGATACCCAAGGCAGTTGCCGAGTCCGGGAAGGTAGCCGTCATACCAAACGGCTTGGATATAGAAGCCGTTCGAATAAAGGCACAAAAGCCGATTGACGGGGTTTTTACAGAGTTTTTTGGAAAACATTCGCCGGTGGTTCTGGGAGTAGGGCGGCTGTCGCCGGAGAAGGGGTTTGAGTCTTTAATCAGGGTGTTCAGTCGATTGCGCGAAAGTTACCCCAACGCAGGACTGATCATAATCGGCGAGGGCGCTATGCGGACCACACTGGAGCGCCAGGCGAAAGAGCTAAACCTGTCATCCAGTCTGTTGCTACCGGGGTACTACAACGAAGTGCCTGCACTAATGGCTCTGGCAGATATCATTTGTATGCCATCGCGTACAGAAGGGCTACCGATCACCTTGCTTGAAGCTATGGCAGTGGGCGTGCCCATTTTAGCAACCGATGTCGGGGAGATAGGCCGGGTTTTAGGTAAGGTACAAGGCTCTGCTCAAGGCGGCGCGATCCTTCCCCCAGAAGACGATGCCGCATTGTTCGAGGGCCTCAACACCGTGATGTCTAATCCAGAGGCAATGGATGAAGCCAAGGCTTGGTCCCGTGAGCGCGTGCAAGCGGACTATTCATCCGATGCAATGACACGGCGATATTCATCCGTTTATCAGCAGGCCCTAGGATGAAGCTCAGCATCATAATGGACCAATATAACAATCCCTATGCGGGTACTGAAAGCCAGGTACTTAAGTTGGTTTCGGGGCTTGTTGAGCGAGGCTGGGAGGTACGCTTCGCAGTGTTCAGGGGAACCGAATTTAGCCGTAGTGGTGAGTTCCCCGTCACGATCGAGGAGCTGGATGTCAGCTCGATCTCAAACCCCCAAAATTGGCTAAAAACCTATCGATATGGCCGACAACTGAAGAAGCTTGGATTCCATTTGGTTCATGTTTTTTTTAACGATGCCTCCGTGCTATGCCCGCCAACTATGCGCGTGGCCGGTTTGAAAACCATTATTTCCCGACGTGATATGGGCTTTTGGTACAACAAAAAGTACATGCAGGCGCTAGCGTTGACGGGCCGCTTTGTCTCCGCTGCCGTGTGTAACAGCAAAGCAGTTGCGGAGATCACCGCGTCGTCAGAGGCAATTCCACCGGAAAAAATTCAAGTCATTTATAACGGTTACCCGCCCGCAAGCATCCAAGGATCCGTCATTGATTCTGAACACGATGACAACAAACCTGTAGTTATTGGTGTGGTTGCTAACCTGAGGCCGATCAAACGAATTGACGATTTAATCAAAGCGGTCGCTGAGTTGAGAACGGCGGGCTTGCGAACTAGCTTAAATATTGTAGGGGGCGGAGATCCCGGGCCATATGAACAGTTGGCTGTTGAGCTTGGCATCCGAGATGCTACCCAGTTTCTAGGCTCTCAGCTGGAGCCGGAGACGTTTATAGAACACTTCGATATCGCGGTTTTGTGTTCGGAAACAGAAGGATTCTCAAACGCCATCATTGAATACATGCGCTGTAAAAAGCCCGTGGTTTGCACTCGTACCGGCGGCAATCCGGAAATTGTGGAGGACGGAGAAAATGGCTACTTGGTGGATGTGGGAGACATCTCAGGTTTAGCTGAAAAGCTCAGAAAACTCATAGAACAACCTGAATTAAGAGTGCGTATGGGGCGCATAGGGGCAGAGAAAGTGGCGGACAGATACGACGTGAATGCCATGTTAGATGAGTACATCGGGCTCTATGAATCGGTTCAACCAAAGGTTATTCAATGATGATGAGCGCACTGTCTAAATACATTTTCTATCCCGCCTGGGATCTAAAAGATGGCAGTGAGAGGCTGGTGAAATGGCGGCAGCTTGAAAAACAGCAGTGGTGGTCACAAGACGACCTGCGTCGCCTCCAACTAAACCGGATGAAAACGCTATTGAGTTATGCCGAGGAACACAGTCCCTATTACCGGGAAATCTTCAAACAGCACGGGCTTAAAGCCTCGGGTATCAGAGCATTAACTGATATTGAACGGATACCCGTGACGACAAAACAGGATATCCGTAATGGCGGTGATCAATTCATCAGTGATCAGTTTGAAAAACAGGCCTTGGTTTCGGCTAAGACCGGCGGGTCAACCGGCGTTTCCTTAAACCTCTATTTTGATGGAACCTGCCAGGAAAAAAGAAATGCAGCCCAGCTAATGGCGGACCGGTGGTCTGGCTGGGATCTCGGCATGAAAAGGGCATCAGTGTGGGGAAACCCACCGGTACCCGAAAGCGTTAAACAGAAGCTACGCCACAACCTTCTCGATCGAACCATATACCTGGACACCATGGACTTGAATAACCAGTCCATGAGTTCGTTCGTTGCGCGGTGGCGAAAAGAAAAACCCGGGGCCGTGTTTGGCCATGCGCATTCGATCTACATATTTGCGAAATACCTTCTACAGGAAAGCATCACCGATTTACGACCACAGGGCATCGTTGCGACATCCATGATGCTGTTAGACCACGAACGGGCAACGATTGAGAAAGCATTTGATTGCCACGTCACGAACCGCTACGGCTGCGAAGAAGTGGGCCTAATCGCCTGCGAGTGTGAACAGCATAGAGGCATGCACATTAATGTGCCGCACGTTTACTTGGAATTTTTGGATGCAAACGATAACCCTGTGGCCCCCGGCGACCCGGGTAAGATCGTGGTAACGGACCTCAACAATTTCGCCATGCCACTCATACGATACCGAGTTGAGGATGTTGGCGTTTACAGCGACCGCGTTTGCGAATGTGGCCGAGGATTTCCATTGCTGGAGAAACTTGAAGGACGAGTTGCCGACTTTTTGCGGCTGCCGGGTGGCGGCCAGGTTGCGGGTATTTCGCTGGTAGAACGCACGCTGACCAAAGTGCCCGGGATAGAGCAAATGCAGTTGATACAAGAGCAGCTCGACGAGGTGACGATTAACCGGGTTAAAGACTCTGACTATACGGAAGAGACTGACATAGATCTGGTGGAAGCTATGCGAGAAGTTTTTGGGGAAAGCGTGGATCTCAGCATCAATGATGTAAAAGACATTCCTCAAGAGGCATCCGGTAAATACCGGTTCTCAATATGCAGGGTTACCGAATGAGCGATCAGCCATTGGTTTCAGTAGTCATTGCTACCTACAACACCGATCAATATTTGCCGGCTGCGGTGGCTTCCGTGCTTGACCAAACCTGGAGTAACCTCGAAGTTGTTGTGATAGATGATGGCTCTGAAGATGAAACAGAAGCACGTATGGCAACATTCGAACACGACGCTCGTGTGCGCTATGTCCGAACCGAAAATCGCGGCCAACCCAAAGCTAAGAATCGAGGACTCAAAGAAGCGCGTGGTGATTTCATCGCCTTTTGCGACGCGGACGACCTATGGGTTAACAACAAGCTTGAGGTTCAGATGCCGAAGTTCGAGAACCCAAGGGTTGGGGTCGTCTACAGTGAGGTTTCGTACATCGACCAGCACACCACTCCCATTGAGAAAGAGGCTCCTTATACTCGTTACAGCGGCAATGTAACGGATGCATTGGTTATCTCGAATTTCATACCTTTTGGAACCTCGGTGATTCGTCGTAAGTGCCTAGAGCGAAATGGATATTTCGACGAGGAATTACCGATGGGGATTGATTGGGATCTTTGGCTGAGATACTCGGTTGATTGGGAGTTCAGCTATTGCCCAGAGGTGACCTACATATACCGAATATGGTCGGGACAGATGTCTAAAAACTATCGGGGCCGATACGAGAATGCGTTTCGTATTCTTAGGAAGTTTATCAAAGCAAATCCAACCAAAGTCTCGGCGCGCCTGGCCTCGCGTGCTTGGGCTGACATGTATATTGGCCGAGGAATGGCCATTGCTAGTGCGGAGAAATCGATCTCGGAGCCGTTATCAGACATCTTCACAGGCTTGAAATACGACATATCTTACCTGCGTGGCTGGAAAAGCCTGATTAAGCTGATGATCCGGCGAGTATAAAGCTATGGTCAAGTCGAGGGATAGACAATGACATTGAACTATTTCATATACAAGGTAGCGAGGCCTTTCGGGATTTTACAGGCCGCGCGATTCCTTGCACGTAATCACCCCCGCATCCTGATGTACCACCGCATCTCTCCAGACGGGGCCCCTGGCACCATTTCTGTGGATCAGTTTCGTAAGCAGATGAAGTTGATAAAAAAATCGTTTAATCCGATCTCTTTGTCGAAGTTGATCGAGCTGCATGAGAAGGGAATCACCCCGAGGCATGCGGTCGCGGTAACGTTTGATGATGGCTATAGTGATTTTGGGGACTATGCATTTCCGGTTATGAAAGAAGAAGGAATACCAGCAACTTTGTTTATTACCACCGGATTTGTAAATGGTGATATTTGGTTGTGGCCGGATCAGATAAAATTCGCGATTGAGAATGCAAGTGATAATGAAAAAATTAGAATTAGCGGGATAGATGAAGATTTAAATTTCGTCAAAAATAAAAATGAATGTTGGAGTAAGATTGCAGATTATGGATTGTCGTTGGGGCAGGAAGATAGATTAAGTATGATTGAGGAACTATACATAAAGTTAGGCTTATCCCTCCCTAGAAAGGCACCATCCATGTTCAGGCCAGTGAGTTGGGACGATATAAAAGAAATGATGAGGTTTGGGTTAAATGTTGAAAGTCATTCAGTCAATCACCCTAGCCTTGTAAATCTGAATTGGACTCAGTTGAAATCGGAATTAAGTAAATCTAGGGATAAAATAAACGAGGTTCTGGGTATAGAATCAAACGTATTTTGTTATCCTAACGGTTTGGAAAGAGATATAACTGTTGAAATTGAATGTTGTGTAAGAAAAGCAGGATATAATTATGGCGTCTCTGCATATTATGGGGTTGAGCCGCTCGTTAATAGGTGGTCTATTAATAGGTATCCAGCAAGTAGTCAGGATTACCAATTTGAAAAACATCTTTTCGGTATGACGTATGTCATTGAAAAATTTAACATATAGGTTATGGCATAACTTTTGGATGTAAAATGAAAAAAAATATTCAAAATCTTTATCTGTCACTTCCGGTATCAGTTCAAAATATTTTAGTTAGCATATATGGAATAGGGATATATAGGCAGAGATATGGTTTTGGGTCAAGGAAGTTTGATAAATGCCTGAATGTTTCTCAATATTATAGCCAAGAACAGATGAGGGATTATCAAGATAAGAAGTTTCTTTATATTGCTAAATTGTCAATTCGATATGTTCCTTTTTATAGAGATTGGGCAAAACGAAATAATGTTGAGCTGGATGATTTTAAATCTATTAAGGATCTAAAATACTTCCCTGTGATTGAGAAAAAACAAATTCAAGAATCACCAGGTTCATTTATATCGGATAGACATAGAGATAGGAAATTAATAGAGCTAAGCACAAGTGGTAGTACTGGAACTCCATTGAAGATATATTGTGATCAAAAAACCAGAACTTTTCACTATGCATTCTTTACTCGAGTTAGAAGTTGGTATGGTATCAATAAAAGAAGCAAGAGAGCGACATTTTTGGGGCGGGTAGTCGTAAGTGGGAAGCAAAAGACGCCTCCTTATTGGAGATATGATGCAGTACAGAAAAATTTAATAATGTCGTCCTATCATTTGTCTGAAGAAAATATGGAGTTTTATTATAGAGAATTAAATAAATTTAAACCTGAAGAGATATTTGGTTATGCTTCGAGTATCTATTTTTTGGCTCTATATATTATGCGTCAGAATCTAAATCCGATACAGTTAAAAATAGTGATGACCACTGCTGAAACACTAATGCCGTATCAAAGGGAAGTTATTGAAAAAGCATTTAATTGTGTTGTTGTTGACCAATATGGTTGTACTGAAATGGCATTCTTTGCATCACAGTGCAAGTCTGGCTCTATGCTGTTCCATCCTGAGCATTCTGTGATTGAGGTAAGAGACCATGGTTCTGGGATAATACGTAATACAGGTTCTGGTGAATTGGTAGCCACTAGCTTGATAAATGAAGCGATGCCTTTAATCCGATATCGAGTAGGTGACAGCGTCCTGATTTCTGAGATGAATGACGTGCTCTATCCAAGTTTTCCGAAAATCACTGAGTTAGAGGGGAGAACGGATGATTTGATTTATACCAAAGATGGCAGAAAGATAGGTCGCCTTAGTCCTATTTTTCGGAGTGACAAAAATATAAAGTCATCGCAAGTTGTGCAGAAAATTGATGGCAGCGTGGATATTTATGTTGTTCCTGATCAAGGATATACTACTACCCACCGAGAACTTATTCTATCTGAGGCCGCTGAGAGGATAGGATGCTCTTTGTCAATTAACGTGTTTGAAGTTGATTGTTTAAAAAAAGAAAATAATGGGAAATTTAGGCCAGTAAAAAGTTTTTACAAACCAGGCTTAAGTGGAAGCTCTTAATATTATTATGTGAAAACATCATACGGTAGTTGTTATGTTGCCATTTGTTTCAATACTAATTCCTGCTTTTAATGAAGATAAAAATATATCTAGATGTATTTTAAGTATTAATGAACAAAATTACCCTAAAGAACGTTACGAAGTTATAGTGATGGATAATGGTTCCACTGATCGGACAGCTCAAATTGCGACAGAGCTTGGTGTGTCTGTAATTGATGCTTCTGGATTATTGATTGGTGGAGTGAGGAACGCGGGAGCGAGGGTTGCGAAAGGTGATATTCTAGCGTACATCGATGCTGATTGTTTAGCTCCAAAAAATTGGATACAGTCAGGCGTGTCGTTATTATATTTAGAGAGTGATATTGGCGCTGTTGGCGGCGGGTGTGACATAGGACCTTCAGCGTCTTGGGTGGAAAGAGCCTGGGTAATTAATAGGCCTTATATAGAAGCTACCTATGTGAAAATTCTAGCTACCGGAAGCTTTTTTATCACTAAGGACACTTTTGAGGAAGTTGGAGGTTTTAATGAAACGGTAAGGGCAGGGGAGGATACTGAAATATCTAAAGAGATAATTGTTAATAATAAAAATCTAATTCTTTCATCAGCTATTCGCGTGATTCATTTAGGATATCCCTTAACTCTTAGATCATTTTATGAGAGGCAGGTATGGCAAGCTTCGGACTATGTTAGGACGCGAAAGTCTGGCCTTGATCCAGTGTTTATCTTAGCTAATTTGTTTTTGGTGTCATTGCTAGTATTTTTGGTTTCTTTATTTTCTAATTTAAAAGTCGGGTTAACGGCTATTGTCATTGGCGGAGGCATCGCAATGATGCTCTCCATTTATAGATATCGGCGGGCAAGTGCAAGATTTAGTTTTTTGCTATTTTTTCAAGTTTTCATTTTAAATTATTTGTACTTGGTGGCACGGGCGGTTGGACTTATCAAAAGTTACAAAAGAGAAATATATAATTTTATTTCAATTAATTAAACTCGTCAGAGTTTCATTTTCTGTTTATTCTATCTCTATGCTTGATGGACTACTTGGGCATTTTGTGCATGGCTCATTATTTAACCTTATGCCATTTTCGTTTACAGATTCGTCTTTCGTTACAACATAAATATACAAATCATCATTTTTGTCAAATTGTCCAAGATTTAGTTTGGCCGAGATCTCATTGTCGTTCCAAGAAACAAAAGGTTGAATTTCTTTCTTGTTCCCTGCTTCTGACCAATACTGACTTGTTGACAACTCAATTCGCTCTGGAGAACTTGAAATAAAAATATCATCCATTTTTATTTCAAGTGATTCGTAAACATCATAGTTAGGATCAAACCCAATCAGCCACACAGTTAAACCATCTTGTATAGTGGACTTTTCGAAGTCACTTACTGAGTGAATTATTTTTCCGTTTGTCCATGCTTTAATTGTTCCTTTTTCGCCATTTGCAAATATTTCAAGTCTATTCCAAACACCTGCTTTTCCAGCCCAACTATCCCACTCGCTACCGTCTTTATATGCACCTAATAGTGCTTGAGTCCATGAGATCCTTGTATCTTTACCGTCTAATGAATCCCAAATTCTAATAAGCTTGTTTGCGCCTCCAAATTCATTAATGTCACCGCTGGGTTTGAACCACCAGCTAACATAAATATTTTTATTCGTACTGTCTGAAAATGCGCTGGGCACACCAAGGAAAGCTTTTTCTAGTCCTAAGTAGTTGGCGCTGGAGTGTTGATGCCGCTGATCGTTACCACGATATAACGTGACCGGTTTAGCCCATGGGCTTCCGTTTCGTTCCCAGGGGCCTCTATCAGTAGGCACGTCAGCTCCACTATTAAGGGCTTCAAATTCGGGTTGGTTATCAACGGTATCCCAAAGCATGTGTTTAGCTGCTTGGGATTCTCCAAATCCTTCACCTCGAATAGTAAGGGAGCTACCATGTTGAAGTTCACCGGAGACGTTCTGAATATTTGGAGCTCCTACGGCCAAAATACTATGAAAACAAAAAGTTGATGTGATAATTAAAGGAAATGTAGAGAATTTCAACGTTGACGTTTTCATTATGTTGGCTCCTTGAGCTTTAGGTCTTCGGTCGTTTGATCGATGATCCTAGGAGAATTGTAGTCCAAGTTAAAGAAGCAGGGAAACTTTAGTTTCATATTGATATAACTATATTTTATTTTTCGGTAAATTTTATTCCAAATTTTGATTTACCGCTTATTCCGAAACGTTATATTGATGTTTGTGTTTGTGTTTGTGTTTGTGTTTGTGTTTGTGTTTGTGTTTGTGTTTGTTTTTGTTTTTGTTTTTTTTCGAAGGAAATGTTGTTTTAAAGGCTTTTCCGATTAATAATGATAGAGTGTCTTTGGAGAGGTTATTTTGTGATTGTGGCTTAATTACCTGTTCTTTAGAATTTTCTGCGGGGTTGTAATCGTTTGAAAAGCGAATCGAGATTGAAATTTTACGCTGACCAAGTGGATAGTAAAACTAGTGTGGCATTTTATTTATATTTATTTTATTTGGTTAGTTTTTTTCTTCATTTGCCAGCACGAATATCTATCCTAGGTTCCATAAGGATGGATTTTATTATCGTATCAATTATTTGTTTTTTGATTTTTTTGAATAGGTCTCGCTTGAAGTCTAATTTTGATGATTCTTCAAGATATTTGTTTTATATATTTTGTTTTGCAATTTTGACATTACCTTTCGTTCATTGGCCTGGTTCGGTAATAAATAATGGTATAGTTTTGTTTATAAAAGGGGCTATTTTTTATTTCTTTACAGTTAGTTTGGTTGTTAGTGAAAAGCGTTTGAAGTTGACGGTTTTCGTCTTTGTTTTATGTAATTTACTACGTGTTATAGAACCATTGGTTCTAAATGTTACTTCTGGATATCTTGGGTCTGCGACCTATTTGGGTGACGGAGAGTTTGCTGGTAGGCTATCTGGTGCTCCATCAGATGTGGTAAACCCCAATGGTCTAGCCTTTATTATAGCGACAGTGATTCCTTTTTTGCATTATGTCATGGCGCCTATTAATCGTTTCATGTTTTCTGTTTATATTTTTTTGATGCCTATTTTATTATATGCGATGGCTCTGACGCTCTCGAGATCTGGAATTATTGCATTGTGTATCATTGCTCTTGGGGTTTGGATAAAAAGTTCTCACAAGTTCCTGCTTGTTATTGTAGGTATTTTTTCTGTTTTTCTTATATATGCTAATTTGAATGATGTTCAGAAGGATAGGTATTTTTCGATTGTTAGTGATGAAGCGCAGCAGTCTGGAACCGCTGATGGTCGAATAGATGGCTGGTTTGTTGATTTAAAAGTTGCCATGAATCGACCTCTCATAGGTCATGGGCTTGGGACTTCAAGGGAAGCTAATTGGAATGTTGCGGGAATCGATAGGGTTTCGCATATTTTATGGGCCGAGGTTTGGCAAGAAATTGGTGCTATAGGGCTTCTTTTGTTTATTTTTTATTTGAAATCAATGGTCAAAAATTTTCTGCAAGCAGGGTGTTTGGTCAAAAAAAATCTATATAGATCTGATTTTGTTTATCGTTGCTTAGAGGCAATGCAAGTTTGGCTTTTAATGAATTTTTTATTTAGTTTTGCTAGCTACGGTTTGAAAAGTTATGAATGGTATTTCTTTGGTGGTCTGTCTGTTGTTGTTTTATCGATTGTTAAAAATAAAATTTGTGTCCAGGAAAGCCATATTCAGTTAGGTTCGGAGAAGCCTGAGGTGTTTCAGTTGGCAAGAAAAATAAATCGGCTTTAGGTGAAGTGATAATTTATTAAAAATCTCCAAGTAATATAGTGATTGTTTTATATAACGACCCGGTAGCCAATTAACTTTAGATCATAAGTTTTTCGAATTGAAAGTTATAGAAATTTTAATAAATTGTTTAATGTCGTGCCGTAAGTCATCAATAGATTTTGGCGGAAATGTTTTCCTGTATAATTTGAGTGCTGATATTATCTCGCCTTTGGTAATTAGGCATGATTGTAACTTTCTTAGGTATTGTCTGACTCTGATATTTAAGAACCTACTAAACTGATTGTTTTTTTCGATCATACGTAGAGAGGACCTGCTCTTTACTAAGTTTTTTAACATTCGTTCATTATCGCTACTCATATTTTGGTCATGTAGTCGGCGTTCAAATCCTATATCAGGATGAATTATGACCTGACCATGAATCGCTACGCGGTAAATTAAATGGAAATCTTCACAGGCAGTTAAGGTCTCATCGAAGCCTTGCTCCTGCTTCAGGTATTCAGACCGGAAAACTGGCGAAGACGCGATGGTGAAATTTTCATCAATCATGATACGCCTACACTCCTCAGAGAGTAGCGCGAAAGTTTTACTCTGATTACGCCCTACATACGAAGAAAAAATAGGACAGTTGGAGAAGTGGTCCACGGTACGCTCATTACCCTTGAAATTTCGGTAGTTAATAATACTCATTACGGCTTCGGGGTTGGCTAATAATGCTACTATTTGCATCTCAATTTTTTCGGGCAGCATGATGTCGTCAGCATCAAAGAAAGTAACAAAATCTCCCTTTATTTTTCCTAATCCTGTATTTCGAGGGGATGCACAACTACCACTGTTTTTTTGGTAATAGTAGTTAACCCGCGGTATGTATGCCTTTACAATGGCAGCTGTGTTATCTGTAGAACCATCATCAACAACGATGATTTCAAGGTTCCCGTAGGTTTGTTCCAAGATGCTGTCCAACGTTTCACGGATATATTCCGAAGCGTTGTAAGCTGCGATCACAATGGAAACGAGCGGTTTGGGATTGGGTGTATGTTCCATCTTTTTTATCCTGACAATTTGTCATTGCGCTAAGGTTATCTTGGTTTCGGTTTGATCTGTACTTAGAGGAATAGCTTGAGTCGACGCCCTGGAATGACTTTGCGAAGTTCGCTTTTTTCTAGAGCTGAAAAACCAAGCTTTATCCCCGTCGCCGCAGTGACTGCCGTCATGAGTGCTGCAAGGGCGAAGATCTGACTGTAGCTCTCTGGCTTTACACTGTTATGTACCCATAGGTACATGCCTACGAGAGGCAAGGTTGTAGCTGTTATTGGACGAATCAGACAAACGTAATAGTCTTTCACCGGCATTTCGATAGCACGACAAGCAAGTGCTGGAAGAACGAACAGACGGAGCGCGAGCAGCGGTATCATGGTGCCGAGAGAAACTCCAATCAATCCATAATATCGAACTAAAATCAGGCTTAAGGTCAAGTTAAGACCCACCTCTACTACATCAATTTTCGCCACGATGCTGTGTTTGTTCGCGGCATACATGGCGGAATTCAGAGGGTGGTTAGCGAAACCAATCATGCGCCCAATTAGCAATATCACCATCACCCAATAGGCTTCTGAGTAACTTGGTCCCATCCAGCGATTGATAAAGGCATCGCCGAATATCACTAACCCGCCGCCGGCAATCAGAGCCAGTACAAGATTGAGGCGTGTGATAAATAGTAGTTTTGAGTGCAGCTCGCGAGTGTCTTCTTTAGTGTGGTAGGCCGTGAAAATGGGCACGAACATGTTGGTGGCCTGGCTGAGAAACTGAGCGACATAATCCACTAGGCGCAAACCGATCGCATAGGGGGTTACACTCGCAGCAGAAAGGAAACCGGCAATAACAAAATTGTCGACGTTGTTCCGCATTTGGTAAGCAATGGCAATGACAAACGACCAAATACTGTATTTGAACAGTTCTTTACTGTTTTCTCGGGATGCCAGAGACCGGGAAAGCTTTAGAGCGGGGAAGGCCGATTTACAGATCAGGTAATAAAGAATATTGGATATTCTGGCAGTACAGAACGTGATGACTGCTAGCGTGACAATGCCATAGCCATTGGATATGAACCACCAGGTCAGTCCTGCCCCTAACAGAGTCATGACAATTCGAACGAGGGCGACGTGATGAAATCGGAGCTTTGCGTTGGCAACCCCAGCCAGGGCGTTAAAGGGAAACTCTAAGGCTACCGACACGCCGATGATCAGAACAAGCCATTGGATAATATCTTTATCGGCGTCGTTATCGATAAACCCTCGGCTAACGAAACTGGCGGCGATGCTCACGAGGATAATCACGAGCGCGATGGCAATATAAATGGCAAGTGCGGTATTGATGGTGATGTTGGCTTGCCGGTCGTCATTGGTCCCAAAGGCACGACTGACGTAGCGGGTTACCGCGCTGGCCATGCCCATATCAAAAAGGTGATAGGCCGCGGCCAGACTGCCGACCACCGTCCAGATGCCGTACCAATGGTCGCCGAGTTCATGAATCAGGAACGGCATCATGAAGAACGCGACGATGATGCTCACAAAGGTTTGAGAAACCCTTGTTACGGATCCTTTTAGAAGTTCGATGGCGGTCGACACGTTAGCTGCTGCTACCTGATGCTTTTAACTGTTTGAGTTGGTTTAGGACGAAGGGTGGAAGGCAGGCCAGCAATAAGTAGAACATGCTTTTTCGGTCTTTGCGTTTGATGAGCGCTTTAATCAATGCATTGCGGGCTTGCGGCAGCTGCTGTTGTTTGAAATGGGAGTAGCCAACTTCAAAATGGAATCGCCCAATTCTGTGTTTCAGGTGATTAAGCGATATTGGGTCGCCCTTGTGGTACTGCATCATTTTCTCTGTGCAGGCAATCAGACCCGGTGCCCGGTCCTCAATGCTACGGAGCGATATGCTGCCTTGCCGTACACGGTAGTGATGAAAAATGGAGGGGATATAGAGAAAGTCGTAACGGCTAGCGACAGCCTGCCACATAAGGTAGTCGTCCGAATTGCGCACGTCCTCATCGAACCCCCCCACATTGTCGAAAACACTTCGCCGAATGGCCACTCCAGACGTGCCTATGTAGTTTGAAATTGCTAAGCCTTTCAGGGCGTCTCGCGCTTTGATCAGAAAGGCATCGCCGGCTACTTCGGTTTTCTCGAGGCTATGGAGAGTTTGGTACGGTGAGAGAAAATCGGGGTTGATGACAGCATCCTGCTCATCTATACAGGCAAATCCTGTAAATGCGAGCCCGGCGTGCGGCGCATTTTTCATACACTCTATGGTTTTAGCCAGCTTACCTGGCAGCATGATGTCATCTGAATCGAATATAAAGATGAATTCACCCCGAGCTTTTTTTATCGCTCGGTTTCTGGGAATAGCGGGTTTACCGCTATTGGCCTGGTGATAGTAGCGGATTCTGGGTTCTTTATACTGATGGATAAGTCGGGCGGTATCGTCAGACGATCCATCGTCAATGATGATGATTTCGAAATCCTGACACGACTGGTTCAGGATCGAATCTAGCGTCTTGCTGATATATTGCCCCGCGTTAAACGCGGGGACAATGATTGAAGCTTTTGGCATTTGCGTCCTTGCCACTTCAGAGGATGTTGTGTTGCCTAAAGTATAGCCAGTTTCATGGGTGTTCGATAGGCAATACAGTCAGTACCTCTGAGTGTTCTCTGAATTTAATATCTCAGGGCTTCCATAGAACTGGTATACGATGAGCCAGCCGTTGCGCCACCGCCCATTATGTACAGCGTGTCATTGATCGTCGCAGCCGCTGCGCCATGTTTTGGGGTTGGAACATTTGTTAAAGGGCGCCATGTATTGGTCGCAGGATCGTATTCTTCATTTTGCTCAAAGACCCCACTGGTGTTGTTTGCATTCAATTCGCCACCCGCTACCTGGATTTTTCCTCCGATGACACCCACGCTCATGGTGCGTCTGCCGGTTGGCATTGGGACCATGTTTGTCCAGCTGCCCGTTGCGGGGTCGTACATTTCGACGGTTTTCATGGCGCCCTCAATTGTATTGCCGTTAGCTTCGCGATGACGGCCGCCAAAGACGTAGATCTTACCGTCGGTTACTGCCGAACCAGGATTGTCACGAACATACGTTAGTGGTTGGCCAAGTTGCCATGTGTTGGACAGAGGGTTGAAGATTTCCACCGAATTAAGTGAATTGCCTGCAGACCCCATGCCGCCAATGATGTAGATGGTGCCGTTAAGAGTCTGAGCCGTAGCGCCACCTTTAGCGGTTGGCATGTCAGAAAGCGTTGCCCAAGTGTTGGAGGATGGGTCGTACACAGAAGTATTGGCCACTGCGCCTGAGAATGGCGCTGTTGATCCGCCAAATACGTATAGCTTGCCGTTGTAAGCTGTAACCGCCGGGTTTTCAACGCCGGCGCCTGGGAGTGGCGCCCCTTGGCTCCAGACATCTGTACCTGGGTCGTAAATGAGTAGAGTATTTAGGTGCCCGCTGTTGTTTTTTCCACCTACGGCATAGAACTTACCCTCAATGGTTGCTCCGGAGGCATCCAGTACTGCGATGGGCGCTGGTGCCTTGGACTCCCAGCAGCCTAGGCTTACGGGTTTCAGGGATGTGAGGTTGCCTCCACCGAACTCTCCGACAAACAGGTTGCCGGAGGGTGACCTGGTCATTGGAAGAGGGTCGTTAAAGCCGGTTATCAGAGGGCTACCTTCGACGCCGTAATTGCCTGTGCTGTCGAGTTTAACTCGGAATATATCGTCGCCCACTGAATAGTTGGTAATCAGTAATTGACCATTCAGATAATCGCCAACGCAACCTTGCCCGCCTTGGTATTCAATAATGGCGTTCGCAGATTTGTGTTCGCCAAGGAGGTAGGCTGGCTCCTCGTAGTTCGGTAACGGCGCAACATTCTGGTAGGAGCCGTCTTTGAATACGCACTCGTCGCGGTGCGGGTTAGGGTGACCATAATAAGCGCCTTGCTTGATACGCAACAACAAGTCGGGTTGGGCGCCAGGGTTATGTCCACCGTTTTGATAGCTCGCCGTGCTGGCCAAACCAAGGCACTGGGGTTCCGGGCTAGGGGGAAAGGTGCCGGTTACACCAAGGCCATTGTCGGTCGCGTACATATTGCCGTTCGTATGGAAGGCGAAGTCGTAGCTATTGCGCAAGCCGGTGGCGTAGGTGGTGACATCGCAAGGTGGAGGCCCGAACAGATCATTGGTGTTGTTGCAGGAGCCATCAAAGTTAGCAGAAAACACATCCGCTACCAGAATAGCAGCGCTCAAAGGCTGTTCTTGCATTTGGCCGAATTCGGAATTTGATTCATTCGGTGCACCTGCGCCGGTATTGCCACCGATGGCGATATAAAGGCGGTTGTCATCCGGGCCGAAGTGTATGGAGTTAATCGAATGGTTGGCGATCGCCCTGGGCAAGCCGGTAATGACGTGTTCAACCGTTCCGAACCCTTGGCCGCCAATGCGGGTTACCATACCGGAGTTTGGTTCGCCGTTATCAATGGAGGGACTGCTATGAGCGACCCACAGTTCTATGTCGTTGGCAGTAGAATAGGGCGACACCGTGATACCGAGGGTCAGTCTTGGGCCCAGGTCATTCTCGAGAGCGTTAATGACTTCGTCGTTGATAACGTTGAGTTCGTCGTCAAAGGTAAGCGCTCGAATCGTGCCGAAGAGTTGGGTCACGTAGAGTCTGTCATCCGGCCCCCAGACCATCGAAGTCGGGTAATCGATGTTGTATTGATGCTTGATGAAATCGACACCGGAATTAGGTGCTAATGGAGCTTCTCCCTCTTGCAGCGTGAATTCGTTGAAGCGATAGATCATGGGTGCAGACGCATGGCGGTGCGTTGCAAAAATGCCAGTGAAACTGCGGGTGCCTATTTCCGGGTCGATACCGGCTGCGTCAAAGCTGAAGAACTCATCGGGTGGATATATCGTGTCGAGTTTGTAGGTTGAACCACCATTCAGGCTGTAGTTCAACTCGACGCTCCGAGAGTATGGGTTCACGATAAGGCCGAATTTTGCATCCGAACCAACGAGTCCCGCAGTTGGAACATTTTTCTCAATCAGTTTTTGACCATTTACTTCGAGTAAGTAATGGATAATCGCCCCGCTGGGCGTAGAGGCTGCCACCAGCTTGAGGTAGTTGTCTTCGTCATTTCCGAACCAGAGTCCGGCTTGCTCATATTTGCCAGTACCTTGCGGAACATCCAGTATTTGAGTGGTGATCCGGGTGATCTGGTTGGGCGCGGCAAAGCCTACCGCCATAGTATTATCGAGAGAGTTAACACCTTCGATATTTAGACCGGACGTTGTGGTCAACTCCAAGTAACCCTGCAAGAAAAACATCTCCAAGTTGTCCTGAATGTAACCAGTTCCAGCAGTCGGCTTGTCCACCCACGTAAAGCCGGTGCCCCAGCCATTTTTGTCCATGTAATAGCCTTGGCTTTCTGTGAAGCTGAGTTGGTACGGCAGGTCTACACGAACATCGCTGCATTGCACCGGGGCACATTTGTCGGAACTTGCGACTGTCAGTTGCACAGGCACATCAGCCGGGTCTCCGTTGGTTGGACTGAGGGTCACCAAGCCACTGTAGTTTCCTGATGCCAAGCCATTGGTATCAACCGACACCGAAATGTCGTCGGGAGTGGTGGCATTTGATGGAGAGGCCGACAGCCAGAGTTCATTGGTGCTTACCGTAAATGCTGTGGCTTGATTGCTCGTGTGGCTGACGGAAATTGTCTGACTTGCCGGTATTGAATCAGGAGCGGCTGTAAATGATAGCGAGCCAGGTGCAGTTAGCAGCCCTTGTGGGCCATCGGTAATCGTCAGAGTGTAATTAACAACTGCGGATTCATAGCCCGGGGCCGAAGCCGTCAGTGTCGCGTTGTGTGTGCCTGCGGGCATGCCGGTTGGGTCTGCTGTCACCGTTATCGTGGCGGGTGTGGCGCCTGAATCACCGATGCCAGAAAGCCAGCTTTCGCTCGAGGTTAGATTGAACAATGCGCCGGAATCGCCGCTGTCGGTAAGTGTACTACTCGAAACAATCGGTTCGGGGTTATCAACATGTCTGGAGCCTGCTAAAGACGACGGAGCAAACGCTAAAAAGTCTGCGTTGTTGGAAACATCAAAGAATTCCGTAACTTCGTGTGTTGACCCGTCGTTCAGTCTGATCACCGCTGTCACGGTATGGCTGTCGTCAGTTAGCTGAGTCGTATCGAATGCCAGGGCTTGATCATTAGATGCAGTGCCTGCGAGGTCATACGGAGCGACGCTTTCTGTCTGGTTTGGCGAGCCGCTCTTTTGAGGATTGTCGATATAGAACTGGACGCGAGTCATGTCGGGTTGCTCGGGAACGAAAATATATACGTCACCGGCTAAAGAAGCGCCGCGAAGTGAGATGGCGGAAGAGCGATCCGGCGCGTTGCTGGCCATCAATGCATAGGTGTTCGACGATTCTGGCACGACATCTAACGTAACAAGCAAGCTGTCACTGCTTGCATTGTTGCTGTCTGCTATTACTTGAGCGCTGTATTGCCCGGGAGGCAAGCCGGAGGGGTCTGCCGTCAGACTGATGCTTTCAGGTGTCGTGCCGGAGGTTGGCGTGATGGAAAGCCAGACTGCATTGTCGGATAGGGTAAAAGATACCGGGTTTGAATCAGAGGTCTGCAGTGACACAGTTTTGGAAGAGGTGGCCGTACTTCCTTCTTGGGCTGAGAACGTCGCCGAGGATTGGTTGAATGCTAGCGCGGGCGCTGAGTTGTATACAGTAAACGCTGAGGATACAAGCTCGGTGGATCCGTCGTTGTACCGAATACTGGCGTAGATGCTGTGCTGGCCGTCGTCTATTGAATTGGTGTCGTAAGGCTTTGCGGAATCGTTAGCTTCGGTTCCGTTAAAGTCGAAAGGTTTTACGTTCTCGACACTGAATGATCCAGAGGGCGGTGCCGAGTCGAGGTGAAACTCGACGCGCTTGACGTCAGTATCTGGCGAAATAAAGATATAACGAATTCCATGAAGTTCGGCCCCGGCCAATGGTATGGGTGCTGATCGTGCAGGATATTCGCTGACCAATATATTGGGAGCAGCAAGAAGCGGGAAACTGGCTAAAGCGCTAAGCAGAATTAAAAGAAAATACGTTAGCAATCTACTGCGGGCTGGTACTACTCGGCTCAGAAAGCTCATGCTTGATATCTCCCGAAACGTTCAATCTTCCTTTTCGGTGATCGCAGCATCATAAGTGCCAGATTATAACTTCACCAAAAATAACAGTGTGATACTCTGCTGGACATGCGGTTGATTTAAGCGGTGTGTAAGAATTTCTGACAAGCGAGCAGCCGTAGAGTGTGTTTGTTTGTTCACTGTAACTTACTCATGGACGATATGGGTTGTGAGCCTATTTCAGAGCAACGCTTGGCAAAAGACATGGTGGGAAATCTGGGGGAGCACCCCCGGGTTCAAGTTGGTGATGCTAGGGGGGCGTGGCCGTTCAGGGCTGTACCTTGACCAATATCGATGGCGAAGCGTGGTGCCGATTCGCTGCCTACAACTTGTTGGTACCAACTATCGGCGAATTTCCACGCCGAGAACCGAATACAACGATTTAACATCGTTTCATGACGGTTTGGATGCAAAAGGTGAGCTGTCAGGCCTTTCATGGAGCGAGGCCGTTTTTCGCGACCTTATAGATTCCACGCCACACGTAAATCGTTTACGCCAGCTTTGTCGAGAGCGTGGCTGGTTGTTTCGAACCGTCCATCAGGATACCGCTTATCATATTGCGACGGATATCACGTTTGATGACTATCTCTCCAGCCTTGGACCGAATACCCGCTTGCGGTTGTTTAACCGTCGTAAAGTCCTTGATGGTTGCGGGCACATCACTTTAGAGAACTTCTGGCCGAATAAAGTAGAGCACTTTTTCCATCGTTTAAACGAGCTTCATAGGAGTCGTTGGGGGGTACCCTGTTTCGGGAGCAGCAGTCTCGATTTCCATTTACGTTTCTTATCCAGAATTGTTGATGAAGGCGGAAGACCGGAATTGTCTGTTCTATGCTGTGATAACGAGGATGTGTCGCTTCTGTACAATGTGGTCTATGAGGGTAGGGTCTATAACATCCAAGCGGGTTATATCGAAGGTTTTCATCGGAAGTTGGCCTTGGGCACGCTTCACTTGGGCTATTGTATTGAAACAGCGTGCTCGGCTACTGATGTAGACAGCTTTGATCTGTTGGCGGGGGAGGGCAAGAACGAAAATTACAAAAGACGCCTTGCCAATCGGGAGGTGCCGATGGTTTCTGTGATGGTAGTGCGTGGTCGGCTGCTGAAGCTGCTATACAGGCTTAAACATTGAGACGGAATAACATGGAACGTTCGAATTTACAGGCCCGTTACGATGGGCTGATTCCTTTAGCTGTAGTGGTTATTTTGTTTGTTGGTCTTTGGCCGACACTGGACGTATTAATCGATCGATGGTTGAAGTTTGATGAATCCTATTCCCATGGATTCATGGTGCTGGCGGTGAGCCTGTCACTAATACTGAAAAAGTGGGTTCGGTTGAGGCCAAGTGTGGGAGTTTACTCATTTTGGCTGTTGCCACTGGGTCTTGTTTCGTTCGTCTATTTTGCGGGATCAATCCTGTTAATAGAGGCAGTACAACAACTCGCCATACTTCCATTGGTGATCGGCTCTTTGTTACTCATCTGGGGGTGGGAGCAATCGAAGCCATTCTTCCTTCCGCTGGGGCTCTTAGCTTTTGCGATACCTGTCTGGGACTACCTGTCCTGGCCTCTGCAAGTTATCACGGTTTGGGTAAACGATTTCTTGCTCTCCTTCTTCAATATTGAATTCTATGTCGAGGGCGTTTTTGTTTACTTTCCTGGCGTTGGGGCCTTTGAAATTGCACATGGCTGCTCCGGATTGCGGTATTTGTTGGTCGGCCTGACGCTCTCCGTTCTTTATGGCGAGTTGAACTATGCCCGAGTTCGCACTCGGGCAGCGTTAATGGCTGCGGGTCTTCTGTTGGCATTGGTGGCCAACTGGATCCGGGTTTTCGTGATCATTTATATTGGTTACGAATCGAATATGACTTCATCTCTTATTAATGAACATGATTTTTTCGGTTGGTGGGTGTTCGCTGGAACCCTGTTGCCACTATTCTTTTTTGCTCGATGGCTTGAGGGAACAGATCAACCCATTCTCGCGCCGCATGGCAAGGCTGAAGGCTCGGAAAGAATAACGACGGGGCTGATGCCGGTTGCCATTCTGGTATTTGGGCCACTCGTTTTGTTTTCGGCAACCGTACTTGGTCTGGATTCGCGCCAGCACCAAGAGGAGCACGCAGAGGCGTTCCCATCTCTGGAGCCGTTACTTGAACGTAAGCAATGGCTGCCGCTTTTCCAATCCAGACTAGATGGCTGGGAACCTATCGTTCGTAATCCGGACGCTTCTCGTGTCGATGTTTATTTGGCGCGTGAAACCGCATCAGAAACTGAGGATTTACGATTGGAGGTGTTCAGTGGTCTATACGTGTATGCGTTTCAAAGACCAGGCGGTGAGCTGATCAGCTATAACAATCGTCTGTTTGACCGTGCGTTGTTTATACCCGAGGAGACGTTCGAGGTTGATGCGGGTGAGGGGATTAGTTTGCGGGGGATGCGATTGAGGCTGCGGCACTCTGACGCCCAGCTCTATGTGGCTTATGGTTACTACGTTGAAGGCCGCTGGGAAAACGATGAGCTACGGGCAAAGTTGGCGCAAATTCCCGGTATCTTTAATGGTCGCACCGATGCGTCGTTGTTGGCATTCGGCGTGTCTTGTGAGCAGTGCAATGGCCGAAACGTGTTAGATAACGTGATGCCGCTCTTGCGAAAACGTGCTGAACATCAACTTGATGTCTTAATAAAAAAGGACGATTGACCGCTCGGAAACGAACGGCCAATCGCGATAATGCTCAGGCGTTATTGAACCTCACCTGAGACAACGTCTGAGGGTGGGCTGCTGAGACCAGCGGTATCTATTACTTGAATTGTAAAGTACCAAGTGCCTAGTGAGAGGTTCTCAAACGTATAGGACGTTTGGTCACCGCTGACTTCCTGTGTCTGATTAAGATTTGACGAACTCTGGCCATAATTAATGGTGTAAGAGTCAATTTCACTGAGCGATATAGAGCTACCATCGATTCGAGTTAACGGTGCGGTCCAGCTCAGGGTTAGCGAGTTGATGGCAGGGTCTTCCGGCACTTCAGGAGGTGTGCTGGAAGCGCCTGTATCGGTGCCACCGGAGGAAGAGCCCGAGTCCGGAGTTTCTGCGGTCTCGAGAGTGAAGGGGTCCAACGCACTTTGATAGGCTTGAATGTTGGTCAGGCCCTCAGAATTATTGACGCTATTAGCGTCCGAAATCCATGGACTCAGGCCATGCTGTAGCTCCCAGGTATCAGGGATTTGGTCACCGTCGGTGTCTTGTGTGCTTGAACCGGTGTTGTCGAGAGTAGAGACAGTTTCAGCCGTAGACAATGCTTGCCCTGTGGTCAGGTTGGTGGCTGAGTACTCAGCTACCGCACTGCCCACCCCTTCGAAGTACTCGATGGTCAGGTTCAGGCGCTCGCCTGCGTCAAGTGACTGATCATAGGAGTACTGGGTGGTTGGTCGTTCAGTCCAGTCGTCGATCACCAGGTTGCCATCGGCATACATACGCACGCCATCGTTGGTCCGAACCGTGAATCGATATTGGTTGGATCCGCTGCTGTGGGGCGCTGTAAAGGTACCGTTCCAGCGCACGCTGAATCGGTCGTCAGGCAGATCAGGTCTGGGTTGGCCACGACTCCAGTCGAAGTCCACGGACTCCTGTACTTCTACGGCAACCAAACGCTGGAAATCCGAGCCTTCAAAATATTGGGCGGTGAAGCCGGCAACCGCTGTTGGCTCTGCGGGCGCGGGCGTGTCGTCGGCGTCGTTTATCGAAGTGCCGGCGATGTGTTCGTCAAGATTGGAGTAACCATCACCATCCATGTCTTCGGAAGCATCGGTGTCATCTAGTGGATTGAGGCCATATGCATATTCAGCGCCATCGGGAATGCCATCTCCGTCGGTATCGGGATTGTTTTCCCGAGTACCTATCAAAAACTCATCGGCACTGACCAGGAAGTCACCGTCCGGATCGCTTGTGCCGTCATTCGGGTTTTGAGGGTCAAGGCCGTTCAGTATTTCCCAGTTGTCGTATAAGCCGTCTTGATCTTGATCTTCAGGTGGGAACTGAGGATTAAACGCCAGTCCGTTCTGACCATCAACAAAGCCAACGCGATAGCCAAGGTTGTAGGATTCACCACTGCTTTGGGAGGTGTCTTCTGTGGTTTCTGCCCAGCTTGCGATATAGCTACTGCCAATCACAGATTGGGCGAATCCGGGGCCCTCCCAAGCCACCGAAAAATGATCACCGCCACTGCCTTCTTTGTGTCTTATCTCAAAGTAATAGAGTTTGTCTGCATCGAGGGAGATGATCCCTGATGTTTGAGAAGAATACTTGCCGTATTCATCTGCGCGAGTCCAGCCTGGTATTGAAGTTACGGTTCGAACGTCTTCTGGCTGGTCACTGGTGCTGAGGGCAAACTCAGCGTTGTCGTCGGCGGTCATGAAAAAACGATAATCGCCGGTGGTTTGCGGAACAATAAAACCACGCACGAAGCTGCCATAATTATCCCCTCGGCCGCCGGCGATACGCAATTCGGTTAATTCTTGGGTGACATCTGGGTTGTCCGGGAATTGAGCGCTGCTGACAAGGTTTGAAAGTGATGTCCCAGAAATGCCATCGTAATACCGAACCTCGACTATTCCCGGCGTGATTTTATCGGGGACAGCTGCTGTGGGCGGCAGCCTGCCGAGTTGCCAGCTCTGACAACCGCTGATGATGATTATGGCGCTTCCAAGACTCAGAACCCTGTAAACAGACATAGATCACCCAGTTAGCTGATTAAAAAACGGTCTAATGAGTATTGTTGATCCGCCTATAGGCCGCCACCTGCAGATTGGAACGTTTTGGTCTGGCGACCACCTTATTAGACCGTATCCATATTTGGTTAACCGTCGTTCATCACTGCTTCTGCTTTTTGGTGCATGCCCGCGGCCTTGTAGGCTTCGGCCAGATGCATCGCTATATCTTGGGAGTCGGGGTCCAGGCTATGGGCTTTTTCGAGTGCTTCGAGGCTTCGGTTAAGATCGCCTCTTTCAAACAAAATCCACCCATATGTGTCTGCAATAGCCGCATTGTCCGGCGCTAGCTCATACGCCCGTTGGGCAAGCCCAGTTGCTAGGTCATCACCTTGTTCATAATACAGCCACGCCAGATTGTTCAGCACCAGCGGGTTGTCAGGGTTGATGTCCATCAGAGTCTGATAGTGCTCAATGGCCTCATTGGGCTGGTTGAGTTGTTGATGGGTCATCGCCAAAACCAAGAGAATAGTCTGGTTGTTGGGGAACTTCTGGAACGCAGTGCGCAGAGATTCCAGGGCCTTTTGGCTTTGCCCTGACTGGGCCAAAGCGCGTGCGTATGCCACTTCCAGTTCCGGGGTGCGGCGTTTATCGAGGGCCAGCTCGTATAATTCAGCGGCTTGCTGGGGCTCTCCGGAGTTTGCGTAGAAGCTGGCTTCAACCTGATAGGGTGCAGGAGAGTCAGGATGGTGTTTTTTAACATCCTGCAGGGCGTCTCGCGCTTCTGAGGTGTTGCCTTGTTCGAACTCAGCGGCAGCGAGCTTTAACGAGATGCTTTCCGATTCTGGGAATAGAATGCGGCCTCTGTTAAGAATTTCTAGCGCCCGTTCAATATCGCCTCGCTGAGCCATTTGCGTGGCGATGCCCTCATAGACGGTGGCGACCATGGGCTCGGTTGGGCTGGGCTGGTCTTCTTGCTCGCGCTCAATGAGTTGGGCGGTGAGGCTATCCGCTTGGGCTGTGTCGCGGTTGATCAAGGCTGACTCAAGCATCACCAAACGCGGCCCAGTGGCTTGAGGGTTCTTATCGTTTATCTTCTGCATGAAGGCAGTAAGGTCTGCGTGGCCCATGGTTGCCGAAGCGGCTTGAATTGCATCGGCATTATCAGGATCAAGGGTAATCGCCGCTTTGTAGTAGCTCACTGCTTGTTCTGTGTTATCTGTACTGCGGGCGAAATTACCCAGCGCAACCAGCGGAGCAGGATTGTCAGGGGCTTTGGCTTGTGCTGTTTTGTAGTATTTTTCCGCCTCGCCGGTTTGGTTCAGGCTGTTGGCCAAGTGTCCTCGTGCGAGCAAGGCCCGAATACTGTCTGGATTTTTCGCAAGCCAAGAATCCAAGGTTTTTCGGGCCCCATCGGTATCATCGGAAAGAGACTGAATCCTTGCGATCAACAGTTGTGCCGGCAGAGCCTCGGCAGCATCTTCCGGGATTTTTTTAGCTTGTTCGAGCGCGAGCTCGTGGTCATTCATTTGGGCCAGGTAGGTAGAGAAGCGAAGCCTTAAGTTGTAGTTTTTCGGGTCTTGTTCAAGAGATTGCCTAAGAAGTTGGCGGCCCGTCCGGTCATCACCAGAAGCGAGCGCCGCGATGCCGACCAAGGCCAATGTTTGCGGGTCGGCATCCTTGTTGTCCATGCTATCCAGAATGGATTTTGCACCTTGTGGGTCGCGCATTGATATGCGTGTTGCCGCCAGTAGCTTACGGACCCCATCGGCATCTTCTGTATCCGCCAGCGGCTCGAGTAGCTTTTCGGCTTCCTCGGCCCGGCCTTGCCTGAACCTTACAACACCAAGCATGAGTGTGCTTTGTTCATGACCCGGCGCCTGATTCAGAACTTCCTGCAGGTAACGGCCTGCCGTGTCTAGGTCACCTTCTGCGTAAGCAGCGGTTGCGGCTTCAAGGTTGCTTTTGATGGTGCCGGGTGCAGACTTCGCCAAGACTTCTTCGTAAACAAACGCTTCAGCTGATTTGCCTTGCTGGCGCAAGACGGTGACGAGCGCAGCAATGGTCTGGTATTTTTGGAAGGTCATGACATCGTACTGGCCAATAGTTTCAAGAGCCCGGATGTACGATTGTTCTGCCTGCGCCCAGTCGCTTTGTATGTGAGATAACTGAGCCTTCCAGAGCAAAACTTCCTCATGCTCTGCGTCTATGCCTTCAGCGTGAGCCAAATGTGTTTTGGCCGACTCGAAATTTTCGCGAGCCGCTGCAACCCGGGATAAACCGATGTGCGCCAAAGCGTTGTTGGTTTGGTTGGTGAGGGCTTCTTGGTACGCTTGTTCTGCTTTCTCGAGATTGCCACTTACAAGCCAAGCCTTTCCCTTTAGATTGTCGGCTTCTAACGATTGATCCGGTGACACCGACTTTAACTGTTTAAGGGCTTCCAACGCCTCTTCGGTTTTACCGCGTTGCACTCGTGCATTTGCTTGAATCAGAGCTGCTTGGTTTTTATCGGCTTGGGTGAGCTGATCGGCGCCGATTTCGGCTATCAGCTTGTCTACTTGGCGCTCGGCATTCGCGGCGTCACCAGCGGTAAGTAAGTTGTCGATAATGACAAAGTAGGGGGCTGGTCGTTCTGGCTGAAGCTGAATGGCACTTCTCGCTTCTATCGTGCTCGCTTTCAATTCGCCCTGCCGTTGAAAGAAGCGCGCTTGGTCAATATGGCTGATGAACTGAATGTCTTCTTGAGACATGTCGGGTTCGTTGCTACAGCCAGCCAGACCTACCGTGGCAATGGCAACTGAGAGTAGTGACGCGCGCGCAAAGTTGTTCACGTTCATGCCCTGTTCCTTTTATTGTCGGGTCTTTTTATTCCGTTTGTCTGTCTCAGGTACCGTTGGTAGCCGTGGAGGTTTCAATTCGGTATTTGTCAGTCAGGTTGTACAGAGTCGGCCGGGTGATGCCGAGCAGGCGTGAGGCTTGGGCCATATTATGACCGCAGCTTGTCAGCGCCTGCAGGATGGCTTTTCGTTCGGCGTTCTCGCGAACTTGTCGAAGGTTTAGTTGATAATCGGAATCGCAGGCCTGTTCAAAGGGAAGCAGAAGGTCTTCGGCGGTGATGCGTTTATCGTCTGCCATGATGATGGCCCGTTTGACCTTATTGATCATCTCACGAACGTTGCCTGGCCATGTGTACGCGCTGATTGCTTGTGCTGCGTCTTCAGAAAACGACAGGTTGGGGCGATCCATTTGTTTCCCCAAACTCATCAAAAGGGATTGTGCGATAACGATGGAATCGCCTTCGCGGTTGCGAAGAGCCGGCACATCCAGAGTGATTTCGCTAATGCGATAATAGAGGTCTTCCCGGAATGTCCCTTCAGTGATGAGCTCCTGCACGTTACGGTGAGTTGCGCATACCACTCGAACATCTACCGGGATGGGTTTCACAGAGCCTACGCGGTCGACCACTCTTTCTTGCAGGAATCGAAGCAGTTTGGCCTGCAGAGGGAGCGGCATATCACCGATTTCATCCAGAAACAGGGTGCCACCGTTCGCGTTTTCGATTTTTCCTTTTTTGCTTTGGGTAGCGCCGGTGAAAGAACCTTTTTCAAATCCGAAGAGTTCGCTCTCCAATAGGTTTTCTGGAATGGCGGCACAGTTGATGGCCGCAAAGGGTTTGTCAGCCCGATGACTGTGGTCATGCAGGGCTTGGGCCAGGAGTTCCTTGCCGGTTCCCGTTTCGCCGGTAATCAGTGTTGTGACGTCGGTCGGAGCGACTTTCTCGACGGTCTGACAAATCACTAACATTTCAGGGCTGGATGCCACGATGCCCTTGATATGAGTGCCATTATTCTGGCTGGCCAGTTCACGGTTTTCCTGCTCCAATTCGGCCAAACGGAAAGCACGGTTGACGACGAAGGTGAGGATGTCCGCATCGAGAGGTTTTTGGTAGAAATCACAGGCGCCCATACCCACGGCTTTGACTGCGTTTTCTTTGTCTTCTCGGCCAGTGACCACCACTACTTTGGTTTGCGGAGCCAGCCTGAGAATGTCCTCAAGGAGTGCAAACCCCTCGGTAGCACCTCCCGGATCTGGCGGTAGGCCCAAATCGAGAGTAACCACCTGAGGCTCGAGGCGACGAAGTGCGGCCAGTGCGGTTTCACGGTCAGAGGCCACGGTCACTTCAACGTCTTCGTTAAAACACCAGCGCATCTGACTTTGAAGGCCTGGGTCGTCTTCTACGATCAATAGTTGCTTCACAACAGCGACCATTCCTTTGTTTTGTATTCCGTTAGGGTGCAGCTATCAGCCTTTACCGGCTCCATACATAGGATTCTTAACATAAGATTGACACTTTGCAATGCTGGCCTGATAAAAAATTACAAAGCGTCATCTAATTGGCGGCTTTGTGTAATTTATGTGCCCCGAGTTTTGGCGTTGCATCAGGTGTACTTGGTTTTTCGTTGGATAGGCTCGCGATCGGGATGCGTATTGAAAAGCAGGAGCCAACGCCAGGCTCGCTGGTTACATCGATATTTCCACCGAGTTCCCGCAGGTATTCACGAGCTTGGTATGCACCTATGCCCATGCCTGTTAAACCTTTGGTGCTCTCGAACGGTTTGAACAGTTTGGTTTTAATGAATTCGTCCGTCATACCTGTCCCGGTATCTTGAACAAACAGTACAGCGCTGCCTTTGGCCTTTTTCAGGTTTAGGGTGATCTCTCCATCGGGCGGCGTGGCATCTTGAGCATTCCGAATCAGGTGGCCGAGTACGTTTTTGAGCTGTTCGTGTTCCGCGCATACTAGGATTGAGGGCGGGTCGCCTAGCAACTGCGGGACGGGTAGACGCCGACTGCTCTCTTCGGAAAGGGTTCGTACCACCCCGGTAAGGTCTACTTTGCTTCGGTGCTCGTCGTTGGGAGTTGTCGGTTTTCTTACATGATCGACCAGATTGGACATCTTTCGAACGGCGTGGTCTGTTGTTGAGATCATGTCGTCAATAAATGCCGGGTTGTTGCGATGTTTGGGTGCGTTTTTAACCAGTAATGAAAGTTGGGCGATGAGGGTTTTAAGGTCGTGCACCATAAACGCTGAAGCTTTGCTTACTGCCTCAAATTGCATGGCCCGTGACAGTCGATTTTGGGCATCGGCTTGTGCCAACAAGTTACAAGTTTGGCGTGCTACAACCTTGATCAGATCGAAGTTTTCCCAGTTTAAAACCACTTTCGCATACGGCCTGCCAATCATCGCAATGCCGTACAGCTCACTGCCCAAAAATAAAGGAACCACTAACCAGGCATCAGGTGTGTTGGTGATCGGTTCGGGTAACTCAATCAAATCGTAGGTGAGAGGGTTTGCGCGGTATTCGGCCAGATCAATGATCCATTCTTTGCTCTGGAAAAGACGGACGAGCTCAGAGTCGCCGTCAATCGCTGTGTGCTTGGGCGTGGCTATGTTGACGCTGCTTTTCAGCTCATAGTCGTTTTGATCTGACTTGATCCAGATTGCCCCTGCATTGCTTTCGACTAGATCAGCCAAAATACGGATGGTCCGTTCAGGTAGGGGTGGCTCGTTGCTCAGGTTGGCGAGCTCTTGCGTCATTCTCAGCCACTCTTCTCGATAGTCGTATTTGTAGTCGAAAAAATTCTGGCTAATGAAAACCATAATTCGAGCACGTATTCGCCGTGACATAAGAAGCGTAACGAGAAAGGCGAGGGCCACGGTGACGAAAAGTACCTGCAGAGCATCGCCCCATTCACCGCCAAGGCTGCGAACGTAGTAACCGCCCATAGCAAGGAGGAACAGGTAGCCTCCACCCAAAATGAAGGCGCCGGCATGAAACACCGCAGCACGTGAAAGCTGGAAGTCCACCGGTTGTTTGCGGGAATTGATGATGTTGACCGCAAACAATGGCACTAGCGCAGCATTGATAAATCCGCGGGCATCCCAAAATGAATCGGCGATCTGTCCAAAAAGGAGGGCATCCGCGTACATGATGAAGTCGTACGCGAAAATGGTCCCAGTGCCGATACAAAGGTATTTAACGCTGGACCGTCCAAGGGTCGGGGAGTTTCTCCAGACCTGTTCGATCAGCGACAAACCAAGTAAGGAAAGGGCAAGCTGGCCGATCAGTTTAGTTTTTCCATTGACGAGATCTGCGTCAAATGCGAATTCCAGGGTGCCGAGTGAGAGTAGGGTGACGATCAGTACCGTGGTCGCGACTCCCAGCGTTTTACGGAGTTGGCCGGTAAATTTCGCTTGGCGAAAGGAGTCGCGGAGTAAGGCGAATAATAGAAGTAACCAAGCGGTGTCGCGGAGCAACTCAAGAAGGTAGCGGATGAAGAATCCGGGTTCCCCCCAAAGGCTTTGGGAGACCAAAGCCGAGGCCCAAAGGGTCGTAACGAAGGCCGCAAGAAACAGTGCGCGATCAAGCTCACGCCGAAGGTATCGGGTTGCTACCAAGGTCGACAGCACCGCAAATACAATCGCTGACGCGCCGTAGCTGATTACGCTGAGGTCACTGAACATTCGGTCTTTCCTTAAACCGCGGATCTGTCACTAACCTCTACAGAGTAGCTGCGAACCTCCGTTTGCGCCCATTTTAATTGCCAATTTAGCCGTTCGGGTCACATTGTTATTTGTGATCCCGGTAATAACCGAATATTTCCGTGAGCGACCGCTTGGGCGTGAAGTTAAATTCCTTGGCAAAATTTCGACCATCAATCACAACGGGGTATTTAAAGAAGGCCAGAAGATAATGCGGGAAACTCCGAAGTCTCAGAATTCTGGCAATAGTTTTCGGCAGAACCGGGGGGACTGAAACGATTGGGATGCGGGTACAGCCACAAAGTTTCAGCGCCTGCTGGTAAGCAACCCAATCATGGGGTGCTACGTTAAATACGCCTTTGCTCGTTTTTTCCCAGGTCAGTGTGATGGCATCGGCCATGTCATCGATATGGATGAATTGCATCATGGGTGAGAAACCGGCCAGAACCGGTGCCACCTTGCTGCTGAGCAATCGGCTCATGGTGTTGCCAACTCCGGGCCCTACGATGTTGCAGGCACGTAAAATGGTGATGTTGAGCTTGGGGTAACGCCACAAATAGATGTTGGCGAGGTTCTCCAGTTCTACCGAATCAACCAGATCTGCGCTCAAGCCAGCACTCTTCAGTGGTGCGCATTCATCGATCAGTGCCGGGTTGTAGGCAACAGCGCCGTACACGTGATAGGTGGACAGTACAATCACCCGCTTAATGCCGTATTTTTGGGACAGATCAAGCAGCTTCTGGGTGCCCAGTACATTGGCGTTGTATCGGCGCATACGGGTCAGTTCGCTTGACTGCACGCGGCCCAAGTGAATAACACCGTCAAACTGATACTTTCGGAACAGGTCTTCGAAAACGCGCTTGTTGAAGTCGATTCGGTAGCTGGGGATCTTGTCACCCAAGTCGACTTGTTCACGAAAATCAACGGCTACGAGGTCACAGGTGTCACTCAACCGTTTGATGACTTGTTGGGCCAGTGCACCGGCGGCGCCCGTTACAAGAATTTGTGGTCTGGGTTTCTTCGGCATCAGAACAACCTTTTTCTTTCGGTCAGGCCTTTATCAATGAGTCGGCTTATCTCGGATTTAACCGCTTCAACGCGTTCGGTGACTTGTTCTTCCGGTACTTCGGTACCGTCGAAATACATCGGTTCCCCGAAGTTCAGGTGCACTTTCGCTGGAAAGATGAAAGGTAGTGCAACCGGTGCGTAAGGCACGCCCAGTGCATTAGCCAGTGGCTTGATGTTAGCAATCGCAGGAATTGTTTCTTCGCAGCCAACTACGCCGACAGGGACGATGGGGGCGTTGTATTTCATTGCCAGATGCATGAAGCCATTGCCGAAGCGCTGAAGTTGGTAACGGTCTTTATAGAGTTTTCCAGACCCGCGAACGCCCTCGGGGAAAACAATGATGGCTTCATCGTTTTCAAGCATTTTTGCGCAGTTCACGGGGTCGCCCAGGACAGCACCCACTTCGTTCAGCATGTTGCCAAGCCAGGGGACGGTCGGGAAAAAGCGCTCGATCATGGCGCGAGGCAAGCGCGGTTTTATCTTGCGATTTGCCAGCGCATAACCGATGAGGATGCCGTCAAGAGGGAGTTGGCCGGAGTGGTTGGCAATAAGAAGCACCGGGCCTTCGGCCGGAATATTGTCTATGCCGCTTGATTCAACCCGGAAATATTTCTCATAAACGTGGCGGGTGATGCCCATCCCTAATTTGACCACGTCGCTGTTGAAGCCCCAAGGGTCGTAGCCCAAGGTGCCGATTGGTTTCTCGATACGATCAATCTGGTTGTCTGATTCGGTTGAAATCAGTTTTGATCTGATAAAAGACGCGAGGCCCATACCTGCTTCCTGTGTTGATTCCGGTGCATGTTGGCGGTTTTAGTATGATGATTTATCCCGCTCAATCAATACGCCCAGTGTGTGGCTCTGGCCGGTATTTAATACGCGATAGTCGCCCGCAGCATTGGCCGTTTCGACACACAGCATGTTTCGCCAGCCAGTATCAGGGAAGTCAGAGAGTCGTTTGGATTTTTCGGGGCCTGGGTTCCAAACTACCGTTGAGTCGCTACCAAAACCGGTCAATTTGGTTTTCCGATCGGGGGTGGTTGCAACTAGTTCGTCGCCGGATTCATAGATGCGGTCAGTTTCCCCATCGAAATAGACGGCGCCGTCCTGATTGAAATAAGTCCAATCTTCTAAAGTATCTATGTACTGGCTGTTCTCGAGACCAAGCAGCCGGGTGTCTGTAATGTCCGGAGTGGGAAGATAGGTATGCAGGGCCTGGCTTAGCGCCAGAGGCGTTTTTGATAGGTTTGTCGTGGTGAGTGCGATCTGGCAGCCACGAAGTGAAAAGTTAAAAGTGATTAGCGCTAAGGCGTGGCCTTGCCAAATCTCAGAAAAATCATCCCCGGTGTTCAAAGACAAGCTTATTTCTACTTCGTGGGCGGTTTCTCGAACGTCTTCCAGTTGCCATAGGGCCGTGCGAGCAAATCCGTGAGCGGATGGTGCTTTAATATGACTGCGGATTGCAGGTGGGTTGCGAGCCGGATCGCCAAACCATGGCCAACATACCGGGATGCCGCCGCGAATCGCGCGTCCTGGTTGGAATCGCGCGAGATCGCTCAGCCATAGCCAGTTTGTTTCGTTCGCATGAGAAAAATGCATCAGGTGCGCGCCCTGAAGAGCTATAGTCGCTTCGAATAGAGGGTGCTGTACTTCCAGAGCTTCCAGTTGGCCGATGGTCTTCCAGCGAGTAAATGACCACTGCCCGGGAGCTAATGTGCTAGAAGGCTTGTCGCTACGTTCTGACATGTTGGGTGGCCGTTTCTTTAGGTGCATTTGCGTACTAATAGATTAAATTAAAAGCGCCAATTCGACGTCTTTAGTCATACAATATCTCAAATTGCTGGAGCGCTGTTAATGGACTCAAAGAAGACCGCTAATGTTGTGGTGCCGCTGACCGACCCCCGCCTTGAGCGAAGCAGCGGGGTGATGGATCGGTTGGCCGGGGATGAGCCGAAAAGTGTCGGTGAGGCCCCGTGGGTCGAGACGGTGGCGGATGAGGCTTGGCTTGACGCCTTGGCCGATGGGTTGGCGGGCGCAGCTTGGGTAGAGATCGACCTTGCTTCGCGCGTCCCTGCGGGCTTGCTGAGAGCTTTGAAGCATGAGGTCGAAATACTCGATAAAACGGAAGCGATGACGCGAGCCGGTATAGGACGTGGGGCTGATCTGCTGAAAGATCGAAGTGTTCGGCGCGATAAAATTGTCTGGATGGATGGCGCAAGTGCACCGCAGGTAGAATTGTTTCGTTTTTTTGATCGTATTCGCGAAGGTTTGAATCGCCGCTTGTTTCTGGGGCTGAAGCGTTATGAAGCGCACTATGCTACCTATCAGCCTGGTGATTTTTATAAGCGTCATGTGGACAGTTTTCAGGGCAGGGCCTCTCGTATGATTAGCCTAGTGCTCTATCTGAATGATAACTGGGGACTTGAAGACGGGGGCGAGTTGCGGATATTTGACTCTGCTGATCACGAGTCGCCGGTAGGCTTGTTGAGGCCGGAAACCGGGCGAGCTGCTTTCTTCCTGAGTGAAACCGTGCCTCATGAAGTGTTGCCGGCCAGACGCACCAGATACAGCATTGCATGCTGGTTTCGACAAGACGAAGTGCCTTTGCCGCTATAGGGCGTTGTAGTCCCCGTAACTCTCTGATACTATTCGCGCCGCTTTCAGGGAAATGTCCTGAAGCGCCGTTATGGTGGCCCCATTGGTGCCTCCGCAACATGAAACCGTGAACCCGGTCAGGCCCGGAAGGGAGCAGCCGAAGCGGTGGAATTGTGTGCCGGAGAATTGCTGATGGGGTCACCCCCATTTCCTCCCTCGTTTTCCTTTCGTTACTAGCCTTTTTAGGGCACTGCTATCTGTATTTCTGTTCGATTGTTGTGACAACGTTCGCTAATTGAAGCACGTTTGTGCGCTATGTTGGCGTTGCTCGATAGGTTGCATGCTGAACTAAAATAAAAATAGGTGGTGCTATGAAACGCGCAAATAAAAAGCTGGCTGTTGTCGCCGGCGCTCTCGCTGTTGCTTTGTCTTCTCAGTCCGCTTCTGCTGGTTGGTTCGATTGGTTGTTTGGAAAAAGTGTAGATACCTACACCAAAACCGAGCACCCCATTGTGCTGGTGCACGGGTTATCCGGTTTTAACAAGCTTCTAGGTTTTGTTGAATACTTTAACGGCATCCCGGAAGCGCTGACCGAGAGTGGGGCCGAAGTATTTGTGCCGCAAGTTTCCGCAGCGAATTCCTCCGAAGTACGGGGAGAGCAGTTGCTGGCGCAGATTGAAGAATATTTGGCGGTTACGGGCGCAGAAAAAGTGCACCTGATTGGTCATAGTCATGGTGGACCCACCATCCGCTACGTTGCGGGTGTTCGGCCTGACCTTGTTGCCTCTGTTTCCAGTGTCGGCGGTGTTAACTGGGGAACACCGGTGGCGGATTTAGCGAATAATGGTGTGCTGGATGGCTTGGGCAATTTTTTCTTTGGTCTGATCGATACCTTCTCTGGTGGCGGTGGCCTGCCCCAGGATACCGGTGCGGCGATTGCTTCGCTTAGCACGGACGGCTCGCTTCAGTTTAATGCGCAATTTCCGGCCGGCTTACCGTCGACCTACTGTGGAAACGACGGCGAGGAAGTCGTTGACGGCGTGCGTTACTACTCTTGGGGTGGCAATAAAGTCTGGACCAACGTGCTGGATGCCAGCGACGCGCTGTTGCTGACGTTGAAGCCAGCATTTGGTGAGCCGGCGGATGGCTTGGTGCCTGCCTGTAGTATGAAGCTCGGTAGGGTGCTCGGGGTTGATTATGCCCACAACCACCTTGACCAAGTGAATCAGTTGTTCGGGCTGGTAGCGCGCAATGCAGCCGATCCGGTTCAGTTGTATCGACAGCAGGCGAACCGCCTCAAGAATCTCGGTCTCTGATTGAATTGTCATAATGCGCGGGCCGTTCTGGCCCGCCGTAGAGGTGGTTCATGAGTAGACGTTACATCGTTGTTTGCCTGGGTGTATTGCTATTTATTGCTTCGTGTTCCGGATTTTTTTATTGGTACGCTGATGGCGAGTTCAGCGCAGCTGCTCGTACAGCGCCCCTCCGTCATAATCCGTTTAACGCCCGCTATGTGAGTCAGGGCGATGCTTCAGCATCTGTCTTCGTTTCTGCCAACCCCCAACAAGAATACCCCGGCTTGCCAAGAGACGAGCGCGTAGCCGATATCGACATTGACGGCGCCGTTCGTGTCGACATGAATGGCAACTTGGTGCTCGATCGACAGCTCCGCCGTTTTCTCGATTTTTTTATCGGGCTTGCCCCCGGTCGTCATTATGAGCCTGCAATGAAGCTGAGATTGCAAGCGGTGATGGGCGAAAAAGGGGTGCCTGAACGGGTGCAGCATGAGGTACTTGATATTCTCGACCGGTATCTTGCCTATCGGGAAGCTTCGGGGCAGATGGAGTTTCAGGTTGACCCTCTTTCAGCAGACATCTTTGCAGCGTTTGATGCGGTATACAGTTTGCGCAGGGAATACCTGGGGGCAGAGGTGGCTGAAGGGTTTTACGGCGTGGAGGAGCTGCGCTTGCGTCTGGCGCTCGATCGTCAGCGTGTCATGCTGGATGACACGCTGACCGAGTTTGAGAAAAGTCGGGCCTTGGCGCGATTGGATCAAAATCTCCCGGAACACGTCCTTAAAGCAAAGGAAACGTCGACCACGGTTGTCAGTATGGATCAGCGGGTACGGCAATTGCGGGAGTCCGGTGGCAGCGAACAAGAGGTTCGTGCTCTTCGGCTAGAGCAGTACGGGGCAGAAACAACGGCCAGATTGGAAAAGTTGGATATTGAGCGTAGGCAGTGGCAAGGCCGCGTTGCGGATTATCAGCGTCGTAAGAGCGAAGTGATGCAAAGTGAAGGTTTGGCGCCACAGGACCGTGATGCGGCGTTGCAGTCCTTGAGGCAGGCGATGTTCAAGGGCCATGAGTTGTTGCGTATTCGTGCTCTGGGCAAGATGGCTGAAAGTGCGGGCTAGCGTGAACGTCCTTCTTCTGACAACGGGTCCATGGTATTGTTAAGCCCTGATTTCAGAGCAGTTGGCGGATCATGAGCTACCAGGTTTTAGCCCGAAAATGGCGCCCCCGTACCTTCGAGGACATGGTGGGGCAAGAGCATGTGCTGCAGGCACTTGTACACGCATTGGAGCACCAGCGGCTTCATCATGCCTATCTGTTTACTGGCACCCGAGGTGTTGGTAAAACCACCATTGGTCGTTTGTTGGCCCGTTGCTTGAATTGTGAGACGGGCATTACACCCAATCCTTGCGGCGAATGTGGCAGTTGTAAAGAAATCCTGGATGGGCGGTTTGTGGATCTGATCGAGATTGACGCCGCTTCCCGTACCGGGGTGGATGACATGCGTGAGCTGACCGATAACGTTCAGTATTCGCCAACGCGCGGCCGATACAAGGTGTACCTCATCGACGAGGTCCACATGCTCACAAACCAATCGTTTAACGCCTTCCTGAAAACATTGGAAGAGCCTCCCGAGCATGTGAAATTCCTGTTGGCGACGACCGATCCTCAGAAGTTACCGGTCACCGTGTTATCGCGCTGCTTGCAGTTCAATCTCAAGCGAATGACCCCAGAGCACATTGTGGGGCATCTGCAAAAAGTGTTGGCGGAAGAGCAAATTCCCTTCGAAGATCCGGCTTTGTGGTTATTGGCCCGAGCAGCGGATGGCAGTATGCGGGATGCGTTGAGTTTGACTGATCAGGCCATTGCCTTTGGTAACCAGAAGTTGGCGGCCAGTGATGTCAGCACCATGCTGGGCACCATTGATCAGCAAGATATCGAGCGCATTGTTGAGGCGTTGGTTGAACGGGATGGTCCCAGTTTGCTGGCGGAGATCAATCGTATCTCGGATTTTGCGCCGGATTATGACGTTATTTTGGCTGATCTGTTGTCGTTGTTCCACCGGGTCACGATGGAGCAGGTGGTGCCAGGCAGCGCCGATAACGCCATGGGTGATGCCGCTCAGGCCCAAGCGCTGGCACGCAAGCTCAGTGCCGAAGATGCACAGCTGTTTTATCAGACTGCCTTGATGGGTCGAAAAGATTTGGCCATTACGCCGGATGCGCGAATGGGTTTTGAGATGACTCTGCTGCGCATGCTGGCCTTCAGGCCGGGCGCAGATCGTCGGGCACCGCCGGCCGTGTCGTCGAGTGGTAATGACAGTGCGGGGCGCGCAGATCCCGAACCTGAACCTGCGCGAACACAGCCCGCAGCTTCGGAACCCGAACCGCAGTCGGTCGAAGCAGCGGAACCGCCTTCACAGTCTGCTCCTCAAACAGAGCCCGCGGTAGATCAGACGCAGCCCCCTGTAATGGATGATGCGCCGCCCTGGGACCCGGAGCCGAATGAACAGGCCTTTTCAGCGGCGCCCCGGGAACCAATACCCGAAACCGTTGTGGAAGAGCTCCCCGTAGCGGCCGTTGAACCTGAGCCTATGCTGGACATGGCGCAGGCAGAGCCAGTGCAACAGCCAGAGGTCGAGTTTTCGAGCCCATCTCCGGTGGTAGAAGTGGCGGCCCCTGTAAGTGAAGACGGCTTTGTTTGGGAGCGCGATTATCGGTCACTGGATATCACCGGTATGCCGGGGACTCTGGCCAGTTACAGCGCCATGAAACGTGATGGCGATGCTGTCGTGTTAACGCTGGAAGAGGGTCACGCCCGGCTTTTAAACGAACGGCACGAAGAAAAAATTCTTGCAGCCTTGAGATTACGCTTTGGCGACACCACACAGTTAAAAGTCCAAGAGGGCGAGCCGGGCTTGCATACACCGGCTGCCTTTGAAGAGCGTCAGCGGGTAGCTCGGCAGAAGTCGGCGGTGGAATCGATTCGCAAAGATCCGCTGGTCCAGAATATTGTTGAACGGTTTGAGGGGCGGGTTGTCGAAGAAAGTATCCGCCCGATAGAAACAGGCAGGAGATAATCGCATGATGAATAACATGGGCGATCTGATGAAAAAGGCCCAGCAGATGCAAGAGCAAATGCAAAAGGCTCAGGAAGAAGCAGCCAAGGCGGAAGTGACCGGTGAGTCCGGCGCAGGTATGGTAAAGGTCACCATGAATGGCCGACACGATGTTCGCAAAGTGGATGTCGATCCGTCCTTGTTGTCCGAAGACAAGGAAATTCTCGAAGACCTGCTGGCTGCTGCCGTCAATGATGCCGTTCGCCGTGTTGAGGCGAACCAGAAAGATAAAATGTCCGGAATGATGTCTGGAATGGGCATGCCGCCTGGATTCAAGATGCCGTTTTAAGCGTTCTCGGCTTGGTAGTAGTTTGAGGAGTATTCATGGCATTCAGCCCCATGGTTGATGAATTGGTCGAGTCCCTTCGCTGCTTGCCTGGGGTCGGCCAGAAAACCGCTCAGCGTATGGCTTTCCATCTTCTGGAACGTGGCCGTTCAGGTGGTGTTCGTTTGGCGGGTGCCTTGGGTCAGGCGATGGATAATGTTCGCCGTTGCAGCAGTTGTCAGAATTTTTCCGATACTGAGATCTGCCAGCTTTGTGCCAAACCTGAGCGCCGTACGGGAACCCTGTGTGTTGTCGAAAGTCCTTCTGACTTGCTGGCGATAGAGCAGGCGGGCGATTATCGCGGCAGTTATTTTGTGCTCATGGGGCATTTGTCGCCCATTGACGGCGTTGGCCCCGAAGAAATCGGTATCGAACGCCTGTTACAGCGAATCCGTGATGAGGGTGTAACGGAGCTGATACTGGCAACCAACCCCACGGTAGAAGGGGAGGCCACGGCGCATTACATTGCCGATCGCCTCGATGGTCAAGACATTCTGATCACTCGTCTCGCACACGGTATACCGGTGGGCGGAGAGCTTGGTTATGTCGATGGATTTACCCTTACGCATGCCTTCCGGGGCCGCAAACCCCTTTCTGAATAGTTCCAGGTTATTTTATGACTCAAAGCCCTACGGCCGTACCGGTTCCTCCAGCGCCGGAAACCATTCGCTGGCTGGTAACACCGGAGCAGCTTGATCAGTGGCTGACCAATCTTCCTGCTGGCTGTCCGATTGCGCTTGATACCGAATTTGAACGCGTGTCCACATTTCACCCAATACCTGGTTTGGTTCAGTTGGGCGGGGCAGGTGACTTCTGGCTCGTTGAGCCGCACGTAGCGGAAGCTTCAACGCATTTTCGGCAGATGCTGGCGGATAGCGAACGCCCAAAACTGCTCTATGCCATGAGCGAGGATCTCGAACTGTTTCGGCACTGGCTTCAAGTTGCCCCAGCAGGATTGCAGGATCTGCAAATTGGAGCCGCATTGGCTGGAGCCGGATTTTCTGTAGGCTATGCCCGATTGGTAGAGTCTCTGTTCGGTGAGGCGTTGGATAAGTCGGTAACACGATCGGACTGGCTGTCACGTCCGTTGTCGCCTGAACAAGAACGCTACGCGGTGGATGACATCCGGTATTTAGAGCCGCTGGCGAACTGGGTGGTCGCCAAACTGCAAGAGCGTAATTTGGAGCATGCCTTGGCCGAAGAGTCTCGCCGGTTTGCGGACGAGGCCGCAGCACCGGAGGATGTTGACCGGCATTATCTGAAGCTTCGAGGTGGTTGGACGTTGACGCTTGCTCAGCAAGCCGTGCTTCAGCGTTTGGTTGCTTGGCGTGAGCGGGAATGCCACAAGGTCGATCGTCCGAGAAACCGGGTTTTGAGCGATGCTCTGTTAATTGCGATCGCGGATCGGAGCCCAAACTCACTGAGAGAATTGAACGATATACAGGGTGTTCCGGGCGGGCTCATCAAACGCTACGGCGAACACCTGTTGGAACTCGTTCGCTCAGGTAAAGATACCGACACTTCAGCATTCGAATCGATTCAAAGACCGCTCACTCGAGACCAGCAAGCGCTCTATAAACAGGTAAAAAAGTGCTTTAGAAAGATAGCGGAACAACATGATATTCCAATAGAAATCCTTTCCCCAAGAAAGCGTATTGAAAAAGTAATTCAAGACCAGACTCTGCAAGGGCAGGCTTTTTTTGAGGGCTGGCGTGCAACCGTGTTAAGGCCCGTCGTCAGTGAAATTGAGGAACTTGTTAAACAATGACCAATCGTGAATTTGTGTCGGTGTATCGCAGCACCAAAAAGATAGACACTTACATCTATGTCCGCCGAGGTGAAGACTGGCAAGAGCTTCCTGAAGCACTTCGCTCGATTTTCGGCCAGCCTGCCCATGCGATGGATTTGTTGATAACGCCGGAGAAGCAGTTAGCCAGAACAACCGGTAAAGAAGTGTTGGATGCGCTGGAAGAGAAGGGGTTCTTCCTGCAGATGCCAGAAGAGCAGGATACCTATATTGTCGATTTCAAACGCAAGGTAGAGCAGCATAAAGAATGAGCGCCCAGATTCCGTTCTGGCAGCGAAAGCGCCTTGATGAAATGACCCCCTCAGAATGGGAATCTTTGTGCGATGGCTGTGGGCAATGTTGCCTCCAGAAGCTTGAAGACGAAGAGACTGGGGAGGTTTACCACACTGACTTGGTGTGTCGGTGTATGAACGTCGAAAACGGCCAATGCACCGTCTATGCTCAGCGGTCGGATGTGGTCCCGGAATGCACCGTGCTAACGCCTGACACCATCACGAATTACGCTTGGCTACCCTATACCTGTGCGTATCGTACGCTGGCGGAGGGGCGGCCTTTGGCGGATTGGCACCCGCTACGCTCTGGAGATCCCGATTCTGTGCGCAAGGCGGGGCTTTCCATTCAGGGTAGAGTGACCTCAGAAGGCGATGTGCCGGAAGAGGAATGGGAAGAACATATTATTCACTGGGTTATCTAATGATTGATGCAAATGCTTCTTTGGCTTACGTCATTTTCTGGGGCGCTTACGCCGTCGCTTTCGTGGTGCTGTTTTTCATGATGAAAGCATTGTTTCGTTTTTTGCCTTTTTATGGTTTTCGCACGCTTTTGCTTGCGGCATTGACGGTTTTGGTGCTCACCCCGGTTGAATCGCCTGACCTTGCAGGGTGGTGGATTCCTGCTTGGCTGTATGCCGGCTACGAACTTATTCTTGGTGATATTGATGCGGCGGGCGTTGCGTTATTTAACTTTGGCTTGGCGGCTTTAGTCATGTTGTTGGTCTGGATTTTCGACCTTGTCCGGTACCGATTAGCGCGCAAATAACCCATAGCAACTGTCCGAATAATAACTGGTAGGCGACTGTGATAATCAACCGTATAACCTGGCTGTGTTCGTTAGTTCTTCTTGTTTTGATGCCTTGGCAGGTTTCTGCAGCTGCATCAGCCGAAGGTTCATCGCCTATTGATGTCCGAGTTGTTGTCGATATTTCCGGATCGATGAAACAAACAGACCCGGTCAACCTTCGTCGCCCGGCGGTCAGGCTCTTAGCCGGACTTGTCCCTGAAGGGGCGGGCGCTGGGGTATGGACTTTCGGCCAGTACGTCAACATGCTGGTGCCCCATGATTCGGTCAGTGACGCTTGGCGGAACACAGCCGTTGAGCGTTCAGATCAAATCAACTCTGTTGCTTTGCACACGAATCTGGGACTGGCGATTGAAAAAGCCAGTAATGACTGGCTGTCCGGCGGCACCCTCGAACACACTCATCTGATCCTGCTGAGTGACGGTAAAGTCGATATCCCGGACAGCGAAGCGGCAAGCCGTGCTGAGGAAGCCCGAATTCTCGACTCCATGGTGCCGGCTTTGAAGTCGAAGGGATTAACGATACATACCGTCGGGCTATCGGAATTTGCTGATGTCTCGTTTCTTCGAGCGTTGGCGGATCAAACCGGGGGAACCTTCCGGTTGGCACGTTCTGCTGAAGCCTTGAATCTGGCGTTTGCCGATGCCTTGAACGCCGCAGCACCCCAAGCGCAGCTACCTATCGAGGGAAACCGTTTCTCAGTTGATGAAGGGGTAGAGGAATTTACCGCGCTTATCTTTACCGGCGGCCCGTCTTCTGAGCAGCGCATGCTCCGCTTGGCTGAGCCGGAGGGGCAGTTGTTTACGGCTTCAGAAGCGCCCGATGGCGTTCGCTGGTTAGCTGAGCCGGGATATGACCTGATTACCGTAACCGACCCTCAAGCGGGGGAGTGGAAAATTGACGGTGAATTGGGGCAGGGTAGCCGTGTCACGGTGGTGAGCAATCTAATGATGGTGGTCAGTCCGGTCCCGTCACAGTTTAGTGCTGAACAGCCATTAGAGATTGCGGTCGCCTTTTATGAAGGTGACGATCCGTTAAAAGACCCGAACTTCCTGGATGTCATGGACGTGACCCTGTCGCTCAGCACAGCTGAAGGACGAAAGGGCACCAAAGTGCTGTCTTCGGGACCACCGCCGGAAGATGGTGTATACCGTGATACGCTGAAACAGCTATCGAAAGCGGGCGTCTATCAGATTGAAGTGGTGGCTGATGGCGGAACCTTTACGCGTAAATTCAGTGCCGAGACGAGCTTTGTGGTCCCCGGTGAAGAGGTGCCCGTTGCGGTGGTGTCGGAACCCCTGGTACCTGATTTGAGTCAGCCGTTGGAAACCTTGCCACTCGACGGCATCGACACCGCAGGCTCATCCGCTCCTGAAAAGGCCGGCAGCCCCGAACCAGAGCCAATCGAAGAGTCGGCGCCGGTCATCGATCCGGCTTTACAGAATGATGCCGTGGTCGTAAGTGAACCCCTGCCAGAACCGGTAGAGCAGAAAGCACCGGAAGCAACAAGCAAGCCAGTCCACGAGGCCGAGAAAGGCACCTTGTGGGGCTTCCCGGTTTGGCTGCTGGGTGTAATTGCGGCCCCGATCGTTATTATTGTTGGTTTTGTGTTATTTGTTTTGCGCCGTAAACGAGAAAGCAAAGAGCCGGAAGAAGCGCTTCCGGTTCTCGAAGAAACTGTTCCAGAGCCAGAGCCAGAGCCAGAGCCAGAGCCAGAAGAGGTCCCTGAACTGGTGCCAGAGCCTGATCTTGTATCCGAAGATGAGATACCCGAGGTGACTGAAACCATCGAGTCTGAGCTTGAGCCACCCGAGGATGAGGTGGAAGAATTTGGTTTAGAAGATTTCGATCTGTCAGAATTCGACGATCTGCCCGACGATAATGCTAAAAAAGATTAAGTTTTAAAATAACCAACAGGAATTAGACACATGAAGTTTACCGGTACCGAAAAATACGTAGCCACCGACGACCTGCAAATGGCAGTTAACGCGGCCATTTCGCTTCAGCGCCCGCTGTTGATCAAAGGCGAGCCCGGCACCGGCAAAACCTTGTTGGCAGAAGAGATGGCCGCTGCGCTGGGAATGAGGTTGATTCCCTGGCATATCAAATCGACCACCAAGGCCCAGCAGGGTCTGTATGAGTACGATGCGGTTTCTCGTTTGCGGGATTCTCAATTGGGTGATGAAAAAGTCAAAGATATCCGCAACTACATCGTTAAAGGTAAGCTTTGGGAAGCCTTTGAGTCAGACGAGCAAGTGATCCTGCTGATCGACGAAATCGACAAAGCCGATATTGAATTTCCAAACGACTTGCTTCTGGAACTCGACCGGATGGAGTTCTTTGTATACGAAACTCAGGAGTTCGTAAAAGCAAAGCAGCGCCCGATTATCGTGATCACCAGTAACAACGAAAAAGAGCTCCCCGATGCATTTTTGCGTCGCTGTTTCTTCCACTACATTAGCTTCCCGGACCACGACACCATGAAAGACATTGTGGATGTTCACTTCCCGGGGTTACAGCAGCAAGTGGTAAGGGATGCTTTGGAGGTCTTTTTTGACGTGCGGAAAGTGCCCGGACTGAAGAAAAAGCCATCTACCTCTGAGCTGATCGACTGGCTGAAGCTGCTGATGGCCGATGAGCTGTCCGCGAAAGCACTTCAGGACAAAGAAAGCAGTTCCGCATTGCCACCGCTTTACGGTGCGCTGGTAAAGAACGAGCAAGACGTGCACTTGCTGCAGAGGCTGGCGTTTATGGCGCGTCGTCGCAACTGATTGCTGGCAAGAGCATCGCTTTATGTTGATTGATTTTTTTCTTGAAGTCCGCCGTGCCAAGGTACCGGCCAGTCTGCGGGAATTTCTGGACCTGCTGGAAGCTATCCAGCAGCGTCTGGCGTTCGCCAATATGGAAGAGTTTTATTATCTTGCCCGCGTCTGTCTGGTTAAGGATGAACGGCATTTCGATAAGTTTGACCGGGCCTTTAAAGCCTACTTTGACGGCATCGAAAATCTCGACGACTTGTTGCAGGCATTGATTCCGGATGAGTGGCTGCGGGCTGAGTTTGAGAAACACCTGAGCGAAGAAGAAAAGGCTAAAATCGAGTCGCTGGGTGGCCTCGAAGAACTGATTGAAACCTTCAAAAAACGCATGGAAGAGCAGAATGAGCGCCATGCGGGCGGCAACAAATGGGTGGGTACGGGAGGTACCTCGCCTTTTGGTGCGAACGGTTACAACCCCGAAGGTTTTCGCATTGGCCAGAAAGATGGCCGCCACGGAAGGGCGGTGAAAGTCTGGGAGAAGCGAGACTACAAAGATCTGGATGACAGCATTACCCTAGGGCTTCGTAATATCAAAGTTGCCTTACGGCGCTTGCGCAAGTTTACCCGCCAGGGTGCTGCTGATCAGCTGGATCTTGATGACACCATTCGGTCAACGGCACGAAATGCCGGTTACCTGGATCTTAAAATGGTTCCAGAGCGGCATAACTCCGTAAAGGTGTTGATCTTCTTTGATGTGGGCGGTTCCATGGACCCGCACATCCGAGTGTGTGAGGAGTTGTTCTCAGCGGCCAGGCTTGAGTTCAAGCACATGGAATATTTTTACTTTCACAACTTCATTTACGAAAGTGTGTGGAAGAACAATGTTCGACGCATGAACGAGACCACAAGCACTTGGGACATCCTTCATAAATACACGCCCGACTACAAAGTGATCTTTGTGGGTGATGCCACCATGGCACCCTATGAAGTCACGCATCCGGGCGGGTCTATAGAGCACTGGAACGAAGAAGCAGGCGCAACCTGGATGCAGCGTGTGACCGAGCATTTTCACAAAGTGGTTTGGCTGAACCCGTTGCCGGAAAGTTATTGGGGCACCGGTGGGTCGTTGGGGGTTACCCGGCAGTTGGTGAACGACCACATGTTCCCGCTGACTATAGAAGGCCTCGAATCTGCCATGAAACAGCTGACCAAATAGTCTTCTGTTTCCCTAGAAAAAAGCCGATGCGTGTTACGGCATCGGCAAAGCTCGGCATATATAAGCGGGTGCAGCCTTCTGGCGCGCCCGCATGTTTTATAAAGCAGTGTTTAGGCCAACTCCTTACTATCCCACCTGAAATCAATCGCCTGGAAACAATCTTTTCGCTTAATCCCACGCTTTGACGTTCTCGCGATTTTCCTACCTGTCAAATAAATCGACACTTTAAAATCCCATCGCCTCAAATTTCCATTTGGTGAAATGGATACCGTTCTTGTCTGTTAGCTGGTGTTACTCTTTATTTCGAATTGTTACACGGTCGCCCTCATCATTGCGGCCAGACACAACGGGACAGCTATGTTCGGCAAACAAAAATCACAACAGTGCCGGATTGCTCCAAGGATGCTGGGGCATTGGATATCCGGATGGCTGGCTGTCTTCATGGTGGCCAGTGTTCACGCTGTACCTATCGATACTCGGGTGGCGCAACTCAACGAGAAGGTGGCGCGGCATACTGATGGCGTGCGTACCATAGAGCAACAGCTGCTGCCGCATACGGATACCCGGGTGGTGGTCGTTTTCGCTGTTTCCACGCCGAAAACTCTGATTGTCGATTCTCTGGAACTCTATCTCGACAATCAGCTGGTGACATCTCAGCGTTACGCCGAGAGCGAGCGAGATGCGTTGGCGCAGGGGCAGGTATTGCCGCTGTATCAAGGCAATTTGTCGAGCGGTCCTCATCGCCTTAAAGCCGTCGTCAATGCCCGCGCAGAGAACAATCGATTTGTTCGCCGGGAGTTGGTTCACCGGTTTGTTAAGCCGCCAGTCCTGAAACAACTGCATATGACTCTGCGGGCCAAAGCACCTGAATTCGAACCCGAAGCGCTCTTTTCTGAAGAAGTTGCCTCATCCACTGGTGATGCGAGTACATCGGTGGTATCGGATCATTTCGTTCCGCGAACAGAGGCCAAGGGCCTGCATCGTGAGCAGCGAGACCAAGAGATGTTCGAATTAGCGGAACAGGAACGGCGCAAGGGCAGAACAGACATAGCAGGGCGCTATCTCGCCAAGATGAATGAGGGTTACTGGGCGGCATTGGGTTATCTCAATCTTGCCAATGACTTCGCCCGGGACGATTTGAACTCAAGCAGGGCGCTTGTATCGCTGCGCGTAGCCATGGCGATGGCTGCGAAAGATACCAACGAAGCGCGTCGGAGAAATCTTCTCAATCAGCTCCACCTTCGTGCCGGTTACCTGGCGCTCAAAAGCGACGAGCACGACAAAGCTATCCATCTATTCGAGAAGGTGACGCTTGATAGCTACTACGCGCCTCAAGCCTTGTACCTGCACGGTTTAGCACTGTCGAACAAAGGCAGCCACCGGGCCGCCATGCAAAGCTGGCATCGTGCCAAGAAATTTCCATTGGCGTTCCCCGGCGTGACAGAGGCCTGGATAGGCATGGGGCAGGGCTTCGATATGGCAGGGTATCCGGGGCAGGCTGGAGATGCGTGGTTGGCTGCACATGCGGCCTATCAGGGTGAAAGAGTGACGCTGAACAAGCTAGCCCAAAGGATAGAAAAACACGGAGCGTATAAAGCCTTACTTGAAGATGCCCGAAACACCGGAACGGAATGGTTTCTGGCCGATAGCCGAACGTTGACTCAGCCTCGTATGGCTTATCTGTTGCAATTCTTTGAGCAGGCTAATGCCCAGAAGGCTGTTCTTAGGGTGGCGCTTCTGGATGAGATGACGGCTCAATTAAACCGCAACGCTCATGATCTTTCGGTATTTATTGTTGCATCAACGGAGTGGTTAGAAGGCGGGAACGCTGCATCCATCATAGCAAGCACGCTCACTGATACCCGGAAATTGAAGGATCACTTGAACCGGTTACAAGCCCAAGTTAATGAGGCAAGAGCGCGCGCGGCGGATGCGTTGGATACGTTGGCACATGAATTTGTTGATCATCAATATCAGTTGATGGTGCAGGCGATGGATAAAACGGAACAGCAAATTGCGCACCTGTATGAATACCTCGCCCTAGAGACGTTGGGGAAGGGTGCACAATGAATTCGCGTTTCGTTTTTAGACGATTTCTACCCCTGTTGGTTTTGGTAGCCATAGGGCATACCAATCTGTCCGCACAGGAATCATTTCGGGTAGAGCTGGGGAAAGACGGTGAAACTTTGGGCGACATGCGGCCCGTATTCTTAACATTTGAAACGCGCCCCTTGCCCGCAATTTCTCCCGCTGAAGTCGCTCGCCGGTATCAGAAGCTGTTTGAAGATTCAGGGGAACCGGAGGTTCGAATCGACGCGCTGAATCGCTTGAATAATATTCGCGATCGCTCGGTTCAGAATATTGGCTTTTCGGAGGCGAAGGAAGCTGAAATATATGAAGACGTCTTGGGTAGTTATGAAAAAATTCTGTCTCAAGGTTCGTTCTCGGGACGATTGGATGAGCTGCTTTATCAAATGGCCAAAGCCCATGCCTTGACCGGGCAACAGCAAGAATCTATCCAGCGTTTGCGGCAACTGGTAGGGATGTATCCAAAATCCGAGCTGGTACCAGAGGCTCGATTTCGCATGGCTGAGGCCGAGTTTTCCGCCGGCCGCTACCCTGAGGCTGAAAACGGTTACCAAGCGTTGCTCAAGGCTCGGCCCGATTCAGAGCTTGCCACCAAATCCCGTTACATGAAGGGATGGAGTCAATTCAAGCAGGGCGAGCAGGCTTGGGACCGGGCAGCTAAAACCTTCATGACACTGTTGGATGAACAGCTGCCGGGCGCAGAACAAATTCGTGACCCGATCACCGCCAGCCTGGATATGGTAGAGGACAGCTTTCGAGTGATGGGGTTGATGGCTTCCCGCTTGAACAATGAGCAAACCCTGGAGCGTTGGCTGGTGGGTCGTTCCAATTCGCCGTGGTTCTATCTTCTTTACGACCGGCTGGCAGACCTGCACGCGGTGGAAGGCCGATATAGCCAAGCGGTAGCGGTGAACAACGGCTTTGTGCGGGCGTACCCGAAACATGCATCGCAACCCGATTTCATCACTCAGAATGTGGAATTCTGGTCGATGGCCGGAGAGCCCGGCCGGGTCCGGGAAGCCAAAGCTGATTTCGTGAAGCGGTATCTTCCGGCCAACAACTACCGGGGATTGACCTTTGATCATCAAAAGCGCTGGCAAGAGTATGGTCGTTCTCTGGCGGACTTTTATTACGCCTCTGCTTCGAGGTGTCAGTCTGAAGGCAAGGGGATTGAGGCTAGTCGTTCATGGGCCACCGCTGCAGATTATTTTGAAACACTGGCAGCCCGTTCAGCTGCTCGCGGTGAGTTGATGCACCTCGCAGGTGACGCAAGGTTGCAGGCAGGACAGCGGGAGCAAGCGTTGGATAACTTCCGGCGCGCCGCATACGGCCGGGGCTATGAACGCGCAAGTGAAGCCGGTTGGGCGGCCATATCCTTGCTGAGAGGAACGTTAGTAACGCCGGGCCAAGGAGCCGGCGATCAACAAGCCTTAGCAGCGTTAAGTTCAGAAGAGCAGCGTTTTTCAGAAGCCTTCGGTGTGGATGAGCGTTTGTCGGCATTGCGCGCCGATTTGGCTAACCGTTGGTATGCTCGGGCTGACACTCAGAACGCACTTGCTTACGCCAAGAAAACACTGGGTTGGGACTCGGCAAATGCCGAACAACGGTATGCAGCCTGGCTGGTGATTGCCCGCGTACAGCAACAGAAAAATGCGTACGGTTTGGCCGAGCGTGCGTGGCGGCAAGCGCGCACTCTTGCAGAAACGCAAAGCCTACTGGCGATTCCTTTACACGAGCAACGGGATATCCGAGAGCAGTTGGGCATTGCGATTTACAAGCAGGGCGAGAAAGCCGGATCGGCGGGTAACTCAACCTTGGCAGTCGCTCATTTTCAACGTGTGGTGACTGTGCTGCCCGGCTCGGAGTTGGCCATAAAATCGCGATTTGATGCTGCCAACACTTTGTTGAAGGCCTCGGAATGGCTCGCCGCCATCAACGAACTGAACCGGTTCAGGTCCGATTATTCTGACCATCCGTTAACCGAGCAAATCAGCGAAAAGCTGGTGCATTCCTATCAACGATCTGGCCAGCCATTAAAAGCGGCGAAAGAACTCCTTGCCACCGCCTCCCGTTTGTCGGATCCGTGGCCACAACGTTTGCGGGCAGCGGCGATTTACCACGGCTCGAATGAGATCGAACGTCGCAATCAGTTATATCGCGAGTGGCTTGCTGTTGCGCCAGTCGCTGCAACGGCTGGTGACCATGTGCAGCAACAAACGATGCGCCAACGATTGATTGAGTCTGGGGCAACCGATTCTGAAACGTTGCAGGCTTTGGTCGCCATTGAATCTCAGAGTCATTGGCACTCCGACGAAACCTTAAGGTGGGCTGCCGACGGCGCCTTGATTCTCGGAGCGCGCGCTGCGGACGAGTTCGCGTCCATTGCTTTGGTGCACCCTTTGGAAGAAACCCTTATTAGAAAACAAACGGTGCTCGAAAGAGCGCAGAACTATCTGCAGGAGGCTGAGGCGTTTGCGGGTAAGGCCGTGGTGACGGAGGTGCTGTTCAGGCGAGCTGAGCTATACCGTTTGCTGGCTGCAGACTTGATGGCGTCTAAGGTGCCGGCTGAGCTCAATGAACTGGAAACCATGCAGTATCAGATGTTGCTTGAGGAAGAAGCATACCCGCTGGAAGAAAGGGCGATGGCGCTGCACACCCAAAATCACCAAAAAATCAGCGCACACGGCTATGACAAATGGATTGCGCGGAGCCTGGATACGCTAGCCGTCATGCATCCGGGCCGGTACCGCCGAAATTTGCGTTGGATGACTTGGGCAGCGAAGGAGAATGATGGTGCTTGATTGTACTCGCAACGCAGGGATCTGCTTGATGCTGTTGGCGGTTGCCGCGTTATCTGGTTGTGCTGCAACTCATAAGGGGTCTTCATACGATAAGGCTCAAACGCAACCGGTGCCTTCACCCGAACAGGCGGAAGTTCTTGCACGTGAGGGCAGGCGAGCCTATGAACAAGGCGAGGTTGAATCCGCGATCCAGTCCTGGCAGAGCGCGGTCGAGCTCAATCCAGCGGACGTGGTGACGGTAAATAATCTTGCGCTTGCGCTCAAAGACGCGAACCGATTTTCGGAGGCTGTGACGCTTTTGGAGAAAGGGGTGAACGCCTCACCTGAAACTGCCGAGTTGCATTACAACCTTGCCGTGATTTCGGAGCTTTACCTGCTTCAACTGGATAAAGCACTGGCTCACTATCAGCGTTATCAGCAGTTATCTGTCACCGAAGACAAGGCTGTGGCCGGCTGGATTGTGGATCTGGAACGGAGGCTTCAATGATGCGTTCGGTTGCCGGGGCAGTGTTGCTGTTTGGCTTAGTTCCGACCGTCGGGTTGCCCGCCTGGGCTGATACGGAAAAAACAGTGGATGTGCCTCAGCGTTCGGTCTTGAAAGTGGCCGGAATATCAGCGAACTCGGGCGAGAATGACCCTCGCATACTCTACATTTTGCCGTGGCAAGCCCCCAGTTTGCCGCGAAGGGCGAGAGCCGAATTGAACCAGAAAATACCTGAACTAACACAATCAGTTTCCGGAACAGCCGTGGAAAACCATCGCCTGTTCCGGGAAACCCTGAACCCACTGGTGTTGGAGCCAACAGACGTTTCTTCAGCCCAGATTAAACCGTGACTCAGCAGTAACAACGGAGAATAACATCATGCTAGACACCATTATCCGATTCTTTCAGGAAGGCGGCCCTTTCATGTACCCGATTGCCGTTGTGTTGGCGATAGGCTTGTCAATTACGTTGGAACGATTCATCTATCTCGGTTCGGTTCGCCGGCGAAACCGTACGGCCTTCGAGCGAGGCATATTGCCGGCCTTGCAAAAACGTGATTATTCCCGAGCGATGAAGGCTGCTAGTGGCTCGGACAGCGCTATTGCCTCTGTTCTCGGTGCCGGCATTGCCCGACTGCTGAATAACAGTCGGCGTGAAGATATCGAGTACGCGATGGAAGAAGGACTAATGGAAGTGCTTCCCAGACTGGAAAAGCGAACCCAGTATCTGGCGACACTGGCGAACGTGGCGACGTTGCTTGGGCTGCTCGGGACTATTATTGGCTTGATCGCAGCCTTTACCGCTGTGGCCGCAGCAGACCCTGCGCAAAAAGCGAGCTTGCTGTCTGAAAGTATTTCCGTGGCTATGAACACCACTGCATTCGGCTTGATTTCAGCTATTCCCTTGTTGCTGTTCCACGCGTTACTGCAAACCCGTACGAATGAAATCGTCGACAGCTTCGAAATGGCCGGTGTCAAACTCCTGAACATTGTGTCTGAGCCAGAAGCACGCAGCGCCACAGCGTGACGCTGTAGATCCCCAAGCCAGATTGAACAGGAGTAGGGCGATATGAGACGTCGACACCGCCGGCTAACCTCCGAAGCGGAGCTGGACATCACTGCGTTTTTGAACTTGATGATCGTTCTTGTGCCCGTATTGCTGCTGGGCATGGTATTCAGTCAGATTCGCATGATCGAGCTTAATTTTCCGGCAATGGATGCGGGTAAAGCTCCTGCCGTGGATGAGTTCCGGTTGGTTGTTACTGTGATCCCTGCCGGGTTGGAGGTGGCCGATAGCGAACGCGGATTGATTGAGGCATTGCCTGTTAAGGGGGCGGCACAAGATTACCAAGGGCTCCGTTTGGTGTTGCAGCAGATCAAGCATCATGTTCCGGGCAAAACGGATGTGATTCTGGAGGTCGGGCCGGACGTTGATTACCAAACGTTGGTTTCGGTAATGGATACCGTGCGCTCTTATCCTGCGGTTTTGGCGACCAGCGTCGTTGAAGTCGAGCTGTTCCCCGATGTTTCGCTGATGGATGCGACTGAAAACCGAGTGTTGGCGCAAAGCTCGGAAACCGTTAAAGGGGAGGGTGTATGAAAACCGCCCGAAGGGCCCAGATGCGAAAACGACACTACAGCCGGATGCACAAAGCCGGTGGCCTGAATCTGGTGTCGTTGATGGATATTTTCACCATTCTGGTGTTCTTTTTGATGGTGAATTCCTCTGACGTGAAAGTCATGCAAAACAACGCAGACGTTCCCTTGCCGACCTCGACTGCGCAACAAGAAGCGGTCGAAAATTTAACGGTTCAGGTCAGCGGGCGCTCCGTACTCGTTCAAGGCCGCCAAGTCGCGACGGTCGAAGGAATCAGCGCGGCCGACACACGGATAGCGGGATTGTCCGAGGAATTGGCCTACCGTCGAAGCCGCTGGAGCGAGATACCGGAGCAAGGCCTGGAAATCACCATCATGGCAGCCAGGGATACCGATTACCGATTGCTGCGCCGGATTATGCAAACCTGTGTTGATGAACAGTTTCGTCACGTTCGGCTCGCGGTAGAGGCGGAGGTGAGCAATGGTTGATCGCCTCAAAGGTCGCAGTGGCACCCGCTTGCCTTGGAGTCGTGATCGACTCGAGAGCTTGCGGTTTGGGGTCATTGTTGTGTTGGTGCTCGGCCTGTTCATGGTGCCCGCCGCGCTGATTCCCTATCTAGATGTTCCGGAGCTTGATCGTGCTGAAGCGGAACGGATTCCTCCGAGGCTTGCAAAGTTAGTCGTGCCACCTCGTGTGGAAAAAACGAAACAGCCCGAGCCAGGTCAAGAACCCGAGCCCGAGTCAGTGCAAGATGATGTTCAGGCGAACCCCAAGCCTAAGCCCAAACTGGAGCAACCCCGGCCCTCTAGGGAAGATGGGGAACCGCCAGTTCAAACCACGGAGCAGGCTCGTGAAACCGCATCGCGATCGGGCTTGTTTGCGATGAAAAACCGTTTGCAGGCTCTGACTGATGATCAGCCAAAGGATAGCCGCAATCTGAGGGCTAACGTGACCGGAGCCGAAGCAACCGAGTTGTCCGCGGAACCATTGGGCGCTGACGTGCTGGCCGACAGTGGAGGCGTAGAAACACAAGAGGGCCCCGCACGTGAAGTCGCTGTAGCCGGGCATCAGGTTGCTGAAGTTAAGGTGCCTGAAGAGGTTGCCGTGGCGAAAGCCGCGAAACCGGCTCGTAATCCCGCTCAACAAAGGGCTATGAGTAATATTCGGCAGGTCTTTGATGCTCAGAAGAGCGTGCTGTACTCGCTTTATAAACGAGAACTCCGAAAAGATCCTACCCTTGAAGGAAAGGTCACACTGGAACTGATTATCGAACCGAACGGATCGGTATCGGCCTGCCGGATTGTGGCCTCTGAGTTGAGCAATCCCGCACTGGAGCAGCGGATTGCAATGAGGGTGCAAATGTTTGATTTCGGGGCGGCTCGAGTCACCGCCCGGAAAGTTCAGTTCCCTATCGATTTCCTTCCGGGCTAAGCCGTTAGCCTTCGATCGTGATTTTCGGCAAGCGGGGTTTTTGCAGAGACACCTTTTCGGTCGGTGCAATCACTTTCGCTTCGCCGACAACCACCTGGTCATCGTTCTGGTTACGAACATCGCAAGCCAGCGTTACCCGGTTTTTTGCGCCTTTTTCAGAAACGGTTAGTTTCACGGTCAGGGTGTCGTGCAGCTTAACCGGGCGTTTAAACGACAGGGTCTGGTCCAGATAAATAGTGCCTGGGCCCGGCATGACGGTTGCCAGAGCTGCGGAGATTAAAGAACCACTCCACATGCCGTGAGCGATGCGCTCTTTGAACATGGTGTCGGCTGCAAATTCCGAATCCAGGTGCACAGGATTTACGTCACCGGATACAGCGGCAAACAAAACCAGTTCGTCTTCCGTGAGAGTGCGGGTAAAGGTTGCAGAATCACCTTCGTTCAATTCGTTGTAGGTAATGTTTTCGAGAATGTCCAGGGTGTCGCTCATAGTGACCTCTACTCGTTAAGGGCTCGTGGGTGGTTCCAAGGGGATAGATTTCTGAAAGCTACCTCATCGTTTCCAAAACTGCTATTCTCACACCACTTTTAAGGATTGAGACTTTAGTCGGGTTGCTCTTTTGGCCCGAATGCCACCAATCAAACAGGAGATGGTGATGGATTTTGAGCAGTTCTATCAAGATAAATACCCTGCGGGCATCCCCCGTGAGGTAGATCTCAACAAGTACAAAAACATGGTAGATGTTTTTGAACAGGCCGTTAAAAAGTACGCAGAAAAGCCTGCGTTCACTGCGGTTGGCGTCACTCTGACGTACAAAGATCTTGATACTCAGAGTCGCAACTTCGCGGCTTGGCTGCAAAACAAAACCGACCTGAAACCTGGCGACCGAATTGCAGTGCAGATGCCGAACATCACCCAATATCCGGTGGTTGTTTTTGGTGCTATGCGTGCTGGCTTGATTGTGGTGAATACCAACCCTTTGTACACCACGCGGGAAATGGAACACCAGTTTAACGACTCTGGTGCTAAAGCGCTGGTCGTTCTTGCCAATATGGCGGAAAACGCCGAGAAAGTACTTCCGCATACCGGCATCGAGCACGTTATCGTAACCGAAGTCGCTGACATGCATTCGACCATCAAACGCAAGCTGATGAATGCGGTGGTGAAGCACGTTAAAAAGATGGTGCCTCCGTTCAACATTCCGGGTTCCCATAAGCTGCCAGCGGTTTTAAGTGCGGGTGCCCGAGAGAAGTTTAGCCCGGTTGATATCAAACTCGACGATCTTGCCGTGCTGCAATACACCGGTGGCACAACCGGTGTCGCGAAAGGTGCGATGCTGACTCACGCCAATCTGGTTGCCAACCTGACTCAGGTTCGCCCGATGCTGGAAGATCAGGTAGCTGAAGGTGAGGAAGTGGTTATTGCGCCACTGCCGCTCTATCACATCTACTCCTTCACGTTGAACTGCGGCATCATGCTGGAAGCCGGTGCTCATAACGTCTTGATTCCAAACCCGCGTGATATCCCGGGTTTTGTGAAAGAGCTCCAGAAACAGAAGTTCTCGGCCTTTATCGGTTTGAACACTCTGTTCGTGGCGTTGTGCAATAACGAAGATTTCCAGAAGCTGGACTTCTCGGGTATGAAACTGACGGCCTCCGGCGGTATGGCTCTGACCAGCGACGCAGCCAAGATGTGGGAGCGTGTCACGGGCTGTGAAATCAGCGAAGGTTACGGCATGACTGAAACCTCTCCGGTGGTTACCTTTAACCCCCGCAGCGCCATCAAGTTGGGTACTATCGGGCTTCCGATCCCGTCTACTATCGTCAAGACCATTGATGACGACGGCAACGAAACCGCCGTGGGTGAGCCCGGTGAGCTTTGCGTTAAAGGCCCTCAGGTTATGCGCGGCTATTGGCAGCGCCCTGAAGATACCCGTCAATCCTTTACCGACGACGGTTTCATTCAGACTGGCGACATTGCGCTGATCCAGGAAGACGGCTACATTCGCATCGTTGACCGCAAGAAAGACATGATCATTGTGTCTGGCTTTAACGTTTTCCCAAATGAAATCGAAGACGTAGTGACCAGCCATCCAAAAGTGGTTGAGTGTGCGGCTGTCGGTGTTGATGATGCCAAGAGTGGTGAAGCAGTTAAGGTCTACGTGGTCGCTACCAAAGAAGGCGTTTCTGCGAACGAGCTGAAAGAATTCTGTCGTGAGCGCCTGACTGCGTACAAGGTTCCTAAGCACTTCGAGTTCCGTGAAGAACTGCCTAAGAGCAACGTGGGAAAAATTCTTCGACGTGAACTGCGAGACGAAGAAGCTAACGCTTAAGTTCACACCTCTGCAGGGGTTCTCCCTGCACTTAAAGACCCTGCCTCGGCAGGGTTTTTGTGTTTATACGGTGTGGCTTTCCGGCTAGACTGTGGCGCCTGATTCCCCCGAACGAAACTTTGAGAGCCAATGGCGAGTAATGTCTGATTCAACCTCGAACAACGCTTCCGCATCCAATGTGACCGACCCGCAAGCGGAGGTGGCAGCACTCAAACGTCACTTTGCTGACTGCAATCAGCAAGAAGCAGCCCGTATTGTTCGGCGTTTGGGCCGTAGCAAAGGCTTGCCCGGTCAGAAAGATCTGGCCCTGATGAACGATTGGTTGGAGCAGGGCCAAGCTAAAGTTCGTCAGCGTCGGGCATTGCATAAACCCGCCACGTTCCCTGAGGGGTTACCTGTTAGTGCGCGGGTTGATGACATCAGCAAAGCGATTGAAGAGCACCAGGTTGTTATTGTTGCGGGTGAGACCGGATCGGGCAAAACCACACAGATTCCTAAGATTTGCCTTAACCTTGGCCGAGGTGCCCGCGGTTTAATTGGGCATACACAGCCCAGGCGGATTGCGGCGCGCAGCGTCTCTGGTCGCATTGCGGAGGAATTGGGCGAGCAAGTTGGTCAGCGGGTGGGGTATCAAGTTCGATTTACCGATAACACCTCGGAGCAATCTCAAATCAAAGTGATGACCGATGGTATTTTGCTGGCGGAAGTCCAGCATGACCGGTTTCTGGATCGCTACGACACGCTGATTATCGATGAAGCCCACGAACGCAGTTTGAACATCGATTTCCTGTTGGGCTATCTCAGGCAGCTATTGCCCAAACGCCCGGATCTTAAGGTGATCATCACTTCGGCCACCATTGAGGTGGATCGTTTCAGTGAGTTCTTCGATAAGGCTCCGGTCATTGAGGTTAGTGGTCGGACTTATCCCGTTGATGTTCGTTACCGCCCGTTAGTCGGTGATGAAGACGATAAGGATCAAGGCTGGACCGATGGCATCCTGGCCGCAGTTGAAGAGATTGAGCAACACGAGCGTACGGAAAAGAAACCTCCGGGCGACGTGTTGGTGTTCCTGCCGGGTGAACGTGAAATTCGAGCGGTGAGTAAAGTCCTCCGGCACGCAGAATTGCGCCATACCGAAGTGCTGCCGCTTTATTCCCGCTTAAGCAATCAAGAACAGAATCGGGTATTCCAGTCCCACAAAGGGCGGCGCATTGTGCTGTCGACTAATGTGGCGGAAACCTCGCTGACGGTGCCGGGTATTCGCTATGTCATTGACACCGGTGTCGCCCGAATCAGTCGCTACAGCGTGCGCTCAAAAATTCAACGCTTGCCGATAGAGCCCGTTTCTCAAGCTAGTGCGAACCAGCGAGCAGGGCGTTGTGGCCGGGTCGCGCCCGGTATCTGCTTCCGCTTGTATGATGAAACCGACTTCATTAACCGGCCTGAATACACTGATCCGGAAATTCTGCGCACCAACCTGGCCTCGGTTATTCTCCAGATGGCCACCTCCGGATTGGGTGAAATTCGACAGTTCCCGTTCTTGGAATCGCCGGATCGTCGACAGGTTAATGATGGTTACAAACTGCTGGAAGAACTCAGTGCCGTTGATGAAAAGCGGCGGGTAACTAAGCTCGGTCGCATCATGTCTCGTTTACCGTTGGACCCTCGTTTGGCCAGAATGTTGGTCACCTCGGCGGATCATGGCAGTTTGGCAGAAGTTCTGATTGTCATTGCGGGCCTCAGTGTGCAGGACCCTCGCGAGCGCCCGCAAGAGAAACAACAGGCCGCGGACCAAGCCCATGCACCGTTTAATGACAAAGAATCGGATTTTGCGACACTGCTGAATATTTGGAACTGGTTTGAAGAACAACGTCAGGAGCTGTCCCAGAATCAGCTCAAAAAACTGTGCCAGAAGAATTTCCTGAGCTGGATGCGCATGCGTGAGTGGCGGGATATCCATCGGCAGCTCACGTTAATTTGCCGGGATCAGAAACTCACCATGAACCGGCAGCCGGCAAACTATGATGCCATTCATAAGCCCATTTTGGCGGGCTTGTTGGGGCAGATCGCCATTAAAGTGGAGAAACGGGAATATTTGGCGACGCGTAATCGCAAGGTGATGATTTTCCCGGGTTCAAAAGTAGCTAAATCCGGCCCCAAGTGGATTGTGGCGGCAGAAATTGTTGAAACGAGCAAGGTGTTCGCCCGCATGGTGGCGGGTGTACAGCCGGAATGGGTTGAGCCTTTAGCGGGACACATTGTTAAGCGCCACTTTTTCGAGCCGCACTGGGAGCAAAAGCGCGCACAGGTAATGGGCTACGAAAAGGTCACCCTGTACGGACTGGACGTGGTGCCCAAGCGCCGCATTCCCTACGCTAAAGTGGACCCCGCCGAGTGCCGGAATCTGTTTATACGTCGGGCGCTGGTGGAAGGGGAATTGCGGTCAAAGGCACCTTTCATCGCCCGCAATCGCGATATGCTGGATACCGTCGAAAATCTTGAAAAGAAGACTCGGCGTCGTGACCTGCTGGTTGATGATGAAGTCTTAGTGGCGTTTTATGATGAACGCTTACCGGATGACATTGTTAGCGGCCGGCATTTCGAAAGCTGGTGGAAGAATCTTAGCGCTGAAGCTCTGCGAAATATGGAGCTTACCGAAGCGGATGTGATGCAGCGCCCGGTCGACCAGTCTGCAGACTCGTTGTATCCCGATTATCTGGAATGGGAAGGTGCAAAGTACCCGCTCAGCTATGAGTTCGAGCCGACCAGTGAGCGAGACGGCGTTACGCTGAATGTGCCGTTGATGGCTCTTAAACAAATTCCAGCCCGCCGTTTGGAATGGTTAGTGCCGGGCTTGTTGAGGGAAAAGTGCATCGCGCTGGTTAAAGGCTTGCCTAAATCGGTGCGCCGAAACTTTGTACCGGTTCCGGACTTTGTGGATGCAGCATTAGAAAACATGCAGCCTGGCAATGAGCCTTTAACCGCCAAGCTGGCGGATCAGTTGCGCCGAATGACCGGTGTGCGGATTGACCCTGAAGCCTGGCCAGAGGAAGAATTGCCTCGTCATTTGCGGATGAATCTGAAGGTCACCGGTAACAAGGGCAAGGTGATGGCGGAAGGCCGCAGTGCCGATGACCTTCAGGCAAAGCTTGGAGGGCAGGCGGAACACGCGCTGGCGACCGCTGCATCGGATGACACGGATGAGGCGAAGGTGATTGAACACACGGACTGGCAGTTTGGAACGCTGCCGGAACGGGTTCAGACGGAAAAAGGCGGCATGCAAGTGACGGTTTACCCGGCACTGGAAGACTTGGGTAAACAGGTACGGGCGATTCGGTGCCTTGATCCGTTGACTGCCGAAACCACCATGCGCCGAGGTGTGGCACGGTTGATCATTAATCGATTTGGCAGCACTTTGACGGATCTGGAACGCAGGTTACCCAAGTTTAAACAGTCGGCGTTGATGTTTGCGCCGGTGGGGCGAGCTAAAGCGCTGTTGGATGATTTGCTGGTGGCCGCTGTGATGGAGCATTTTCTGTCAGGAGAAGTTCCTCGAAACCCGGATAGCTTTGATCAGTTTTTTGATCAGCATCGCGGGGATTTTATTCCTGCGCTGGAACTGGCGGACGAGCGCCTTCATGCGGCCATGATCGGCTATCAGAAGGTGGCAAAGCAGTTGAAGGGCAAGATCAACCTAGCTCTAGCTAACAGTATGGCTGACATTAAGTTTCAGCTTCAACATCTTGTCTATCCTGGATTTCTTGTCGAGACTCCTTCCGCATGGCTGGCCCGTTTTGGGACCTATTTTGAGGCGGCGCTGATCCGCCTCGAGAAGATGCCGAGGGAGATGGGGAAAGAGCGTGAGTTTCTGCATAGTATTGAGGCGCTTTGGACTCGCTATGCCAAGAAACTTGAACAGCAGAAGCGCCAGGGTGTGTGTGATCCGGAATTGGAGTTTTATCGCTGGATGCTGGAAGAATATCGGGTATCATTTTTTGCTCAACAGCTAGGCACCGCCATGACCGTGTCGGTTAAGCGCCTCGACAAACAGTGGGCTGTCACCAAGGTTTAATCGAGGTCGTCAGGGCATGCAGCCAATAGTCCAACGGGCAAATCTTCAGGACTGTGTTAGTATTTCTGGCAGTGTATTGTCAAAAACTATTTCTATAACCATGACGTGGGGTTATTGTGATTAAAGCCGTCATCAGCGGAACCGGCCTTTATACGCCGCCCGCCATCATCGAAAACGACGACCTGGTTGAAGCCTTCAATCAGTATGTGGATCTGCACAACACGGAGCACGCGGAAGAGATAGCCCGCGGAGAGCTAGCGGCGCTGCAACCCTCGTCTTCTGCGTTCATCGAAAAAGCCTCTGGCATCAAGCGCCGCCACGTTATTGATCGTGAGGGTATTCTCGATCCAACGCGTATGACTCCCCATATTCCCGATCGCAGCAACGATGAGCCCTCAGTACAGTGTGAAATGGCCGTGGTTGCTTGCAATGAAGCGCTAGAGCAAGCCGGGAAAACAGTGGCTGATGTGGATGCCGTTATCGTCGCGTGCTCCAATTTGCAGCGTGCTTACCCAGCGGTTTCTATTGAAGTACAGCAAGCCTTGGGTATTCAAGGGTTCGCATACGATATGAACGTGGCCTGCAGTTCTGCCACCTTCGGTTTGCAGGCAGCGGCTAACGCGGTTGAAAATGGAACGGCCCGTGCGGTTCTGGTGGTTAGCCCGGAGATTTGCTCCGGCCATTTGAATTTCCGGGATCGGGACAGTCACTTTATTTTTGGTGATGCGTGCACCGCCATGCTCGTGGAGCGCGAGGAAGACGTCAAACCAGGGCAGGGTTTCGAGATTATCGGTACCCGTCTGGTGACCAAGTTTTCCAACAATATCCGGAACAACTTTGGGTTTTTGAACCGCGCGGATGAATCCGGCGTTGGCAAACCGGACAAGTTGTTCATCCAGGAAGGGCGGAAAGTATTTAAAGAGGTGTCTCCGCTTGTGGCGTCAACAATCCAGAATCATCTGGAGTCTTTGGAATTGGCGCCGGACAATCTGGCTCGCATGTGGTTGCATCAGGCCAACCTGAATATGAATCAGCTGATTGCCCGTCGAGTGTTGGGCCGCGATGCTACCGTTGAAGAAGCACCGGTGATTTTGGACGAATACGCCAATACCAGCTCGGCCGGTTCAATCATTGCGTTCCATAAGTATAAAGAGGATTTGAAAGCCGACGACTTGGGTGTTATTTGCTCCTTCGGTGCCGGCTATTCCATCGGCAGCGTGGTCGTACGCCACCGCTGATGTCTCTTATTCCGCTGCCAGCGCTCTCAGAGTGCCTGGTAGCGGAGTAGACTTCCTGCTTGTTTTATCCATCCACACAATCTTTGCATACCCCTCCGCATACACATCTCCGGTGTCAGCATCTTTGAGCAAGTGGTAGGTATCCAGACTGGTATTTCCTGCTTTGCCCGCGTATGTTTCCACCACGACGGTGGCCGGGTGTGTTAATTCCTTCAGAAAGGTGGCGCTGGTCTTTATAATAACGGGGCCGGTTGGGTCTTCGCTGCCTCCGAACTGCAGTTCGCCCAACCAGACGATGCGAGCCTCCTCAAAAAAACGGAAGTAAACCGTATTGTTGGCATGGCCGTATGCATCCATGTCGCCCCAACGCAACGACATGGCAAGGGAGCTGACGAGGTTTCCCTGAACTGACATTAAATTTCCTCCGGATGACTTATATAAAAAGAATTCAACGCCGGTATTGTCGACTAATGGAATTAGATTAAACAACCCAAGAGATTGAAATGACTCAAACGACTACTCGGTATTCGATATTCGCAGCGTCAATGCTGGTGCTATTTGCTATCGTGGGCGTGGCGCCTGCGGTCGCCCAGATTGCGCAGGAACCCGTTGGTCAGCCCGCAGCGCCCGTGAACCAGGCGGACCCCTATGAAAACTGGAACCGAAGCGTGTTTTCGTTCAATGAAACCGTGGACGACTGGTTTCTTCGCCCTGTGGCTAAGACTTACCGTAACGTAACGCCAGGTGTTGTGGATCGTGGGGTCACAAACTTCTTTAATAATCTGACTGAAATCCGTAACTTCAGTAATAGCCTGTTACAGCTGAAAGGTGAGTCGGCAGTTGTGGCATTTGGACGGTTCACCTTCAATACCGTATTTGGTCTGGGCGGCATTTTTGATGTGGCAACGGCCTTTGATCTACCTGAACGGCCGGAAGATTTTGGCCAGACATTGGGTCATTGGGGGATGGGCTCGGGGCCGTATCTGATGCTGCCGTTTCTGGGGCCGTCGACTCCCCGGCATTTCACGGGCTTGGCGTCCGATAGCTTGGCATTGCCTTCGGCTTGGGACTCTGTTGAAGAACCGGAAACTTATTATCTTCGAGGGCTGCAGATCGTTGATAAACGAGCGGACTTTATTCCGGCCGAAGGGCTTATTTCTGGGGATCGGTACACGTTCGTGAGAAATGCCTTTCTGCAGCGTCGTGAATTCTTGATTAACGATGGTAAGATCACTTCTGACCCCTTCGCCAATGATGACGAAGATGACCTGATGCTCGAAGATTTCTGAGCATTGCCGGGAGATCCATCTTGCTTAAAGACCCGAGAATTAACCGATTCCGTAAGCTGCTGGCGGATGCTCAAAATTATGAGCAATGGAAAGCGGCCGCGTTGGAGTTGGACTTTCTCGAAGGCAATGTTGAATGGAAGGAAGACTTTGCCTCGGATCTATATCACTACGAGTTGATCTACGACAGGCTCTGCAATCTCAAACAATATCGACAGCAAAACGATATCGAGCGTTTGAAGCGAGCCTTACGTGAGGGACTTCACCACGATTTGGGCAATATGGGTAACCCGGCGCTTTACACTCGCTCCCGGGTGGGCACCAAGCATCTGGTTGAAGAGTACATAACTCAGGTTTGTGAGGCGTTGGATTTCTTGTGCGACCATTCTGTTCCGAACTTTTCGGTGCACGATAAGCTTCAGTTCTTTCGAGATACCCTGACAAGCTTTGGCCGGCCGGCGCTGTTGCTTAGTGGAGGTGCTGGGCTTGGCATGTTCCATTTTGGTGTGGTCAAGGCGTTGTGGGAGAAAGGTCTGCTGCCACAAGTGATCGCCGGTTCCAGTGTCGGGGCCATCATTGCGGGTATTCTGGGCGTGCATACGGACGCCGAAATACCGGAAATGCTGGTGCCAGAAAATCACAACCTTAAAGCCTGGAAATGGCGCGGTTTATTCAGCGCGATTCGTGGCGATGGGTTGATGGATCAGAACATTTTGAAGCAGTGCCTCCGTGAAAATATCGGAGAGTACACCTTTGAAGAAGCCTATCAGCGCACCGGACGAAGCGTAAATATCAGCGTTTCTCCGGTACAAGCCCATCAGAAGGCCCGTTTGTTAAGTGGCTATACGTCTCCGTATTTAATGATGTGGAGTGCAGCGCTTGCGAGTGCTGCTGTGCCTGGCATTTTTCCGCCCGTCACCCTGATGAAAAAAGATTTGAACGGGAACACTCTGCCTTACATGCCTCGGTTGAGGTTTGTAGACGGGTCCGTGGTCAGTGATCTACCTGTCGATCGATTGATGCACCTGTACGATGTCAATTTCACCATTGTCAGCCAGACAAACCCCCACGTAATACCGTTCTTGAACGAAAAGGGGCAAGACGAGAAACTGTCTCTCCTGAATTTGCCTTCCCACTTACTGAAAGCGGAAGTGGCGTTTCATGGCCAGGGCGTGTTTGATTTCTTGCGCAAGCGCCTCAAGCCTGAGCTCTTGAGGCAGCTTTCCGGTCAGATGTATACGATTATGGCGCAACGTTATTCTGGCGATGTGACCATTGCGCCCAATTATTCCCTTCGTCATTACCGGCATGTGCTGTCTAATCCGAGCCCGGAATATGTGCGGGAAATGATTCTTCAGGGTGAAAGGGAAACCTGGCCGAAAATCTCGATGATTCGGTCCCATGCACGAATATCAAAAACTCTGGAGCGCTGCGTGCGGCGCCTGAAACATCAAAGTAGCCGTGCTGCAGAGCTGAAATTGGTCAGCAGCAGCGATTCGGCAAGGCTCTAAGAACCATGTATTACGATTTTTTTGGCTTTCGGGAGCCGCCATTTTCTATCGCTCCTGATCCACGATACCTGTATCTGAGTGATCGCCACAAAGAGGCACTCGCGCACCTGATGTATGGCGTGCAGGGGCAGGGTGGCTTCATTGTGATAACGGGTGAAGTGGGTACGGGTAAAACCACGGTATGCCGTTGTTTTCTTGATAGTGCTCCTGAGCACGTTGATATCGCCCTGACACTGAATCCGCGCCTTTCAGCCCGGGAGTTATTGTCGGCTATATGTGATGAGCTGGAAATCGCTCATGCACCGGATGCCAGCATCAAGGTGTTAGTGGATGCCATTAATGCAGACTTGCTGAAGGCCCACGCGGCGGGCCGTCACAAGGTTCTCATTATCGATGAGGCACAGAACCTTTCCGCGGATGTGCTGGAACAACTGCGCCTGCTTACCAACCTTGAAACCGCTGAAAAGAAATTGCTGCAGATCGTTCTGCTGGGGCAGCCAGAGTTGCAGGATATTCTTGCATTACCGGAGTTGCGCCAGCTCAATCAGCGGGTTACCGCCCGTTACCACTTGGATGCGATCGATAAGGCGGAACTCCCTGCCTATTTGCAATACCGGGTCAGTGTGGCGGGGCTGAGGGGAGACTTGTTCACCCCTGCGGCTATTCGCAAGCTCTACGGTGCCAGTCAGGGAGTGCCTCGGCTCATCAATCTGATTAGTGATCGTGCCCTGCTGGGAGCCTACGCGGAAGGTGAGCACCAAATTACCGCGTTACACATTAAAAGGGCGGCAAAGGAGGTCAGTGGTGGCTTGAAGCCGGGGGTGCGTAAACGCGCTCGGTTTGGCGACAGCGTCAGTCATTTGTGGTTGGTGGTTGCATCGGTTCTGATCGCGGTTATCGGCACGCTTTGGGTGTTGGATCTACCGCCGCAAGGATATCTGACGAAGGATGACGATGGTGAACACTCTGTTTCGGGTGTTATCGAACGGGTTGTGGCAGCTACTGGACAGACTGAGGTGGCGGATCCATCAGAGCAAGAAACAAAGGTGTCTCCCACGTCCGGTTGGGTAGAATTTTCGCCCGATCAGCATGGCCTCTCTTTATCCGATTCGTACGTTGAACTCTTCGACGTATGGGGGATTAGTTATTACCCTGAAGTTGCGCCGTATCCTTGCCAACACGCTCAAAATGTTGGTTTGGAATGTTTGCAGCGTGAGGGTGCGCGCAGGACGTTGGAATTCCTTAACCGTCCCGCCATTCTGAGCTTGGGGATGGGTTCCAGGCCGGAAGTTCAGATTGTTTTGCAGGCGTTGGATGGTGATAAAGCTTTGATAAAAACGGCCAACGGATTGGTTGCCGTCGAATTCCGACAAATTGAGCGTTATTGGTTTGGTAAGTTCCAGATCCTGTGGCGTGCGCCGGAATATAAGAATGAGGATGGCGTCTACTCTGGTAAACAGGGTGAAAAACTCTGGATCAGCTCTAAAATGATGGAGCTTGCCGATCGTTATGCCGACAATGCGGAGGAGGGTGAGCGCATCAAACGATTAGGCATCGCCGATCAGGTGCGCTGGTATCAGGAACTGCGTGGGTTGGCAGTGGATGGCATTCCCGGTGCAATGACCATTATTCAGATCCGGAACGATCTGGGTGTTGATGGGCCTCGGTTAGTGGCAGAACCGGCATCGGGACGTAGCTAAATTATGTCTTACATACTCGAAGCATTGAGGAAATCCGAAGCAGAACGCCGGCAGGGCAAAGCCCCGGATCTCGGCCAGCAGGTACAGATGGTCTACCGCCCGAAGAAAAAGCCGGTTTCGGCGGTTGTGTGGGTGGTGTTGGCGTTAATCATCAACGCGGTGGTTTTAGCGTATGTCTTTTGGCCCTCGACGCAACTTCAGCAACCGGTGGACACTCCAGAGACCACAACTCAGTCTCAGAAGGCGGCTTCGCCTGCGCCTGGCGCGAAACTCGAGTCAGCGCCTGACCTAGAATCAACCGATAGCTCGTTAGGCACGGCAGCGGAAGTGGCCCAAGCCGTTTCGGAATCCGGTCTGACCGAGCCTCAATTCGAACAACCCACGATTATCGTGCCCAGACAGCCCGAGCGCCAAGCGCTTCCTGACCCAGTACAAACACGGCCCCAAGGACGTGTCCCGCATCTGGTAGAATTGCCGCTTTCATTCCAAAAGAGTGTTCCTGATTTGACCTTTAACAGCCATATCTATTCCTCAGACCCCTCTGCCAGCCGGGTGATGATCAACAACCGATATTTGCGAACCGGCCAAAGTTTGGGCCAGTTGTTGGTTGAAAACATCACGGAAGACGGCGTTGTGCTGAGTAAAAATGGCCAACGTTTTCGGGTGGGAATCGTTCGAGATTGGGTGAGCCCCAGATAATGGCGCTAACCGACGATGTAAAACAGGACATTCAACAAGCCTATCGGGATGTTTTAGCGGGCAAGGGCGTTCGTGCCCGTTATGGCCAGCGCTTGATGATTGCCGAGATAGCCCGTTATATGGGTGAGATTACCGATAACGATGGCCAGCGCACATCACCTGCGGCAGCGTGTGTGGTGGAAGCCGGGACCGGTACGGGTAAAACGCTGGCCTATTTGATCTCGGCGATTCCAGTCGCCAAGGCCTTGGGTAAGACTCTGGTGATTTCCACCGCGACCGTGGCGCTGCAAGATCAGATTGTTCTGAAAGATCTACCCGACCTGCGTAAACACAGTAAATTGAAGTTCAACTGGACTCTTGCAAAAGGTCGTGGCCGGTATTTGTGCATGTCCCGACTGGAAACACGGTTGCACGATGAGGGGCATGGGGACAGCGACACCATGCCGCTATTCCTGTTGGATAAACCGGTTGATGATGACGCCAGTAGCCGAGCAACGTTTGAGAAGATGCTCGGTACCTACGGTTCCCGGGAATGGGATGGCGACCGCGACCATTGGCCAGAGCAGATCCCTGATGAGATCTGGCGTCAGGTCACCACTGATCACCGCCAATGTACCAACCGCCATTGCGCTTACTTCGATAGCTGCGCATTTTTCGAAGCCAGAAAAGATCTGGACGATGCCGATATTGTAGTGGCCAACCACGATCTGGTATTAGCGGATCTTGCTCTGGGCGGTGGCGCGATTCTTCCGGAACCGGAAAACGCTCTGTTTATTTTTGACGAGGCTCACCACCTCCCGGACAAAGCCCTGAATCATTTCGCCGCTTCGGTACCCTTGAACGCTACCCGCCAGTGGCTGAAACAGCTTTCACAAGCTTTGGTGAAAATGCAGCCGTGGCTGCCTGGCGGCTCGCAGGCCACCAAGGCCGTCGAGAAAATTAGTTTGGCGGGGCGCGATCTCGATATTGCTTTGGCCAAGGTATACGAAGAGGTTGAGCAAAATACCGGTTGGGATTTCAACGAAGAACGCCGGAGCGCTCAGTGGCGGTATCCGGAAGGTGAGTTGCCGGAAAGTTTGGCTGAGTTGGCCGGCGAAACCAGAATTGTAACGGCCGGCTTGTGCCGGAATCTCGGCAACTTGGTCGATGAACTGCAAAGTGCGTTCGATGAGCGTAAAGACCCGGAACTAGACCGTGATACGGCGGATTCCTGGTATCCAGTAATTGGTGCGTTCCACAGCCGTGCTGAAGAGCAACTTCGATTATGGGAGGCCTGGTCTGATGGTGCCATTATTGCCAAGCCTGATCAGGATGAAAGCGCCCAGCCGGTGCCGCGCAAAGGCCCACCGGCAGCGCGTTGGTCGGTTCGTCAGCGATGGGAACACGCCGAAGACATTACGCTGTTCAGTTCGCCGGTCTTAGCCGACAACTTACTGTATTCCCGCTTATGGTCGCGGGTCTATGGCGCCGTGCTCACCAGTGCGACGTTAACAGCGTTGGGGCGATTCGATCGCTTACGCTCCCGGGCAGGATTGCCGGAAGCAAGCCGGTATATGGTCGTGCCCAGCTCGTTTCGTTATAGCGAAATGGCAACGGTCGAGGTACCTGCTATTGAGGCTTTGCCGACCGATGACGGGTTTGGTGATGCTTTGATTAAACGCCTTCCTTACTTGTGGGCGGGCGAGAAGGCGACCTTGGTGCTATTCACGTCTCGCCGGCAAATGCAGCAGGTCAGGGATGCGTTAGCCCCGGAATACCCGGAGCTGATTTTGACGCAGGACGACATGGCTAAGAACGAAGTGCTTCGCACCCACTGCAGCCGGATCGATGAAGGTAAAGCTAGTGTCCTCTTTGGTGTGGCCAGTTTTGCTGAAGGTATCGACTTGCCCGGTAAGTATCTGCATCACGTAGTGATTACCCGGTTACCCTTCTCGGTGCCGGATGACCCGATTGACGCCAGTCTGGCCGAATGGGTGACTCAACGCGGTGGCAACCCGTTTATGGAAATCACCGTGCCAGATGCGTCGGTCAAGCTGGTTCAGGCGGTAGGGCGCCTGCTGCGGACGGAGCAAGATACCGGGCGTGTGACCATTCTTGATCGTCGCATTGTCGCCAGACGCTATGGACAGCTGCTACTAGATGCGCTGCCACCGTTCCGCAGGCTGATTGAGCACTAACCCCACCAGAAAAAAAGAGCCAGCCCCATAAGGGATGGCTCTTGTCGAAAGGGTTCTAAACGAACCCGGGCGTCCAAACAACGCATAACAAGGAGACTGAAGGCCTGAATTTCAGATCTCGTGCAAGGCGTTAACCTCACTATGGATTCATCATAGGGCGGAAGGGGGCGTATATGGATCGTCCTAAAGGCGTAGTCTGTGGGCTTAATGTCGAGAAAGTGTGACGCGTGTCACACTTTAGGATTAGTCGCCCAGTAATTCGAGCGCTCGAGCTTTGGCTAGGGCTTCTGTTCTGCGGCCCACGCCTAGCTTGCTGTAAAGGTTGCGAATGTGGGCTTTCACCGTGGCAGGTGCCACTGCGATCTTCACCGCAATGTCTTTATTGGCCAACCCCTGATTGATCAGCTGAAGAACTTCCTGTTCCCGGAGACTAAGCGGTTCCACCAATGACGATGTCTCCATTGAGGCGTGGGTGGCGGTCTTAGGTTTAGGTGGCGGTGTCGCCCGAGGGTGTTCAGAATGACTGGTTTGTTGCTGGCTAAGCATAGATAGTAGCTCGCGATTCCAGCGCCCGGGTGTTTTTAAGCGGGGCAGATTGAGCAATAAGCGCTTAAGAGTGTCATTTTCTTCAGCGAACAGCCGCATAAAGCCAGCATCTTCGGCTTTATCCAGAGCGCGCTCAAGCATGGCGGAGGCTTCCTCTGACCGACCCTCGTGCTGCAGTGCGTCTGCGTACACCAAAAGAATTTCGACTAAATGCCGGTTATGGGCGTTGCGCTCAGCAATGGGGATCAGCGCAGCAAGGGTGTCTTGAGCTTCCCGATATTGACCTCCGGAAATAAAGGTTCTGGCCAAAGCAATCTGGTTTTGCTCGCGGTGCAGCGGATTATTTGCAGGTTGCTGGATTGTTGGCTCAATACAGCTCATGGCTTTCGCTTGATCTCCGGCGGCCAAATAGCAACGGGCCAGCAAGGCTGAGACAGCCGGTGGTTCGAAAACTATATGATCCCGGCGCTTGTTACCGACAAACAATGCATCTTCCAGCGCTTCAATGGCGGCGTCCAGGCGTCCTTCACTAAGGGCCAAATGACCGCGAACATATTGAATAACCACGTGTTGGCCGGGTTCGGTTCCATTCTCGACATGCTCAAGTAGTGGTGATAAATAGCGGGCGGCCAGTTCGAGTTCGTTCCGCTCCCGGTAGATCTCCGTCAGTGCTGAATTTTGCCAGCATGAGATCAAGCGGGGTTGGCTGGGGTCAGAGTAATGCTCGTCAACCCAGCCGCGAATTCGTGTGGTGGTGTCCAGAGCAAGGTGTGTATCGCCACGATGGTACTGAATCCACGCCAACAGACCGCCAGAGGACAGCACGGTACTGGGTTTACGTTCAACCTGCCCATAACGAACCGCAGCGTTTAAAGATTCTTGGGCGTCGTTAAGTTCACCTTGGCCAAAGTAATCCAGTCCTAGACCGTAATAGGTCACAGATTTGAGCGGAATTTGGTTGTGGTCCAGGTCTTTTAATACCTGGCGCGTGAGATCCGAGGCGTTTCTCTCGTCATTTCGGCTCCGGGCGAGGTAAGAACGTACCAGCGATAACTCGGAATGGATCGCCAATGCGCCTTCAGCATCCGGATGGGAATCGGCTACCTGCTTATCCAGCAGATCTTCCACTTCACTCAGGATGGGCTCCAACCCTTCAACACGGTTGGCAAAGTAGAGCCCCCAGACCTTGAGCATCATTAGCTGGGGGCTTCTCTGCACCTGTTCATGTGGCAGGTACTTAAGCCACTCCAGCACGGGCAGGTGAAAGCCTCCGTGGATCAGGTTGTTACCATGCTCGCCCAAGACCTGAGCCAACCGGGTTGTATCCCGGCTGCTGACAATTTGGGCAACCGCTTCTTGTACGTGCCCGTGGCTGAGCAACCAGTTTATTGTGTGCCGTTGAAGGGTATCCGCCTTATCGAAATTAATGACCCTGGCGCGCTGTAACAGGGCTTCCCGGAACAAATCGTGGTATCGGAACCATTCATTGTGATTATCGAGAGGAATGATGAAGAAATTCTGAGCCACTAGCGACTGAAGAATATCTTCGCTGTCGGTGCGGTTTCGGATCGAATTACAAAGAGAGGCGCACAGTCTCGGACAACAAGAGGTGTCCAGCAGGAATTCCGTAAGATTATCTGGCAGCTGCTGCAGTACTTCCGACAAGACATAATCACTGATCAGCTTGCCTTCTAAAGCGATGGGTTGAGCTAGCGCACTTTGGCCTCGGGATTCTTGTCCTGTTTTGCCTGACAGGGCTGACAGCTGCATGGCGGCTACCCAGCCTTCGGTACGTCGGCATATATCCCTGATTTCCTGATCCGTAAGATCCATGGCCATGGTTTCACGGAAAAACGACAGGCACTCGTCTTCAGAGAATGCGAGCAAGCTGGGGTAGATGTCCTGGACTTGGCGGCGAACACGCCAGCGGGCCAATGGCAAGGGCGGCTCGGTACGAGACGCGATCGTTACCAGCATGCTGGGTGGCAGGTAGTCTATAAACCACGCGAGCTGGCGATGGATGCTGTCACTGGAAATGACGTGGTAGTCGTCGAACACCAAAGACCAAGGCGTGGCTTCTGTCGTCAGAGTATTAATCAGACACGTAATAGAGGCCGTCAGGTCTTCACCTGCCTCTTGTGAAAGCTGCTTTTTGGCTTCGTCTAACCCCATCAATCCACTGTGTTCAAAGGCGCCGATTACATACTGCCAGAACTGTCTTGGCTGATCGTCATGAACATCCAGCGATAACCAGGCTGTGCGGGTTGTGTTTTGAGCGCACCATTGGCTAATAAGCGTGGATTTCCCGAAGCCCGCGGGAGCCACAACCAGGTTCAGCCGTTTGTTTTCTGCGGGCTCAAGCAGAGCACCCAAGCGTTCTCTTCGGACCGCTCGTCGATCGGGGGATGGCCTTAGAAACTTGGTGTTTAACAGCATGTTCAACCGAGTCGTAAATAGCTTAGATAAGCGATTGTGTGCTTTGTTACGCTCAAGTCAAGAGCAGGGCGCGGCAACTCTCTGGCGGGGCTGTGAAAGCGGGGATTTGAGCTACAATGAATATGGATGCTTAGGTATATCTAAAAAGAATGAAAATTCCGATTTTTATGCGTATTATTCGGTAAAAGGTCTTATCTGGGAGCGACGGATTTAATGAAATTACAACAACTGCGTTATATCTGGGAAGTTGCACACCATGATTTGAATGTGTCCGCCACTGCCCAAAGCCTCTTTACCTCTCAGCCTGGGATATCGAAGCAGATCCGATTGCTGGAAGACGAACTGGGGCTTGAGGTGTTCGCTAGAAGCGGAAAGCACCTGACGCGCATTACCCCGGGTGGTGAAATCATCATCCGTGAAGCGGGCGAGATTCTACGCCGGGCAGAGGGCATTAAAAAAATTGCCCAGGAGTTCAGCAACCAGCGCAAAGGCGAGTTGAGTATTGCGACAACCCATACCCAGGCTCGTTATGCTCTTCCGCCCGTTATTCAGGGATTTATTGAAGAATACCCGGATGTGTCTCTGCACATGCATCAAGGCTCGCCGATGCAAATCTCGGAAATGGCCGCTAACGGCGCTGTCGATTTCGCGATAGCCACTGAGGGTATGGACCTGTTTAACGATCTTTTGATGATGCCATGTTATCGCTGGAACCGCTGTGTGGTGGTGCCAAAAGATCATCCGTTGGCTAAAGGGCAAGAGCTGACTCTTGAAGAGTTGGTTGAATATCAATTGGTAACTTATGTTTTCGGCTTTACTGGACGCTCAAAGTTGGATGAAGCTTTCCAGTCGAAAGGGTTGACGCCAAAAGTTGTATTCACCGCAGCGGATGCCGACGTTATTAAAACCTATGTAAGGCTCGGATTGGGCGTCGGGATCATCGCCAGTATGGCCTACGATCCAAAAGTTGATACCGATTTGGTGGCTCTTGATGCCAGCAAATTGTTCCGCCCCTCCGTCACTCGTCTTGGTTTCCGTAAAGGCACTTTCTTACGTGGCTACATGTACGACTTCATGAGGCGGTTTGCCCCGCACTTGACGAAAGAAATGGTTGATCGTGTGGTGGCGCATCAGGGCAGCCGTACCGAAATTGCAGCGCTCTTCGAAGATATCGAACTGCCTACTTACTAACGGCGCGCGCAATAAAAAAGCCCGCCTGCGATTTTGCAGCCGGGCTTTTTTTTGCCGCTTGGGATTAGCCAGATTTACCAATCAGGTTCCCCGCGTGAAGCCCACATTCTTTATGGGTGGCTTCTTCCCACCACCAGCGACCTTCGCGCTCATGCTGTCCCGGCAATACCGGGCGAGTACAGGGCTGGCAACCAATGCTGATAAATCCTCTTTCGTGAAGAGCGTTATAGGGCGCTTCCGACATCCGGATGTAATCCCAGACTTCCTTTGAGCTCCAGTTCGCCAATGGGTTGAACTTGACCAGAGGCTTGTCATCCGTTGAGAAGGCGCCATCGATTTGCACTACGGGCACATCATTACGGGTGCCGGGGCTTTGATCACGGCGCTGTCCGGTAATCCAGGCGTCGACGGTGGCGAGCTTTTTACGCAGCGGTGCCACCTTACGAATACCGCAACACTCGGAATGCCCGTCTTCGTAGAAACTGAACATACCTTTTTTGCTAACGAGGTTTTGGACCGCTTCAGCCTCCGGGAACAAGACTTCTATCTCGATGCCGTAATGCTGGCGGACTTTTTCGATGAACTCGTAGGTCTCCGGGTGCAGGCGGCCGGTGTCGAGAGTGAAGACTTTCAGGTTGTCAGTCAGCTTGTGCGCCATTTCGATCAGCACCACATCCTCAGCTCCGCTGAAGGAAATAGCGATGTTGTCGTAACGTGCCAAGGCCGCTTTCAGGATCGCACGGGGGCTTTGGCCGTCCAGTTCGGTGCGCAAGGATTCGATATCAGTCATGGTGCTCCAGCATTGCTATTCCAGAATAAACCAAGGCTACCACCAATCAACTCATAACTTGAAGGAATGACAAACTATATGTTTATGCCTTGTCGGTAGGATGGCCGGCTCGATACACGATGCATTCCTGCCCCGTTTTTCATATCATAGCTGCACGGAAGCTGAGCACCGGTGTGCTCTATCAAAAACTATTTATTCAGGAGACCGTCGTGGAACTCGCATGTCTTGACCTTGAGGGCGTTTTGATCCCGGAAATCTGGATCGCTTTTGCAGAAAAAACGGGTATTGAAGAGCTCAAGGCAACCACCCGGGATATTCCTGATTACGATGTGCTGATGAAACAGCGTCTGCGTATTCTGGACGAGCACGGTTATGGCTTGCCGGCTATTCAGGAAGTCATCGGTACGCTCGACCCGCTGCCCGGGGCTCGTGAATTTTTGGATTGGTTGCGTGAGCGTTTCCAGGTGGTGATTCTGTCTGACACCTTCTACGAATTCGCTATGCCGTTGATGAAGAAACTGGGCTACCCGGCGCTGCTGTGTCATAAGCTGGAAGTGGCTGAGAATGGTCAGATCACCAATTACCTGCTGCGCCAGCGCGACCCCAAGCGGCAGTCTGTTCGTGCTTTTCAGTTGCTCAACTACCGCGTAATCGCCGCCGGTGATTCCTACAACGACACCACGATGCTGGGGCAGGCCGAAGCTGGCATTCTGTTCCACGCACCGCAGAACGTGATTGATGAATTCCCGCTGTTCCCGGCGGTTCAGACCTTCGAGGACCTCAAGCAAGAATTCTTGAAAGCAAGCGCCGTTCACAGCGCCTAATCCTTCGAAGCTCTGACCTGTGCCGCCTGGACGCGATGCAGGTCAGAGCTTCAAATCTTCAAGAAACTGCATCAGCGGCTGCACCTTCGTTAGAGTTTCCTGATACTCCGCTTCCGGTTCCGAATCCGCAACGATTCCCCCGCCACCCCAGCATCGAATGGTGCCTTGCTCCACGACTGACCCATCTGTGTGTTCGGCTTCACAGAGAAGGGTACGGATAGCAATGTTGCTGTCGAGCTTGCCATCGAGTCCGTAATAAAACACTGAACCACAATAGGGCCCGCGCCAATGGGGTTCTAATTCCCGGATGATTTCCATTGCTCGAATTTTGGGGGCGCCGGTAATTGAGCCGCCGGGGAAGGCGTCGAACAAGGCTTGCAGAGGTGAAACGTCTTCTTTTAGTTCAGCTCGTATATGGCTAACCAAGTGGTGCACATTCTCATAACTTTCCAAGGCAAAAAGTTCATCTACCTTTACCGAACCAGGGCGGGCGTTAACGCTGAGATCGTTCCTTATTAGATCCACAATCATCAGATTTTCAGCACGATCTTTTTCGGAGGCGAGCAGTTCCTGCGCCAACGCGACGTCCTGCTCTGAGGTACTCCCGCGTGGGCGAGTGCCTTTGATGGGGCTGGTGCTGACTTCACTGTCCCTGATATCCAAAAAGCGCTCTGGCGACACGGAGATCACCGTGCTGTTTTGATGCTTGAGGAAAGCCGCATAGGGCGTGGGATTGGCTTGGCTTAACGCATGAAACCCCGCCCAAGGGGAGCCTTTGAACTGACCTTCGAATGACTGCGACAGGTTGGCCTGATAACAATCTCCCGCCTTAATGTAATCCCGCACCTGGTCCACTTTGTTTTTAAAGGAATCGGCGCTTTGAGTGGCCTTGAATGGCTGAGTGATGGCCCAGCAATTTTGGGTAGCGGCTTCTTCATCCTTTAACCAGTTCGCTAATCGTTCTTGCTGTTCCTTACCAAGCTTAGGGTGCACCCATAGATAGCAATTGCCTGACTCTAAATCTTCACCGGCGAACCATAGATAAAGGCCGGCAAAGAGCAGGGGGAAAGCCTGATCTGTTAGCAGGTGATTAAGACGTGCTTCACGCGCGTAGCCAAACTCATAGGCTATGTGGCCAACCCAGCCACCTGTCAACAGGGCGGAGTGCTGTCGTTGGTCAAAGTGAGGAAGTGTGTAAGGGGCTTTAAGGGAATCCATTTTGTCAGCCAGTGCACGGGTATCGATTCCTTCGCCTTTTAACGCGGGCACGACAAGCTGCTCCGCTGCATGGCTGGAAAAACCTTGAGCACTACCGCGCTCCCCAGTGCGGGAGCGACTACCCAGAAACACGAAGTCTTGCTGGCACGAGGCGTGGCTGCAGAGTGTCTCGTACTGCTTTCGGGATAGGGGCTGACAAAGGGGAAGGGCCAAATTACCTCCGTTAAAAATTGGAAGAATGATACACGCTGCACATTATCTGCGTTGTCCGCGTAGGCTGCGCGCTGATCTAATAGATGACGTTAGTGTTCGCGCTGCTCGGTATTTTAACCGTTTTTGCGCCCGCGAACCGGAAATCCGCACAACAATAATGGAAGTAGCACTATGTTCCGAATCAGAAAGCACGCACTTGTCGCAACCTTCAGTTTTTTTGTACTGGGGACTTCGGTTCCATTGGCGCAGGGGCTACCCGAGAGTGGCCCATTGGCCGATGGGGAAATTTCGCAAGAAGAACTCGCTGGTATTCTCGCAACGGCTCAGCAGCAGTTGATTCGCCTTTCTGATAGGGCGACCGAAGACTACCAATCCGTCATCGTTGATCCCGAGCCCAATATGCCGGCGGCCTGGATGCTCATGAAAGATGGTTCGACCGTGAAGCGGTTAAATCTGGACAGCCAAGTGGAGGGTATGCCAGCGGCCACGCGAATAGCCGTTTATCGGGCGGCATTTAAATCTGTAGCGCGGAAGGGAGAGATTAATGCGGCTGCGATTCTCTATACCGGGCGCGTCAGCGAAGAGAGCGACACAGAAGTGTTGGTGATCGAGCATGAGCACAGGCTTGGGGTCTCAGGAAATAAAGTCATTGGTTACGAGATTGAAGGCGGTGATGCCGCTTGGGTGAAACCAGTCACCCAGAAAAAGCCGTTTCAGTGGTTTTATGACGCAAAAGAAGACGCCTCCTGATCAAAATGTGAACTCATCGTTGTTTGTTTCTGAATGTAAGCAAAAGGTAATGGGTTGTGAGTACAGTCACAGATTCAGAGTGTAAAACAATCTTAAATGGCGTTGTGGGGCATCGAACTCCACGCCAATAAAAAACTCAGATAACAACAAGATGAGTTTCATAAGGAGAATACAATGAAAGGCCTGAAAAAAATTGCTCTGGTAACTGCTATCGCTGCTGCTCCTTTCGCAGCTCACGCTGATCTGAAAGCTATGGACGACAGCATGATGGGTAACATCACCGGTCAAGCCGGTGTGACCATCGAACTGGAAACTCAGGTAAGCATCGGCTCCTTCGTCTACACGGATGAAGGTTCTTTTGTGGTTAGTGGCATCGAAATCGGCGGCTCCGGTTTGGCTGGCGGTGCTGGCACCAACCTGTTAGATGATCTGTATATCGATATCGACGTTGAAGCAGACGGCGATGCCTTCATTTCAGTGCATTCACTTTCCGGTGCGCCGATCGACTGGGGTGTGACGGCGGACTCCATGTCTTTGGTTGCTGCTGACGGAAGCCAAAGTACAACGCTAATTTCTAACTTGTCCGGTCACGGTAACTTGGCTCAACTGGATGTCCGTGTTGACACAGCGACCGATCAGCTGCAGCTAGACGCGGCGTTTAACGTTGTGGATATGGACTTCGATGTTGAGTTCTTGGGCGTAGGAATCCGTGATATGGCTATCATGGGTGGCACCTTCTTTGAAGATGGTGGTACCACATTTACCGGGCTGTTCGCTGTGGCTGACGTAGATGTTTACAAGGGAGCTGGTCTGGGTGCTTCCACCGCGACTGACGTTCTGCGTATCGACATCAACGATATCACTATGGACATGAACATTGGCGCTATCGAAATTGGCGGTACGTCTATCGGTTCGGTTGCACTTGATAACCTGACCATCTCTAACACCAAGTTGGCAGTATACGGTCACTAATGTGACCGGATTGCTTAATTGGTGATGAAACGCCCCGTTCTGCGGGGCGTTTTTTATGTGCAACGGAAAAAGTTGTCATAAAAAACGGCAACCCTAAGGTTACCGTTTTGTCCCCGGAACTGTATCGAAGCGTTTACCGGTCAGGCACCGCGATTGATAAATCAAAACCGCCCCCCGGCCTTGGCGTCAAAGTTACCGGTCCTTCGGTAATTCCTTGCGGCACCTGGATTTGATTTAACCCCGGCGGGTTGCCAATGCTGAAGTTCAAATTCTGCCCGTCAAATCCCAGCCCAAGCTGGTCGTTCATGAACGTTTGGGTAAAGGGTTCATCCGGAATCTCGAGCTGTTGGCCGAAAATCAGAGGCAGGGTTCTGGCTGTAAAATCTGTCGGCGGCTGTGCGCTGGCCAGTTCGTCGATTGGTAGTAGGAGCGCCTTGCGAACAAACTCTTCTTCAGCATCGGTGAGGGCATCCTTTCGGCCATCTTCAATATATCGCTGCAACGCTTCCCGATAGGCTTCTTCTTCTGCTTCGGTGATTACTGGTTCGCCCGGTGAGATGGTAAGGGCGCGGATAATCTTTTGGCGGTCGGCTTCTGACTTTCGCTGATTTCTTGGAACCACGATAACGGCCGAATCTTCGACGTAAGTGTCAACCATCTCGTCAGAGCTCATGGTTTGAACACCGGCCCATGCAGGGCCGGCGAATGATGCAGCAATCGCCGCTGTAAGTATTGATGGGCGAGTCATAGAGGGTGCCTCATGCGTTAGCGTGTCAGTTCAGAGCCGCCGCTGAGAATGCAAGATTCAGCCAATACGCTCCCTTACCGGAGTGTTCGGGTTGTCAGACACTTTTTCAATCGGAAAGTGCCCTAGGTGTGATCAGATTCCATAGTTAAGCAGTATAGTTGTGTCTGAAGCATCAAACTGTGGTTTGATGGGCGCCCAAACGATTGAGCGTTTACGGAATTTAGGGTTTGGTGGGTATGTTGAAACAAGGTTTTTTCGCTCGGTGGCAAGGCTGGATTAACCGGCGTATCCCCCGTTCAGACATGCAAGTATTCAGCCAAAAGAACCTCTTTATCCTGCCTACGGGGGCGGGAGTGGTGTTTGGCGTGCTATTGCTGATCATGCTGATTACGGGTATCAATTACCAGAACAGCCTTGTTTACCTGATGACCTTTGTTCTGGGCACGGTGTTTGTCGGCGCCATGCATCAAACTCATCGAAATTTGTCGGGCCTGTCTCTTTCTATTACGCGAACGGGGGAAGGCACTGCCGGCGATGATCTCCCTTTTTATATAAGACTGACCGCTGGCAAGGATCAGGCCGTGGCCATTCAGGTGTCGGTGGAAGATTCCTTGCTTGAGCAGATTCATATTTCCGCAGGTTCAACCAAAGATGTGGTCTTGCCTGTGCCGTCTACCCATCGCGGGTATGTGCGGCCGGAACGCATTCGTATTGAAACTCGGTTTCCCTTTGGTTTGTTGAAAGCCTGGTCGTGGTTGCGCCCATCATCGGCGGCCCTTGCTTACCCACGACCGTTGGTCGCTCCGGAGGCTGGGAGCCAAGTAGAGGAGGGCGTGGAGGCAGTGTCCGCCAAACCCGTGGTTGGCCAGGATAACGCTGACTTGCGACCGTTCAGGGAGGGGGACCTCAGTCAGCGGGTGATGTGGAAACGCTATGCCCGCTCAGGCCAGATGGTGGTGGCGGATTGGCAGGGTGAGCAGGGAAGTCCCCATTGGCTGGATTTCAATGCGTTCCCGGGCGCCGATTCGGAACTTCGGTTGAGTTATCTGGCCTGGCTGGTGGCGGATCGGGTACAGCAAGGTGCGCGTTTCGGACTTAACCTGCCGGGTGAAATGATTGAGCCGGATTCCGGTTCTGCTCATGGTGAGCGGTGTATGCGCGCTCTTGCCGCTTGGGGTGAGAAGCCACCCAGAGATCAGGATACCTTATCCTTTGGAACCCGAAAGTCATTGGACACTGGTTATACGGCGGCGCCGAAATGAGTCTGATAAGTCGTTATGCCCCAAGGCAAATCGAGGATTCTGAAAACGCGATACAGGCTATTCCTGCCGGTGCTCTGCTCTGGTTGATTGGGGCTTTTTCTCTGTTACTGGCTCCGCAGTGGGATCGCTTGCCTTGGTGGATGATTGTCGCTTGTGCGGTCTTGGCTGTATGGCGTTGGTTGGCCCAGAAAGGCCGGTTCAGGCTCCCCGGGCGTTGGCTGAAAATCGGTGTCATGCTGCTTTTGGTTGGGGTCTATGTGGCGACGGTACAGGGCCGGTTTACAGTAGATACCGCTGCTTCCTTTTTTGTATTGGCGGTGGGGTTGAAATGGCTGGAAACCCGAACGGCTCGGGATTTTTACGTTCTGTTCTTTATTTTGGTGTATCTCGCGGCCGTTAATTTTCTGTTTCAGCAAAGTATTATTTGGGCGTTGGTAACGTTTGCTGCTATTGGCTGCTTGTTAGTGGGGCTACAGATTTTGAACGCACCGGCGCTGCCTGGAAATTTTCGGGCAGGTTGGAAGCGTTTAGGGCTATTGCTGCTGAAAACCTTGCCAATCGTTGTGCTGTTGTTTGTGTTTTTTCCTCGAATGGCTCCGTTATGGAGTGTCCCGCTGGTGTCGGGGCAGGCTCGCAGCGGCATCTCGGATACCATGCGCCCCGGTGATATCTCGAATCTTGCTCAGAGTAGCGAAAGAGCTTTTCGGGTGACCTTTGGTGGTGACAACCCAGCGTATCGGGATCGTTATTGGCGTGGGCTGATTCTGGATTATCTGGACGGCGAAACCTGGCGACTGAGGGATGACGAGCAGTTCCGGCGTCTGGGTCGGGTCGCCACCGACGGCGGTTCAGGTCCTCTCGCAGCCAACGAATACGATGTGCTGATGGAGCCTACTGATCAGCGTTGGGCGTTTACCTTGGAAGATTCCGTTGCAGCCTCGAATAATGTCTTTGCAGCCGGAGAGGATTTGTTTCGTTTCGACAGGCCTGCTGACAGCCCGATACGTTACCGGATGGCGCAGACATCAGCGCCTGCCGGAACGGAGCTGAACCCTGTCCACCGAGACCGATATCTCCAATTACCTCGCAGCGGCAACCCAAGAGCGCGAGCGCTTGCTGAAGACCTGGCCGCTGATTTAGAGCCGGCTGAATTGGTGAATTCGCTGATGCGCAGGTTTAGGGAGCAGGCGTATTACTACACACTTCGACCGCCGATCATGCCGGAGAACGGGGTGGATGCGTTGTTGTTTGATAATAAACGCGGATTTTGTGCGCATTACGCAGGGGCTTCCACTTTCTTGTTCCGCGCGGCAGGTATACCGGCTCGTGTGGTTGTCGGGTATCAGGGCGGTGATGCGGGGGCCGGAGGCGAGTATATCATCGTGCGCCAGTACGACGCCCATGCGTGGGTAGAAGTGTGGCTGGATGGTCGTGGTTGGGTGAGGGTGGATCCCACGGCCGCTATTGCGCCCAGTCGTATTGAGTCTGGGCTCAGGGATGCCGTGGAGGACGAGGGCTCCTTTCTTGAAAATGACCTTACGTCGATTCAGCGTTATCAGGATTTTGCGGCGCTTCAATGGGTAGGGCTGCAACTGGACCGAATTAACTACCAGTGGCAACGTTGGGTGGTGGGGTATCAAGGTCAGAGTCAGTTAGACCTGATGTCACGATTGCCCGGCGGAATGGGTTTGAGGAAATTGGGCTACATCACCGCCGGGATTATTGGTGTGGCCTTGCTGGTTGCCGGTATTGTGTCTGGGTTAAGTTTGAGGACCGGGGAGCGGCGCGACGCGTTTGGTCGAGCCTTGGTCAGTTGGAGGCGAATCTGCGAGCAAGCGGGTGTGCCGGTGCGCAGCGGTGAAACCCCGATGGTTCAGGCAGAGCGTTTGGCGCTTGCACGGCCAGCTGTCGCTGAATCGGCAAGGACTTTTGCCCGGGCGGTTAACAGCCATTACTATAGACAGGGTTTGTCTTCGCATAGCGGTGAAGACTTGCAGCGGCTCAAACGAATATTGAAAGCCATCAAACGTCAGCTTCGACACGATGGTCAAAGAAGCTCCACAGGCCCGGTTAAATGACGGACATAGCACAGGAAATGCCATGGCTTGCCAGTCACTGGCGAAGTATTCAGCAGCGCTTGACTCAGGGGCGCCTGCCCCACGCGTTGCTGATTGGCGGTGAACGAGGTGTCGGCAAACAAGCGTGGGCGCAAGCTGTTGGAGCGCTTTTGTTGTGCGAAGCCCCTGACGGCCTTGAGAGTGGTTCTCCACTGGCTTGTGGGCACTGTAAGCAGTGTGAATTGGTGGCGGCAGGAACGCATCCGGATATAAGGGTGTACGCGCCTGAAAAGTCTCGAATGATCAAAGTTGATCAGATTCGAGCTCTGACATCCTTTGCGGTGTCTTCGGCTCAGATAGCGCAGCACAAGGTGGCGATTATTGACCGGGCGGATCAGTTGAACATCAACGCGGCCAACGCTTTGCTGAAGACCTTGGAAGAGCCGCAACCGGATGTGACCTTGCTGTTGTTGCAGGAAAGTGGGCGTCCGATACTGCCAACCATTCGATCTAGATGTCAGGCGCTTGCTCTGCCTTTGCCTACCGCTGAGCAAGCGAGCCAGTGGTTAGCCTCAAAGGTGGCGAGCCTGGACGAAGACAGTCGACCAACGGATCGAGATCTCGCACGTAGCTTATTACTTTCCGGAAACGCGCCTCGGTTGGCTCTTGAGTACGCCACAGGTGAGTTTTTGTCGCTTCGGGATGCAGCATTCGATGCCTTCCGGCAGTTCATGAAGGGGCAGGTAGGGATAGGTGACGCAGCGAAGAAGTTCAAAGCGCTGGGGGTCGATGATGCGCTTTGGCTCTTTGAAAGCTGGGCTGCGGATCTTGCTCGTTGCTGCGCTGGCGGAGAGGTCTCGGATCCTGAAACGGCGGACATGTTTGGCTATCTCGCGCGAAGCAATTCACCTTGGCGTGCTCATGAGTTGTTGGATAAAGTAAAGGAAAGCCGGAGTGCTGCAGTGTACAACGCCAGTCCGGAACTGGAAGCCAGTCAGCTTCTAATTGCTTGGCGAGAACTGATGCCGGTTAGGCGCAAAGCAAGTTGAGCTTTGTTTAAGATCAGCTGCTATGATTGTGAAATATCGGGAAATTCTTGGCGGAAAAAAGCATAAAATAACGTCACGAAACTTTTAGCATTCAAAGGTGTTTGATATGGGCCCCGGATTCGGAGCACGCAGCGGTATTCTGACCCTGACCATCAAGGATAAAGCGGTACTCTACGCCGCTTACATGCCGTACATCCGACAGGGCGGGTTATTCATCCCAACCCAAAAACAGTATCAGCTTGGAGACGAAGTGTTTCTGTTGCTGAACCTGATGGATGAACCAGAGAAAATTCCGGTCGCGGGTAAAGTGGTATGGATTACACCCAAAGGCGCTCAGGGAAACCGGGCCGCCGGTATTGGTGTTCAATTCAACGGTGATGATGAAACCGCTCGAACCAAAATTGAATCATACCTCGCAGGCTCTTTGAGTTCGGACCGTCCAACGCACACGATGTAGGAAAATCATTAAATGAACGATGCCGTGTTAGCTGGCAGCAGGCTCGCCAATCCAGCCGGTTGCCGGGAGGCGCACTGGTCCCTGCAAAATATTGAGTTGAGTGGTCTGATCTGGCCGAGCGAAACTCATGCTCATCCCCACCCTTCGGTTATCATGGTGCACGGCTGGCTGGACAACGCTATGACGTTCGCCCATTTGGCACCCGAACTGTCTGAATTTACCAGTGTTCATGCGATTGATATGGCCGGACATGGCCATTCGGGGCACCGTCCTCCCGGATATGGCTACTGGTTGACCGATTATGTTGCGGATCTTTGCGAGCTCATCGATGTACACTTTTCAAAAAACGAGCAACAGCCGCTGGATTTAGTGGGGCATTCTCTTGGCGGCATCGTTTGCGCGCTTTATGCGGCGGCCTATCCTGAACGAGTCAGGCGGTTGGTTATGATTGATAGCATCGGGGCTTTGAGCCGTCCGGCGAAAGAGACCATCCCGCAACTTCGTCGAGCCTTGCAGAAAAAGCGTAACGGTTCTGCGCCAGCAGCTGTGTACTCGACGGTTGAAAGTGCGGCAAAAATTCGGGAAGGCGGCCTCAGCCCCTTAAGCCCGGAGGCGGCCACCACCTTGGTGCCTCGAAACATGCGAGAGCACCCAGACGGTTTTGTCTGGAGAACCGATGCTCGCTTGAGGCACCCAACCGCGCTTATGATGACCGAAGAGCAGGTTCAGGCATCCCTGTCTGAGTTGAGTGTCCCGACATTATTCATTCGGGCACGGCAAGGGTTGTTGGCGGGCCGGCAAGATCTCGATAAACGGGTAGAGTTAATCCCCGACTTAACGGTCGCGGAAGTGCCGGGAGGGCATCATTGCCACCTTGATGGCGATACGGCTCCGGTGGCCTCCGCCATAAAAAGGTTTCTTTTTGATGCTTAAATCCGCGCGTATCCGTTTTCTGAAAGGTCTGATAGCCGTCACCATGGTCGGTCTTTCGCTTGGTTCTGACGCAGCTTCCTTGAGAGAAGCACCGGAAGCTTTCCCTCAGTCCAGGCTGCAATCCACCAAAACCATCGAATCGTCCGGGCACCTGATGCTTTTCAGTCCGATCCGGGAAGTGCGCAATGAAATTCGTTCGGAAGTCATGGCCCGTTTACCGGTGCGAGGGGAGGGGCAGCTTTACGAAGTTAACCGTGACGCTAGTCGACAGGAAGCGCGTGACCATTATTTGAAACGCATGCAGGCGCGCGGCGCTCAGATTCTGTTTGAGTGTTCGGGAATTAACTGTGGTCGAAGTAATGCATGGGCGAATCAGGTTTTTGAGCAACCGAAATTGCTGGGTCGGGACACCTTGCAGGATTACTTTGTGGCTGCGGTGCTGGATGAGCAAGGGCGGCAATGGTTGACCTCGGTGTATACCGTTACTCGGGGTAACTTGCGAGAGTACGTTTGGGTTGAGCATCTGAATGTCACCCAAGGTGCGGGCATTCCCGGGTTTGAGGCGGGTAACGGACGTGTTCAGGGCCCGGTCATTGTTCCGTGGCAGGGTGGCGTTTCTTATCGATTTGAGTTTACGGCGGGTGATCGGCGTCAGCTTTTGGCTTGGAGTGAACAAAAGGGTGCTGAAGTTGTGCTTGCGGCATTTTCCGAGCTAGCGGCGGATGAAAATTTCGAAGCCGCCGTTGAACGTTCTAATCAGGCTGCTCAGTCCTTTGCCGAGTTGCTGAGTAAAATTGGGGTTTCCCGAAGCCAGATTCGAATGTTGCCAATAGGACCTGCTGTTCAACAGATCGCTCCGAACCGTCAGGGCAATAGAATTGAAGTGATCGTCATCAAAAGGCAGTAACTATGGCAGGTAAGGACAATCCGGAAGCAAACGGCAGTGCCGATTCGAATCCACCGGTACAAGACGGCGTAAGTGCTGTCGTCGAAAGCTCTGATGTGTCGCCTGCATCGCCCACCGTCCGCCAGACCGGCAATGGAAAAACCGTTGCATTGACGCTCGGTAGCGGGGGAGCCAGAGGCTACGCCCATATAGGTGCCATCGAAGTATTGCACGAGCGCGGCTATAAGATCATTGCCATATCCGGATGCTCAATGGGTGCGCTGGTAGGTGGGATGTACGCCGCTGGCAAACTGCAGGATTATAAGGATTGGGTAACTGGCCTGGGGCAGTTTGATGTGCTCAAACTGTTGGATGTCACCTTCACCTCCATTGGTGCCATACGGGGTGAGAAAGTCTTTTCCGTGGTCCGGGAGATTCTCGGTGATACTCGAATCGAAGACTTGCCGATGTCTTATACGGCTGTCGCGACCGATCTGCTTGCTCACAAAGAAATCTGGTTTCAGGAAGGCCCGTTAGATCAGGCTATTCGCGCATCCATCGCTATTCCGAGTGTCGTAACCCCCTTGGTGCTCAATGGCCGCGTGCTGGTAGATGGTGCGCTTCTTAACCCGCTCCCGATTATCCCGACGATTTCAGCGCATGCCGACCTTGTGATGGCCGTTAACCTTAGTGGCGAGGATGATCAACAGCGGCGTATTCCTGATGCAGCGTTCTCTTTCGAGGGCGACGACGGGAGTGATATTGAAGAGTGGGTCGGTGCGGTTCGTGACAAAGCCTCGCGCTGGTTTGACTGGGATGCGCTTAAATCGCTCACAACCCGGAGCTCAAGCAGCAGCGAATCACCTGAAGATAAAATAAGTCGGGAGATTGCCAAGAAGACGGCCGAGGAGAAGAAAAAAAACGAACTGAAGGAAAGGCAGGAAGAGCGGAGTCAGAATAAGGCAAAGCAAAAAGAGGAGCACCCAACCATCGATTGGGACAAACTCGGCATTGGTAAGTTTGATGTAATGAACCTGACCATCGAAACCATGCAAAGTGCCTTGGTTCAGTACAAAATTGCCGGTTATCCGCCTGATCTTCTGGTCAATATTCCGAAAAATGCGAGCCGAAGTTACGACTACCATAAAGCGCCTGAACTGATCCGCTTAGGTCGTGAGCGAATGACGGCGGCCTTGGACCGATTTGAGGAAAGTCGCAGTAGCTCTGGTCCTCTGGCGCTTTAAGCGTCTCATATGCTGCAGTGGTGCGTCTAATCAGCGTATAATGCTGCGCTAAAATGCTCCGTTCAGGAAAGATTATTTGTGACTAGCCCCGTTGATGACTTGCACACCATCCGTGATCTATTGCGGTACGCCGCTTCGCGCTTTGCTGCATCGCCGCTGTATTTTGGCCATGGTACTGACAATGTATGGGATGAGGCGGTCCAGTTGGTGCTCCGCAGTGTTCATTTGCCTCTGGAAAATAACAACATTTTCTTGGATGCACGTTTGACCCGCTCAGAAAGGGACTTGATTCTTGCCCGTATCGATCGCCGTATCAATGAGCGTGTGCCTGTTGCCTATCTGTTAGGAGAGGGCTGGTTTATGGGGATGCCGTTCAATATTGATGAACGGGTGCTGGTGCCCCGGTCGCCTTTGGGTGAGTTGCTCGAAAACGGCTTGCAGCCTTGGTTGGGCGATACCTATGTTCAGCGAGTGTTGGACTTGTGCACGGGTAGCGGCTGTATCGGAATTGGCGCTGCGACAGTGTTCGAAGAAGCTGAGGTCACACTGTCTGATATTTCGGAAGATGCGTTGGCGGTGGCAGAGTCGAACATTGAACTGCATGGCCTGCAGGGGCGCGTGCAAGCGGTTCGTTCGGACGTGTTCACAAGCATTGAAGGCCGCTACGATGTGATCCTCAGTAACCCGCCTTATGTCGATGCCGAAGATATGGCTGACATGCCAGAAGAGTATCGGCATGAGCCGGAGCTGGGTCTGGCCGCCGGTGACGATGGTCTTGATATTGCGCATCGTATTATCGTTGGAGCAGCTGAGCATCTGACTGAAGACGGCTTGTTGATTGTCGAAGTGGGCAATTCCTGGGGAGCCATGGATGACGCTTATCCGGACCTGCCGCTGACCTGGCTTGAGTTCGAAAGTGGTGGCGATGGCGTGTTCCTGATCACCGCCCGAGATCTTCGTGAATGGCAGGCAAATAAGTCTTAACTCTGTTTTTATAAAACTTAAATAAAGTGCTGAAATATGTCGGGAAATACTTTCGGAAAGCTGTTTACGGTAACTACCTTTGGTGAAAGCCACGGTGCCGCTTTGGGCTGCATCATTGATGGTTGCCCGCCGGGCCTTGAGCTGTCAGAAGCGGATATGCAGGCTGATCTTGATCGCCGCAAACCGGGCACCTCCCGCCATACCACGCAACGTCGGGAAGCCGATGAAGTTCGTATCCTGTCCGGTGTCTTTGAGGGTAAAACAACCGGGACACCGATCGGGCTGATTATTGAGAACACCGATCAGCGCTCCAAGGATTACTCCAAGATCTCTGAACAGTTCCGTCCTGCCCATGCGGATTACACCTATCACCATAAGTACGGCAATCGTGACTACCGTGGTGGCGGCCGTTCGTCGGCTCGCGAAACAGCCATGCGAGTTGCGGCTGGCGCGGTAGCCCGTAAGTTTCTGGAGCAGCGTCTGGGTATACGCATTCGCGGGTATTTGTCCCAGCTAGGCCCGATCAAGGTCGATAAGCTGGATTGGGAGCAGGTTCATCAGAACCCTTTCTTTTGCCCGGATGCCGACAAGGTACCGGAAATGGAAGCGTACATGGATGCCCTTCGAAAAGAGGGGGACTCTATCGGTGCTCGCATTAATGTCGTTGCTGAAGGTGTACCGCCAGGGCTTGGCGAACCGATCTTCGATCGTTTGGATGCTGACTTGGCCCATGCATTGATGAGCATCAACGCGGTCAAAGGCGTCGAGATTGGCGCCGGGTTTGGGTGTATTGAGCAAAAAGGCACCGAGCATCGGGATGAAATGACACCTGAAGGCTTCCTGTCTAATGAAGCTGGCGGTGTGCTTGGTGGTATTTCTTCGGGGCAGCCGATACTTGCCAGTATTGCGTTGAAACCGACGTCCAGCCTGCGCTTGCCCGGGCGCAGCATTGATCTGCATGGCAATCCGGTCGAGGTTATTACAACAGGTCGTCACGACCCTTGCGTTGGTATTCGGGCAACGCCCATCGCGGAAGCCATGATGGCCATTGTTCTGTTGGATCACTATCTGCGTCACCGCGCTCAAAATGGCGATGTCGAAGTCTCCACTCCGGTGATCGGGCAGCTCTGATAAAAAGGAGGCGACACGATCTACTGGCGGCTGTCTAACCTCTATTTCTGGTTCTTTGCCCTCCTTGGAGGGCTCTTGCCTTATTGGTCCCTCTATCTGGAGGGGCAGGGCTTTACCTATCTGCAAATCGCCACACTCATGGCGACCATCCAGTTAACCAAAATTGTCGCACCCAGCCTTTGGGGTTGGCTTGGTGATCACACGGGTCAGCGCGTGCGCTTGGTTCGTTTTGGTGCGATCACCGGTTCTCTGTTCTTTGCCGGCGTATTTTTGGAGCCCGGGTTTTACGGGCTGCTTTTGGTGATGCTGGTGTTCACCTTCTTCTGGAATGCCATTCTTCCGCTCTACGAAGTAATCACCCTGAGAGTGTTGGGTGCCCATAAAGAAAAATACGGTAAGGTTCGGCTATGGGGCTCGGTCGGCTTTATCGGCGCAGTGGCTTTGGTTGGCGCTTTGTTGGAATGGGTGCCGATCCAGTACCTGCCTTGGTTGCTGCTGCCGGTTTTTGTAGGCATCGCAGTGTCGGCGTTTCTGGTGCCTTCAGATCGTGGCGAACTCAAGGGGCGCGCGCCTAAAGGCAGCCTTAAAGCGATTGTCACTCACCCTGCAGTGATTGCATTTTTGGCCATGAATTTCCTCTTGCAGGTGTCTCACGGCGCTTACTACACCTTCTTCAGCATTCATCTTGAGCAGCATGGATACGGCAAATTATCCATCGGGTTACTCTGGTCGCTCGGCGTGCTTGCGGAAATTGTGTTGTTCCTTTTTCTGCATCGATTAACGCGGCGACTGTCGGTCCGTCAGGTGGTGCTCGGAGCTTTGGTCCTAACTATGATCCGCTGGGGCCTTATTGCAGAGTTTACGGCAGTGGTTCCGGTATTGGTTTTTGCGCAACTGCTGCACGCGGCATCTTACGGGGTGTTGCACGCGGTTTCGGTGCAGTACGTTCAGGGGTTCTTTGGTAAGCATCACCATGGCCAGGGACAAGCGCTATACAGTGGCCTGACGTTCGGCGCTGGCGGAGCTCTGGGTGCCTGGATGTCGGGCTTTCTGGTGGATGGCTACAGCACGACAGCGGCTTTCTGGGGTGGTGCCGGAGCTATGGCTGTCGCGATTGTTGTGACATGGTGGGGGCTGAGAGCGCCCCCCCACCGAGGTATAAGGTCGTATGCCTAGGACTCTGAGTCTTCTTCATTTTCTATCTGCAGTGATAACTCAATTCCGTCTGATGTCCCTGAAGAGCGCGGGGAGTTGCTGGTAGACGATGCACTTCGGCCATGAAGTTTGATTCTGAGCCGAAGATTGTTGGCAGAGTCTGCGTTTTTCAGGGCATCTTCTTCGGTAATTTTTCCTTCCTTCCAAAGATTGAAAAGCGCGAGATCGAAGGTTTGCATACCAAGGTTGGCGGACTTTTCCATAATCTCTTTGATGCCATCGATCTCTCCGCGAAGAATGAGTTCACTAACGGTCGGAGTGCCCAGCAGGATTTCGATGGCGGCACAGCGTTTTTTGTCGACGGTGGGGACGAGTCGCTGAGAAACAAATGACCGCAGGTTCAAAGAAAGGTCCATTAACAGTTGGTTTCGGCGTTCTTCCGGGAAGAAGTTGATAATCCGGTCCAGAGCCTGATTTGCGTTGTTGGCGTGGAGGGTAGAGATGCATAGATGCCCTGTTTCCGCAAAGGCGAGGGCGTGCTCCATGGTTTCGCGGTCTCGGATCTCGCCAATCAGGATGACGTCGGGAGCCTGCCGCAAAGTGTTCTTCAGAGCTTGTTGAAAACTGCGTGTATCAACGCCCACTTCGCGCTGATTAACAATGCTTTTCTTGTGTCGGTGTATATATTCGACCGGATCTTCAATGGTGATGATGTGTCCCGCGGAATTTGTGTTTCGGTAGTCTATGAGCGCTGCAAGAGATGTCGATTTTCCGGAGCCGGTGGCGCCTACAAAGAGCACCAAGCCTCGTTTGGCCATCACTACATCTTTGAGAATCGGGGGTAAGCCTAAGTCGTCAATATTAGGTATATCTGTGACGATGTTACGGACGACAATGGAAATTTCATGTCGTTGCCGGAAAATATTGATTCTGAAACGACCTACGTTGCGAATGCTGTAGGCTAAATTCATCTCCATTTCCTGCTCGAACTCGGCTCGTTGACCTTCGTCCATGATAGACCAGGCAATCTCTTTTATGATGCCTGGGGCGAGAGGAGTGCGATCAATAGGTTTTAGGGCTCCGTGGAATTTTGCGCAGGGCGGAGCGCCGGTGCTCAGGTAAAGGTCGGATCCGTCGTGTTTGGCCAGAATTTTGAGGTAATCGTCGAAGCCCATGAAAACTCCTGTAATCATCTGGTATTTATTTAGCAGTTAACTTCTTCATCCCTAACGATGTCCAGCATCGCGCTGGCTGCCAGGCTCAGCTGGCGCCCTGACAAGCCGATGGCACCCAGAACCCGGCTGACCGAGAACTCCGTCATTAATTGGTGCAGGCTGCTATCCATCATGCTCAAGGGCAATACACTCCAACCTAACCCGACACTTGTCATCATCTTGATGGTTTCAAGATAGTTGGTTGGTATTTGCTGTTTGAGGGGCAGGTTGGCCTCCAAAAATAACCGGCTCACGGCGCGATAGGTTGCTGTTGTCGTGTCCGGCAATAGCGCCGGATACTTTGCCAGATCTTTAAGTGTAGTCGCTTTTTGTGCAGTTAAATCATGATCGGTGCCGGTTACAAACATCATGGGGTCGGGCCACTGTTGATGCACCGCGAACTGCCTTTCCATGCTGTCACTGAGCGTGACAAACGCCAGCTCGGCGTTTCGCTTTACCATTTGGCTATAGGCCGCATCGGATTCCATAAACTGCAGGTTTACGGATACCTCCGGGTATTCTCGAGCGAAGCGGCGTAGCCATTTTGGCAGGTGGTGCAGGCCGATGTGGTGACTGGCGATGATATTCAGTTCGCCGGTGATGGTGCCGTCATTGGACGATAGCGCGGCTTTGGCGTTGTGGATGTCGTCGAGTATTTGTCGGGCGTGAGGGAGTAAGCGGGTTCCCGTTTCGGTGAGGCGAATTTCCCGGTGGCCTCGTTCGATCAGCTTGGTTCCCAGTTGGTGTTCCAGCGCAGCGAGGCGTTTGCTGACAGCTGGCTGAGTCAGATGCAGCGTTTCGGCTGCTTCCGAGAAGGAGCCTTGATCGACAATGGTCAGGAATGCTTTTAAGGAGTTTGCATCCACCAGTGAGTTCTCCGTTGTTTGTAGCGATGACTTGGGCGACGGCCCAGCAAAAACTATCAGCGATAACCAACTGGAATGCAACGAATGAAAAACATGAATTGGGGTTATTGGAGGCGAGGTAGTATGATAGCCCCACTTAAGAAAGAAACAGAAACCCCCAGAGAGTGAGAGAGAACCATGGCGGGCAAGACCTTATACGACAAGTTGTGGGATGACCATTTGGTCAAACAGCGCGATGACGGTTCAGCATTGATCTATATCGATCGTCAGCTGCTGCACGAAGTGACATCTCCGCAGGCTTTTGAAGGACTTCGGTTGGCTAACCGTAAGCCTTGGCGCATTGACGCCAACCTGGCAACGCCAGATCACAACGTGCCGACTACCGACCGTGACAAGGGTATCGATGGCATTGTCGATCCCGTGTCCCGTACTCAGGTCGAAACCCTGGGTAAGAACTGCGACGAGTTCGGCATCCTGGAATTCAAGATCAAGGACATTCGCCAAGGTATTGTTCACGTCATTGGGCCAGAGCAGGGCGCGACTTTGCCGGGCATGAGCATTGTGTGTGGTGATTCCCATACCTCGACCCATGGTGCTTTCGGTTGTTTGGCCCACGGTATCGGTACCTCTGAGGTTGAGCACGTGTTGGCTACCCAGTGTCTGGTACAGAAAAAAATGAAAAACATGCTGGTCAAGGTGACTGGTCAGTTGGGTGCTGGTGTAACCGGTAAAGACGTTGTACTGGCGATTATTGGTAAGATCGGAACGGCCGGCGGCACGGGTTATGCGATTGAGTTCGGCGGTGAGGCTATCCGTGGCTTGAGCATGGAAGGTCGGATGACCATTTGTAATATGGCCATCGAAGGCGGTGCTCGTGTCGGTATGGTGGGGGTCGACGACACCACCATTGATTACGTAAAAGACCGCCCGTTCGCGCCTAAGGGCGAAACCTGGATCAAAGCGGTTGATTACTGGCGCACCCTGCACAGTGATGACGATGCTGTGTTCGACAAGGTCGTCGAAATCGATGGAACAAAGATTCAGCCGCAAGTGAGCTGGGGTACATCACCAGAGATGGTGGCGGATGTCGGTGCGAATGTACCTGACCCTGCCAAAGAAGAAGATCCCATCAAGCGCGAAGGCATTGTTCGTGCTCTGAAATACATGGGGTTAGAGCCGAATCAGAAGATTACCGACATCAAGTTAGACCGAGTGTTTATCGGTTCCTGCACCAACAGCCGTATTGAGGATCTGCGTGAAGCAGCGGCTGTGGTTAAAGGTCGTAAGGTTGCCGCTGGTTTGAAGCAGGCAATGGTGGTCCCCGGTTCCGGTTTGGTGAAAGAGCAGGCGGAACAGGAAGGTCTGGACAAGATCTTTATTGAAGCGGGCTTGGAATGGCGTGACCCTGGTTGTTCGATGTGCTTGGCGATGAACGCGGACAAGCTGGGGCAGGGCGAGCATTGTGCCTCTACCTCCAACCGTAACTTTGAGGGGCGTCAGGGCTTCGGCGGGCGCACCCATTTGGTGAGTCCGGCTATGGCGGCCGCTGCTGCAGTGACTGGCCATTTTGTTGATGTCCGTGAGTTGATGAACTGATCCACAGGAGAGACACCATGCGAGCATTTACGCAACATCAGGGCATTGTTGCCCCCATAGATCGGAAGAG